>NZ_BDBP01000044.1 GCF_001613045.1 Nocardia lijiangensis NBRC 108240 | reverse complement strand
CGGGTTCGTAGGCATCCAGCACCCGGTTCAGCAGCTCGAAATCGGACTGGTACTTCTCGAACAGCGAGCGGGCCAGCACATCTCGCAGCAGGAGCACGATGCCGAGCACCTCGTCGGTCTCGACTCCGCGCGGGAAGATGCGCTCGGACAGGTCGCGCGCGTAGGCCTGCAGCGCCTCGACCGAACCGGTCTCCAGCACGGCCACGTAGTTGTCGTAGACCGCGGTGACCTCGGAGAACATTTCCTCGGCCGACATCGCGGTGAGCAGCTGAGCCTCGGTGATGCGGCGCGCCCACTCCTCGCGCAGCGCCGTCCGATTCTGTCTGAGGTGCTGCACCAGTTCCGAGAGGAGGCCTACCCCGCTGCCGTTCGCGCCGATTTCGGCCGCTACGGGGTTGAACACACCGGACACATGGTCCTCCATCGATTTCGCACCGAGCGCCGTCATCGGTGCCTGTCGAATCGTATACCTCGCCGTCCCCGTGCGCCGCGTTTCACCGGCGACGCGCCATCTTCCCTGCGGTGTGTCAAGCATGTGCCGCGGCGAGCTCGACGACGGTGATCTCGGAGGGCGCGCCGACCCGGACGGGCGGCCCCCACGCACCGGCCCCGCGCGTCACGTACAGCTGGGTGTCGCCGTAGCGCTCCAGTCCGGCGACGGTCGGATTCGCCAGCGCGGCGAGGAAATTCCCGGGCCAGAGCTGGCCGCCGTGGGTGTGCCCCGACAGTTGCAGGTCGACGCCGTGGGCCACGGCGTCGTGGATCTGGATGGGCTGGTGCGCCAGCAGGACCGCGGTGCGCGCCGGATCGCGATCGCCGAGCGCCTTGTCGAAATCCGGTCCCTGCCCGATGCGTTCGCCCTGCACGTCGTTGACGCCGGCGAGGTCGAAGCCGGGCAGTTCGGTCCGGTCGTTGGCGAGCAAGTGCAGCCCGAGATCCTGCACGTGCTCGATCCATTCTTCCGCTCCGGAGAAGTATTCGTGGTTGCCGGTGACGAAATACGCGCCGTGCCTGGCGCGCAGCCGGGCCAGCGGTTCCACCGCGGGGCGCAGGTCCTCGACGCTGCCGTCCACCAGGTCGCCGACCACCGCGATGAGATCGGGCTGGGTGTCGTTGATCGTGCGGACCACCCGCTCGGCGAAGCCCCGGCCCAGGATCGGACCCAGGTGCACATCGCTGACCACGGCGATCCGGAATCCGTGCGCCGAACGGGGGAGCCTGGCCAGCGGTACGGTCAGCCGCTTCACCTGCGGTCCGTTCAGGACGCCGTACGCGCCGACGCCGACGGTGCTCGCGGCGGTGAGCGCGGCGGTCCCGGCCACCGCGCGGGACACGAAGATCCGCCGCGATATCGGCTTGGGAGTGGCGGTAACCGCTTGCGTCGCTTCGGTATCGACGGCGGTACCGGCTTGCTTGCGAGCGCTCGCAGCGTCGGCAGGTTCTCGGGTCTGCTGCGCCGGAGCTGCCGACGCGGAAGTTCGGCCTCGATCCGTCGGCGTGCTTGCCCCTTTGGCGGATGCTGCGTGACTCGTAGCCGGTGTGGCTGCTGACTCGGTCGGCCCGTCGGCCGGTTCTGCGCCCGGTGCGGTCGAAGTGTTTGCCGCGTAGGCGGATTCGTCCCGCTGCGTCGAAGCGGTTGTGTCCTCGGCGGATTCGCGCGCGAACCAGCGCAGCAGCAGTGGCCGCAGCGCCTCGCCCACCAGCAGCGCGAGCAGCAGATACACCAGCAGCGCGCCCCACAGATAGCCGGGCCAGGCGACAGCCCGCACGAGGGGGAACGGGAGTCCGGCCGATTCGCCGACGGACGCGCCGATCAGCAGCAGCGGACCCGCCGCAAGCACCGCGGTCCCGATCCGCCGCGCCACCGTCCGCGGCGCGGTCGTGTCCCGCACCATGCGCCGCCACAGATACCAGTGCAGCCCGGCGAACACCGCGAGCACCCCGACGCCGACGAGCACCGCAACAACGATCACCGCGCCCCCTCTCCCTCCCGTACCGACCGTCCCGACCTTACGCCGGACCGCGCGGCAGAGCCCGGGGCGATGTCGTACACCCTCGGTAGCCTCGAAGCATGTGCCGAAACATCACTGCCCTGCGCGGGCTGGAGCCCGCGGCGACACCGGAGGAGATCGAGGCGGCGGCGCTGCAGTACGTGCGCAAGGTCGCCGGCCTGTCCAGCGTCTCCGCGGCGACGCGTCCGGTGGTGGAGTCCGCGGTGGCCGACATCGCCGCGGTGACGACCCGCCTGCTCGCCGAGCTGCCGGACCGCAAGGTGCCGCCGAAGGCGGTGCCGCCGCTGCGCCGCCCCGAAGTGCAGGCCAGGATCGCCGCGCGGGGCTGAGCCGCCCGCCGAAAATCGGATGCGTCCGCCGCCGCGTCTGGTTACTGTCGCGTCCATGCGAATCGTCAGCGGCAAGAAGATCCGCGATGTGGACGTCGGTTAAGCCCGAGACCTGATCGGCCGCCATTCGGCGGTCCAGATCGACCTGGGTACGGGCGACGGGCGCGCGGTGCTCGCCGCGGCGACCGCCGACCCGGAGCGTCTGGTGATCGGCGTGGACGCCCATGCGGCGGGCATGTCCGAGGCCTCCCGCAAGGCCGCCCGCGGCAAGCTCCCGAACGCGTTGTTCGTGGTGGCGGCCGCCGAGCGGCTGCCACCGGAACTGGACGGCGTCGCCGACGCGGTCACCGTGTATTTCCCGTGGGGCTCGCTGCTGCGCGGCGTGGTCACCGCGGATCCGGTGATCGTCGCGGGGCTCGCGCGGCTGCTGAAGCCGCGCGCCTCGCTGTCGATTCTCGTCTCGGTGATCGAGCACGACCGCGGATCCGGTCTGCCGCCGATCGACGAGAACGATCTGCGCGGCCTCGCCGCACCCTTTGCGACACAAGGCCTCACGATCACCGGCGTGAGGCAGGCGAGCGCCGCCGACATCGCGGCCACCGGTTCCTCGTGGGGCAAGCGCCTCGGTGCGGGATCGCAGCGCAGCGCCTGGCGGATAGCCGCGCGCCGCGCCGGGCGGTGCCCGCGTGAGGATGGCCAGGGAAGTCGCTGTGGTGCGGATCACTCTCCGTGATGTCACGGCGGCGCGCACAGAATCCGTCTCGAGTCTGTCAGCGAACGATTCGACAGCGAAGGACGCGATGATGACCGAGATCCTGATCCTGGGCGCAGGCTACGCGGGCATGACGGCGGCGACAGCCTTGGCCGCCCGTACCCGCAAGCGTGACGATGTGCGCATCACGCTGGTCAATCCACAGACCCGGTTCACCGAGCGCTTGCGCCTGCACCAGACCGCGGCGGGCGAGGAAGTGGCCGATTTCCAGATTCCCGACATGATCGAGGGTATGGGTGTCGAGTTCGTGCAGGGCTGGGTGACGGCGATCGACGCCGCCGCGCAGACGGTCCTGGTCGACGGCGCCCGCACCCTGCGCTACGACACCCTGGTCTACGCCCTGGGCAGTGTCGCCGACACCGAGTCCGTCCCCGGCGTCGCCGACCACGCGCACACCCTCTACAACCTCGCCGAGGCGCGGCAGCTCGCGTCGCGGCTGCATCGCCTCGAGGCGGGCGCCCACGTGGTGGTCTGCGGCACCGGGCTCACCGGTGTGGAGTCCTCCGCCGAGCTCGCCGACCGGTACCCCGGCCTGCGCGTCACCCTGCTCGGCCGGGCGGAGCCGGGCGCGGCGCTGAGCGAGAAGGCGCGCACGTATCTGCAGGACGGGCTGGCACGGCTCGGCGTCACCGTGCGCACGGGCGTGGAGGTCGCGAAGGTCGGGCCGGACACCGTCGAGTTCGTCGGCGGCGATTACCTGCCCGCCGACGTGGTGCTGTGGACCGCGGGCGTGCGGGTCTCGCCGCTGGCCGAGCAGGCGGGACTGACGGTCGACGACCGCGGCCGGATCATCACCGACACGGTGCTGCGCTCGGTGTCGCACCCGAACGTCTACGCCATCGGCGACGCGGCCGCGGTGCGGCAGAACTACGGCGTCATCCACGGCACCTGCCAGAGCGGCATGCCGACCGGAGCGCACGTGGCGCTGTCCATCGCGCTCGATCTGAAAGGCAAGCAGCCCAAGCCCTTCCGGTTCGGATACTTCCACCTCCCGATCAGCCTCGGCCGCGGCGACGCGGTCGTGCAGTTCACCAGGCCCGACGACAGCGCGAACCGGTTCGTGCTCACCGGCAAGCGCGCGGTGTCCTACAAGGAGGCCGTCAACGCCGCGCCGTGGGACGTGTTCACCCGGGTGAAGAAGTACGGCGCGGTGGCTTCGGCGGTGTGGCGCAAGGGCGGTCGCAGCACCAGGATCGAGGCGGCATGACCGACCGGGATCAGGAAACCTTCGCCGAGTACCGGAATCTGTTGTTCGCGGTCGCCTATCGGATACTCGGCACCGCCGCCGACGCCGAGGACGTCGTGCAGGACGCGTGGTTCAAGTGGTCGGCGGCGGACCGGTCCGCGGTCACCGATCCCAAGGCGTACCTGGCCAGGATCGTGTCGAATCTGGCGATGGATCGGCTCCGCTCGGTGCAGCACAAGCGGGAAACCTATGTGGGCCCGTGGCTTCCGGAGCCGATCCTCACCACCGGCGACACCGCCGACGCGGTGGCGGGCGCCGATTCGGTGTCGCTGGCCATGCTGGTCGTGCTGGAGACGCTCAGCCCGTTGGAGCGATCGGTGTTCGTGCTGAAGGAGGTGTTCGACTTCAGTTACGCCGAAATCGCGGTGGCCGTGGAACGTTCGGAGGCCGCGGTGCGGCAGGCGGCGCTGCGGGCGCGCAAGCACGTGCACGCCCGCAGGCCACGGTTCGAGGAGGACAGCGCCACCAAACAGCAAGCCACCGAGCGATTTCTGAGCGCGGCCACCGGCGGTGACATCAACGCGCTGATGGAGCTGCTCGCTCCGGACGTCACGCTGTGGACCGACGGCGGAGGCAAAGTGCGCCAGGCACTGCGCCCGATCGTCGGCGCGGGCACCGTGGCGGCGTGGTTCGCCGGTCTGGCCCGGCCGCGAACCTACGAAGGCGTCGAGATCTCCGAGATGACCGTCAGCGTGCTGCCGGTCAACGGCGGGCCCGGCATCGTGTTCACCGGGGCGGGCCGGGTGATCGCGGTGATCACCCTGGATCTGGACGAGCACGGCCGGGTCGTCGCGGTGCACAACATCGCGAACCCGGACAAGCTCGGGGCCATCGCGGGCGGCGCCGCGCACGACGTCGGTCCGCACCGCTGATGCGACACGGACACCGCGTCGCCGCGCGACGGCCCGTCTCGGTGTCGAATACCGTTGTGCCGCAGCCGATGCCGGGCGGCACAACGGTGTTCTCTCACAGCGACCTTGCGATGATTTCCTTCATGATCTCGTTGGTGCCCGCGTAGATCATCTGCACCCGGTTGTCGACCCACATGCGCGAGATCGGGTATTCGGTCATGTACCCGTAGCCGCCGTGCAGCTGGAGGCATTCGCTGGCGACCGACATGGCGCGCTCGGTGGTCCACCACTTCGCCATCGCCACGGTCGGGATGTCGAGTTCGCCCTCGATGTGCTTGGCGATGCAGTCGTCGGTGAAGACGCGCGCGATCTTCGCCTCGGTGGCGACCTCGGCCAGCTTGAACTTCGAATTCTGGAAGCCGAAGACCGGGCGGCCGAACGCCTCGCGCTCCTTGGTGTAGCGCAGCGTGTGCTCCAGCGCGGTCTCCATGCCCGCCACCGAGCCGACGGCGATGATCAGGCGCTCCTGCGGCAGCTGCTGCATGAGCTGGACGAAGCCCTGGCCCTCCTGCGCGCCGAGCAGGTTGGCGACCGGGATGCGCACGTCTTCGAAGAACAGCTCGGAGGTGTCCTGGCCCTTCTGGCCGATCTTGTCCAGCACCCGGCCGCGGCGGAAGCCCGCGCGGTCGGCCTCGACGAGTACCAGGCTGATGCCCGCCGCGCCCTGGCTGGTGTCGGTCTTGACCACGACGATGATCAGGTCGGCCTGGGCGCCGTTGGTGATGAAGGTCTTGGATCCGTTGACGACGTACTCGTCGCCGTCGCGGACCGCCTTGGTCTTGACGCTCTGCAGGTCGGAGCCGGTGCCCGGCTCGGTCATCGCGATCGCGCCGACGACCTCGCCGCTGGCCATCTTCGGCAACCAGTGCAGCTTCTGCTCCTCGGTGCCGTAGGCGAGCAGGTAGTGCGCGACGATGCCGTTGTGCAGGCTCTGGCCCCACGCGGTGTCGACCACCCTGGCCTGCTCCTCGATCAGCACGGCCTCGTGCGCGAAAGTGCCGCCGCCACCGCCGTACTCCTCCGGGATGGACAGGCAGAGCAGGCCCAGTTCGCCCGCCTTGTTCCACAGGTCGCGGTCGACGTGGTGCTGGGCGATGTACTTGTCGACGTTGGGCGCGACTTCCTTCTCGAAGAAGGCGCGCGCGAGTTCACGCAGCGCGTCCAGGTCGTCGTTCATCCAACACGACCGGTAGGCGGCCATCGAGACTCCTTAGGCTCGGCGTATTACTGGCAATACTTGTGACCAGTGTTTACGGGTACAGTGTGTACCATCGCTTGCGCTGGGACAAGACGGGAACTCGAGACCGAAGGCGTCGGATACGGTGGGCCGCGTGGGACGACAGCGCTGGACCGACACCGCCGAAACCCGCCGCTCGGGCGCGCGCGGGCCCGGCGGCGTCGAACGCCGCCGAGCGCTGGTGGCGGCGGCCGTCGCAGCCATCGAAGAGCATGGGCCCGACGCCTCGATCGGGCAGATCGCCGACCACGCCGGACTGGTGCGCACGCACGTCTACCGGCACATCGCGGGCAAAGAGGAACTCGACCGCGCGGTCGCGCGCCACGCGCACGCGGAACTCACCGCCCGCATCCGCGCCACCTTCGACGTCGACGGCACGCCGATCGACGTCATCCGGGCTCCCATCGCCGAACACGTCGCCTGGGCGGGGGAGCACCCGAATCTGTATCGCTTCCTCGTGGAGCGCAACTACCGCCTCGGCAACGACGAACCGCGCGTCGGCGGCAGTGCCTTCGCCTCCGAGATCTTCACCGCCGCAACGCGATACATTCCGCGCTTCGGTTCCGACCGGGCCGCGGCGGAGCGGCTCATCATCGCGCTGCTCGGGCTGATCGACGCCTCCGTGCGCTGGTGGCTGACGCATCGGGAGAGCACGCGGGAGGAACTGGTCGACCAGCTCACCGCCGAGGCATGGCTGCTGATCGACCACCGGCTGCGCGCGCTCGGCATCGAGCTCGACCCGGCGGCGCGGCTGCGGGATCTGCTGATCGCCGGGGAGGACTACCGCGGCGAGACGGGCGCGACGTGAGGCCGCTCGGTCACGACCCGAACTTCCGCTGCGCGTGCGCGACGATCGCGTCGAGCCGGGCGTGATGCGCACCCTTCCAATAGGTTTGGCCGCAGTCCACGCACTGCGCGAAGGTGTCGTAGGTCTGTTCGGTCTGGTCCGGCAATCGTCCGCGCATCGCCGTCTTGTCGGCCTCGCGTAGCAGGCCGTTGCAGGTGGTGCATCGCGTCCACGGGGCGAGGCCGGGGGTGAAACGCGAGAGCACGTCGTCGAGTTGCTCGGCGGGCTGGTGGCTGTACACGTAAGCGCCCGCGTAGATTTCGCGCCGCCGCAGCAGTCCGCGGTCACGGGAGAGCAGGATTCGCCGCTCGGCGGCCGAGCGCGCCGCCAGCGCGGCGTCCCCGATATCGGGATTCTCGTAGGCGGCATCGACGCCGAGCAGCCGCAGCCGCCGCGCCAACGTGCCCAGGTGGATGTCGAGCAGGAAGCGCATCGGCTCGGGCATCGGCTGCGGACGTGTCACCGCACGCACCACGAGCGAATCCCCGTCGACGGGCACATACGCGGGCCCCACCGTCTCGGCGTTCACGACCAACGCCCCCACTTCGGTGAGCGGAACCCCGAGCGACTCCACCACATGCCCCACGCTCGACACCCCGTCGACGCGCACCCTCGACGCACCCCCGCGCAACCCGGCGGCCACGAACGGCGCCAACTCGGATGCGAATTCGACCGTGACCTCCCCGATGCCCATCCAGCAAGCATGCCAGGCCGCGCCCCCTCGAGCAGGTCGACGACCGGTGCGCCTATCGCTGTCTCGGCGCGCCGCTGCGCATCAGCGCCTCGGCGAACTCCGCGAATTCCGTGCGGAAGGCCAGGTACGCCTCGCGTAGTTCGCGGCCGGGCCAGGGGCGGGGGAGGAGTTCGGTGGGCAGCATCGGGTCGTTGAGGATGTGCCGGACGGTCGCGGCGGCGATTTCGAAGCGGTCGCCGATGGATTCGGCGGCCGCCATGGCGGACAGCAGCAGCCGGGCGTCCTCGGCCCAGGCCTCCGGGTGGAAGAGCCGTCCGGCGAGTTCGCGGTCCGGTTCGCCAGGGTGGCCGGTGAAGACGGTCATCCGGCGGGCCGCGGCGGCGGGGAACTCGGTGCCGAGATTGTCCGGGCGGGTCCACACGCCCTCGCGCAGTTCGCCGAACTTCTTGGCGCGCAATATTTCCCGGAGCGCGGCCCGGTCGGTGGAGTCGTCGGCGCCGACGGTGACGATGGCCAGCCGCCAGGTTCCGTCCCATGCGCCGGTGGGCGGGTGCATGGCCTCGTCCTGCCGGTGCTGGCGTTCGATCAGCCGCGGCGCGAGGCGATAGGCGCTGTCGCGGCGCTCCAGATCGCCGCCCGCGACCATGCGGGTCAGCGCCGCGCGCACCGCCGACTCCTGAAGTCCGAGCCCGATCGCCACCCGCACGATCCAGCTGACCGGCGCCTCCGCGGGATGCGCACCGAGCAGCGCACTGAGGATCGCCGACCGCGCGGTGAGCTTGCGCACCGGCGTCCCCTGCGAATCCATGAGCCGATGCTAGTCAACCGGCCGCACGCCCGAAGCGGCCCCGGCACCCCACACACCGCGTCAACCCTTCACACAGCCGGTGCCGTTGTGCGGGGTGCGGACGGGCTGTGGGAGCAACTCCCCGGGTGGGTATTGCAATGGTGTGGCGCGTGACAGAGGATTGTAATAGTCGAGAGGACGGGGTTGCCATGGCGACGCATGAGGTGACGAATCAGGTTCCGCCGCTGGTGGATTACGACGCGGCCGAGCAGCCGGTGATTCTGGAGGCCTTGCGCAGGGCCGGAGCCGAGCGAGCCATCGAGGACGTGCGCGCGGTCGGCAGGCTGGCGGGTAGCGCCGAAGCGCAGGCGCTCGGCGACCTCGCCGAGGCGCACCCGCCGGTGTTGCGCACCCACGACCGCTACGGGAACCGGATCGACGAGGTCGAATACGACCCGAGCTATCACCGGTTGATGGAGTACGCGGTGGGCTTCGGCCTGCACGGCGCGCCATGGGCCGACTCCGGTCCGAGCCCGCACCTGGTCCGCGCCGCGAAGATGAGCGTGTGGAGCCAGGTCGACGCCGGGCACGGCTGTCCGATCTCGATGACCTACGCCGTGGTGCCCGCGCTGCGCGCGAACGCCGAGCTGGCGGCGCAGTACGAGCCGCTGCTCGTCGCCAAGGAATACGACCCCGGCCTGCGCGTGCCGTCGACCAAACGCGGAATCGTCGCGGGCATGTCGATGACCGAGAAGCAGGGCGGATCGGACGTCCGCGCGAACACGACGACCGCGACGCCGAGCGCGGACGGCACCTACCGCATCACCGGGCACAAATGGTTCACCTCGGCGCCCATGTCGGACATCTTCCTGGTGCTGGCGCAGGCGCCGGGCGGACTGTCGTGCTTCTTCGTGCCGCGCGTGCTGCCCGACGGCACCCGCAACACCTTCAACCTCCAGCGCCTGAAGAACAAACTCGGCAACCACTCCAACGCGAGCAGCGAGGTCGAGTACGACGACACCGTCGGCTGGCTGGTCGGCGAGGAGGGCCGCGGCGTCCCGACGATCATCGAGATGGTGAACCTGACCAGGCTCGACTGCACACTCGGCTCGGCTTCCGGGATGCGCGCGGGCGTCGCCATGGCCGTGCACCACGCCACTCATCGCCGCGCGTTCGGCGCGCACCTGATCGACCAGCCGCTGATGCGAAACGTGCTCGCCGACCTTGCGCTGGAGGCCGAAGGCGCGACCACCGTCGGGCTGTGGCTCGCCGAGGTGACCGACCGGGCCGTGTCCGGCGACGAGACCGCCGATCGGCTGCGCCGGATCGCCTTGGCGGTCAGCAAGTACTACGTGTGCAAGCGCGGGCCGATCCACGCCGCCGAAGCACTGGAGTGCCTCGGCGGCAACGGATACGTCGAGGAATCGCGGATGCCGAGGCTGTACCGGGAGGCGCCGCTGATGTCGGTGTGGGAGGGCTCGGGCAATGTGGCCGCCCTCGACACGTTGCGCGCGCTGGCCAAACAGCCGGACACCCTCGGCGTCTTCTTCGACGAGGTCGAGCGCGCCCGCGGCGCGGACGCCAGGCTCGATGCCGCGATCGCCGATCTGCGCGGACGGTTCGCCGACTTCGACACGATCCAGTACCGCGCCCGCCGCGTCGTCGGCGAGATGGCGCAGGTGCTGCAGGCCTCGCTGCTGGTGCGGTACGGACACCCGGCGGTCGCCGACGGGTTCACCGTCAGCAGGCTCGGCCACGATCACGGCGACGTGTTCGGAACTCTGCCCCACGGCGTCGACACGGGGGCCATCATCGAACGCGTCACGCCCAAGTTCTGATCAAGCATCCGTCCGATCGTCGAAGGGAATTCCCGTTGCCCGACTACACCGACCACGCAGGCACCCGCCCGGCCGCCTGGTACGAAGGCCTGACCGAAGGCAAGGACTCCTTGTTCGCCGACCGGGAGCAGGCACAGGCCGACATCCGGTACCGAACCCTGACCTACGAGGTCACCGATCGGGTCGCGCGCATCACCTTCGACCGCCCCGAACACGGCAACGCGATCACCGCGGACACCCCGATCGAACTCGCCGCGGCGGTCGAGCGGGCCGACCTGGACCCGCGCGTGCACGTGATCCTGGTGTCCGGGCGCGGCAAAGGTTTCTGCGGCGGCTACGACCTGTCGATCTTCGCGGAGAACGGCTTCGCGCCCGAGGGCGGCGCGGCGCCGGTGGACGGCACCGTCCTCGATCCGGCCGTGCAGGCGCGCAACCACAATCCCTGGGGCACCTGGGATCCGATGGTCGACTACCAGATGATGAGCCGCTTCAACCGCGGCTTCTCCAGCTTGCTGCACGCGAACAAGCCGACCGTGGCCAAACTGCACGGCTTCGCGATCGCGGGCGGCACCGACATCGCGCTGTTCGCCGACCAGATCATCTGCGCCGATGACACCAAGATCGGCTACCCGCCCACCCGCGTCTGGGGCATCCCGGCGGCGGGCATGTGGGCGCACCGGCTGGGCGACCAGCTCGCCAAGCGGCTGCTGTTCACCGGCGACTGCCTCAGCGGCAAGCAGGCCGCGGAATGGGGTCTCGCCGTCGAATCGTGCCCGGCCGAGGAACTCGACGAGCGCACCGAAGCGCTGGTTGCCCGGATCGCGCGGATGCCGGTCAACCAGCTCATCATGGCCAAGCTCGCGCTCAACAGCGCGCTGCTCGCGCAGGGCGTGGCCACCTCGGGCATGGTCAGCACCGTGTTCGACGGCATCTCCCGGCACACCCGCGAGGGCTATGCCTTCCAGTTGCGCGCGGCCACCGTGGGATTCCGGGAGGCGGTGCGCGAGCGCGACGAGCCCTACGGCGACTGGAAGCGGGCGCAGTTCCGTGCCTCCGGCGAGGAGGACACCCAGCGCTGACGTGCGCGGCGTCAGTCCGGCAGCTGGCGCATCTCGAGCAGGGTGAGGCCGAGGTTGTCGATCATGGCCAGGATGGCGCGCATCGCGGTCGGATCGGGCACCGGCCCGAACAGCGAGGTGGTGCCGATGCTGGATTGTGCGGCGTCGAGGTCGGGGAAGGCGGCCAGGGCGCGGTCGGACAGTTCGCCATCGATGACGAACTGGTATCTGGTCGGGACCGGCATGGCTCTCCTCCCTGTGGCTGCGCGATGGTCGAGTCTGGCGCGCCGCACAGACGGCGCGCCTCACACGCCGCGGATGAGATTTCCGGAAAACGATCGCGCGCGGTCAGAGCACGCCGCTGCGCCGGGCGTAGTCGAGCGCGGCGACCCGTGAGTTCGCGCCGAATTTCGTGTAGATCGAGCGCAGATGCGTTTTGACGGTATTGATCGAGACGCCGAGGTCCGCCGCGATCTGCTGGGCCGTCCGGCCGGACGGAAGATGTTTGAGCACGGTCATCTCGGCATCGGTCAGCGCCGGATGCGTCGAGCTGCGGGCGGCGTTGCGATTCTGCCGCACGATATCGCCGAACGCGTCGAAGCGACCGAATCGGCCCGCATACACATCGAGCAGTTCTATCGCGTTCGGCACGTCGAGGAAGGGCCGGAGCAGGTGATCGGCGGCGGCGTGCCGCAACGCGTTCTCCAGTCCGCTGCGCGCCTTCGCGCCATTGCCGATCCTGTGGTGCGCGGACGAGTACAGCAACCATCCGGTGACTCGGGTGGACGGCCGCACGACGTCCATCCCGGCCAGCAGCGGTGCGAGCAGCGTCAGCGCGGCCTGGCTGTGCTCGGCCGCCTCGGCCACCGCGGCCCTGGCGATCACGATGTCGGGCAGGTCGCCGAGCAGCTGCTGTGCCCGTTCGGCGAGCAGCTGCGCGGGCAGCGGCTCGTGCATGCCAAGCAGGGCCCACACCACGTGTGGGATCAGGGCGGCGGTCGCGCCGGGCGCGGTGTCCTTGTCGAGCAGCAGTTGCGTGCCGCGGCGCAGGTCGTCGATGGCCGCGCGCCGGTCGGGGGCCTGGTCGACGGCCAGTAGCAGCCCGATCACGTAGCCGTGCCATCCGGCGAGCGGGCTCTCGGACCCGTCCTGCACCGCGTGATGAGCCAGTGCCGCCGCGGCGTGGCTGGGGTCGGGCTGCTCGCCGCGCAGGTAGGCGGCCAGGCCGGCGGCGGTCATCGCCTGCGCCGCGTCCGGTGTGTCGAGCAGGTCGTGCTCGGCGGCGATGACCAGCGCCCGGTTCGCCCGGTCCCGCATCGAGGCGGTGGCCTCGCGCCCGCAGGCGATGAAGGTGAGGCGGGTGAGCGCGCGCAGCGCGAGGCGCGGATGGCCCGCGTGCAACGCCAGCGCGAGACCGCGCAACAGCATTTCCTCGCCCCGGTCGAGTCGTCCGCCGTCCGCCATCGCGGTGGCCGACTGAATCGCCAAGTAGCAGTCGATGTCTGGGTTGCCCGTCGGTGCGGTGTCCACCGTGAGATGACCCGACACCGACCCGGTGGCGGCGGCGGCATCGACCGTCGCGGCGCCGGTCAGTGCGTCGATCCAGTGAGCGGGCGCGAACGAGGGCCTGGGCCGGCGCGACTCGGCGACATCCAGGTAGGCCAGCGCGTCCGCGGCACTGCCGTGGAAGAGGGCGTCGAGGACCCGCAGCAGCCAGACGAAGGGGTCGTCGAGCAGGCTCGGCCGCGCGCGGTGCAGCTCACCGAACAGCGCGGCGCCGTCCCCGTCGAGGACCATCGTCGTCCCGCATTCGGTGAGAAACCCGCGCAGGTGCCGCGGATCGGAGACGTCGAGCAGGTGCGTCAGCGCGTGGCGCGGCAGCCCCGCGGCGCGCAACGCGTTCGCGGTCCGCAGGTGTAGTTCGGAACGGGCCTGCGCGCCGAGCCGGTTCATCTCGGCGAGGAAGTACGCGCGCAGCATCGGATGGAAGGTGAACCAGATGTCGTCGCCGCGCGCGATCGAGGTGACCGGGAAGTTCATCCGGTCCAGCTCGTAGAGCGTGTGCGCGGCCCCGCCGCCGATCAGGTGGTCGGCCATCGACTGGGTGAACGAGGCGGGAACGCTGGTGTAGGTGAGGAATAGCCGCACGTTCAGCGGCAGCGCGCCGATCAGCTCGCCGACCAGGAAGTCGGAGACGGCGCGCGGGGGCCTGGCCAGCACGGCGAGCGCCGCGGAGCGGTCGGGGTTGGCGGCCAGATACATCGCGGCGATGCGGACGAGCGCCGCCCACCCTTTGGTCAGGTCGAGGACCGTGGCGAGTTCGGCGTCGTCGAGTTCGCAGTGGTGTTCGCGGCACAACGCCGCGATCTCCGCGCCGGTCATCGCGAGGTCGGCCGCGCCCCACCGGGTCGATCGCTCGGTCAGCCCGAGCAGATGCCAGCGCAGCGGCGGGTCGAAGCGGCCGGAAACCACCGTGGTGACCATCGGCGGCGCGTGCAGCAGGAAGTGTTCCAGCCCGGCGAGGGCGAGCGGCTCGGTGATCAGGTGCGCGTCGTCGATGACGATCACCGTCGGTGTTTCGCGAACGGTCAACGTCTCGACGAGCTGGGCCGCGTCGAAGCCGGGAGCGCCGACGGACGGGCGGTGCGGCGGCTTCGGCAGTGCCAGCTGTTCGCGCAGTGTCTGCCACAGCGCGGCTCCCGGGTCCTGCTCGGACACCGAGACCCAACCGAGCGCGGGGCGTCGGTCCGCTCGGTCCCGTAGCCTGCTCGCCCAGTCGGCGAGCAGCACGGTCTTGCCGCTCCCGGCGGGCGCGCAAACCAACAGCACCCGCCGCTGGTCGGCCGCGAGGAGCGCATCGAGGCGGTCGATCAGCGTCGACCTGGCAATCGGTGCCGACGAAAACGACGGCATCGCCAGGGGAATTCCGCTGTCGTCAGCGGAGATCGAACGTAGAACGGGGCCGTGCGAGATGGTCACCGTGCCTCCTGGACCGACTGCCGACAACATTTTTCGCGCCTGGCTCAGGAATCTCTGTATTTCGGTTTTCATACTAAAGGTGTCCCGAAGGGAAATGCCGACAGCGCATCCGAATTTCGTGTGGCCCCAGATCGGAGCATGCACTGGCGTGTCATCGGATCGATATCACCGACCGGCATGCAAGGCTTGTCCGGTTGTGCCCACGGAAAACGGAAAGGAGACATGATGACACTCGGTTCCGCCGTGCTGGATTTGGTCACTACGGTGCTCGGAGTCGTCATGGGAATCGTCGAACTCGTTACCGGTTCGGCGTTGTAGGGATTCCTGGCGAAGCTGGAACGCGGGGAGGGGTCCCCTCCCCGCGTCCGCGTCACCCCCGCGCGCGGAAAGCGTTCGTGCGGTGGGAGTACAGGTTCAACAGTCCGAGAACCTGCCCGTCGGAGACGAGCGGATGACAGTACAGCGACCGCACGTCGTGTTCGCACAGGTGGGCGCAGTAGTCGCGCCAGCGCGATTCCGCGGCGAGGTCGCCGATCGAGATCCTCTTGCGCATCCGGATGACGTCCATGCCCGGCGAATCCGGGAAGTCGACGGCGGCCCGCTCGAGTATCGCGGCTTGCCTGCTCGACCAGCCGACGACCTCGAGGCCGTCGAGGCCCCAGGCCGTGATGCCGACCAGGGGATGATCGGGCAGCAGGCGCGCTATGTTCGCGGCCGCCTGCGCGGGTATCGCCGAGGGCTTGTTCGGGAAAAGGGGGACCGAACCGGGGAAATTCGTCGTGCTGGGTCGGGTATCGAGCATTCGGACACCTCACTCCACGGCGCGCACCGGCGGCAGGTCCACACGGACCGACCTGCTGGTGTCTCCGGACGCGCCGACTTGCTGACCACCTTGGAGCTGCCACATCGGCAGCGTCGCCTCGCCCGTCCCCCGAACGGGCTCTTGCCACCCCGGTATGACCGGGGGCGGCGTGAACGGTTGCGCGCCTGGGCTTCTCGAACCGCTACCCAGGGTTCCGGAGAGAACCGTTCACCTTCACGCGGGTCACATGCCACGAAGGAGATGTGACGGCCCCAACATTAACACCGGCTGGTCGGTTCGGGTTCAGCTTTTCGCTGGCTATTTCAGAGAACTGGCATAACCGCTCGTCGAACAGTGCGCTTTCCTAGTGAATATCGTAGCGATGCCGATGCTGCTGGTTGCCGCTCCCCTCGCGGCGGTCGTCTCGATCCGGGTTGGCTCCCGCCGATGTCACGTGGGAAACGTCGCCCCGGTCGTCGGCGGCGCGGTCGGGGTGGTGCTGATCCCTTGCGGTTCGGCGGCATCACCGTTGGCATGTAATCCCACACCGCGCTGGACTTGCCAACCATGAGCCCTGCTCGCGAAACAAGCTGTGCCGCAACGCAAATCACACTATCCGGCCCGCCGGATGTCGCCTCGCCACCCGCAATGACGCGTATTGTTTCCGGTGACCAACTTTCCCTCGTTCTTTCTCCCGATTGTCGAGTGACATCGCGGCGCCGTCGCCCGATACTCGGCTTCATCGGTTGACGGCTACTGCACGGCAACGTCGCTGGCGGAACGGAGTGGACATGCTCGCACATCCCTGCCCGGACGGCGGCCTGCTCGGCCAGAGCGGCGATGCCGGCGTCGTCGCGAAATTCACCGATCGCGCCTTGCGCCGGTTCGCCCAAACCGTCGAAGGTCTGCCCGAGGCCACTCTGGAAGAGATCCTCGCGGTGGTCGACCTCTTTCGCGTCGCCGAAGGTAAGCACATCGGCGTCGGCGACGTCTGAAGGCCGCGCGGGTTCGGCGCGTCCGCTACGGCGAGGTGCGGCGCGCACGACGCCCGCCGGTGGCGGATGCGCGCGGGCGGGCGTCCGCCCCTTTCGTCAGCGGCCGGTCAGACCGCCAGGCCCCGGCGAGCCAGCAGCGGCTCGATCTCGGGGGCACGGCCGCGGAAGGACTCGAACGCCTCCAGCGGGTCCACCGAGCCGCCGCGGGAGAGCAACTCGCGACGGAAGGTCTCGCCTTTCTCGCGGACGGGTGCGGCGCCGTCTTCGAACCACTGCACGGTGTCGGCGTCGAGCACCTCGCTCCAGATATAGGAGTAGTAGCCCGCCGCATAGCCGCCGGAGAAGATGTGCGCGAAGTACCCGGTCCGGTACCGCGGCGGAATCGTCGCCATGGCCACGCCCGCCTGCTCTAGCGCACGCTCCTCGAACGCCTCGGCGTCGGTGCCTGTCAGCGCATCCGGGCCGGGGACGCGGTGCCACGCCCAGTCCAGCAGCGCCGCGGCCAGGTACTCGACGGTGCGGAAACCCTCGCCGAACCGCTCGGCCGCCGCCATCCGCTCGACCAGCTCGGCGGGCATGGGCGCGCCGGTCTCGACGTGCTTGGCGTAGTTGGCCAGCACCTCCGGCCTGCTCATCCACATCTCGTTGACCTGAGAAGGGAATTCGACGAAGTCGCGCGGCACCTCGGTCCCGGCGAAGAAGGGGAACCGCACATCCGAGAACAGGCCGTGCAGCGCGTGCCCGAACTCGTGGAAAAGCGTCC
Source organism: Nocardia lijiangensis NBRC 108240 (assembly GCF_001613045.1). GTDB lineage: Bacteria > Actinomycetota > Actinomycetes > Mycobacteriales > Mycobacteriaceae > Nocardia > Nocardia lijiangensis. Next base: position 60,213 of record NZ_BDBP01000044.1, on the reverse strand, counting down.
GGACGTTGTCCCAGGTCAGCAGGGCGGGTGCACCCGCGGGTGGCTTCGCGATATTGAGGTTGTTCACCACCACCGGCCGCGTCCCCAACAGCCGGGACTGGCTGACCAGTTCGTTCATCCAGGCCCCGCCGCGCTTCGAGGGCCTGGCGAAGAAATCGCCGAGGAACAGTCCCAGCGCGCTGCCGTCCGCGTCGAACACCTCGAAGACGCGGACCTCCGGGTGATAGCCCACCAGGTCGTCGCGCTCGGCGAAGGTGATCCCGTAGACCTGCTCGGCGGCGAAGAACACCCCGTCCCGCAGCACCCGCTCGAGTTCGAAATAGGGGCGCAGCGCCTCGGCGTCCAGCGAAAACCGTTCCGCCCTCAGCTTTTCCGACCAGAACTGCCAGTCCCAGGCGCGCAGCTCGGCGTCCGCGTCGTCCGCGCGCATGGCCGCAGCGAGCTCCGCCGCCTCCCGTTCGGCGTTGGCGACGGCGGGCGGCACCAGCCGTCCCAGCATGTCCTCCACCGCGCCCGCGGTCTTCGCGGTCTGGTCTTCCACCGCGTACGCCGCGTGGTCCGGGTAGCCGAGCAGCGCCGCGCGCTCGGCCCGCAGGGCGGCGATGCGAACGGCCAGACCGGCGTTGCGGCCGTCCGCGCCGAATCCCCGCCCGAGCGAAGCGGCCAGCATCCTGCGCCGCACGTTGCGGTCGGCCAACTCGGCGAGAACGGGCTGATTCGAGACGTTCTGCAGGCGCAGCGCCCACGCCCCGTCTTTGCCCAGCGAGCGGGCGTTCTCGGCCGCGGCCGTCACCGCGGCGGACCCGAGACCGGCCAGCTCGTCCTCGTGCTCAACGACCAGCGCCGCCGCATTGGTCGCGGCCAACAAGTTCTGTCCGAACTCGGTTGCCGCCGTGGCCAATTCCGCGTTGAGCTCGCGCAACCCGGCCTGCCCCTCGGCATCCAGTCGCGCGCCGGCCCGGACGAACCGGATGTGGTACTGCTCGAGCAGCCGCGCTTCCTCGGCATCCAGCCCTAGCTCGGCCCGCCGCAGATACAGCGAGTCGATCCTGGCGAACAGCTTCGGATCCAGATACACCGCATCGCGATGCGCGGCGAGCCGCGGGGAGATCTCCGCCTCGATCGCCTCGATCCGCTCGCTGGAATCCGAACCGACGATATTGAAGAACACATTCAGCACCCGCGTCAGCAGCGCACCCGAACGTTCCAGCGCCACAACGGTATCGGCGAACGTCGGCACCCCTTCGTCCGCCGTGATCACCCCGATCTCAGCCAGCTGCTCCGCCATCCCCCGCTCGAACGCGGGCAGATAATGCTCGTCGCGGATCTCCGCGAACGGCGGCAGCTCGTAGGGCAGCGCACTGCGCTCGAAGAACGGGTTGCTCGTCATGGGTGAACTCTATGCCCGCCCCGCGCGCCCCGGGCAAGGGTTTTGCGCAGCGCCCGGCCGAAGGACGAGGCCACCCCAGCGCGGCTATCGTGGAGGTGTGGGCGTCATCGGTGAGCTGTTCCCGAGCAAGAAGCTGACGGACGAAAGCAGTGCGGACAGCGACGGGCAGGTGTACGAGCCGCGGCTCGACGTGGACCTGGACGCCGGTGTGGTGCGGTTGTCCCGCCCGGCGCGCGCGGATGGCGACGACCCGGGCGAGTGAACCTGCACCGCCCGGCAGTCGCATTGCATGAATCGCTGTCCCGCACAACCAAGCCCTGGCTCGGCCTCATGATCGAGCGGTGGTCCCGGACGCGCTGATCGGAAGGCAGGACAGGCCGTCGCCGAGTCGACCCAGGCGTTGTGCCTCAGGCTGTTTCGGCGAGGGCGGTTCTGGGCTGGCCGCGGGTGAGCAGCCAGCCGACGGCGGTGGCGAGCGGGAACATGAGTACGCCGTAAACGGCTGCGGGAACGGCCATTTCGGTGCTGTCCAGGACGCTGATGGCGATGGTGATCGCGATGGTGCTGTTGTGGATGCCCACTTCCATCGAGCAGGCGATCGCCTGGCGGTCGTCGACGCCGAGCCAGCGGGGGAGGAAGTAGCCCGCGGTCAGGCTGAGCAGGCAGAACAGTGTGGTGACGGCGCCGACGTCGACGGCGTAGTCGACCAGGTTGTCGCGCTCGGCGACCATGGTGCCGACAACGACGAGCATCAGCGTCAGCGCCGAACCGATGCGCACCGGCCGATCCATGCGATCGGCGAAAGCGCTCGACACCCGCCGCACCGTCATCCCGATCGCGACCGGAATCAGCACGATCGCGAACACCTGGACCACCTTGCCGAACTGCAGGCCGACCGTGCCCGCGCCCTGATCGGGTTCGAAATAGTCGATGGCGAAGTTGGTCACCAGCGGCACCGTGACCACCGCGATGATCGAATTGACCGCGGTGAGCGACACATTGAGCGCGACGTCGCCGCGGAACAGGTGGCTGAACAGGTTCGCGGTGGTCCCGCCCGGCGAGGACGCGAGCAGCATCATCCCGACCGCGAGGATCGGCGGCAGATCGAACAACAGCACCAAGCCGAACGCGGCGACCGGCAGCACCACCAGTTGGCACGCGAGCGCGATCGCGACCGTCTTCGGGTTTCGTGCGATGCGCGTGAAGTCCGCGACCGTCAGCGACAATCCCAGGCCGAACATGATCACGGCCAAAGCCAGTGGCAGGCCGACGGATACGAGTGGAGAGTCCATATTCTTCCTCGACATTCCGCGGGCCGCGGCCCGCATGTGAGACCAATTCGTCTCAGAATGAATGGAGGGTAGCGGGATGTGACCTACGTCGCAACAGGTTCGAGGCACATCGGAACCCGTGCGTGCCTCCGGATGGCCGGACTACGAAACCCCCTCCGGCCATTCGGAAGGGGTTTCGCGATTCGACCAAGCTGTGGTTCGACCAAGCTGTGGGTCGTTCGAGATTGCTACTTGCTGGAACCGCCCGCCGACAGCGAGCTCAGCAGGCAGTTCCAGTGTGGACCGCCGCCGATGCAGCCATGGCCGACGACCGGCTCGGACTGCTGGGCGGGTGCGGCGGGCTCCAGCGGGATGGCCGAGGCGGGCACGGCGGTGGCCAGCGGAGCGAGCAGGATTGCGCCGACGAGCATGCCGGCGCGCAGGTGCTTACGCATTCGAGAGATTCCTTTCGGGCGGCGAGGGGAGCCGCCGCCGGAGACGCTATCGATGGCGGCGGCGTCGCCGACAGACGAGGAAAGGTGGGCCACCGAAACTGGGGTCGGTCCCTCGCGCGGGGCGACTCGGCCGCGGTAACGGCCCGTCGCAACGCCCTCCGCGGCCTCCGATCTTGCACAATCGGTACATGGCCAAGCCCTGCTTGCTCTTGCAGTTGCGGCCCGAGCGCGCCGCGGCGGATGACGAGTACTTTGCGATCCTGCGCGCCGGAGATCTCGACGCCGGCGATGTGGTGCGGGTGCACATGGACGAGGAGCTGCCCCATGTCGAGCTCGACGACTACGCGGCGGTCATCGTCGGCGGCGGACCGAGCAATGTCAGCAGCCCCGAGGCGAACAAGTACGGCTATCAGAAGCGCTTCGAGCCACGGCTGAAGAAGCTGGTCACCGAGATCGTCGGCCGTGACTTCCCGTATCTCGGCGCCTGCTACGGATTGGGCGTTCTCGCCGACGTGCTCGGCGGGGAGGTCGGCGGCGACCGGTACGCCGAGACGGCGGGCGCGCAGACCATCGAGCTGACCGACAGCGCCGCCGCCGATTCCCTCCTGCGCGATCTCCCGCGGTCGTTCCGCGCCTTCGTCGGCCACAAGGAGGCCTGCCAGGATGTGCCCCCCGGCGCGACCTTGCTTGCGGGCTCGTCCAGCTGCCCGGTGCAGATGATCCGAACCGGACAGCACGTGTACGCAACCCAGTTCCACCCCGAGCTGGATGGCCACGGTCTCGCGATCCGCATCGACGCCTATCGCCACGCGGGGTACTTCAAGCCGGAGGAAGCGGACTACCTCACCGAGCTCGGCCACCGCGAGACGATCACGGTCCCGCCAGAGATTCTGCGCCGCTTCGTCACCCGATATCGCGGCGAGTAGGGGACGTCGGCCCGCGCGAGCGCGACCCGTCCGGCCGGGCATGGTATGCGCGGTTCGGCCCGGGCCCGTCCGAAGCTATCCCCAGGCGACCTCGATCCGGCCTGGCCCTGGCGCCGCCGACGAGACCGGCGTGACGTCTCGTCGCGCCGTGGCGGCGTAGCGATCGGCATGTCCTAGGTCACACGGCGGCGGTCGGGTGTCTGAGTCACACAGATGTGTGGCTAAGATCTGGCAATCGGCTAGGCAGGCCCCTGCCTGGGCAGATGTCGCTGAGCCGTCACGACGTCGCGACCTGTGGTCTGATAGGGGCCGAAATTGCCCCGACGATCGATTCCTTCTTGCTTTGTTCGACACCGGGCCGCTGGACGGCGGACCGGATCCGACCGGGTTCGTGGGTCTCGAGCGGGCATGACGCGAGAGGGATGTAGTACTCGGATGGATGGAGTTCGTCGTGCTGTTCGGGGTCGAATTCGTCGGAGGTCGAGTAATCCGCTTTTCGTCCAGCTGCTGACCGCCGCGGTCGAGTCCGCGGCCAATACGATAGCCCTCAGCTATGACCCGACCGGCGATCCGGCGGACCGGCGCGAACTCACCTACACCGAGCTGGACCGGTCCTCGTCGCGACTGGCGCGGGAACTGATCGACCGCGGCGTCGGCCCCGGTGACGTCGTCGCCATCGGCTTCACCCGTTCGATCGAGTCGGTGCTGGCCGTCTGGGCCATCGCGAAGACCGGAGCGGCCTATGTGCCGGTCGACCCCGCCCTGCCTGAGGAACGCATCGCCTACCTCGTCGCCGACTCCGGGGCCGTGCTCGGCCTGACCGCCTCGGCGCACCGCTCGCAGCTCGGCACGGGCATCGACTGGCTCGAGCTCGACGAGCAGCAGCACCGGGAGCGGATCGCGGCACGGCCCGCGCACCCGATCTCCTACGTCGACCGGGTGCGCGCGCTGACCGAACAGCATCCGGCCTACGTCATCTACACGTCCGGCTCGACCGGCCGCCCGAAGGGCGTCGTCGTGACCCACGCCGGTCTCGCGAGCCTGGTCACCGCCGCGCGGGAGCGCTACGCGGTGGACGCGGGCGCGCGGATTCTGCACGTGTGCTCGCCGAACTTCGACGTGTCGGTGCTCGAACTGCTGCTCGCCTTCGGTTCCGGCGCGACACTCGTGGTGTCCCCGCCGACGGTGTTCGGCGGTCCCGAGCTCGCCGACCTGCTGCGCCGCGAGCGTGTCACCCACATGCTGATCACGCCCGCCGCGCTGGAATCGGTCGACCCGGCCGGGCTCGACGCGTTGCGGGTCGTGGTCGTCGCGGGTGACGCGTTCGGTCCCGGACTGGTCGAGCGGTGGGCGGTCGCGGGGCGATCGTTCTACAACGGCTACGGTCCCACCGAGGCCACCATCCTCGCGACCGGAAGCGCCGCGCTGGCGCCCGGGCAGCCGATCACCATCGGCGCCGCCTTCCCCGGCGTCGGCGCGCTGGTGCTGGACGCGCGGTTGCGTCCGGTGCCCGCCGACGTCACCGGCGAGCTCTACCTCTCCGGCCCCGCGCTGGCGCAGGGCTACCTGGGGCGGGCGGCGCTCACGGCGGAACGATTCGTGGCCTGCCCGTTCGGTGCGGACGCGGGCGCGCGGATGTATCGCACCGGCGACCTGGTGCGCCGCACCGCGGACGGCGACATCGAGTACCTCGGCCGCACCGACTTCCAGGTGAAGATCCGCGGCTTCCGCATCGAACTCGGTGAGATCGACGCCGCGCTCACCGCCCACCCCGATGTCGACTACGCCGCGACGCTGGGCCGAGTCGCGCCCTCCGGCGCGACCGTGCTGGTCTCCTATGTCCTTGCCAGGGAAGGTGTTTCGCTGGATTTCAGCGAACTGTCCCGCTTCGCGGGCGCGGCGCTGCCCGGCCACATGGTGCCGTCGGCGTTCGTGATGCTGGACGCGATTCCGTTGACCGCCAACGGAAAACTGGATCGGCAGGCATTGCCCGAGCCGGTGTTCGAGGCGGCGGTCTCGCGCGCCCCGGAGGGCGCGGTGGAAACCCGGATCGCCGAGTTGTTCGCGCAGGTGCTCGGGGTGCGGCGGGTCGGGGCGGAGGATTCGTTCTTCGCCGCGGGCGGCGACAGCATTCTGTCGATCCAGCTGGTGTCGCGGGCCAGGGCGGCGGGGATCCTCTTCACGCCCCAGGATGTGTTCGAGCACCGCACGGTCGCCGGGTTGGCGCGGGTCGCGGTGGTCGGCGGCGAGTCCGCGCCGATGCTCGCGGAGTTGCCGGGCGGCGGCGTCGGAGAGATCCCGCTGACGCCGGTGCTGGCCGCCTATCTGGCCGGGGGCAGGTCGTACGGCCGCTTCACCCAGCACATGGTGCTCGCGCTACCCGAGCACATCGACCGGGCGGGCTTGGTGGCCACGCTCACCGCCGTGCTGGATCACCACGACATGCTGCGTGCCCGGGTTCGCTCCGTCGACGGGCAGTGGCGGCTGAACAGCCTGCCCGCGGGCGCGATGGATGTGGACGCGCTGCTCACCCGCGTCGACGTCCCCACGGGTCTCGACCTCGAGGATCTGAGCGAAACCGCCAGTGCCGCAATGGATGCCGCCCTCGACACGCTGGACCCGGCGGCCGGGCGGATGATCGCCTGCACCTGGCTGTCCCGCGAGGACGGCCGGGACGCGCTGATCGTCGCCGCACACCACTACGTGATCGATGGCGTGTCGTGGCGAATCCTGATCGCGGACCTGGTGGCCGCGTGGGCGCAACACGATGGCGGGCAACGGATCACGCTGCCCGCGGTTGGCACGTCGTTCCGGCGGTGGGCGCACGGCCTGGCCGAGGCGGCCGCCGACCGCGCCGACGAATTGCCCTACTGGCGGCGAACTCTGGCCGTCGCCGACCCGCCACTCGGCGCGCGGGCGCTGGATCCGGCCGTCGACACGTCGGATACGGTGCGGCGCTTCACGGTCGAGGTATCCGCCGAGGTCACGCACGCGGTGCTGACCGAGCTGCCGACGCTGTACCGGGCCGGGGCGAACGACGGTCTGCTCGCGGCGTTGGCGCTCGCGACACGCGCCTGGTGGGCGACGAGGGGTGTCGACGCCGCGGCGACCAGGGTGCGGCTCGAGGGGCACGGCCGCGAGGAGGCCACCGTCGCGGGCGCCGATCTGACCCGCACCGTCGGCTGGTTCACCACCATGTATCCGGTGGCGCTCGATCTGTCCGGCATCGACGCGGAGGCCGCCTGGCGCGGCGGCGAGGCGACCGCGGCGGTGCTCAAGGCGGTGAAGGAGCAACTGCTCGCGGTGCCGGACAAGGGCATCGGCTTCGGCATGCTCCGCTATCTGAACCCGGAGGCCGAACTCGGCGGCGCGCTCGGCCAGATCGGCTTCAACTATCTCGGCCGGATCTCCGCGGGCGACCTGCCGGAGGCGCTGACGGATCGGAGCTGGCTGCCGACCGACGACTGGGGCGCCCCCGACGCCGCACAGGATCCGGCGATGCCCGCCGCCGCGGTGGTGGACATCAACGCGCTCGTCAGCGACACCGACTCCGGCGCGCAGCTGACCGCGTCCTTCGCCTATGCGTCCGACATCCTCGACGCGGATGCCGTCCAGGAACTGGCCGACCACTGGGTGGCCGCGCTGACCGTCCTCGCCGGGCACGTGCGCGATTCCTCCGCGGGCGGCCTGACTCCGGCCGACGTCCCGCTGGTGCGGGTCGGCCAAGCGGAGCTCGACACCTGGCGGCGGGAGCGGCCGGGTCTGGTCGACGTGCTGCCGCTCTCGCCTCTCCAGCTCGGCTTGCTGTTCCTCACCCAGATCTCGCCGACCGCGGACCCCTATCTGCTCCAGCTGTCGGTGGAATTGTCCGGGGCCATCGATCTCGATCGACTCCGGCGGGCGGCGCAGGCGGTGCTGGATCGTCACTCGATCCTGCGGTCCGCGTTCGGATCCTCGGCCGTGGGCGCTGCGGTTCAGTTCGTCGGCGAAGGACTGGAGGTGCCGTGGCGGGTGGTCGACACGCCGGACGCCGATCCGGCGGCGTTCTTCACCGCCGAACAGCGCCTCGGATTCGATCCGGCGCGGGCGCCGCTGCTGCGATTCACCGTGTACCGCGGCGATTTCGGGCGCACGCACCTGGTGCTGACCGCGCATCACATCCTGTTGGACGGCTGGTCGATGCCGTTGCTGATGAAGGATCTGCTGATTTCCTATGCCGCGGACGGTGTTTCGTCGCCGCTGCCGCGGATTCGGCCGTATCGCGACTATCTCGCGTGGCTGGCGCACTACGACCGGGACGCCGCGCTGCGCACGTGGGGCCGCGCGCTGGACGGTCTGACGCCGACGATGCTCGCCGCGTCTGTCGCGCCGCCCGCGCACCCCGCCGAGGGCTACGGCGTGTGCGCCGCGGACCTGTCGCAGGCCGAGACCGCGGCGTTGACGGCGTTCGCCGCCGCGGCGGAGGTCACCGTGAACACGGTGGTGCAGGCGGCGTGGGGCCTGGTGCTCGCCGCTTGCGCCGGACGTGACGACGTGGTCTTCGGCGCGGTGGTGTCCGGGCGGCCGCCGCAGCTCGACGGAGTCGACGACATGGTCGGCTTGTTCGCGAACACCGTCCCGGTCCGGGTCCGGTTCGACGCGGGAACCTCGCTGCAGCAGCTGGTGACCAGGCTTCAGGCCGAACAGGTTTCGCTGCTCGACGGTCATCACGTCGGGCTGGCCGATATCCAGCGCGCCGCCGGTGCGGGCGAGTTGTTCGACTCGCTGCTGGCGTACGAGTCCTATCCCGTCGACGCCGACGGCCTGCGGCAGGCCTACGGGTCGATCGACGGTCTGGAGATCGTCGATCTGCAAGCGGTCAACTACACCCACTACCCGGTGGCCGTTCAAGTCGACATGGGCGCCGAGCTGCGACTACAAGTGCAGCACCGGCACGACACGATCACCGCCCCGGCCGCGCGGGCGCTCGCGGACCGGCTGCGGACGCTGCTCGGCGAATTCGTCGAAGCGCCGGAACGTACGGCGACGGAAACGCTCGCGCTGCTGGACGATCGCAACGATCTGATCGCGCAGACGAGGTACTGGCGCGACGCGCTCGCGGACCTGCCGGACGAGCTGAACCTGCCCACCGATCGCCCGAGGCCCGCGGCGCCCACCGGCGCGGACGGCCGGGTCGGCTTCGCGATCGATGCCGACCTGCACCGGCGACTACATCAGGTCGCGCGGACGGCCGACACAACCGTGTTCACGGTCGTCCACGCGACTTTCGCAGTCCTGCTGGCCCGACTATCCGGCGCCGACGACATCGCGATCGGCACACCGGTCACCGACGGATCGGGCAACACCCTGGTGCTGCGCACCAGCGTGCCGGGGGACCTCCCCTTCGTCCATCTGCTGGCGCACGCGAAAGACGTTGCGCTACAAGCCTTCGCGCGAATCGATCTGCCTTTCGACGGCCTGGCGGCGCTGCTGGATTCGGACCACCCGCTGGTGCGGACGATGTTCTCGGCCGGAGATCGGGCTCCCCACGCGGTCGAGCCCTCCGGTTCCGGTGACCCTCACGCGAAATACGACCTTTCCCTGCACATTCGGGAGCACGCGGCCGGCATCGCGGCCGACTTCACCTTCTCGCGCGCGTTGTTCGACGAGCGCACCGTTCAGGTGTTCGCCGAGCGCCTCCTCCGGCTGCTCGCGGCTGCCGTGCGCCGACCGGAGGTTCACGTCGGCGACCTCCCGCTGCTCGACGCGCACGAGCAGGCGCTGCTGACCCGCGTCGCCGCCGACGACGTCATGGCCACCGGCCTCCTGCCCGACCTGTTGACCAGCGGCGTCGCGCTGGGTCGCGATCGCATCGCGGTGCGTGACCGGAACCGTTCGATCGGCTACGGCGAACTCGACGAGCGCACTTCGCGATTGGCGCGCGTGCTGATCCGCCGCGGCGTGGGCCCCGAGCGATCGGTCGCCGTCGCCCTGCCTCGCTCGGCCGACCTGGTGGCCGCGGTGCTGGCCATCGCCAAAGCCGGTGGCGCGCACGTGCCGATCGACCCGGGGTATCCCGCGGAACGGGTACGGCACATGGTGTCCGACTCCGGTGCGGTGCTCGGTATCACCAGCGCCGAGTACGCGGATCGGCTGCCCGGCGGCGTGGACTGGCTGTTGCTCGACGACCCGGCTACCGAGCGGGAATGCGCCGATCGGTCGCCCGGCCCGGTGACGGACGCGGATCGCCTTGCGCCGCTGCGCATGCGACACCCCGCGTACGTCATCTACACGTCCGGTTCGACGGGTGTGCCCAAGGGCGTCACCGTGACCCACGCAGGTCTGGGCGGCATGCTGGACGAAACGGTGAAACGCTATCGGCTGGAGCCGCATCACCGGTTCCTGCAGGTCTGCTCGCCGTGCTTCGACCCTTCGGTGCTCGAGTGGCTGTGCGCGTTCTCCGTGGGCGCGACGTTGGTCGTCGTGCCGCCCGGTGTGGTTGGCGGGGCCGAGCTCGGCGACCTGTTGCGCGACGAGGCGGTCACGCACACGATCATCACCCCGGCGGTCCTCGGCACCGTCGACCCGGCCGGGCTGGACGCGCTGGCGGTGGTGGCCGTCGGTGGAGACGTGACGACCCCGGAGCTACTGGCGAAGTGGCAGCCGGGCCGGCGCTATCTCAACGCCTACGGCCCGACCGAGGCCACCATCGTCTCGTCGTTCGCGGAATTGTCCGCCGGACAGCCCATTACGATCGGTACGCCGGTACACGGCCTGTCCGCGCTGGTCTTGGACGCGCGGCTGAACCCGGTGCCGCCGGGTGTGGCGGGCGAGCTGTATCTCGCGGGTGGCGCGCTGGCCCGCGGCTACCGCAACCGGGCCGGCTTGACCGCCGAACGTTTCCTCCCCAACCCGTGGGGCGGACCCGGCGCGCGGATGTACCGCACCGGCGACGTGGTGCGCCTGCGTCCGGCATCCGTCTGCACCGCCGCAGGATCACGCTCGGCGCCTTGGGATCTCGACTACGTGGGGCGCGCCGATACGCAGGTCAAGGTGCGCGGCTTCCGCATCGAGCTCGGCGAGATCGACGCGGTGGTCGCCGGACACGACGACGTCGGCTTCGCGGTCACGATCGGACGGACGATGGTGTCGGGATCGACGGCGCTGGTGTCGTACGTGCTCGCCGCACCGGGCCGCACGGTGGATCCGGCGCTGGTCACCGAGCACGCGGCGAGGATTCTGCCGTCGCACATGGTGCCTTCGGCGATCGTCGTCCTCGACGAACTCCCGTTGACCACCAACGGCAAACTGGATCGAAAGGCGTTGCCGGAGACGGTCTTCGAGACAACGCCGACTCGTGCGCCGCTCGGCCCCCTCGAATCGCGCCTCGCCGAGCTGTTCGCGCAGGTGCTCGGTGTGCAGTCGGTCGGGGCGAACGACTCGTTCTTCGCCGTCGGCGGCGACAGCATCATGTCGATCCAGCTGGTGTCGCGGGCGAAGGGAGCCGGAATCGTCTTCACGGCGCGCGACGTGTTCGAACACAAGACCGTGGCTGGACTGGCGCGCGTCGCGACGGCCGACGCGGACGCGGCGCCGACGGTGCTGGCGGAGTTGCCCGGCGGCGGTGTCGGGGAGGTGCCGCTGACACCGGTGCTCGCCGAATTCCTCACCAACGGTTCCTGCGATCGCTTCGCCCAGACCGTCGTGCTCGCACTGCCCGATGGCATCGACCGTGCCGGACTCGTCGCGACGATCGCTGCGGTGCTCGACCGGCACGAGGTGCTGTGTTCCCGGGTGTGGCAGGACGACGGCCGGTGGCGGTTCGAAACGCTGACGCGCGACGCGGTCGACGCCGACGCATTGGTGATCGAGATCGACGCGACTGCCGTGGCCGACTCCGAGTTGACCCGAACAGGTAGTGCGGCAATGGCTTCGGCGCTGACCGCCCTGGATCCGGCCGCCGCCAAGATGATCGCCTTCGCGTGGGTGCGCAGGACGGGCGCGCGCGACATGCTGGCCGTCGCGGCACACCACTACGTGATCGACGGGGTGTCCTGGCGCATCCTCATTCCCGATCTGGCGCTGGCCTGGGCGCAGCGTGCGGCAGGGCAGCCGATCGCGCTGCCCGCGGTCGGCACGTCGTTCCGGCGCTGGGCGCACGGCTTGGCCGACGCGGCCGCGGGCCGGGCCGCCGAAGCCGGGTACTGGCAGCGGGTGCTGACCACGCCGGATCCGCTGCTCGGCGCGCGCACCGTCGACTGCGCGATCGACACCGAGCCGACCATGCGATCGATCACCGTGCAGGTGCCGGTCGAGGTCACCGAGGCCATGCTGACCACGCTTCCCGCGCTGTATCGCGGCGGCGTCAACGACGGACTGCTCGCCGCGCTGGCGCTGTCCGTGCGCGCGTGGCGGGCGCGGCGCGGTGTCGACGCACCGACGACCCGAATCCGGCTCGAAGGCCACGGACGCGAGGAAACCGCCGTTCCCGGAGCCGATCTCACGCGCACCCTCGGCTGGTTCACCAGCATCTACCCCGTCGCCATCGACCTGTCCGGCATCGACACCGTGCAGGCGCTCGCCGACGGCGCGGTGCTCGCCACCGTACTGAAGACGGTCAAGGAACAACTGCTCGCGGTGCCGGACAAGGGCATCGGCTTCGGCATGCTGCGCCATCTCGATCCGGGCACCGCCGGACGCCTCACCGGCGACATCGGACAGATCGGCTTCAACTATCTCGGCCGCGCCTCGGCGGGCGGCGCAGTCGACCAGATCGACGGAAGCTGGCTGCCGGCAGCCGATCTCGGCGAGATCGAGATCGAATACGATCCCGCGCTGCCCGCCGGGGCGGTGATCGATATCAACGCGATCGTCGCCGACACCGCGACCGGTCCGCGGATGGAGGCGAGCTTCCGCTACCCGAGCGGAATCCTCGACGAGGCGGCGGTGCGGGAACTCGCCGACGACTGGACGGCCGCGCTGGCCGCGGTCGCCGGGCACGTGCGGCACCCGGCCGCGGGCGGTCTCACGCCCTCGGATGTGCCGCTGACGCGGGTCTCCCAAGCCGAACTGGACCGGTGGCGGCGGACATATCCGGGACTGTCGGACGTGCTGCCGCTCTCGCCGCTCCAGTCCTCGCTTCTGGTGCTCATCGAACTGCTCGCCGGATCGGTCGACGCCTACATCATCCAGCTGGCGGCCGAGCTGACGGGCGAACTGGATACGAACCGGTTGCGCCGGGCGGCCCAGACCATCCTGGACCGGCACGCAAACCTGCGCTCCGCCTTCGTCGCCACCGCCGACGGGACGCCGGTGCAGCTGGTGGTGGACGGCATCGAGATGCCGTGGCGGATCGTCGACGGCGTCACCGATGCCGATCTGCCGGACCTGCTTGCCGCCGAGCAGCGCACCGAATTCGATCCCGCGGTGGCGCCGCTGCTGCGATTCACGCTGTACCGCACCGATTCCGGACGCAGCCACCTGGTGCTGACCGGCCACCACATCCTGCTCGACGGCTGGTCGATGCCGCTGCTGATGAAGGAGTTGCTCGTCCTGTACGCGACCGGTGGTGACGCGTCGCCGCTGCCGCCGGTCCGCCCCTACCGCGACTACCTGCGCTGGCTGTCGCAGCAGGATCGCGAGGGCGCGGAGCGGGCCTGGTCGGAGGTGCTCGCGGGCGCCACGGCGACCATGCTCGCCCCCGAACTGACCTGGCCCGCGGCATCGGGCAACGGATTCGGCCTCTGCGAATTCGAGCTGTCGGCCGCGCAGACCGCCGAGCTGACCGCGTACGCGGCCGCGGCCGAAGTCACCGCCAACACGGTGATCCAGGCCGCGTGGGGTCTGGTCGTCGCGGCCAGTACCGGACGCGACGATGTCGTCTTCGGCGCGACCATCTCCGGCAGGCCCGCGGAACTCGACGGCATCGGCGAAATGATCGGCCTGTTCGTCGACGCGATCCCGGTGCGCATCCGATTCGATCGGGGCACGACGGTCCGGGCGCTGATCGACGGGGTGCAGGCTGAGCAGGTGTCGCTGCTGGACCACCACCACCTCGGGCTCGGCGCCATCCAGCGCGTCGCGGGGCAGGGCGAACTGTTCGACACGATGCTGGTGTTCGAGTCGTACCCGGTCGACGTGGAGGGCCTGCGGCAGGCCAGCGGCGCTCTCGACGGCGTGCGGGTCGACGGACTGGACGGGGCCGACTACACGCACTATCCGATCACCGTGCTCGTCTTCCTCGGCAGCCGGACGCTGGTGCAGATGAAGTACCGGCGCGACATCGTCGCCGATGCGACGGCGCAGGCCGTTGCCGATCGGCTTCGTCGCGTGCTCGGCGATCTCCTCGACGCACCCGACCGCGCCGCCGCCGAAACCGCGCTTTTGCTCGACGTCGAATCGGACGACTCGATCACCCGGTCCCGGTACTGGCGCACCGCGTTGGCGGGCCTGCCCGATCTGGAGCTGCCCGCGGGTGGACCGCGGGCCGCGCGGGGGCCGGATGACCGTGGGCGCGTGGCGTTCTCGGTGCCGGACGAGGTGCACCGGGGTCTGCGCGTGCTCGCGGACACCGCGGGGGTGACCTGGTCGGCGGTCGTGCGCACGGCGTTGGCTGTACTGCTGGCACGACTTTCGGGCGTCGACGACGTCTCGATCGGTTCACCCGTGCGAGACGGCCGCAGCGCCGAGGTGGTGTTGCGTACCCGGGTGGATCGGCGCGCGCGCTTCGTGGACCTCCTGCCGGACGCGCACCGGGTCGAGCTGGAAGGCTTCGCGCACTCCGGCATTCCGTTCGACGAACTGGTCGAGCTGCTGGGTGTGGGCCGCTCGTCGGCGCGGCATCCGCTGTTCCAGGCGGCATTGTCGTTCCAGGGACCGGCGGAAGCGGTGGGGGATCTCGCCCTTTCGCTCACCGATGACTCCTCCGGCCTGCGCGGCGAGATGTGCTACGCCCGTGATCGTTTCGGTGACTTCGACGCGGATACGTTCGCGCAGCGCTTCGTTCGAGTGCTGTCGGCTCTCGCGGAGCGGCCCGACCTGCCGGTCGGCGATCTGCCGCTGCTTGCCGCCGACGAGCACGAGCGGTTGACGCGGATGGGTGGTGGATCGCTCGCTGCCGTCGGCACCTTGCCGGATCTGCTGGTCCGGGGCGTGCGCTTCGGCCGGGACCGGATCGCCGTGCGCGACGCGGGCGGCGGGTACACCTACGGTGAACTCGACGAGCTGTCCTCGCGGCTGGCGCGCGTGCTGATCGAGCGCGGCGTCGCGCCGGAAACCGTGGTGGCGCTGGCGATGCGGCGCTCCTACGAGATGATCGTCGCGGTGTGGGCGGTCGCCAAGGCCGGTGGCGCGTATCTGCCGGTCGATCCGACCTATCCGGCGGAGCGGGTGCGCTACATGATCGCCGATTCCGGTGCGGCGCTGGGCATCACCGTCTCCGATCAGGCCGCCGGACTGTCCGGCGCGGTGGAGTGGCTGCTGCTGGACGACCCCGCGGTGCGGGCTCGGTGTGCCGCGCACTCGGCCGCCGCGCCTGTCGACGCGGACCGGCGTGCACCGCTGCGCCTGTCGCATCCGGCGTATGTGATCTACACGTCGGGGTCGACGGGCCGTCCCAAGGGCGTCGCCGTCACCCACGCCGGGCTCGGCGGACTGGTCGGCCACACGGTCGACATGCTGCGCCTCGCACCGGAACACCGGATGCTGCACGTGTGTTCGCCGAGTTTCGACCAATCGGTGGAGGAGCTGTCCAGCGCCTTCTACAGCGGGGCGACGCTCGTGATCGCGCCACCGGACATCGTCGGCGGCGCGGAACTGCACGACCTGCTGCGCGCCGAGCGGGTGACGCACACCATCATCACGCCGGCGCTGCTCGGCACCGTCGACCCGAGCGGCCTGGACGACCTGGCCGTGGTATCCGCCGGTGGCGAGGCCACCACCCCCGAACTGGTCGCCAGGTGGCAGCCGGGTCGCCGCTTCATCAACGGCTACGGTCCGACCGAGGCGACGATCGGCGCCACCTACACGACTCTGCTGGCGGGACAACGCGTCACGATCGGCCGCCCGGTCCCCGGCGTGTGGGCGACGGTGCTCGACGAGCGCTTGCATCCGGTCCCTGCTGGCGTCGCGGGTGAGCTGTATCTCGCGGGTCCCGCGCTCGCGCGCGGCTATCACGGACGCTCCGGTGCGACCGCGGACCGCTTCGTCGCGCATCCGTGGATGCCCGGCGAGCGCATGTACCGGACCGGCGACCTGGTCCGATGGGTCCCCGCCGTGGAATCGGGCGGCTGGGAGCTGGAATGCCTGGGCCGCACGGACTTCCAGGTGAAGGTCCGCGGCTTCCGCATCGAACTCGGTGAGATCGACGCGGTGCTCGGCGGGCACCCGCTGGTGGACTACGCGGTGACGGTGGGGCGTGAGAATCCCAGCGGCGTCACGGTTCTGGTGTCGTATGTGACCGGCCGCGGCATCGATGCCGACCGGCTGTCGCGGTGGGCCGCGCGGACGCTGCCGTCGCACATGGTGCCCGCCGCGATCGTCGTGCTCGACGAGGTTCCGCTGACCGCGGTCGGCAAACTCGACCGAAACGCCCTTCCTGAACCGGAATTCGCGGCACGCGTATTCCGGGAACCGTCCACGGCCATGGAGCGGACGGTGGCCGAGGTGTTCACCGAGGTGCTCGGCATCGATCGAATCGGCGCAGACGACGATTTCTTCGAGCTCGGCGGCAATTCGCTGCTGGCCACCAGGGTGACCGCACGTCTCGGCGCGGCGGTGGAAGCCAGGGTTCCGGTGCGGCTGCTGTTCGCCGCGCCGACCATAGCGGGGTGCGCGCGCAAGGTGGCTGAGCTGACCGGTGCGGGCGGGCGTCCCGCCTTGGTGGCGGGCCAACGGCCGGAACGTATTCCGCTGTCGCCCGCGCAGCAACGGATGTGGTTCCTCAACAGGTTCGACACCGGGTCGGCCGCCTACAACCTCCCGGTCGCGATCCGCCTGACCGGCGACCTCGACAGCGAGGCGATGCGGCAGGCGTTCACCGACCTCGTCGTGCGGCACGAGATCCTGCGCACGGTGTATCCGCAGCTCGCGGACGGTCCGGTACAGGTCGTCCTGCCACCGGGACACCCCGGCGTTCCGCTGCTGCGCGTGCGGGCCGTTGCCGATGTCGAAACCGCGGTGGCCGAGCTGCTTTCGACGGCCTTCGACGTCACCGCCGAGGTGCCGGTGCGGGCCGTGCTGTTCCAGGGCGGTGACCGCGAATTCGTCTTGGCCATGGTCGTCCATCACATCGCGGGCGACGGCTTCTCGGGCGGCCCGCTGACCCGCGATCTGGCGGCGGCATACGCGGCCCGTGCGCTGGGACAGGCACCGCAGTGGACGCCGCCCGCCGTGCAGTACGCGGACTACGCGCTGTGGCAGCGTGCACTGCTCGGTCACGAGGACGAGCCGGGTTCACTGGCGGCGCAGCAGATCGCCTACTGGCGCGAGGCGCTCGCCGGGCTGCCGGATCAGCTGGAGCTGCCGAGGGATCGGCCGCGGCCGGCGGTGCAGTCCTTCGCGGGCGGGCGCGTGCCGCTGCGCATCGAGCCGTCCACCCACGCGGCGCTGGCGGAGCTGGCGCGGGCGCAGGGCGCGACGCTGTTCATGGTCGTGCACACTGCGCTGGCGGTGCTGCTGGCCCGGCTGTCGGGCACCGAGGACATCGCGATCGGCACACCGGTGGCGGGACGCGGCGAAGCGGTGCTGGACGATCTGATCGGCATGTTCGTCAACACCCTGGTGTTCCGCACCCGGGTGGACCCGGACGCGGACTTCACGGAATTGCTCGCGC
Source organism: Nocardia lijiangensis NBRC 108240 (assembly GCF_001613045.1). Lineage (GTDB taxonomy): Bacteria > Actinomycetota > Actinomycetes > Mycobacteriales > Mycobacteriaceae > Nocardia > Nocardia lijiangensis. The sequence goes on along the minus strand of NZ_BDBP01000044.1, from coordinate 42,361 downwards.
GGCAGCGCGATACCGACCTCCAGGCCTTCGCCAACGCCGACGTCCCGTTCGAGCGGCTTGTCGAAGTGCTGAATCCGGCGCGGTCGACGGCGCGGCATCCGCTGTTCCAGGTGGGTCTGTCGTTCCAGAATCTGGCCGAGGTCCGAATGGAACTGCCGGGCTTGACGATCGCCCCGTGGGAAACGGATCGGCAGCTCGCGCAGTTCGATCTGCACGTCATCGTCGCCGACAGCTACGACGAGGCAGGCACGCCAGCGGGTATCGGCGGCTTCTTCACCTATGCGGCGGATCTGTTCGACGAGTCGACGGTGCGCGGTTTCGTGGACCGGTTCGTCCGGGTGCTGGACGCGGTGGCCGCCGACGTGGCGGTGCCGGTGGGTGCGATCGATCTGCTCGCGCCCGAAGAGAGCACTCGGATTCTCGCGGCATGGAACGACACCGCGCACCGGGTGGATGCGAGCGCCACGCTGGTTTCCCTGCTGGACGAGACCGTCGCCGCCATGCCGGAGTCCGTGGCGCTGGTGGCCGCGGACGGCCATCCTACGCGCTATGCCGAGTTGGATGCGCGAGTCAATCGCCTTGCGCGCTATCTGATTTCGCTGGGCGTTGGTCCGGAGTCGCGGGTGGCGCTCGCCCTTCGGCGGTCGGTGGATCTGGTTGTCGCGATGTACGCGGTGAGCAAGGCCGGCGGTGCGTACGTGCCGGTCGATCCGGATCAGCCCGCGCAGCGGACCGAGTACATTCTCGAGACGGCGGCGCCGGTCTGCGTGCTGACCGATGCCGATGCGGATTTCACCACTTCCGCCGCGCCGGTGGTGCGCCTGGATCGGCTGGACCTATCGGCGATGGACTCTTCGGTGCTCACCGACCTGGACCGCCTCGCGCCGTTGCGCGCCGAGCACACGGCGTACGTGATCTTCACGTCGGGTTCCACGGGTCGTCCGAAGGGCGTCGCGGTGTCGCACGGCGCGATCGTGAATCAGTTGCTCTGGAAGACAGCCGAATTCGATATGCGCGCCGATGACGTCGTGCTGTTGAACACGGCGGCGACGTTCGACGTGTCGGTGTGGGAGTTCTGGTCGCCCGCGGTGCGCGGCGGCCGGTTGGTGATCGCCGCACCAGGCGGTCATCGGGACCCGGCGTATCTGAACGACCTCATGGCGCGGGAGGGTGTGACGACGCTGCACATGGTGCCGTCCATGTTGGACGTCTTGTTGTTGGCGGGTCGCCTGCCGGATTCCCTGCGCCGGGTGCTGGCCATCGGCGAGACGCTGCCTGCCGCGCTGGCGCGCAGGTTCGCGGCGGCCGCGCCGAATACGGCGCTGTTCAATGTGTACGGTCCGACCGAGGCCGCCGTGTCCATCACCAATCACCCGGTGCGACCGGCCGACGAGGTGGTGGTGCCGATCGGCGTCCCGCTCTGGAACAGCCAGGTGTACGTCCTGGATTCGCGGCTGCGGCCGGTGCCGGTCGGCGTCCCCGGTGAGCTGTATTTGGCGGGTGCGCAGTTGGCGCGCGGTTACTTCGGCAGGCTGGATCTGACCGCGGAGCGATTCGTGGCCAACCCCTTCGGCGCGGGCGAACGGATGTACCGCACGGGCGACCTCGTGACGTGGAACGCGGCGGGGGAGTTGGAGTGCCTGGGTCGCACCGACTTCCAGGTGAAGATCCGCGGGTTCCGCATCGAGCTCGGCGAGATCGACGCCGTGCTCGCCGAACACCCGGAGGTGGATTTCGCCGTCACGGTCGGTAGGGAAAATGCCGCCGGGGCAACGGTTCTGGTGTCGTATGTGATGGCACCCGGCCTGGACTCGAGTCTCTTGATCGAGTGGGCCGCGCGAACGCTGCCCTCGCACATGGTGCCCGCGGCGATCGTCGTCCTCGATGAGGTCCCCTTGACCCCGGTCGGCAAACTCGACCGCGCGGCGCTGCCCGAACCGGAGCTCGCCGCCCGCGCCTACCGCGCTCCGTCGACCGCGTTGGAGACCACCACCTGCGAGGTGTTCGCGGAAGTGCTGTGCGTCGATCGAATCGGACTGGACGACAACTTCTTCGAGCTGGGCGGCAACTCGCTCATCGCGACCGCGCTGACCGCACGGTTGAGCGAGGCGGTGGCCGTGCCGATTCCGGTGATGTGGGTGTTCACCGCGCCGACCCCGGCGGGCATCGTCGCCGAGCTACGCGCAGGCGGCGCCGACAGTGCGGACGCGGCCTTCGACATGCTGCTGCCGCTGCGGACCTCGGGCACGGCCGAGCCGCTGTTCTGCATCCACCCGATCGGCGGCATCGCCTGGTCGTTCGCCGGGCTCGCCGCGCACCTGGACGCGGACCGGCCGCTCTACGGCCTCCAGTCGCCCGCCCTGAGTTCGGCCGACCAGCTTCCGGATTCGATCGAGGACTGGGCGCGGCTCTACGTCGAACAGATCCGCGCCGTGCAGCCGGAGGGGCCGTATCACCTGCTCGGCTGGTCGCTCGGCGGCGTGCTGGCGCACGCCATGGCCGTTCAGCTCCAGGACGAGGGCGAGCAGGTGGCGCTGCTGGGAATGCTGGACAGCCACCTGCGCGGCGGCTCCGATCTCCCCGTCGCGGCGACGCCGGTGCCAGTGCCGGAACTGCTCGGTGGACTGCTCGGCGAACAAGTCGTGGAATTCGGCCTGGACGACATCGTGGATCTGTCGCAACTGGCTGAGCGGTTGAGCGCCCTCCCCGAACCGTTCGCCTCGTTCGGGGCCGCACGGATCGAGCGGGTCGTGGACGCCGCGGGTGCGTCGGTCGCGCTCGACGCGGCCTATCGCCCGCGACCGTTCGACGGTGACCTGGTGTATTTCACCGCCGCCCAGGATGATTCGACCGGCTCGGCAGGCGCGTCGACGTGGTCTGCCGCGATCACGGGTTCCGTGCACAACCACGCGCTGGACACCACGCACTGGCGCATGACCTCCGATCCGGCGCTGCGCCGGATCGCGGAGGCGTTGCGCGCGTGGTGGTGACGAGCGGTCACGCTCGGCGGGATCGGCAGGGGTGCGTTCACCCGTTCGCCGATCCCGCCGCCCACGGTCTATCGCGCGGCCTTCAGAGCGGCGCCGCGCGCCCGCAGGTCATCGGCCAGCTGCTTGCCCTGCGCCCGCGCCTCGTCCCGCACCTGCGCGATCTCCTGCTTGGTCGGCCGGACGAAACCCTTGGCCTCCTCGATACGCACGCCTGCCCGCTGCTGCGCCGCCTCCGCCGCGATCATCCGCTGATCGGCCTTCGCGATGGCGCTGTCCATGCGGGCGCCGACCAGGTTCGAGAGGGTGTTGTTCGACATTGTTCTGCTCCTTGTGCTGGGGCCGGAGTCGGTGTCTCCGGCTGACAAGAAAGACAATGACCGCCGCCGCTGACAGCGCGCTGACAGACCGCCGACACCCTTCGATTCAGTAATTGCAGAGCTCGACCCAGCGGTTGCCACGGGTGTTGTCCTTGAACCACAGACCCGCGCCCGAGATATAGGGCACCGCAACGTCATAGCGGCCCTCGCGGTAGACGACATGCTGATGGTCCCAGGTGACGCGGGGCGAGTTGTTGTCCACATCGTCGAGGAATCCGTAGAAGTAGAGGTAGCGGTATTCCCGGTCGATGTCCCCGTCGTCGAACTCGACTTCGAGGTCGGTGTCGGCCTCGAACCACCCGTACCCCGCCATGTCCCCCTTGCACTTACCCTCCACCCGATACGACTTCGCCTGCGCCGTACCGGCCACCGCGACCACGACGGCGGCGAACACGGCAAGCACACACAGCAATTTCTTCACGATGAACCTCCCCGGATTGCGTTGGCGCCCTCGACGTTAGGGCCCGCGCCCGGGCAAACGCTGAAGAAGTTCTTGCAACATCAGCGTTTGGTTGTCGCTCGCGCGATGGCGCGGAACGCGCGTTGCCGTAAGTGCTTCCGCGCCCTGGCGAGCAAGGGCGTTTCCGGCAGCGGTGCCGCGCCCCCGAACCGGGGAAACAGGGTGGCCGCGTTCGCGCGCTCGATGCCGCGGCGGGCGGATTCGTCGAGCGGGGAGTACTCGTCGAGCCCGGCATTGAAGTAGTGCACCGCGGGTTCGGGCGCGAAGGGCCAGTCGCTGCCGTACAGGACGTGCCCGGGTTCGGCGAAGGCGAGCAGGCTCGGGAGCGCTGCGGCACTGGCGGACAGGGCGGTGTCGAAGTAGAAGCCCGCGAAGTCGTCGAGGACGTCCACGGGGCTGGCGCCGGTCTGGTTGAAGATGCTCAGCGCCATGCGGTGTGCGGCGTAGGGGACGAACCCGCCCGCGTGGCTGAGGATGAAGCGGATGCGGGGATAGCGCTGGCGGATTCCGTTGCGTACCAAGAGATACGCCGCGCGTGTCGTGTCGAGCAGGAAGTCGGTGGCGAAGGGCGGAATTTCGGGCACGGCCTCGGCGGGCAGATCCGCGGGATGCACGAGGACGACCGCCGAGCGGTCGTCGAGGACGCGGAACAGGTCGTCTTGGCCCTCGGCGCCGAGGTAGGCGCCCCGCGAGTTGCCGAGGAGGACGACACCGTCGGCCCCGAGCTCGTCCAACGCTCGCCGGGCTTCGGCGGCGGCCGCGGCTACATCGGGCATCGGCAGCATGGCGAAGAAGCCGAAACGATCGGGGTGATCGGCGGCCAGCTTCGCGGTGTAGTCGTTGACGGTGCGGGCGAGTTCCGCGGCCTCGGTGGGATCGTCCAGAAACGTCGTGCCGGGAGTCGAGACCGAGAGCACGGCGGATCCGATGCCCGCCGCGGTCATCAACCGAAGGGCCGCCTCCGGCGTCCATTCGGGCAGTTCACGGCCACCCGGAGCGTCGATCCCGTGCGTTCGGAGCGCCTCCCGGTAGCCAGGTGGGATCAGGTGCTGATGAACGTCGATGCGGTCGCTCGACATGTCGCTTCCTTCCTGCGAGGCCGGGTCTGCCGTGGTTGTGATGATATCATCAATAAGTACGTTAACTCTAGATTAATGATGAAATAATCAAAATCTTCCTCATGGCTCGCGCGGCGAGATGTGGGCCTTGGGCAGTGACCGGCTCCTGGCCGAAACGAGGTCGGCCGACACGCTCTCGGGACCGGCTCTTCGACGTGGCGTTCCGGCGTTCCTCGACCGGGGACGATGCGACGATCGACGAAGCGCGACGCCTCGTCAGCGCCTACCTCGATACCTACGCGAGCCCCTCTTCGTTCCGGGCTTGACCTTGCCCCTGGGGCAGGGTTCGACGATGGTCCGCATGAACGACAACGCACTCCACACCGTCGAAGCCCAGTTCCGCGAGCAGATCGCCGCCTACTGCGAAGCCAACATGGTCCCCGGCTTCGTCGCCGGTGTCTACCACGCAGGCGAGCAGGTCGTCGTCGCCCACGGCACCGCGAACATCGCCACCGGCGCACCGATGCTCGAAGACACCGGATTCCTCTTCGGCTCCGTGACCAAGGTCCTGACCACCACGCTGGTCCTCCAGCAAATCGATCGCGGACTCCTCGACCTCGACGCGCCGGTGACCAAATACCTGCCCGAATTCGCGCTCACCACACCGGGCGCGGCGGACAAGATCCTGGTCCGGCACCTGATCTCGCACACCAACGGCATCGACGCCGACCTGTTCTTCCCCGATGCCAAAGGTCGCGACGCCCTGAAGGCCTATGTCGACGGCCTCGCGAGCAATTGCGGCACCCTGTTCGAACCCGGAGAGCAGCTCAGCTACTCCAACGGCGGCATGATCCTGGCGGGCCGCCTGCTGGAGGTGGTGACCGGACTGTCCTTCCACGACCTGCTCGAGCGCGACATCTACGCACCCGTCGGCATGCGAAACTCCTGCACCTCCGCCGAGCAGGCCATCCTGCGGGGCACCGCCGTCGGCCACTTCCCTGACCCGGAGACCATGGCCGCCAAGCCCACCCGCATGTTCATGCTGCCCGACACCTGGGGACCGGCAGGAGCCACGCCGATCGGCACCATCTCCGACCTGCTCGCCTTCGGGCGCACCCACCTCGCGGGCGGTGTGTCCCCCTCCGGCACGCGCGTCCTGTCGGCCGAATCGACCGCGCTGATGCAGCAGGTCTCCTACGACATGGAGACCCCGAACGTCCCGCCGATGGGCCTGGGCTGGGTGCGGTATCCGTTCGGCGACACGACCGTCCTCGCCATGTCGGGAGCATCGCCCGGTGGCGTGTCCATCCTGTTCGTCCTGCCCGAACACGACTTGGTTCTCGCCGCGTTCGGCAACACCCCGGGGGCGGTCGTGCTGCAGGATCAGATCCTGCAATGGCTGCTCAGCGAACATCTCGGCGTCCAGATCCCCGCTCTGGTCACCGAATCGTCGCAGGACATCGATCTCACCCCTTACGTGGGCACCTACCGCTCCAACCAGTTGCGCATCGACATCAGCATCGTCGACGGTCAGCTCGAGGAGCGGGTGACCTACGAACCGGCGGACGCATCGCAGGAGGGAATCTTCACCGAGTTCGTCGGCGGCGCGACCGCCGCACCGCCGCAGCGCTACGTGCCGATCCGGCCCGGACTCTTCGCGCCCGTCGGCTACCCGCTCGAGTCCTTCGACGGATACCTGCGCCTCCTGCTCGTGTCCTATCACGACATCCGCGACGGCCGAGCGCAGTTCCGCAACGGCGGCGGCCGCCTGACCCGGCGGGCCTGACCGATCCCGAGTGACCCGAACGCCGAGTGGAAGGATCTCCAGCATGATCACGATCGGCCGGCTCGCGGAATACGCCGGTGTGACCATCAAAGCCATCCGCCACTACCACGAGCGCGGTCTGCTCGCCGAGCCCGACCGCGACTCGTCCGGCTACCGGCGCTACACCGCCGAACACGCCATCGACCTCGTCAAGATCAGGACCCTGGCCGATGCGGGCGTGCCACTGGCCCGCATCGAGGACCTGCTCGACGCCGATCCTGAGGCGCTCACGGCGGCCATCGCCGAGATCGACCACGACCTGCGAGACCGCATCGCGCAGCTGCGGCGAACCCGCACTCGTCTCGCCCAGCTGCGCGGTGGCGACCGGCTCTTCGTCTCTCCGGAGGCCGCGGACTATCTCGACGAGCTGCGCGAACTCGGCGTCAGCGCGCGCCAGATGCGCCTGGAGCGCGACGGCTGGATCCTCATGCAGACCGCCTCACCCGAGGACGCGGCCCTGTGGATCACCGAAAAACGCGAGCTCCTCGGCGATCCCGAGTTCTGCGCCCTCTACCTCGAACACGACGCGGCTTACGACTGGTCGCCGAACGACCCCCGCCTCCCGGGCCTCGCCGACCGCACCCGCCACTGGTTCGCCAACCATCCCAAGCGTTCCGACACCCGCCCCGTCGCCAACCCGACCATCGCCCGATTGGCCGTGCAGTCCCAGCCCGGAGCCTCCTCCCCGGCCTGGGACCGCCTCGCTCAACTCATGAACGGCTAGCCGCGAACCCGAGTCGCCCGCTCGTGGTGGTTGCACCGACCAGGTCTGGAATTGGGCCGGTGCTGAACTGTCTCGACACGCTGACGCCAAGGCCCAGCACGCTCCCTGCCCGCGCCGAGCGCCCCTGATCGCCCGGAAACATCTACGGCCAGAATGCCGTTTGCTCCCGAGCGGTCAAGGGGCGCTCAGCGAGCGTCACACGCGGACACGCCTCACTGCGTGCCGAACCACCGAGCGAGTGCTTCGCGCAGTGCGGGCGCGTCGGCGTGCTCGTCGGCGGTCGCGACCCAGGCGATGTAGCCGTCCGGGCGGATCAGCAGTGCGTCGGCCGGCCGGTCGTCGGTCTCGGCGGTGACGAGGTCGACGCGGTCCTTCCAGTCGCGGGCGGTGTCGAGCAGGTCCGGGCGATCGGCGAGAACGAGCAGGACGGGACGTGCGGCGTGGAGCAGTGCCGCGACGCTGGTCGTGCCCTGCTCGGTTCGCAGGTCGAGGTCGGGTGCGAAGGTGCCGGTCGATGCGTGGTCGTCGGTGCGGGTGGTCGGGTAGCGGAGGTCGGTGCCCGCGATGTGGGCGCCGAGGCGGCGCATCGGCTGCTCGTCGGTGAGCAGTTCCCGGAACACCTCCCGGAGTGCGTCGGATTCCGCGTCGTGTCCGCGCCGGAGTGCGGCCTGGGCCCGGGCCTGGAGCATCGCGCGGGCGCCCGCGTAGTGGCGTTCGGTGTGGTAGGTGTCCAGCAGGCCGTCGGGCGCCCAGCCCTGGACGTCGGCGGCCAGCTTCCAGGCGAGGTTGACCGCGTCGCACAGACCGGCGTTCATCGACGCCCCCGTCGCGGGGAACAGGTGCGCTGCGTCACCGGCCACGAGAATTCTTCCGGCACGGTAGTTCTCGGCCTGTCGCGCCTGAAACTGGTAGCGCGACAAGCGACGTGCCTCGCCTAGGGGAACGTCCGCGCCAAGCACGCGGCGAACGCTCGCGCCGAACTCCGCCATGGTCATCGGCTCGTCGTTGTCGTACTCGGTGAGTTCGCTCTCGGTGGTCGAGACGAGCAGCACGTCGGAGGCGAGCCACCCGAACGCGAAGACACCGTCGTCCGTCCGCGTGAAACCCGCACGGACCCGGCCCAGCCCGGGGACGTCGAGATCACCGTTGTCGAGGCGGGTCACCGACTCCGCCACGGTGACCTCGGCCAGGCGGTTGACCTCGGGCATCACGGAACCGGGGAACGCGATTCCCGCCAGCTCACGGACGCGGCTGCGGCCTCCGTCGCAGGCCACGAGGTATCGGGCGGTCACCCGGTAGGTCCCGTCCGGACCCTGGACTTCCGCAATCACGGTGTCGGCGTCCTGGCTCACCCCGACAACTTGGGCGCCGCGGCGGATCTCCACACCGCGTTCGGCGGCGCGTTCGTCGAGCAGCCGCTCGACCCGCGGCTGCGGAATCTGCATCGCCCGGATCGGAGGGTCGGTCAGCGCGGACAGATCCACGCTCAGTCCGCCGAACGGAAACCCCGGCGCCGGGTCGGGATTGGTGCTGGCGGCGCGGAACCGGTCGAGCAGGCCTCGGTAGTGCAGCAGCGGCAGGATCTGCCCGCCGAGACCGTTCGCCCGCGGAATCTCCGCGGGCTGCGGCCGCCGCTCGAGCACGAGCGGTTGCACGCCCGCCAACCGCAGCTCGGCCGCCAGCATCAGGCCGACCGGGCCCGCGCCCACGATGATCACATCGGTGTCTTTCACTCACTACTCCCGTTTTTCCGCAGGTGATGGCGATCGGCCAGCCATTCTGCGGCACCACCCGGGTCTTGCCGCAAGCCCCGGGGTGGGCTATACCTTGAGAGGGGGATGAAGAAGCTGGCCTGAATCCGTCGGACAGCGTGCCGGATTCGACGCCGACCTCGTCGGTCGGTGAATCAGTGCCCGCCGCGCACCGCCATACCGATTGCCGCGAGCAGGCCCAGCGCGCCGAGCGTGATGCCGATCGCGCCCAACCAGCGCGCGGTCGTGTCGTCCGGGGATCCGGCATCCGATCCGGTCGCCTGAATGTCGCCGTGGTCTTGCGCGCCCGCGTCATCCCCATCCCGCAGCGTCAACGACGGCGCCGGATACTCCGGCTCGTCGTCGCCGGAGGCCGGGACCTGATCCCAGCGAACGACCTTTCCGTCGGCATAGGTCTGTACTGCGGGCATGGTCATTTTCTCGGTATCGGGCAGGCCGTTGGCCAGGACCGAGAACTGCTCGAACTGCCCCGCTTCAATGCCGGTACCGGGATCCGCGGTCCAGGTGACGGTGGTGATGTTGCGGCCGGAGTCTTTGTCCACCACGGCCTTCCATCCCGGCATTGCCTCGGTGTCGACGGTTGTGACGCCGGAGATCTCCACTCCCACTCCGACGGTCGGGCTGCCGCTGGCCGATTCGTTCGGTACCCGGAACACCAATACCGCCGAGCCGCCCCTGGAGGCGTCCGCCGCCGACACCGTGACATGGGCGAACGCCGCGCCGGCAGCCCCGGCCATGGCGATAGCGGCTGCCAGGGCCGCCACCGCGCTACGCGCAAACGCAGTACCGCTCATCGATCAGACCTCTCCTTCATACGAGGAAACGAACACAACCGATGCCCACCGACAATAGGTCATCAGGGTGCTCTACCTGCGAATATCGCGGCCAGATGCTGGGCTTCATGTGGTGTATCCGGTCGCGAACCAGCCCGCGCATTCGCCGGGAGCCAGACACCCGTGGGCGGCCGTCAGCGATTTTCTGTGCGTGAGCGTGCAGGTCCGAGGTTTGTGAAACGGTGACATCGTGGTCCGGCGAGTGTCCACGCGGGTTCGGTCGAAACCTGTGTACTCTCCCTGCCGAGATCCGCTTCGATGTCCGGCGGCAAGTCGCGCGAGATCGTTCGGTCGATCACGGTTCGGCTGCGTCCGCGTTCGTGCATACCACCTGTTCGGCAGACCTTTGCGTGCTTTCTGGAAACGGAGGCGTCGTGGACTGGGAGTTGTGGCAGCGCAGTTGGGATCAGCAGCAGGAGCTGTATCTACCCGAACGCGAGGAGCGGTTCCGGGTGATGATGGATGTGGTGGCGGCCGCGGTCGGCCGGACGCCGCACGTGCTGGATTTGGCTTGCGGGACAGGCACTATCAGCCGACGGCTGTTCACGCGATTGCCGGGTGCGAGATCGGTCGCGGTCGATGTGGATCCGACGATGCTGGCGATTGCGCGGGGATCGTTCGACGGGGATGCGCGGATCACGTTCGTGACGGCTGATCTGGCCGATCCCGGCTGGATGGAGTCGTTGCCGGACGAGCCGTTCGATGCCGTGCTGACCGCGACGTCGTTGCATTGGATGAAGAGTGAGCCGGTGACGCGGCTGTATGCCGATCTGGCGAAGCTGGTTCGACCGGGCGGAGTGCTCGTCAATGCCGATCACATGCCCGACCCGGAGACTCCGATGCTCAACGCCCTAGACGCCGCCATCCAGGACTCGCACCGGGAACGCGCCCGCGCCAAGGGTGCGCTCGAGTGGGAGCAGTGGTGGGCGACGGTAGCGCGCGACCCAGGCTTCACCGACGAACACGCGGGCAGCCGAGAGATATTCGACCAGCACAGCGGGGGCGAGGAGCATCCGATCGCGTGGCACTGCCTGCGATTGAAAGAAGCCGGGTTTCTGGAGACGGGCGTGGCGTGGCGGTCGATCAGCGACGCGATGGTGGTCGCGATCAGGTGACGACCGATCGCTCCGGCAAGCGACAATCGGCGAGGGGCGCTACGTAGCGGGTAGCCTCCGTCGCAACCCCAGAACCGCCGCCAAACCGACACCCACCAGCAGCGCGGCGACCGCGAAAGCCCAGTGCGTTCCCCGCGCTATTTCTGCCGGTGTGCCCGTGGTGACATCCCGGGTCCCCGCGGCGCGTGCGAAGACCGCGCCCATGACCGACGCACCGGTCATCAGCCCCAGGTTGCGGGAGAGGTTCAGCATCCCGGATACCAGCCCGCGTTGTTGTGCGGCAACGTCTTTCATGATCGCGGTGTTGTTGGCCGCTTGGAATGTCGCGTAGCAGGCGGTGCAGACGATCAATGGCAGGACATAGCCGAGCACACCCGCAGCGGTGGGCATCACGGACAGGGTCAGCGCGGCGCCGATGATGCCGACGAGTCCGGCGATCACCATGGTCCTCGATCCGAAGCGGTCGGTGACACGCCCCGCCGGGACGCCGGTGAGCGCCGACACCGCCGGACCCGCCGATATCACGAGCCCCACCGCGGCAGGCCCGAGACCCAGCGCCCCGGCGAGGTGGAACGGGCCGACGATCAGGGTCGTCATCATGACGGCAGAGACCACGGTGCTCGTCGCCAGTCCAACGGCGAGCACCGGATCGCGCAACATGCCGAGGGTCAACAGCGGGAACGCAACCTTGCTCTCGGTGACACCGAACAACACCGAGCCCGCACCGGCGACGCCGAGCAAACCAATGGTGAGTGCGCCGAAAGACTCGACGGTCATGGCGAGTGCGTAGGCGCCGAGCGTCACGGCCAACAGGACCGTGCCCAGTACGTCGAAGCGCCGCGCCGTGGACCCGGCCGCAGTGTCGGCCGACATCGGAAGGGTGAGCGTCAGCGCCAGCACGCCGATCGGCACGACAGCCAAAAAGATTGCCCGCCAACCGAAAGTCGCGATCAGCATCCCGCCGAGTGAAGGCCCGAGCGCCGTTCCGACGGCTGACATCGTGCCCAGCAACCCCATCGCACTACCCGTGCGGTGTTCGGGCACGACCGCGCCGACGGAGGCCATCGCCAGCGCCATCATGCAGGCGGCCCCGACCCCTTGCAGCGCCCGCGCGGCGATCAGCAGGAACAGATTCGGGGCGAGACCGCACAGCAGCGTCGCGACGGTGAACACAGCAATGCCGATCACCAAGAGGCGACCGCGGCCGACCATGTCGCCTAGCCGACCGACTCCGACGATCAGCGTCGTGATGGCCAGCAGGTAGGCGATCACGATCCACTGCACCTCGTTGAAGGACGCGCCCAGTGCCGCCGCCATCGACGGCAGACCCACGTTGGCGATGCTGATGCTGAGTGAGGGCAACAGCATGGACAGCGAGAGTGCGGTGAGCACCCAGGTCGGTGAGCGACGGCCGGCAGTCTCGAACCCGATGCCGGGAGGTGTTGCTGATCTGGACATGAAGGTCTTCCTCCTGGCCTCGACGGTGTGCACCGAACGTAAGTTCCGTTCCGACCTGGCGGAAGACGCAAAGAAGTGAATCCAATTGTGCACCGGACGCCATGTGTGCGCGCCGCTGTGCGATCCTGTCCGCATGGCACGGCCAGACCTGAACTTGCTCGTCACACTGGACGTCCTGCTGGAGGAGGGCAGCGTGACGCGGGCGGGTGAACGGCTCGCGCTGAGCCCGTCCGCGATGAGTCGTGCGCTCGCGCGGCTGCGGCGCGCCACCGGCGACCCGTTGCTCGTCCGCGCGGGACGAGGATTGGTGCCCACGCCCCGCGCCGTCGAGTTGCGCGCACGCGTGCGCGGGCTCGTCCAAGAGGCCGAAGCGGTGTTGCGACCGGTCGAGAAACTCGATTTGGCGACACTGCAAAGGACTTTCGCGCTGCGCGGCAGCGACGGATTCGTGGAGAGATTCGGTCCCGCGCTCGTCGCCGAGGTCGCCGCCGCGGCGCCGGGCGTGCGATTGCGGTTCCTGCAGAAGACCAAGAAGGACACCGCCCCCCTGCGCGAGGGCGTCGTCGACCTGGAAACCGGCGTCATCGAGAACACGCCGCCGCCGGACGTGCTCAGCAAACCACTGTTCACGGACCGCTTCATCGGCGTGGTCCGCGACGAGCACCCACTCGGCGCAGGCACGATGACCGCAGCACGGTACGCCGCGGCGCGGCATGTGCACGTCTCCCGTCGCGGACTGACCGCCGGACTGGTGGACGAGGCGCTACAACCGACCGGCCACCGACGCGACGTCGTGACGGTCGTAGACGGCTTCGGCGCGGCGCTGGCGCTGGCACGAGCCACCGATCTCGTCGCCACGGTCCCGCGACGGCACACAGCGAACCTGCGACAGGGCCTGCACTCCTTCGAATTGCCTTTCCGCGCACCCGAAGTGACGATCTCGCTGCTGTGGCACGTCCGGCTCGACGCCGACCCAGCGCACCGGTGGCTGCGTGATCGCGTGGCGGCGGTGTGCCACTTCGATGACGAGGACTGACATGACGGGACATGCCAGAGTGCATCTTCATGGGACACAACGACAACGACGCGGACACACTCCGTCGCATGGCCAGTCTGGCAACACCGATGGCTCTGCGGGTTGCAGTGACCTGGGGTCTGCCGGACCGGCTCCTCGGTTTTCGCTATAGGGAACCGGCGTTTTGAGTGGCCATGGCCAGCAGTGTCAGGGCGTCGTGTTCGGCTGTGCCGGGCGGAGCCTGATAGAGCAGCATTCGCTGCCCGCTTCCCGCATGGTGCAGTATTTCGTTGGCGAGGGTGACCTGCCCGATCAGCGGATGCCGGAATGCCGTCTCGCCGCCACGCTTGACCCATACCTCATGCCGTCGCCACAACGCGGCGAATTCACTGCTGGCAGAGGATAACTCGTCGACCAGCTCGGCGACTGGGGCCGAAGAAGCCGGTTCGGCGGAGCGCAGGTGCGCGACACAGTTGCGAGCCACCCGGTCCCAGTCGGCGAACAGCGACCGGGCGGCGGTGTGCAGGAAGGTGTAGCGGATCGTATTGCGTGCCGCGGGAAGCCAGTCGCTGAGCCCCGGCATCAGCGCCAGCCCCTCCGGGTTGGCCGCCAGCACATCATTGACCTCATTGAGCACGTACGCCGGGCTGGGCCGGACCGAATCCAGCAGTAATCGCAGGCCTGGGCGGACCGGCTGGGGATCGGCGGCCCTCCGCCGCGGCGAACGACCGGCAGTCCGGTCGGCGAGGGCGAGCAGATGAGCGTGCTCGTCATCGGTCAGTCGCAAGACCCTGGCCAACGCACCGAGGACCGCGTCACTGGGTGCGGTTTCCCGGCCCTGCTCGATGCGGATGTAGTAGTCCACGCTCACCCCGGCTGACGTATTATTAGTGCATACTACATGGCCAGTGGAAACAACCCGATTGGGCTGTTTCCACTGCGCTGGCTTCTTGAGGATCCGGGTCCGGTTCCAATCTGGACCGGACTGCGAGGCCGCATGAGAATGTCAGTGGCGCGAGCTGGGGAAACGGCGCTACGTGTCAGCAGCAAACCGCATGAGAATGTCAGTCGATGATGACCTGCGGGTTCGTCACTCGATGTCAGTAGGGGCCCTCAGCCCGGTACAGGCGGCGCAGTAGTGCACCCGCCTGCGGTGCGTTCGCGCGCGAAGTATTACGGGCTGGCCGTGAAGCTGCGCCGGTCCGGACAGCGCATCGATGACGAGATCCTGGCCCACATCTCTCCGGCGCACAGCGCCAACGTCAACTTCTTCGGCGCCCATCGAAGTCGACATCGACGCCGAACTCGCCCAGCTCGGCCCTACCGGCTACCGACCGCTGCGGGTGCGCGACAACCCCTGTTCTGACCTCATCTCAGCGCTCCGGACGCCTTGGATCGACATCCTGTAACACCCGATAGTGGACGATTGTCGAGTAGTCAGAATGGTTGCCTGACAAGGCATTACAGCGCCTGCCCGTGCGGGCGTGCCAGGATGGGTCGCATGACTCCCGTTCCGGAAGGCACCGCGCTTCCTGCCGATCCCGCCCAGGCGTACAACTACGACAGCATTGCCGAGGGGTATACCGCAGAGAACGAGACCAGCCTGCTGAACGCTTACTACGAGCGGCCCGCGGTGCTAGAGCTCGCTGGGGACGTGAGCGGTCGGCGGATCCTCGACGCCGGGTGCGGATCAGGTGCTCTATTCGCTGAACTGCGCGATCGGGGTGCCATGGTGACCGGCATCGACGCGAGTGCCGGAATGCTGGAGATGGCTCGACGCCGACTGGGCACCGACGCGGACCTGCGAATCGCCGACCTCGCGAACCCACTCCCGTTTCCCGACGACGCGTTCGACGACATCGTTGCATCCCTGGTGCTGCACTACCTGCAGGACTGGGGACCGACACTGACCGAGTTGCGACGCGTCCTGAAGCCCGGCGGTCGGCTCATCGTCTCGGTCGAGCATCCTTTCGCCATCTGGGTCACCGAACGCTCGGCGGGGAAGAAAACCGACTATTTCCAGACCCGCGAGCGGATCGAAGAGTGGACCATGGGCGGGCAGTCCGCCCGGTTGCATTTCTGGGACCGGCCGCTCCACGCGATGACCGATGCTTTCACCGCGTCGGGTTTTCGCACCAGTGTCATCAGCGAGCCGCCGCCGGTGCCTGCGGCCCGCGATCTGTTTCCGGAGGTGTTCCGTGAAGTCATCGGCGAAAGTTTCTTGGGTTTCCTGTTTTTCGTCCTGCAGACAGACTGAGCCATTGCGACCTCGCACCAACCGACGAAGCAGCACATCGATCACGCCGAACGCCCTGCAACGCCGCTGGTCGTGCTGACCGGACCGGCCAGCACAGTCGGCGGAACGCGCGATCACGCTCCGCATACTGCGCGTTCGGCAGACTTTTACCCGGGCAATCTCTTTGCCCGGGATAACGGGCTGTTATCTGGGCTATCGTCGGACCCGTGCTGCGGCGATCGGACTGCGGCGCAACACGACCCGGCCCCGTTATCCGGGGCAAGCCAGGAGAGGCAGGCCGATGGCGGCGAAGGTGACCCGGCTGCGCACCCCGCCATCGCGGACTCTGCGCAGCGCCGCCGAGGCGTTCCTGGACACCATCGGATCGGCGAACACCCGCCGCGCCTACGGCATCGCGATCGTCAAGACCGTCGACGCCCTCGACGGCGACCAGAATCACATCATGGGTGGCGTCGACGAACCACGTCACCCACGGCTTTGTCAGAACCCCGTCCACGTCGACCTGCACCGCAGCTTCGACATGATCGGCCTCCCACGCGGCATTGCGGTGCACCGGTGGCCGTTGCAGGAACACATCGAACTTGCGGCGCGCCCGCTCGCCGTTGCCACGCCAATAGGCCAGCCGCACCCGCAACTGATCATCGATTCGAAACCGGTCCCGCTGAGCTGGCGGCGCATCCATCCGGCGCGCCGACAGCCACCGCCACACCGTTCGCTCGGCCACACCGAGCGTCTCAGCAGTCAACCGGACGTGATCGCTGGACAAACCACCCTGGTCCGACATCTGCGTGAGCCGATCGACAGCCGCTCGCCGCAACGCGCGCTTGTTCGCGTCGACCACTGGCCCGGCCTCCCAGATCGGTTGGCCCGCAACCAGATGCGAGCACGAGGCCGTATTCGATCACGCACAGTCCCGGGGCGGGCCGGATTCGCTGACATTTGCGTGCGGCCCGGCCACTGACATTTTCGTGCGGCCTCGCACGGACCCTGGAGTGGCTCGTTTCAGGGTGCGACCCATCCCCGCGGCCGTTGACCCTAGTGGGCTGCGGCCATGACGAGATCGCGGTAGGGCAGGCCGACGACCGGGTAAGCGGCTATGCCGAGTTCGGTTTCGACCTCTTCGAGATGGATGGTTGCGGTGTCGGTGTCTGCGGCGGTGACCTCGGTTTCGACGAAGGTTCCGGCATGGGCGACGGCGTCGATAGCGACGATGACGTCGTCGTGTTCGGGATGCTCGTAGATGGTGCGAGCCTTCTCGACGCGAACGAGTTCGACCATGCCGATTGCGGCGAGCAGTTGGTTAGCCGATGAGGCTTGGTCGGGACTACTGAGAGCCACGTTGGTTTCGCGTTTGGCGATCACGTCGGCGTCGCTGTGGGTGCTGGCATTCGACGGTGGCTTGTACGTGATTTCGGCGAACCCATCTCGCTGCCGAATGCGGAGGCACTCAACAGTTTTCATGTAGTCGACATCGGGGCGGCTGTAGTAGGTGTCGACCTCGGTGAGGTGTCCGGCCTCGCGGTATCCGAGTTCGGTGAGCCGCTGGCGGAGGGAACTGGGGTCGGGGAGTTCGCGTTTACGCTCGACCTCGATCAAGTGCATGGGTTGAATCATCCTCTCGTGTGGATGGCGGTGTGAACGCGGGCAAGGCTGGGTTTGGAGCAATGTTGGCGGATCGTTCCGAGTGCCTGCTGTAGGGCCTCGGAGTCGGTGACGGGGATGTTCTGGAACAACACCATCTGTTTGGCGTCGCTGAGTGGGTTGGCGAGGTTCTTGCCGAGGAACCGGTTGTAGTAATGCCGTTCTCGGACGAAGACATCGGCGGGTTGTACCGGCATGAGAACGGACGGCATGCCCGTGTCGGTCTCGGCGGAGTGGACGGCGAATGCCGTCAGTAGCTCGTCGGCGGTGAGGTAGGCGTAGGTTTCGCGGCCTTCGCGCTCGAGCCAGCTACTCCAGATCTGTCCGCAGTCGTTGTTGCCGCGTTCGACGGCTGCGAGGAACAGGTTCAGCGCGACATCGGTGACGGCGTCGAAGATGTCACCGTCGATCACGTGATGGTCACCGTAGGATTCGCTGACCGCCTGGATGTTGGCGCGGTCGTTGGTCGACATCCACGCGCTGTCGGTGAATGCGAAGTGCACGCGCTTGTGGCCGGTGCGGAAGTCTATCCAGTCCCCCGAGAGTTGGCCGTCGAGTATGGGCGTGAACCCCAGGATTCCCGAACGCCATACGTGGTCGCGCAGGGTGATGTAGTGGCGTTGCGCTTCACGGAACAGCCCGATCGGGCCGTGGATGACGGCGCAGACGCGGGGGTCGAGTTCCGAGGCGGCGACGATGCGCGAGTTCTGGCGGACGATGACCTCGTCGTCGTGATGGTGGTAGGGGTGGGTGCCGTGGTGGAGGTAGTGCGGCAGGAACAGGCGCAGAAACTGCAACCATGATGGGGCACTGTAGGACTGGACTGCGGGCTCGTGCAGCGATGGCGCGTCGACGGCGTACACGTCGCGGTAGACGAAGAACCCATAGGGTTTCAGCACACTCGGGAAGGTCCGGATCATCGTGTGCACGCCGCTGTAGGCACCGCCGTACGAGTAGACCTCGTGTAGCAGCGCTGACGCGCTGATGACATCGACGGGCTCATAGACCAACGTCGCGATGTCTTGCGCCCACCCGCGTACCAGTGCGCACGTACCGACAGTATTGAAACGGTCAATGGCCTGGGTGAGAGTGTGCGACGTTATGCCCGGTGCCTCGATGAGGGTGAGACGAACATCGCGGGGCTCGGCCTCCAGTTGGGATGCCAGGAACGTGACGGCCGCGCCGCCACCGGGGCCGATCTCGATGACGTGCGGGTCGGCATCGGCAACCCGAGCAAGGGCACGTTGAACGAGTAGCCCCTTCTCCTGACCGTGGTCGTTGGCGGCCACGTCGAGGTAGGTTGCCTCGGATTTCTGTTGATGAGCAAAGGAATTCGATGTACCGATCATTGCGCACCGCTGGCCTTTGGTCTGGGAGTGTGGTCGGTCGAGGTGAGGGCGGCTACGGCTCGAGATAGAGGCGTTCATTGGGCAACCTAGTTAGTTCAGCGGTGTCACCAGGGATGACCTGCACCGCATCTGGGTAGTGGTGAGCGCGAAAGTCCTGGATGAACAGGAGCGCGGCGGTGAGGCATGCGGCGAAGTCGAACCGCGCACCATGCAGGTGCACGCTCAGATGAACGTCTGGGTCCTCTGGTAGCGGGGAAGCCTGTTCACTCATGACGTCTCCCGTAATCGGTCGGTGCTGGTGCAGGCCACGAACTTGGTTGGCGTGATCAGGTCGCACGCAACAGCGATGGCCCGGACGCGGCTGTTGAAGTGGGCCATGCTCGGCGCGATGACCGCTGTCGCTCCCTTGCCGCGTGCAGTCCCGACAATGAGGACTGTCGGCATGAACGTGTCGTCACCGATGGTGACCAGTCCCGTAAGGGTGTAGCCGCGTCGCTGCGCCAACTCGGCGATCACTCGTTCGTCCCGCAACAGGTGCGGGCCACTGACTTCAAGCGATAGAACACCAATTGCTCTGGGAGCGAGAGTATTTGTGTTCATGGCCGCTCCTGTATCGGCGGCGCGCACCTACGCTCACACATGGGCCGTCCGCCTCCGCGCGGGCCGGTACCGACCTGAGCAAGCACGTATCGCGTCGACCACCGCAAGTCCGGATGGCCGGAATGTGCAGCGGGGCGGTTCGATCCAGCGCCGGAACTGCGTGCCTTTGTCGGCTGGTGACGGCAAAGCGACGGTGCCACCGGTTCGCACTACCGAGACGTCGAGGCGATACAACTCGGCGAACAGTCGGACGTCATCGGGGACGTCCGGCCGTACCAAGAATGTCCACCTGTTCTGGCGTGGATGAGATACCACCGGGCCGAGGTTCGAACCCTGTTGCTGCATATGGACTTTCACGGATTGGCCAAGGTGTGCGGGCATAGTCAACGCCCCGACATGTTCGACCTTCATTACGATTCGGCCGAGTTGAGGTGGGTCGATGTTCGCGGGCAGATCGCACACCCGCCGGTAGAAGTGGCAGCGGGACAACGGGGTGTCCCCGAACGGTATGTGCTCCATTGAGTTCAATCCCTTGAGTCGCGTTGCTGCGTGGAGGTTGGCTCGGTGGGTGTCCACTCGTGTAGGGCGTTCCTGCAGCGCTCGATCACATCGGCACGGCGGTCAACCGGCCATGGGATAGGCGGACCAACGAACGGTGTCCGGTCCGGTAGATCTGGGTTCGACATCGTGCCCCCTCAGTGCTGCGAAATGTTGTAGGTAGGAGTCGGCATCGGCCCCGCATCGGACGCAGGTTCAGTCTGTGACCAGCCGCACGGAGGTCGGTATATGTTTGATGCGGACAGAAAATCTGTCCGCATCCGAGGCTGCACCGAAGCCGGTCCCAAACGACCAGGTCAAAGAGGATGAAGCGATGGCCCAACAACCGCGCGAGCTGGCCGCTATGGAGTCGGCGCAACAGTTCTTCGGCGCGGAACTGCGGCACTGGCGACTGTTACGGAAGATGTCGCTGAACCGGCTCGGCGCTGTCAGTCACGACAGTGGTTCGCTGATCTGCAAGATAGAGAAGGCTCAACGGCGTCCAACACGAGATTTCGCACAGCGAATGGACGAAGCGCTGGAGACCGGCGGTGTCCTCGAACGCATGTGGGTCGACATGAATGCGCAAGCGCCACAAAGCGATTCGACTATTTCGTTGGTAGCGGACGAGCCTAACACGCCATGGGTCGGCTGTGACGCGTTCGATCCTGTAAGCGAATGGTTGGACGAGACTGTTCCGGTCTTTGCCACAGGCGAAAGCCATCGGCGTGTTGGCAACGCCGATATCGAGGTCATGTGGTCGATGTGCGACGTGTTCTCCAATGCGGACCACCACCTCGGCGGGGGCTACGCACGCGCGACTCTTACGCGGTTTCTCGATGACGTAGTCGGACCGGCGCTGCGTGGCTCTTACGACAGCCGTACCGCGCCCGAGCTGTATGCAGTCGCGGCGCGGCTGTGCGACCTGAGCGGCTTTATGTGTTTCGATTCAGCTCGACAGGGGTTGGGACAGAAGTATTTTCGGCAGGCTCTGCGGCTTGCGAAGGCAGGCGGCAATGCCGCGCTGGGGGCGCATATCCTCACGGACATGTCGATGCAGGCGCACTACCTTAGCCGTAAGAAGGAGGCGCTGTGGTTCGGCGCGGCGGCTGTACGCGCGGCAGAGCAATCGGGTTCACCGAGCAGTACCGCGCGGTGCAATGCAGTGTTAGCGCGTGCGCATGCGCTGAATGGCGATATGACCGCTGGCGCACAAGCGATGCTGGAGGCAGAGCGGCGGTTGAACCGTGCACGTCCGGATGACGAGCCGGATTGGATTCGGTTCTTCACTGACCGGCAGTTGTCGGCCGAGTTCATGTATGTGGCGCACGATGGGCGACGTGCTGTGGATGTACAGCGACGCGCGCCTGTGGTTCTGGCGGATTCTGCGGGGATGGAGCGTCGGCAAGTGTTGGCAGCGGCGACGCTGGCGGCGTCGTATCTACCCGATTCCGACGAGGCCGCAACAGGCCAAAGTGTGGAGGTCGAGCAAGCGTGCCGGGTGCTCCTGGACACAATGCGTGTTGCTCGCGGCCTGACCAGCGCTCGCGGTATCGAGTTGATCAACATTGTCCGTCGTCGTCTGGCACCGTACGCTGATCTGGCTATCGTTCAGCAGGTCGAAGACGAGTTTCGATCCACAGTCGCACTAGTCGGGTAGGGCTGGCATGTCGTTGGAGGTGTACGCGGCGCTCTCCGCCGCGTGCCAAGTCTGCGGGCTCGATCCCGCCGGGGCGGAGCTGATCCACCATTCGAGCAACGCTGTCTATGTCCTGCCACGTCACGGAGTTGTTGCACGGGTCGGCGCCAACGAGGCGGACGTCGACAGGCCGAGACGGATCTACGCAGTTGCCGAATGGTTGACCGCGCAGCACCAATTCGGCGCGACGGCTCCGCTCTCCGGCGTCGAACCGGTGCGAGTCAACGGGTACACGGTTGGATTCTGGCAGTACTACCGACAAGTGGCCGACACCCCGGAGCTGACCTCGAGGGAGCTTGGCCGTCTTCTCCGATCGCTGCATGACTTGCCCACGCCGACAATCGAACTTCAACAGTGGACGCCGTTGGAATCGTTGCACGGAGCGCTTCTCGTGGACAGCACGGTGAGCGTCATCAGCGAGGACGAGCGTGCGTGGTTACTGAGTCGAATTGACCAGGTTCGCACGCAACTGACCGAACTAGATTGGCCATTAGGCGTCGGACTGATCCATGGTGACGCCTGGGCAGGAAATCTTCTGTGGGACAATAGAATCAATCCACCTCGGCCGATCCTCGGAGATTGGGACTGGGTCAGCATCGGCCCACGAGAAGTGGACTTGATTCCGACATGGCATGCCGCGGTGCGGTACGGACGTGATGAGACTTGGGTTCGGAACTTCATCGAGGAGTACGGCTACGACTTATCGCAGTGGTCTGGGTACCAGGTGCTGCTGGACATGCGTGACCTTGTTCAGGTAACTGGCCCACTCCGACGGGCGACAACTTCGGTTGAGCACGCCCACCGGTTGCGGCAACGAATCGATGACCTCCGTGCAGGCAACCGGCAATCGTCGTGGAGCCATTACATTCCGGGCAGACTTTAGACCAGCGCAACTGTGTTAGCGGTCTTGTTGCTGCGAGGGTGGGGTGTTGGTTTCGGGCCGTGGTCAATCCGTGGGGTTATACGTGGGGAAGTACGTGGGGCTATACGGGGGGTCATCAAAAGGCCCCACTCTATCCCGGGATATCCGCAGCTCGCACGGTGTATCCGCGTGTGGGTGTCATCCAGGATTGTCTATTCATACATAGTGAATAGACATCCGTGCTCGGCGCTCGCTGGTGTCTGCCGGAGTTCTCGCTGATCGCGTGCTCGGTGCTCGCTACCCCGTCTCGCCTGGCGGTGCCCCGTGCCACCGTGGCGGATGCTGTTCGGTGGGGCAGCGGACCGCTTGGTCGCCGCGAGTGGGCGAATGGGTGGGTGAGGCGATGAGATTTTTTCCGTGGCACCTTCGGTGGTGAGGTTGCGTGCCCTATTCGGTGAGGGAGTCAAAACGACCCACCCGCATCCGGTGTATCCGCTGGTCACCGGCGGTATATCCGCGCGGATATCACCCAGGATTGTCTATACACATCTGCTGTATAGACATCCGTGCACGCCCACCTCTCCGCGCGGTGTCTCGCATTCCCCCTGATCGGGAGCGGCTCGCCTCGGCCTCCTGCCGCCTGTAGTCCGTGCTCGGCGTTCTCGTCTCGCTGCTTGCTGTCGCGCTGGTCTGGGGGCGTGCTCGCGCGTTGGGCCGCGTCCCATACCGCTGACGCAGCCCGCCGCTGCCGTGCTCGCGCTCGTTGCCGACAGCGGCGTGCTGCCCGACTGTGCCTCGCCGGGGCGCGCTCGGCCCGGTGTGACGAACTACCTACGGGGCCGGTGTCCCGAAATGGCGATTTCGGCGGAAGTAGATGAATACACCCCGTCGTCTCCCGACCGTCAGGAGCCACCCGCCATGACCGGAAACCCCGCCGAACCCGAACCGCCCTCGCCCGACCCTGACCGGCCCGTGGTGGTGCCGCTGGACCCGGAGCGGATCGACTACTGGCGCGAGGTCGTCGCCGACTGGGAACCCCTCGACCGTGCCCAGCTCGACGGCATCGCCGCCATCCTCGACCGCGTCCGGGCACGGAAACGGGCCGCCACCAACACCAGTAGCGACCCGCGCCAGTACCCGAACGCCGCCTGACGGCCCCCGTCAAGCCGCAGAAACCCCGTCCCCGGCCCCGGTGCCAGCGTCGCCCGCGACGCCCGCCCCGGGGCCGTCCTGTACCCCGGGGCGGGCGGGGTTCTTGTCCACAATCCGGATCCGGGACGCATCGAAGACCGGTCCCGCCGGGGTGGCCGGGCCGACCTCGAGGCGCTTACCGCGCAGCGCACGTTTGATCATGGCGCGTTTGTCGGCCGTGCCCGCGTCCTCCCAGTGGGTTTTCCATGCCTGCGCGGATTCGGTCCGCGCGGTCGGGGAGTCATCGACGTCGTATTCGGCGTCGAGGGCATCGAGTTCGGCCTCGAGTTTGGAGATGCGGGCATCGACCCCGGCCATCACCGTGTCGTAGCGGTCCAGGCTGATCTCGCCCTTGCCCAACCGCGCCGACATCGCGGTCGCGGTCTCCTGCGCCTCGGCGAGCGCGTCCGCGATCGGGCGACGCCGCCGGGCCAGATCATTCGCGGCGGCGACCAGAGCGTCGGTGTGGCGGGGATCGGACAAGATCGCCACCACCAGCGCGCCCACCTCCTTGTCGAGGGTCCGCACGTCGACCGAGACGCGGTTGCAGCCGCCTCCGGTCTGCCGTTTCTGGCACCAGTACCGGCGGCGCACTTCGCCATCGGGGTAGTTGCGGCCGTACTGGGGGCGGCCGGTCAAACCCCGCCCGCACAACCCGCAATGCACCAGCCCCGAGCACGCGTAGTCCGCTGTCGCGGGCCGACCTACCCGGGTCGTGTCCCGCAGCAGGCACAACCGCTCCCACTGCTGCGGTGTGATCAGCGGATTCGCGCTCGTCATCGCAGTGACGATCTGCCCGTGATGGGTCACGAACCCGGCATAACGCGGGTTGAATACCACCCGTTTGACCTTCTCCCCGCTCCACGCGCTCCCGGTGCGGGTCGTGATCCCGCGCCGGTTCAAATCCGCCGCGATCGTCTTGTAGCCGACCGCGTCTGCTTTTGCGTCCGCTTTCGTGTCCTCGTCCGCCGCTTCGGTTTCGGCCTTGTTCGCCGCGTGCTTGTCCAGCACCCGGGCCACCATCTCCCGCACGATCGCCGCTTCGGACTCGCGCACCGTGATCCCGTCCTTCTCGTACCCGAACGGGCGGTGCGAATGATTCGACTCCCCGCGTGCCACTTTCACCCGTTTGCCGCGTTTCACTCGCGAGGACAGGCGGTCCGATTCGTAGGCCGCCGCGTTGAGCTGGTCACGGAAAGTCTTGCGGCCGTTCGCTGTTTCCAGGTCGTATTCGCCCTCGCTGTCCAGCACGACCAGACCACGTTCGGCGGCCAGGATCAACCGCTCGCCCTCGATCGGGCGACGGGAGAACCGGGCCATGTCGAACACCACCACCCCGCCCGTCTCCCCGGACTCGAGGCGCGCCATCAGCCGATCCCACGAGGGCCGCTTCACATTCGGGTTCCATGCCGATCGCCCATCATCGACATGCACCTCCCCGACGGTCGCGCCCAGGTCCTGGACCCGCACCGTGCAGTCATCGACCTGCCCACCGGTGGACCGCTGCCGCTCATCACCCACCCGCGACACCCGCGCATAGATATCCAACTCCAACGAGGAACCGGCCGTAACCTGCGGTTTCACCATGGCAATCACTCCCAAACGGGTAGGGGGCCACTAATCACATGCTAGCCCCGGCCAACGCGGCCAGCTCCTCACGACGCAGCCCTGAGGTCCGACGAATGCCAGGTCCGTTCGGCAGGCCCACCTCAGCAGGGCCGATCGACCCACGTCGGATCCGAAGGAACTCGGCCATTGCGTTCATACGTCGAGTGTGCCTGCCGTCGAGCGATCCTGGGTGGCCGCATCACAGCCAGGAACCGCGCGGCCTTCCCAGTCCTTCGGCGAGGGAGCAGTTTTGGGACCATGACTGAGACAATGATCATCGGCGGCGGTTCCGGGATGGGATTCGCCCTCGCCCGTGTCCTCGTGGCCGAGGGCGAGGATGTGACCATCGTCGGCCGATCCGCCGACCGGCTCGCCACGGCGCGCGCGGAGCTGGAGCAAGCCGGGAACGGCCGGGTGCAGACCAAGCGAGCCGACATCAGCCGGGAGGAAGACGTCGCTGAACTGTTCGCCGGGGATCAGCAGGTGGATCACGTGGCTGTCACCGCGGCCGATGCCACCGGTGTGTATGGCCCGACCGCTCGGGTCTCCACCGAGACAGCCCGTTTCATCCTGGATACCAAGCTGCTTGGCGCGTGGCTGGTCGGCAAGCATGCGGCCGGGAAAGTGACCGGATCGCTCACCTTCACTTCGGGTATCAACGCGTATCGACCGAACGGATCGAACACGATCATGGCCGCAGCCAATGGTGCGCTGGCCTCCCTGGCCTCCGGGCTGGCAATCGAAATGGCACCGGTGCGGGTGAACGCGATATCACCCGGCTGGGTGGACACTCCGATCTGGAACCAACTCGGCATGGACAAGCAAGCTGCATTCGCCGAACTGGCCCAGCGACTGCCCGCCCGCCGCATCGGCACTCCCGACGACATCGCCCAGGCGTTCCTCGCGGTGATGCGTAACCAGTTCATCACCGCGACTGTGCTACATATCGACGGCGGTCACCGTCTCACCTGATTGGTTGGTAGTTCCCGGGCTCCCTGACCCGAGCAGGTGTGTAGTCAGGAAGTCGATCTGGTCGGCGACGATCTGCTCGACCGCCGGCGGGTGATAGACGGTGAAATGGTCGGCGTCGTAGTACTTCAGGACGGCTCCCGGTGCGGTGGCGGCCACCCGTCCGGCGATGGCGGGGTCGATGAGGTTCTCGTGCTCGCAGGCGCACACCAGCAGCGGGCAGCGTACGCGTGGCGCGGCGGATGCGGCGTTGTAGAACAGCATGCCGAGGCCGGAGGCCGCCGTGATCCGATTGTCGAAGCGGTATCCGGGAGGCGTCACCGACTGCCATCCTTCGAGGGCGCCGGGCTGGGTCACGAACGCCGGTTCGCCGGGTTCTCCGACCAGTTGGACGTAGCGGCGCGGTCGTCGTAGTGCGGCGCGTGTCAGGTCGGCGGCGATCGGGGCCGTGAATCGCAGTAGATGCCGTACCCCGGCTCGGAACACGACGGCACGTCCACTGAAAACCGGGCATTGGACGACCACGGCACGCAGATCGTGGTGGCGGGCGGCTGCGGCCAGGACGTGACTGGCGCCGAAGGATGTGCCCCACAGTGCGATCCGGTGCGGATCCAGTTCGGGCCTCGAACGGGCGAAGGCCAGTGCGGCGTCGACATCTTCGGCGTAGCGGCGCTGGCTCACCAGCTGGCGCGGTTGACCGCCCGATTCGCCGAGGTACCGAAAGTCGAAGGCCACCACGGCGAATCCGGCCTGTGAGAACCACTTCTCGTACTGCGCGAGCATCATCTCGTGGGTCGCGCCGCCGCCGTGGACGAGAACGACAGCCGGGTGCGGGCCGGGACCCTCGGGCAGCGTCAGCCATGCCGTGCATTCGTCTGCTCCGGACGGGAATGTGGTGCGAATCGTCATGCGACCCTCCGTTTAGGTACGTTGTACGTGAACGAGCGCAAGTTAATCACGTACGACGTACTTAAACAAGGGAGGATCATGCCTGCGCCCAGAAAGTTCAGCCGGGAGCAACTGCAGACGGCCGCGCTGGCACTGGTGGACGAGCAGGGACTCGCAGGTCTCACCATGCGCAACCTCGCCGCCCAACTGGGGACGGGGGCGATGACGATCTACAACTACGTCGATGGTCGCGAGGGTCTCGAAGGGCTGGTCACCGAGGCCGTGATGGCCGAGACGCAGTGGACCGACCCGGGCGGCGATTGGGAGACGCGCGTTTCCGCGATCGCCGAGGCCATGTGGCGTACAGCGCGCGCGCATCCGCACGCTATCCCATTGATCCTGACCCGGCGCACCTTCGACATCCCCACTCTCGTACCCGCAGAGGCGCTGTTGCAGGCCCTCGCCGATTCCGGAAGATCGGGGCTCGATCTGCTGGTCGCCTTCCGCGCGGTGTCCGGCTTCGTGACCGGCTTCGCCCAAGCCGAATTCACCAACCCCCTCTCGGCACCCGCCGGCGGGGACCGCGCCGCTGCCACCGATCGCGTCGCGCAACTACCTGCCGACCGATTCCCCCGACTGATCGAGATCGCCCACGCGGCCGCCACCGGAGATCCGGAAATCGAATTCCGCGACGGACTGAAAATCGTCCTGGCAGGACTCCGGGCCGAGCTCTGATCGGAGTGCCGTAAGCGATCGGTTCTCGGGCACCCGCATCGGAGATGCAGCCGCGGAACTTCGGCGCGCAACACGAGGGGCGGCGCGTCTTCGACGACAGTCGAGCGATGCTCAGGGATCATGCGGCCCTGCTGCAGTGTTTGTGTGTCACGCTACGCGCAAAATTCCCTCTGACCTCGGGGCCGCATCGTGACACATTGCACCGCGGCGTGTCGCGGTAGACCGTGGTCGATGACCGGAGCTCGAACGATTGGAGACCTCGACGGGGCTGTGGCGCGGCTACCGGTCGAGGGCTGCCCTTGTCCCGGCGACAATCGGCGGCTTCGGAAGCTGACTTGACGGTGCATCTGCGAGTCTGCAGACGTTGCGCAGGTACACGCCATCCATGCATGGGCGCAATCCATCGGCGCTGTCGGTCAGTTGCGCGTTCCAGCACCTCGACCGACCACTCCCGCCCAGCTGCCCCAGCAATTAGTACACGCGGTGCACGCGGAGCCGTGATCGTCGGACTTCGTCCCGGTCAGAACGCGATCGCTAGCATTACTCGGGCTGGCCATCGCGCTCCGATGAGGTCGGTCGATGCTCCGATGAATTGGGTATGCAGAATGTTGGGATATTCCCAACATGACCGCTAGGCTGGAGGAATGGACGACGAGCTGCGGGCGGTGGGTGATCGAATTCGATCGCTCATGCCGGTCGGATTGAGCCAGCGACAGCTCGCTGAGCGAACCAGTATGAAGACTGACGCCCTGTCGCGAGCTCTGAACGGGCAGCGGGGGTTCTCATCCGTGGAACTTGCCCGGATCGCCGACGAGCTCGGCACCGATCTCTACTGGCTGGTCACCGGCGAAGCGGATCCGCATCGTGTCAGGATCGCTGCTCGGCACAGCTGGGACGCCAGTCAGCGTCTTCGGGTCAACCCGGGACGTCCGCGCGATGACGAGCTACTCAGTCAGGTGGCCGAAACGTATGCTGCGGCCTTCCCGGATGGGCCGTCTCCAAGTGAACCGCTACCCGATAGCGCTCAGGCCATGCGCGAGGTGCTCGGTCGGCATTTCGTGAGGGAGTACGGCGCGGTCGTCGAGGATCGGCTGGGTGTGGATGTCGTTCGCCTGCCGATGTTGACCACCGATTATTCACTGAGCATCGGTGCCCGGGCAGTCATCATACTCACGACTACGCCGTACTGGTTCCGGAGCAACTGGTCGTTGGCTCATGAGCTGGCGCATTTCGCGCTCGGACATCACAAGGGTGACTCCGAGCCGGGGGAGGGAGACGAGGCGCCTGCAGACCGGTTCGCGGCGGAGTTGCTCCTGCCGGAGGACCTGATTGTCCAGCAGGATTGGCGGCGGATGAGCGAGCCCGGCGTGGCGGAATTCTTGTGGCAAACAGGGGTATCCACGAAGGCATTGAGGAATCGACTAGCCTCGCTGGAAGTGTCGGTGTCCACCGAAGTGGTTGCTGCGCTGAAGCGGAGCACACCGGATCTGATTCGCGCCAATGCGGGTGAGGATCAGGGGGCGATCGGTGGTGTGAAGCAATTGATCGTACGTCAGCAACAGTCGGCCGCCCGCGTGTTTCCCGCGGCCTTGGTCGATGCGCTCCAGCGTCGGGTCGAGGCCGGTGCTGCCTCGCCCGTGTACCTTGCGTGGGTGCTGGATGTGCCGGTGGATGAGATCGACTTTCCCGAACCCGACGATGACAGCGAGTTCGATGACGACTACGAGCGGGTGCTTGGCGCGCGCCCGAGTGGTACTGATCTGGAGGACTGGCTGGCTACGGATAGCCAGTCCGCAGAGTGAATCCGCCCGAAATCCGCTGGGACACGATCACCGAACGCCGAGAGGTGAAAAGCCATCCTTTTCAGGCGTTTTCGTGTACCGAGCCGCATCCTGAGACGCCACAGGGGCGAAGGTTACCTCATCCGAAGCCGTGGGAATGGGCTGCGCAACGCCTCATTCGGCAGAGCTCACGCTGCTTCCAGTCGGGCAGTTTGTTGGTAGTCGGCTGGTCGCGCGCCAGCAACGAAATCCTTGCAGTCGCTCACTTGATTCCGGAAGTTTCGGCCGCGGGGTTCTCTGTTCACATCGGGGTAGTCGGTGTCAGTACGGCTGTGCGTGGCCAGGGTGGGACGGTAGCGGACCAGACGCTGGAAGAGGTGCGCAATGTCATCCTGGAAGATGCGAGGGCAAGCAGTGTGAGCGCTGTGTTGGCGACCGCGAACATCGATACTCAGAACTTCGCGAGTCAGCGGCTCTTCGAGCGTGCTGGCTACGAGCCGCGCTCAGTCCCCAGCGGCGACCTCCAGCAATGGATTCGCCGCCTCGACAGCTGACACGGAGTTGGCGACGATGCTGCTGTCCGCCGACTCAGCGGCGTGAACCGCGCGAGCGATGGAAGGAGTGTGCGTCGTCCGCCGCCGCTCGGTCAGGAGGTCAGTGCTCGCACCATCTGGTTTGAGGGCAACGATTGGCCGCCACCGATGAGCACCCCCTGCGATTGATCGCGGGCAGTGCTGCCGTCCCTCCGGCCCGATCGAGCCACACCGCCAGCTCCTCGACCAGGTCGGGCGACAGCCCCGAAGTAGCGGGACAGCATTCGAATCAGCGCAGGATTCTGTCGCGCCGCAACCGCCTCTCGCAGCCGTGCCCGTTGGGTCCAAGCACTTAGGTTGAATTTCCTTCTGTCACAAGAGGAATCATCCCCAAGGCCTTAGTTCAAGATCAACCGGGGCGCCACTGTTACGAGACTAGTCGTTTCATCAAATGATCGGCTGCGCTATGCAGTATCTGGTGATCGCCGGAATGCAGATAGCGGTAGCTCTGTGGTGGGTGGAAGCCTGACTCTGCACGCAGCATCGCGAGTGAAGGGGGGTCAGGCAATTCCGTCGGAAACCCGAGGGTGAGTGCGGTCGCTGTTGGGCTACCGCACAGATAGGTATCGAACTCGGCTCGGGTCAATCCGAGCTTCCTTCTGTGTCGTCGCCAGATTAGTTGGGCGGTATCGGTTTCGCTATCGAGAAGCAGGGCTACACCGACCACGGCCATGACCGGAGCGCTGGCGTAGAGAATGAGCTGTGTCTGGGGGGGTGCGGCGACACGTTGGCGACGTAGCTCAACTGTCTTGTCTCCATTGAGGATTGCGGAGGCGAAGCGCGGCTTGAGAGACAGCACCAGTGGCCGCATCTCTGTCCTGTCGGTGTTGTCTCCGGTCGCAGTCATCACGTTGTGATCTTAGCCCCGGTGCCCCGGATCGAGGCTGGAGCCGGAGATTTTCCCAACGTGTCAGCGGCTCGGCCTGCCGTGACGGTACAGGGCTTCGAAAAGTTCGGAGGAGATATTCGTCGGCGCGAGAGGCACACGGGGACCTGTGTGATGAGTGCGGATCGAGTCGTAGGTGGAGCGCGGAATCGGATTGCGGAATAGCTCCATGTCCGACAGCAGCAATGCTTCGGCCAAGTCACCGCCGCCAGCGCGGCGGATATCGTGAAGACCGAATACGCCGAAGTGGCTGTATTCGCGATGCAGGTCCTCTGGTGTTCCTCGTTGTATGTCATCGAGCAGCGAGGTGCCGATGATCAGCCCTTCTCGGACGTTTTTGTCTTGGCTCAGATACCAGAGGATTCGACCTGGCGCGCGAAGGCAACTGCGTCTGCCGCTGCGGTAATAGACGTGTTGTCGTCCCAGGGCGAGTTGGGAGTCGCGTGGAGTGAGTGTTTCCGGCACTCCGAATAGATCTGCGCTCCATCGGGGAGTGATTGAGACCATGAAGTGCGGCAAGTCGCTGTCGGTGATTTTGGCCGGCCACCACAGTCGCTCGTACTGAGCCGCTGTGGTGGCTGTTTCGTGTGGACGTACGAGGGTGGTTGTTTGCAATCGATGTAGCGCGAGACTGTTGTTGACTACATGGGTGACTTCGCGTGCAGTGCCGATAGTGTCGATGACCAGTGCGTACATCACGGTACCGCTCTTCCGATAGGACTCGGTTTCCGCGATGCGCCGCGTGGTCGGCGACATGTACTCGTCTGTGAGTCGAACTACGGATGCCCCGGAGGTCAATGCCTGCTGGCGCAGCATCCACAGCAGTTGTCGGGTCAACGTCTCAGCGGTTGGGTGGTCGGCAACTCGAAACAATGGAACGTCGAGTGCCTGGTCTTGGGCTATGGTTCCGTACGCAGCGACGACGGTCGCGTCCGGTGCCCGGACAATCCGGTAGGTTGCTATCTTCTGTGCGACCGCACGAAGCAGAGTGTTGAAGTTCGCCTTGGTTTCCCCGTTGTCCGAGTCGCGTAGAGGTTGCAGTAACTGTCGGGCGTCCGAGCCGGCATGCGCCGTGGTGAACTGGCTGCCGTGAAGTGAACTTGGGCTGTAGGCCAGGCGGTTTGCCAGTTCATCCAACCGGATCTCCAGATGATCAGGGTCCAAGACCCGCATGCGTGCCAACTCCGATGCGGCAGCTGAGAGTGCGATCGGAGCAATATCTTTGAGCAGGCACTCATCCCAGGTGAGTAGTGCTTGGGCGCCGCATGCCGCAGCCTCGGCCAGTTGCCACAGATCAGCGGTGTCCTGGTCTGTACGAGGAAAATCGGGTCGCCGGATCTGGACGTTCGCGAGCATCATGTCGAACAGTTCGCTGGCCCGTTTCGCGGATCGGTTGGGCCGTCTGAAGGTTTTGGCAAACTTCACCAGCTGGTCGCCGGACTCGATGCCTCGGTGTTGGATGTCACGCTCGAGCGCGGGGGATACGATCAGTTCGATGCGTGCGTCGAGGTGTTGGGCGCGCAGCATTTCCGATCGTTTTCGCCGTGGAGTGCTTGCTGGTGCCTGAAGGTCCAGGAGGATGTTGGTGTCGACCGCTATTCGTACGACAGTGGGTTCTTCGTCCGGGGGCGTGAACAGGTCGGGATGCCCGTGGTTGCGCCACCAGATAGTCATGTCGGCTTTGTCGATGCCGCGACCCTGTGCCTTAGCGCGCGGACAAAAGCCGAGTCCGTACCAGATCCGCTCGATCCCGGGGTAATCGTCGCGGCATTTGGCTTTGATCCCTTGCCGTGAGTGGTGGAGGCTGCTCACTTTCTCAACGAGCAGTCGCGCGATCTTCCAGCCGCGGAAGGCCGGATCGACACAGACATGGGTGAGAACAACTTCGTTGCGCGGCAGCCGAAACAAGGTGTACCCGATCGGCACGTCGCGGTCGAAGGCCGCCAAAAGACAGCCCTTTTCGGCGGCGTCGTGGTAGACGGCGTGAGGAAGCATTCCGAGGGTATCTTTGCAGCGGTCACCAAGACCGATCAGAACCTGGATCGTCGCCTTGTCTGTAGCCGCGACGAGTGCTACTCGGAAACTTGTAGCGTCGACCCCACCCATGCCTCCAAGTATGACCAGCGTCGGTAGAACTGATGGCGGATTCATCAAAGCGCTCTGCAGCGGCTGCTACGGCTGTTGTCTCTTCGATGGATGCTCGGACGTAGGTGAGGGCGATGGTCGCCTCCTGTGGTTCGGTCCCGGATGTGTGAGAGCCTTTGTAGCCCATGTCGTGGGTGGTAAGACTCGACGAAGTGATGGTGACGCGGGAGCGGCATACTGCCTGAGCAGGTGGTTCGGAAGTCGACAGAGGCCGATCGGCTGCTGGCCGATGGCACTGACGTGGCCGAGGTGTGCCGGTTCCTGCAAGTCTCCGAAGCCATCTACTACCGCTGGCGCAACCAGGTCGGCGACCTGAAGGCCGACGACGCGAAAAGCTCAAGGAAATCGAACGCAAAACCGCAGTGCTGAAAAGGCTTTCGGCCGAGTCTTCGGCATCCAACTCGCAGCCATTACCTTGCAAGCCGCAGCAGACGCCGAATCCGCCGTAGCGATCCGCCCACTCACCTCCGACGAGCAGGTCGCATCCGGGTTGAAGCTATCCGCGAAACCATCGGCCCAGCCAATCCGGAGCCGAAGCCACGGCGCCCCCGCGCAGATCGAACAGATCAGTTGAACGAGTTGTAATTGTCGATCAGCAGGGTGCGCACACTCATCGATCACCACCACTGGGGATCTCGCAGGGCGCCAACACAATTGGAACCACGTCGTCGACACCGCTGTGTTTCTGTTTCGCTCCATGGCGGCAGACCGGGCGAGTAGTCGAACAGTTGCTGCCCGGCTTGTGCGGGGATCAGAACACCTACTTATCGGTCGGGATCGGTTCGGGTGGGCGTCGTGGGGAGTGTCATTGCGAGTTCCCCCCGTCGGGCAGCCCGCCGCCATCGCTGTCCGGAGTCGATGGCACGCCGGATCTTTCGCACAGTGGGTACCTGTGTGAGCAGGTGAAGCTGGTATTGCCACGGCATTTGTGGCCCGTGCCGAGCTGCCATCGCATAGGCGAACTGCACGGCGCTGCGGTCCAGATACCGGTCGGCGTGTTCGAACCAGATCATGCTGGCACGGGCGGCGGCCTGTACCGGGCGCAGCGCAGCGCGCCGCTGCGCGTCGTAGTTCTCCAGCGCGTCGGCGATCTCGGCATGCTCGTACAGGTTCTGTGCGAGCACGACGGCGTCGACGATTGCCAACCGGGTGCCCGAACCGATGGTGAAGTGCGTCGTGTGCGCTGCATCGCCGAGCAGCACCACGTTGTCTTGATACCAGGTCTTGTTGGTTATCTCGGGAAAGCGGCTCCACCTTGCGAACTCGCCTCGTGTCTTGCTGATCAACGAGTGACCGTCGAGAAGGCGCGTGAAGATGTTCTCCAGAACACGCAAGTTCTCCAGGTTGTCCAGGGAATCGAATCCCAGTTCCTGCCAAGTCTGCGGTTGGCACTCGACGATGCAGGTGCTGATCTTTTCGGCAACCGACGGGTAGGCATGGAACCAGATCCAACCGGCCGAGGTGTGTTCGAAGGCGAAGGTGAATCGGGTGAAGACCTTGTCCGTACCGAGCCAGATATATCGATTCTCGCCGAGTGCGACGGACGTGCCGAAACAATGATTACCCAGCTGCCGTACCCGGCTGTTCGCGCCGTCGGAGGCGACGACGAGATCGGTGTCGTCGAAGCAGGACAGATCGTGGACCTCGCGCTCGTGCTGGACATCGACGCCCAGGTCGCTTGCTCGTCGGGTAAGTATGTCGAGCAATGCCGCGCGCCCCATGCTGAATCCGTAGCCCCCGAAATGTGCGGTCTGGTTATCGCGCACATGGATTGCCTGTTCACGCCAGAGGACCGAACCCGCGCGCACCGCCTGGGCGCTGTCGGGGTCATTCCGGTACAGAATGTCGAGCAGGTCGTCCCAGTAGACGACGCCCCAGCCATAGGTGGACCCGGCGGGATCGCGGTCGATCACCGTGATGTCATGGGCCGGATCGCGCCGCTTCATCGATATAGCGAAGTACAACCCGGCCGGCCCGCCACCGATACACACAATCTTCATCTCGTCACCAGTTCCAGCCCGGGTGGTCGAACCTGGCCTCACACGATCGGTACTCGATGAACCGAGCCCGGCACGCTGTGCGTGTCCGGGCTCAGTCACCGGGCTCTAGAAGCCAACCTAGCGACCCCAGCCGCCCCATCCGCCCCAACCACCCCAGTGGCCCCATCCGCCCCAGCCACCCCAACCGCCCCAGCCACCCCAGCCGGGACTCCATCCCCAGCCGCGACCCCATCCCCAGCCGTGACCCCAACCCCAGCCCCAACCCCAGCCGTGACCCCAACCGGGGCTGTCGACGAACTGGGTTGAAGACGTGGGCGTTGTTGCTTGCGCGGTAGACGCTTGCGCCGAGGCTGCGACGACCGGAATCGCGGCAACTGCGGCTATGCCGGCGGCGGCCGCCAACCGGGCGAACTTCGTGTGTGAATTCTTTCTTTCGATCATGATAGGACTCCGAAATGCTGTCCCGACCTGCTCGAAGTCTACGCGGTTTCGCCTAACTCTAGAAGTCGCCGCGGGGACCAATATATAATGCCCGCCACATTCCCCACCGTGGCCCAATCCGAGGGTGCCCGCGTTCTCCGTGGCGGAGGGAGTCGGTGGCGAAGGGCGCAAAGGGGTGCGACGAACGAGCGTCGACGGAGCGGACCCAAGGCCATGACCAAAAGTCTTGCGGCGGCGACGGTTTCGACGGTGGCTGCCGGTTGCGTGCGTGATGTCGTCACTGATTCACCGCTGCTGGTAGTCGCAGGTTGGCCGCAAAGAGCTCCCTGACGGTGGCTGCTCCGTCGAGAGTCGGTTGCGCGATGAGTGCTCCGTTGTCCGGAGAGGTGATCGGAGGTGGGTGTCGGTGATCCAGCCCGAGACCGCCATGACGGACTTGTCGACGATGCGGCCTGCGTCGCCGACGGGCACGTGCCGTAGACGATGGTGTCGTCGGCGACTCACGCGATGGGGGCCGCGGGCATTGGCCCGTGGATGAGCTCCTGAGGGGGGAGTGCGGCGGATCGACGGGGCCGATCACCTCTGCGAGCAAACCACTGGTGCGCCATCGATGAGGTGGATTCCGGTAGCGATGCCAGATGTTTCCGCAGGTCGGAGTGGGTAATCACAGGTCGGCCTCCATGTGCGAGCGCACTCGAACGCGCGGATACCGAAAAGTGACGTCAATGACGTGAATCTGTGCGCGAGAGGGGACTTGAACCCCTACGTCCGTGGACACCAGAACCTAAATCTGGCGCGTCTGCCAATTTCGCCACTCGCGCTTGATGGTACGACCGTCCAAACTCTACCGGGCTTGACCGCGATCGCGAAGCTTCTGTGGCGAGTGTCGTACTGGCCGGTAACCCCACCAGGGATTATAACGATTCTGCAACATCCAACATGAGGGGCACTCATGTTTCATACGTGTTAGTAACCCAACGGACCAGCGTGTTCAAACATGAGGACGAGTCATGTTTTTCGCCATTCTGGTACGGCAGTACGGAAATACTCGAGCGTACGCGCCCATGCGCGGACCAAACGTGAGGATTTCCTCATGATTTTGTGCCATCCTCGCCCGTATCAGGCCTAGAGGTCGAGGACGACCCGCGCACCCGAGGGAGCGGCGTGTCGACAACGGGCATGTCGCCAGGAGAAGGAAGTCGAAGCGTCTTGACGATCAACGAGAGCACCGAGACCGGGACCGGAGCGAGCGCGAAGGCGGTCAGGACTGCCGGACAGGCGGCCGGCGTGCGATCGCCTCTGCTCGATCGTTTGCTGAACGGGACGCCGTACGCGCTGGCCTTCGGGGGGCAGGGCGCGCAGTGGCTGGGCGAACTGGAGGAGATCGGGCGCGACAGCGCGCTGGAGCCGGAGCTGACCGCGCTGGTCAACGAGGCGGCCGCGCTGCTGGAACCCGTTGCGGCACAACTGCTCGTGGTGCGGCCGGTCGGATTCGACCCGGTCGCGTGGATGCTCGAGGACGAGCTTGTCGACGCCGAGCAGGGTGAGACCTCGGCCGCGCCCTCGGAGCAGGTGCTGCGTTCGGCGGCGGTGTCGATGCCCGGCGTGCTGCTGACCCAGCTGGCGGCGCTGCGGGCGCTGCGGTTGCAGGGCCTCGATCCGGCCGAGCGCGAGCCGGTCGCCGTGGTCGGGCATTCGCAGGGCAGGCTGGCCGCCGCCGCGGTTCAGTCGGGTGGCGCGCGGGACGCGGAGCTGCTGGCGATCGCGCAGTTGATCGGCGCGGCGGGCACCCTGGTGGCGCGTCGGCGCGGACTGATGCCGTTGGGCGAGCGGTCGCCGATGGTGGCGGTATCGAACGTCGATCCCGAGCAGTTGCGCGCGGTGGTCGCGGAGGTTGCCGAGGGTGTGAGTCCGGATGCCGCGGCCGTGGTCGCGATCCGCAATGGGCGGCGCCGGGTGGTGCTGTCGGGCACCCCGACGCAGCTGGAGCGGGTGCGGCAGCGCTGCGCGCAGATCTCAGAGGAGCAGACCCGCGCCCGCGACGCGAAGGTGCGCGGTGGCGGGGTGTTCGCTCCCGTCTTCGAGGACGTGTCCGTCGACGTCGCGTTCCACCACCCGGCCCTGGCCGACACGGTCGAGATGGTGTCCGGCTGGGCCGTGCAGTGCGGGCTGGACGAGGAGCTGGCCGGATCGCTCGCGAAGGCCATCCTCGTCGATCCGGTGGACTGGGTGCAGTCCGTGGACGACGTGGTCGCCGCGGGTGCGCAGTGGATTCTGGATCTGGGCCCCGGCGACCTGCTCAGCCGGGTCACCGGCGGTTCGTTGAAGGGCAGCGGCGTTGGCATCGTGGCCGCCGCGACCCGCCCCGGCCAGCGCAGCCTGCTGACCCCCGGCGCCGCGCCCGAGCAGGCGCGCCCGTGGTCGGACTTCGCGCCGCGCCCGGTGCGGCTGCCGAACGGCCGGATCGTGGTGGAGACCTCGTTCACCAAGCTGACCGGTCGCTCGCCGATCCTGCTCGCGGGCATGACGCCGACCACCGTGGACGCCAAGATCGTCGCGGCCGCGGCGAACGCGGGCCACTGGGCCGAGCTGGCCGGCGGCGGTCAGGTGACCGAGCAGATCTTCGCCGACCGGGTCGCCGAGCTGCAGCAGCTGCTGCACCCGGGCCGCGCGGTGCAGTTCAATTCGCTGTTTCTCGATCCGTACCTGTGGAAGCTGCAGCTGGGTGGCAAGCGCCTGGTGCAGCGGGCCCGCAGCGCGGGCGCCCCGTTCGACGGCGTGATCGTCACCGCGGGCATCCCGGAGCTCGACGAGGCCGTCGCGCTCATCCAGGAGCTGACCGAGGTCGGCATCTCGCACGTCGCGTTCAAGCCGGGCACCGTCGCGCAGATCCGCGCGGTGCTGCGGATCGCCGACGAGGTCCCCGACTACCCGGTGATCGTGCACATCGAGGGCGGCAAGGCGGGCGGGCACCACTCCTGGGAGGACCTGGACGACCTGCTGCTGGAGACCTACGCCGAACTGCGCAACCGCGCCAACGTGGTGGTCTGCGTCGGCGGCGGCATCGGAACCCCCGAGCGCGCCACCGACTACCTCACCGGCGCGTGGTCGGACGCGCACGGCTACCCGGTGATGCCGCTGGACGGCGTGCTGGTCGGCACCGCGGCGATGGCGACGCTGGAGGCCACCACCGCGCCCGAGGTGAAGCAGCTGCTCGTCGACACCCCCGGCACCCCCGACTGGGTCGGCGCGGGCACCGCGTCCGGCGGAATGGCCTCGGGCCGTAGCCAATTGGGCGCCGACATCCACGAGATCGACAACGCCGCCTCGCGCACGGGCCGTCTGCTCGACGAGGTCGCCGGCGACGCCGACGCGGTCGCCGCCCGTCGCGACGAGATCATCGCGGCGCTGAACGGCACCGCCAAGCCGTACTTCGGCGATCTCGGCACCATGACCTACCTCGACTGGCTGGAGCGCTACGTCGAGCTGGCCGTCGGCCTGGACCGCCGCAAGGACTTCGACTGCGGCAGCGACCTCGGGGACGCCATCCTCGACGCCACCCGTTCGGTGTGGCTGGACATCACCTGGCGGGACCGCTTCGCGGAAATGGTGCGCCGCACCGAGTCCCGGCTGCATCCGGCCGACCGCGGCGAGATCCCGACGCTGTTCGCCGACGACACGGCGTTCGAGCGCCCGGTCGACGCGCTGTGCACACTGAAGCAGCAGTACCCGGCCGCCGCGCAGACCCTCCTGCACCCGGCCGACGTGCCGTTCTTCATCGCGCTGTGCAAGATCCCCGGCAAGCCGGTCAACTTCGTTCCGGTCGTGGACGCCGACGTGCGGCGCTGGTGGCGCTCGGATTCCCTGTGGCAGGCGCACGATCCGCGCTACTCGGCCGATCAGGTGTGCATCATCCCGGGCACCGTGGCCGTCGCGGGCATCACCCGGGTGGACGAGCCGGTCGGTGAGCTGCTGGACCGCTTCGAACAGGACACCGCCTACTCGCTGGTGCGCGCGGGCGTGGTGCCCACCCCGGTCGACGCGCGCCGCGCCGCCGGCGTGACCAGCGGCCCGATCGACGCGGTGCTGGCCGCCCCGGACGTGCAGTGGTCCGGCCGCACCACCGTGAACCCGGTGCACCGGCTCGGCGACCTGTCCGAGTGGACCGTGGACGGCAAGGGCGCGGTGCACCCGCGCACCGGAGCCACTCTGGTCGAGACCACCGGTCCGGAGGACGACCACTCCTACGTCGAGCTGACCGTCCCGCTGCTGCGCAGCGACGCGGTGCGCATCCGGATCACCGTGCCCGCGTCCCTCTACAACGGTGGCGCGCCCGTGATCACCGAGGACGACGCCGAGGCCGCCATGGCGGCGCTGCTCGCGGTCGCCGCGGGCCAGTCGCTGCCGGACGTCAAGGGCGCGGTGGCGCACGTCAACCTGGCCTGGACTCCGGATCTGATCGCCGACCACGCGGGCGTCACCGGTTCGGGTCTGCCCGCCTCGCTCAGCACCCTGGGCCGCACCGTGCCCGACGTGCTGGTCGGCGCCTGCTGGCCCGCGGTTTTCGCGGTGCTCGGCGCCACCCGCACCGGCGACGCGCGCTCGGTCATCGAGGGCATGCTCGACCTGGTGCACCTCGACCACCGGATCGAGCTGCTGCGCGAACTGCCCGCCACCACGAGCATTCTCGTGGTCCGCGCGGAGTCGACGTCGGTGCTCGACACCGACATGGGCCGCGTGGTCGAGGTGGAGGTCACCGTCGGCGAGATGCGCGACCAGGGCCTGGACGTGGTGCCGCTGGCCCGGCTCAACGAGCGGTTCGCCATCCGCGGCCGCAACGGCGCGGGCGAACTGGCCGATCCGCCGCGGGCCGCGGGCACGGCCGCGCAGGCCACCGACACTCCGCGCCGCCGTCGCCGCGACGTCACCCTCGTCGCACCGCGCGCCATGCACGCTTTCGCCGCGGTGTCCGGCGACCACAACCCGATCCACACCAGCGACAACGCCGCCAAGCTCGCCGGGCTGGGCAGCCCGATCGTGCACGGCATGTGGCTGTCGGCCGCCGCGCAGCACGCGGTGTCCGCGGTGGATCCAGAAAGCTCGATTCCCGCACGCACGCTCACCGCGTGGACCACCCGATTCCTCGGCATGGTGCGTCCCGGCGCGGAGATCGACGTGCGAGTCGAGCGGATCGCTGTCGACGCGGG
Organism: Nocardia lijiangensis NBRC 108240; assembly: GCF_001613045.1. Lineage (GTDB taxonomy): Bacteria > Actinomycetota > Actinomycetes > Mycobacteriales > Mycobacteriaceae > Nocardia > Nocardia lijiangensis. The sequence goes on along the minus strand of NZ_BDBP01000044.1, from coordinate 1,345 downwards.
CAGCGAGATCGTCGAGATCTCCTGCCGCACAGGCGGTGATCTGGTGATGACCGCGACCGGCCGCACGGAGGCGCCGAAGACCGTGTACGCCTTCCCGGGGCAGGGCATCCAGCGCAAGGGGATGGGTCTGGACGCCCGGTCGCGGTCCAAAGCGGCCAAGGAGATCTGGGAGCGCGCCGACAAGCACACCCGCGAGGCGCTCGGCTTCTCGATCCTGGCCGTGGTGCGCGACAACCCGACCTACCTCAAGGCGCGCGGCGTCGAGCACCGGCACCCGGACGGCGTGCTGCACCTGACGCAGTTCACCCAGGTCGCGATGGCGACCCTCGGTGTCGCCCAGGTCGCCGAGCTGCGTGAGGCGGGCGCGTTCGTCGAGGGCGCCATGCTCGCGGGCCACTCGGTCGGCGAGTACAACGCACTCGCCGCCGTCGCCGGGGTGCTGCCGCTCGAGGCGGTGTTGGAGGTGGTGTTCCAGCGCGGTTCGGCGATGCACGAGCTGGTGCCGCGGGATGCCCAGGGCCGCAGCGATTACCGGATGGCCGCCATCCGGCCCTCGCAGATCGGTCTGGCCGACGAGGACGTGATCGGGTTCGTTCGCGAAATCTCCGAGCAGACCGGCGAGTTCCTCGAGGTCGTCAACCTGAACCTGCGCGGCTCGCAGTACGCGATCGCGGGCACAGTGGCGGGCCTGGACGCGCTGGAGGTCGAAATCGACCGCCGCCGCGCGGAATTCGGCGGCAAGAGGGCGTTCATCCTGGTGCCGGGCATCGACGTGCCGTTCCACTCGACCGTGCTGCGCAAGGGCGTGCCCGAGTTCCGGCAGAAGCTCGAGCAGCTGCTGCCTCAGGATCTGCAGCCGGAGGTGCTGGTCGGCCGCTACATCCCGAACCTGGTGCCGAGGCCGTTCTCGCTGGAGCGCGCGTTCGTCCAGGAGATCGCGGACCTGGTGCCGTCGGAGCCGCTGGCCGCGGTGCTCGCCGATTTCGACAGCTGGGCGGCCCGGCCCGCCGACCTGTGCCGGGTGGTGCTGATCGAGCTGCTCGCGTGGCAGTTCGCCAGCCCGGTGCGCTGGATCGAGACACAGGACCTGCTGTTCACCGATGCCTCGAACGGCGGCCTCGGAGTCGAGCGGTTCGTCGAGATCGGTCTGGGCGCGACGCCGACCGTGGCGAACCTGGCGAGCCAGACCCTGAAGCTGCCGAGCTTCGGCACGGCCGTCGTCGAGGTGCTCAACATCGAGCGCGAGGCCGCGGTCGTCTACTCGACCGACACCGATCCGGCGCCGGTGGACGAACCCGACGAGACCCCGGCCGAGACCGCCGCTCCGGCCGCCGCCGCGCCCGCC
>NZ_BDBP01000043.1 GCF_001613045.1 Nocardia lijiangensis NBRC 108240 | reverse complement strand
GCAACGCGATCGCCTCCAGCGCGGCGGCCCGGTCGGGCGCGTCCGAGACCCGGCCCGCCAGCTCGCGCACGGTCGCCGCGGGCCACAGATCCGTCAGTTCGACTCGCCGGTCCCGCAATTCGTGTGCGGGCACGCCGAGCAGCGTGGGGGCCGTGCCGGGAAAGAACCGCACGCCCGCGTACTGCGTCGCCGTCGGGCTGCCCGCAGGATGCGCGGTGGTGTCCGGGCCCGCGACGAGCAGCGTGCCGTCCCGCCACAGCAGGTCCATGCAACCGTCCGGCAGGACCGGCAGCGGTTCCTCGACGCGCGTCACGGTCCGCGTCCACACCACGGCGCCGCCCAGTCGCGAAGGGCGCTCGCGGTAGCCGATCAGGTCGTCACCCACGGTTGCGAGGCTACTCAGGCGCACCGACAGCGCTCGTCGCCGAAACTCGCGCGGCGTCGACCGCCGCGGCCGATTGCGGAGGGCACCGCCCGTTTCCTAATCTGAGGGCACCCGCCCTCGTCGAGGACGGGACCGGTGAATCATGGACGACGAGGTCCGCGGGCAGGCGCGCGGACGCCGCGCGGACGATGGCGCGCCGGACCGCACGCGCGAAAGGAATCGGTCCGCATGACCGGCAACAGCACCGACGACGCCCCTCCGTTCGTCGACATCATCAACGGCGCCCTGGAGTTCACCATCCCCGCGGCCGCCAAGATGGGTGTCCAGGCGGTCGAGGTGCGCCGCGGATTCGCCGCGACCACGGTGCCGCTGGAGGGCAACGGCAATCACTTCGGGGTGATCTACGCGGGCGTGCAGTTCACCGTCGCCGAGGTGCTCGGCGGCGCCATCGCGGTGGCGACTTTCGACAATTCCGCCTACTACCCGCTGGTCAAGGGTTTCGAGATCAAGTTCGTCGGCATGGCGAAGTCCCAGCTGCGCGCCGAGGCCACGCTGCCGGAGGAGGAGATCGCGCGGATCGAGGCCGAGGCGGCCGAGCGCGGAAAATCGGACTTCACGCTGGAGGCCGTGGTCACCGACGCCGACGGCAACACCGTCGCGGTGACCAAGGGCCTCTATCAGCTGCGCGCCCACGGCAAGTAGCGCGAGTGCGCCACCGTTGCGGCGGCCCGCGCCGCCACGGTGGGCTCAGTTCGGATGCAGCCCGCGCGGGACGACGCGGACATAGCGCAGTTGCGCGTCGGTGACCGCGTTGTCCGCGTCCTGGCAGCCGACGGTGACCTCGGTGGCGGGCGGCGAGGAGAAGGTCCACAGCGTGACCCACGGTTTGCCCGCGATCTTCTCTTGTTTCTTCGGTTCCGACGACCTCAGATCCTCGTTCCGGCCGCTGCTGTCGGTTACCGTGCAGCGCACGCTGTCGACCGCGGCGCCCCATTCCGCGGGAACCGTGATTTCCATGATTGCGCCTGCGGGGATCGGCACTTTTTTCGTCTCCCCGAGCGGAATGCGAACGCCCACGAGATCGCTGTCCCGCGGCGCGGCGGTCGCCATCGCCCCCACCGTATCCGCCGGCGCGGCGGACGAGGTAGCGGCGGTATCGGCCGACGTGTCGCCGGAACACCCCGACACCGCGACGGCCAACAGCGCAGGCGCCGCCATCCAACTCGATTTCACAGATCGACCTCTCGTCATCCCGCGCCCAAGGCAGCGGGTCGGATCAGCGAACGAAGAGAGCATGACAGCTTCTCCTGCGCCTACCCGGTAATCCGCGCCGTATTTGCGCAATTGATCGGCAAAAACGAATGTCCGGCGGCCGGAATTCGAGCTGGGCACCGCGGGGCGCGCGGCTGGCTATGATCGCGTTCGAAGGAGCCCGATGGACCCGAACCGGAGCCCGATGGACCTGAACTACGCCGACATCAAGGCCGCCGCCGAACGCATCGCCGGGCGCGTGCGACCCGTCACGATCGCCCCCGGCGACCCGGCGGACGGCGACTCGCCTCGCCTCTGGCTGGCCCTCGAATTCCTCCAGCACACCGGATCGTTCAAGGCGAGAGGCGCGCAGAACTTCCTGCTGACGCATCGCGAGGCGGGCAGCCTGCCCGAGAGCGGCGTCACCATCGCCTCCGGCGGCAACGCGGGCCTGGCCTGCGCTTGGGCGGCACGCAGCCAGCACGTGCCCGCCACGGTGTTCCTGCCGGCCACCGCGCCCCCGGTGAAGATCGACAAGCTGCGCGGCTACGGCGCGGACGTCCGGCTGGTCGGCGACCAGTACGCCGACGCGCTCGCCGCCTGCCACGCCTTCGCCGAGTCCAGCGGCGCGCTGCTCTCGCACGCCTACGACAACCCGCTCATCGCGGCGGGCGCTGGCACCCTGCTGACCGAGATCCATCGGCAGCTGCCCCGCCTCGACACCGTCGTCGTCGCGGTGGGCGGCGGCGGCCTGTTCGCCGGAATCGCCACCGCCGCAGCCCATTACGGTGTCCGCGTGGTGGCCGTGGAACCGCGGAACTGTCGTGCGCTGCACGCCGCGCTCGCGGCGGGCGCGCCGGTCGACGTCGCGGTCGACTCGGTGGCCGCCGACGCGCTCGGCGCACGTCGCGTCACCGAGCTGGCCCTCACCGCGGCGCGCGCGGCGGACTCGGTGTCGGTGCTCGTCTCGGACGAGGAGATCATCGCTACCCGCCGGGCCCTCTGGGCGGAGCATCGGTTGGCGGTCGAACACGCCGCGGCGACCGCCATGGCCGCGCTGACCGGCGGCGGTTACCACCCCGCACCCGGGGAGCGGGTGTGCGTCGTGCTGTGCGGCGCCAACACCGATCCCGGCGATCTCACGAGCTAGGCGTATCCGCCCTACCTCACCCACTACCCTCGAAGAGAACCGGACGGAGGCAGATATGGCACTCGAATCCCTGATGGTCCCCCTGGGCACGCCCGCCCCGGATTTCGCCCTGCCCGATCTGGACGGCCGGATACACCGGCTGTCCGATTACGCGAACGGACCCGGCCTGTTGGTCGTCTTCGCCTGCAATCACTGCCCGTATGTCCGGCACATCGAGGACGAACTCGGCGCGGTGATCGGCGCTTCGACCGTGCCCACGGTGGCCATCTGCACCAACGACGCGGACGCCTACCCGAACGACAAGCCGGAAGGTCTTCGCGCCCAAGCGAAACGGGCGCGGTGGTCGTTCCCGTACCTCATCGACGAGTCACAGGAAGTGGGGCGCGCTTTCGGCGCGGCATGCACTCCCGACTTCTTCCTCTACGACGCTCGCCTCGCGCTGGCGTATCGGGGCGCGTTCGACGAATCCACCCCGGGCAACGGCAAACCCGTCACCGGCGGCGAACTGCGCGCCGCGCTCGCCGCGGTGCTCGCCGGCGAATCGGTGCCGGAACCGCACCGTCCGAGTATGGGCTGCTCCATCAAGTGGCGCGCCGACTGAGCTACGCCGGGCTCGGCCTCAGCCGATGACCGCGTTCATGATGGTGCCCGCGCTGGTGGCGACGGTGCCGCCGATCATGGCTCCGGCCACCATCTTCGGCGACTGGAGGCCGCCGCCGGACCATTTCTCCCAGGCGAACCGGCCGCCCGCGTAGGTGATGGCGGCGATTCCGGAAAGCAGCACGAACCAGGTGAGGTAGCTGACCATCTGGAGGATCGAGTCCGAGATGGGCGGTGCCTCCGGGGACGGATTGCCGATCTGGGCCAGAACTGTGCCGTACACGTCATGTGCCGTAGCGAGAATCATGCTCACAGCCGTACCCCTCTTCGAATGTCAGCGACGGTTCGAGAACGCCGCAAAGATCGTACCCCGTTCCGGCCGGAAACATTGTGGTGCAGCATTTTTCGCGAACCGTAGCGACCGGTCTCGATATTTCCGGCCAGGAGATCATCCTCAGCGGTCTACACCTCAGCGAGCGCAGCCGGTCGCCCCGAACTCCGCGGTGGTCACGAGCTCGGTACGCGGATAGTAGGATCCCATGCCCGCGGCCGGGTCGGCCTCCGGCGCGCGTTGAATGGAATGCTCGAAATCCGTGTCGGGCAACATATTCCGCATCAGGAGGGTGGTCTCGAATCCGGTGGCCGGCAGCCAGGCGACGCCGCAGTCACGGGTGGCGTTCGCGGGCCGGTCGGCGGGATCGGAGACCACGACGGTGAACCAGCCGCGCTCGTCGACCGGCGTCTCGTCGTCGACAACGCAGGCCGAAACACGGGTGCTGGCAAGCTCGTTCGCGCACATCGACCAGTACCGCAATTGCGCGGGCGCCATGGTCGGCTGGCCGCCGAAGGTCGCGGGGGTGGTCGGCAGCTGCGCGCGGACAACCGCGATCTGTCCCGCCCGCGGCGCGACGCGCGAGGCCAGATAGGTGTTGTCCGGATTCGCGAACACGCCGTCGCCGCTGGTCCTGGACCACGTGCGATAGCCGGGGCCCGGCACGCCCGCGGGCAGCCGCGGTCCGCTGGACAGGTGCACGGCAGAGGTGTCGGGCGCCCCCTGGTCCGCCGCACAGGCGGGGAGCAGGCGCGGCCCGTCGGTGCGGTGGACGGTGATCTCCGGCAGCGGTTCCCCGCCGAGCGGATCGCGTCCCTCGTCGGTGCGGTAGACCCGGTAGATGATCAGCGCCAGACCGGAATCCGCGTAGAGGGTGTTCGGCGCGGGTTGCGTGGGACGCGGGCCGGGCAGCACTCGCACGGTGAAGGAGCGTTCGGTCGCGGTGCGGTCCGCGCCCGGCCGGAACGGATTGGTACTACCCGGATCCGGTTCGATGCGCAGATCGTCCAGGCCGTCCAGGGTCCGCGAACCCTGGTAGCTGGTGAACGAGATGTACCGGCCGTGCGGATACCGGCCGCGCAGCGTGAGCCCCTCGGCGGGCAGCGCGGGTACCGCGGCCATCCAGTAGTTGGCGAAGGTGTCGGGCAGCGCGACGTTCAGGGTGTCGGCGCCGATCCGCCTGCTCCATCCGCAATCCGTCAACGGACCGGCTTGCGCGAGCGGCGTCAGCGCCATCGGCGCCGCGGCGGAGCCGACGATCACGAGGAGAGCGAGCAGCCGGCGCAGCACGGCGATCATGGTCACACGGGCCAGTATCACCCGCGCCGCCGCCACCACCCTTGACACGTCTCACCGCGAGGCATGTAATTCGGACAACTGAACGCGCGTCCACGTGAACGCGCCCGGGCCACGAGAGGAACCCGATGAGCGAGCAACTCGGCGACCGACCGCGGTACACCGGCGTGCTCGGCCAGGCCGAAGCCATCCGGACCGGTCTGATCTCGGCGGTCGAGCTCACCGAACAGACCCTCGCGCGCATCGACCGCCTACAGCCCCGGCTCAACGCCTTCATCGCCGTGCTCGCCGACGAGGCGTTGGCGGAAGCCCGGACCCGCGACGAGGATCTGGCGGCCGGACGCCCGCTCGGCCCCCTGCACGGCGTCCCGATCGCCATCAAGGACGAGGTCGACGTCGCGGGAGTCCGCACCACCTACGGCGGCGCCGCGGTGACCACCCCGGCCGCGGCCGACGCGGAGATCGTCCGACGGCTGCGCGCGGCGGGCGCGATCATCGTGGGCAAGACCGCGATGCCGGAATTCGGCACCTGGCCGTTCACCGAGTCCGCCGCACACGGCTACACGCGCAATCCCTGGGATACCACCCGCAGCACGGGCGGCTCCAGCGGCGGATCGGCGGCGGCGGTCGCGGCGGGCGTCGTCGCGGCGGCCACCGGCGGCGACGGCGGCGGTTCGATCCGGATCCCGTCGGCCTGCTGCGGACTGTTCGGCCTGAAGCCGCAGCGGGGCCGGGTCAGCACCGCGCCGCACGGCGATCTGTGGCGTGCGCTCGGCGTGCTCGGCGTGCTGACCCGCTCGGTCGCCGACAGCGCGCTGCTCTACGACGTCATCAGCGGCAGCGGCGCAGGAGACCGCTGGCACGTGCCTGCGCCGATGAGCCCGTTCGCGGAGCTCTCGCCCCCGAAGCCGCTGCGGATCGCCGTGTCGTCGCGCTCAGCCGTGCCACTGACCCGCCTGGCGCCCGAGTGTGCCGCCGCGCTGCGTTCGATGGCCGACACCCTGACCGATCTCGGCCACGACGTCGAGGAATTCGAGGTCGACCTGCCCGAGGCCACCCCCGCCTTCTCTCCGCAGTTCCTCGGCGGCATCAGGGCGGAGGCCGAGCGCGTGGACCGCCCCGACCTGCTCGAGCAGCGCACCAGGACGCTCGCGGCCGCCGCGCGCCTGCTCGCGCCGGAGCCGCTCCAGCGCTGGGCCGAGGGCCAGAGCGAACGCATCGCCGCGCGAGTCAACCGCGTCTTCGAGCGCTACGACCTGGTGCTGACCCCGACCCTGCCGCACCTGCCGCCGCCGATCGGCAGGCTGGACGGCGCGGGCGCGGTGCACGCGATACTGCGCAGCTTGCCGATGACCGCCTACACCGCGATGTGGAACGTGTGCGGCAATCCGGCCGCCGCGATCCCCGCGGGTTGGTCGGATTCCGGATTGCCGCTCAGTGTCCAGCTGATCGGCCGACCGAACGACGAACACGGAATCCTGCGCGTCGCAGCCCAAATCGAAAAGGCCAGGCCGTGGGCGCAGCGCTGGCCGGAAGATGTGGACGCCGTCGCGCCGACTCTCTGATGGCGGCGGCGGCGAGACGGCGCTGTCCTGGATGCACGACTGACTGGCCGAACTGGCCTGACCTGCGCGATTCTCAGCGGAATCACAGAGAACCGGGGGTCCTCGGCTCAGGAACGCACCGTTGAATCAATCGCGGCTGCCCCGCCCGGCTCCTCTACACCGGGCGGTAGGCAGCGCCAAAGTCGGTTCGCCCCACACCGCTCCGGAGATCGGCCGATGATCACCCTCCGCACCGTCCCCGTCGAGCAGTGGCACATCGGGCGCGACATCCGATTGGCCGCGCTGGCAGGCTCACCGCCCGGCACCTTCGGCTCCACCTTCGACGAGGCCGCCACCTGGCCCGATCGGCAATGGCGGCAATGGGTTTCCGACCGGGTCCTCGTCGTCGCCGAGCGTGCGGGCGGCGTCGTCGGGTCGGCGGCATTGGTGCACAACGCCGAGGACGGACCGCTGCTCGTCTCGATGTGGGTCGATCCGTCCGCGCGCGGCACCGGCGCCTCGGACCGATTGGTCGACGCCGTCGTCGGTGCGGCGCGCGCGGCCGGACACGACGAACTGCGGCTGTGGGTGCTGGAGGGCAACCGCGGCGCCGAAGCGCTCTACGAACGCATGGGATTCCGCAGGACCGGCCGTAGCCGTCCGTGCTCTGTCGCAGATTCGCGCATCGAGACCGAGATGCTGCGCGCGCTGCTCCCCGATGCGTAGCCGGTCATGAAACCGGCTGCGGCGCTTCCTCCCGGACGGGTGCGGCGGAGGACGCGGGAGATGCTGCGCGACGGGAGGTCGCCAGGAACAGCAACACCAGCAGCACGCTGAGCCACACGTAGGTATTGCCGATCACGTGCTGCCATGGCGTCCACAGCGACTCGCGCTGTTCACCGTTGGGTAGCCAGTTCTGCGGCCCGTAGACGAACACCGCGCCGGTGCCCACGGCCACCGCGTACCAGCCGAGCGCACGCCGTAGCGGCAGCTGGATCGCGTAGCCGATCATGCCGAACAGTGCGGGCGCGATCCAGATCCAGTGGTGCGACCACGAAATCGGCGAGACGAGCAGGGTGAAGACCGCGTTGATGGCCAGCGCGAGTGCCGGAGCGGCAGCCGCCCGTCGCATCGCGAGCACGACCAGCGCGAGCAGAGCCGCGCCCGCGACCAGCCAGACGATGGTGAAGGTGGGTTCGGGCACCCGCAGCCGGGCGAGCACCGCCTGGATCGACTGGTTGGTGTGGAAGGCCGAGCCGCTCAGACCGTCCACATTGCCGAGCCCGCCGAACCAGTACTTCGCCGAGGTGCTCGGCAGCACGAGGAAGCTGAGTGCGGTCGCGGCGGCGCCGGTGGCCGCGGCGGTGATCGCCGACTTGTAGTCGCGGCGAACCAGGAAGAACAGGACGAACGCGGCGGGCGTCAGCTTGATCGCCGCCGCGATGCCGATCAGCATGCCGCGCCGCCACTTCGGCTTCTCGGTCAGGCAGTCGGCCGCGACCAGCGCCATCAGCAACAGGTTGACCTGCCCGAAATCCAGCGTCGACCTGGTCGGTTCCAGCAGCATGGCGAGCGGCGCCGCGCACGCGGTGGCGAACAGCGCGACCCGGCGCGCACTCTCGCCCGGCCAGATCCGCCGGGCGACCAAGTACAGCGTCAGCGTCAGCGCCGCCACCGAGGTGACGAAGAAGGCGAACGCCGCGACATCCCAGGGCAGCAGCGCGAACGGCGCGAGCACCAAGGCGGCGAACGGCGGATAGATGAAGGGCAGTCCGATGCCGATGGTGGTCTGCGGGAGTTGCCCGTACATGTCGCCGCCGTCGCGCAGCGTTTCGACGCCGAGGCGATAGACCTGCAGGTCGATGAAGCCGCCGGTGATCTCCTTGAACGGCCAGAGTGGCTGCGTCAGACACAGTGCCGTGAACACTACGAGCAGCGCAGGCACAAGCCAGACCACACGCCCGAACCGGCGGGTCGACGACATCGGCACATCACAGGCGGCGGAACTACTCATCCGCGGCGACTATACCGACCTGCGCGCCGGTGTTCGACGGGTGGCGCGCGCTCGGTGCCGCTCCGCAGATTGCCAGCCGGTAGCTACCGCCTCAGCCGCAGCACAGACCCGTCGAGGGTGACGCCCGCCCAGTCCGGCAGTTCTTCGCACCGCCGCAGCCATTCGTCGGGGATTGCGGCCTCGCGCGCACCGAGGATGCCGCCGACGATGGCGCAGGTCGTGTCCACGTCGCCGCCCGCGCTCGCGGTGGCCCAGCACGCCTCGGCGAAATCGTCGAACCGAGCGGCGACCCACAGGCAGAACGGCACGGTGTCGGGTGCCGATACGTCGCGTCCGTTGCCGAGCGCGCGAGCGGCCGCTGCCGGATCGGCGTGGAGCAGGCCGCGCGCCGCGGTGATCCCGTCGCGCACCGCACCCGGCGGGGTGCGGGCGGCAATCGCGTCGAGCAGATCCGCACCGCGGGCGGTCGGTAGGGCCGCACCGAGCGCCACCGCGATCGCACCCGCGACGCCCTCGGGATGGGCGTGGGTGATCTCGGCCGAGGCCGCCGCCTCCTCGATCACCCGGTCCAGATCCTCCGCGAAGTACGCGCCGAGCGGAGCCACCCGCATGGCCGCGCCGTTTCCCCAGGAACCTTTCCCGCCGAACGCCTCGGTCGCCAGTGCGCGCCAATCCCCGCCTTCCTGGCGGATGAGCCGGAGCATGCGATTGGCGCTCGGGCCGTAGCCGCGGTCGAAATCGTGGTGCTCGGCGAAGGAGGCGGCGAGCGCGTCTTGGTCGACGCGGCCGAGCCGGAGCAGAACGGCGACTACCGAGCAAGCCATCTCGGTGTCGTCGGTCCACCACCAGGGGTCCGGCGGCAATGCGCGGGCCCGGAGCGCGGACAGGTTGTCGGGGACGAAGAAGCAGCCGCCGAACGCGTCGCCGACGGTGAGCCCGCGCAGCGACGCGACGGCGCGAGAAAGGCGGTCGGCGATCACCCGCGCAATTCTGCCCAGCCGCAGCGACATTCGCCAGCTATCGAGGCCGCGGCGACCGGCACCGGCTATCTTCGCTCGAGGTCGACGGGCTCGCGGCCGTCGAGGAGGTCGCCGCCCCGACTTACCGATCCGCCCCGACCCGCCAGCGCCGACAGTGAGGACCCACCATGCCGCAGTACCGGAATCGCTGACATGTGCGCGCCCCGCATCGTCCAACTCGCCCACGAGAACGCCGCCCGCCCCACCCGCCGCGCGCTCTTCGCCGCCGCGGGCCTCACCGCCCTCACTGCCGCCGCGCCGCCTGCACGTGCCGTCCCGGCATCGCGCGGCGTGCTCGACCTCACCCACACTCTCAGCCCGCGGCTGCCGAGTTGGCCTGGCACGCCGCCGTTCACGACGATCCCGGTCGCCTGGCACGCCCTCGGCGGCTTCGGCCAGAACGCGCTCGCTTTCTGGGAACACTCCGGCACCCACCTCGACGCGCCCGCGCATCGCGTGCCGGGCGGCGTGACCACCGACGCGCTCGCCGTCACGGATCTCGTTGCGCCGCTGGTGGTCATCGATATCAGCACGCGGGCCGAGCACGACCCCGACGCGGCGCTCACCATCGATGACATCGAGGACTGGCAGACCGAGCACGGCCGCATTCCCGAACGCGCTTTCGTCGCCATGCATTCCGGCTGGGAGCGCCGCATCGATGACGCGGCGGCCTTCCTCAATCTCGACGCCCAGGGCGTGCCGCACGCGCCGGGCATCGCCCCCGACGCCGCCGCGTATCTGGTGCAGCGGTGCGGAGTCGTCGGCGTCGGTGTGGACACGCTGAGCCTGGACCACGCACTCAGCCGCGATCACGGTGCGCACACCGCGATTCTGGGCGCGGGGCGCTACGGGGTGGAGATGCTCGCGAATCTCGGGGCGGCGCCCGCCTCGGGAGCGACCGTGGTGATCGGGGCGCCCAAGCATCTCGGCGGGACCGGCGGGCCGTGCCGGGTGCTCGCGCTTACGTGAGTGTTGGTGCGAGCGCCCATCGATCCGAAGACCGCCTGAGCTTCAGGTGCTGGGGCTCGCGGCGTTCATGCTGCCCGCGGGCGCGCTCGGCGACCGCTACGGCCGCAAGCGGATCCTGCTCGCCGCTTTTCTTGTTCGGCCTGTCGTCGCTGGCCTGCGCCTTCGCGGACGGGTCAACTGATCACGGCCCGGTAGTGCTCGCGGCCATGGTCCCGCTGTCCCTGCCGGTGCTGCCCGTGACCGAGCGCGGTTCCGAACTAGGTGAATCGATCACTACCAGTCCGATCGCCCGATCGAGAAGGCGTGCTGAAAAACGCCGCGCGGATCCCAGTTCTGCTTGATGCGCAACAGCTTCGGGTAGTTGTCGCCGTAGTAGAAGCGGTGCCATGGCACGCCGGAGGTGTTCCAGCGCGGGTCGGCCAGATCGGGGTCGGGGTAGTTGACGTAACTGCCGCCGTTGTCCACGTTGGGAACCGGGACGCCGCCGGTCGCCGCGTACACCTCGCCGAACAGCGCACGCGCCCAGCGCAGATGCTGCTCGTCGCCTTCGGGTAGTCGCCATGCCGTGTGAACAAGCATCTGCGCGAAGGAATTTCGCGCAGGAATCGCCGTGGCATCCGGCTCGACAGCGTTGACAGCCCCGCCGAAGGGCAAGAACTCGACCTCCGTCTCGCCGAGCACCGCGAGATCGGTCAGATACCGGTAGAACACGCGCAATTGGTCCTCGGAGTACGCGCGCCGCAGATAGGCGGCCTTCACCTTGACCCGCGGCGGCAGCGGACCTTTCGGGTAGTACACCTGCGCCACGGTGTCCGCATAGGACAGTTGCACGACCGGCTGCACGACCGGAACGGCATCCACACCGTCGAGCACCGCACCGAGGAACTCGTCGAATTGCGCTCGGGCGTCGGCGGAATCGGCGTCGAGCAGCACGAGCAACTGCGCGAACCCGGTGCCGACCGTCCGGAAGCTCAACGGCGCGTATAGTCCCGCGAACCGATTGCCCGGCGCGCTGTGACGTTCGAAGAACGCCAGGTAGTTCCCGAGTAGTCGCACGAATGCCGCTTCGCTCATCATCGGCAGGACCACCCGCGAATGCAGCATCGTGCCGGGCGGTTTCGGCAGTGCCGTCGCCGGATCCGCGCCATCCGATTGCGGCGCGCGCAGCAGAAACCGCGTCACCACACCGAAATTGCCGCCGCCACCGCCGGTATGCGCCCACCACAGATCCGCGTCCGGTCCGTCCTTGGTCGCCACCACCACCTTGGCCGCACCCTCGGCATCGACCGTGACGACCTCGACCCCGTACAGGTAGTCGGCAACCAACCCGAGCCGCCGCGACAGCGGTCCGTACCCGCCGCCGCTGACATGCCCGCCCATGCCGACCCCGAGGCAGATCCCCGCCGGAATCGTGACGCCCCACCGCCGATTCAGCGCCTCGTACACCGCGCCCAGTTCCGCGCCCGCGTCCACCGAGAACGCCCGGTGCGCCGCGTCCCAGCGCACCTGATTCATCTGCCCGAGATCGATGATCGACCGCGTGTGCGCCGAGTCGACGAAGTCCTCGAAACAGTGCCCGCCCGACCGCACCGCAAGCCGCGACCCCGCCGCCGCCGCCCGCCCCACCGCAACCCGCACCTGCTCGGCCGACGTCGGCACATAAATCTGCTCCGGCCGCGCCGCGAACCGCCGGTTGTACCCACGCAAAGTCAGCGGCAGATACTCCGAATCCCCCGCCCCCACCACCCGCACCTCGTCCGCCGCCGCCTCCGGCGCCCCCACCACGGCCGCGGCCCCGCCTACCGCCGACGCCGCCAAGAACCGTCGCCGCGACAGTGCCATGAAGTTTTCCCCTAGCTGTGCACATCCAAAACGAGCAGCCACACGGTATCCCCGAAACGCCCACGGGCAAAAGGCGACCGGTTCGACAGCACGAGCCGCTCGGCAACTCGGGTCCTCGCCAACGCCGCCGTGCGCCGACCTCGAAAGCGAGGACCGGCGCACGAAGACGTCACCGAGACCCGTCGCGAAATCCAGCTCTCCATGGCACTGGCCAAAGCCGTCTACGACCGTCGTACCGAAGTCGGACTTACCCAAGCCGACCTAGCCGAACGCGCCGGCCTGACCCAAGCCAAAATCTCGCGCATCGAAGGCTCCGACACCGTGCCAACCCTCCCCTGCTCGCCAAACTCGCCGATGCCCTCGACGCCACCCTCAACATCGCCCTCGACACCGACGACGCCCGAGTCAACTTCACCAGCCACCACACCGACGCCGCCTGACACGAGCGACCAGACACGGCGCGACATCGTTTACGACTCCGGGGCGTCGCCGCGTCGTCGCCTGTGGAGGCGCTGGGGCGTCTCAGGGGCTCGTTGGCGCGGCCAAAGCTGTCTGACCGTTGGAATGGAGTCCTCGGCCTCGATTGCGGTTGCCGCCCTTCGCCGCATCGAATTCAGGCAGATTCTGTATGCCGGTGCGGACGATAGGATTATCGGGGTGACGGGAAAATTCATCGCCTTTATCGGGCTGCCCGGTGCGGGTAAGAGCACTGTGTGCGCGTCGCTCGCAACCCTGGTTGGCGGCGTGGCACTGCAAGAACCGCACGACTGGCCACCCGCGGTGACCGACCCGAGTACCGCGAACGGATTCACGGCGTTGAACTGGTTCCGGGCCATGCGAGTGCCGATGTATTACCGGGCGATGCGCGAGCGGGAGCAGGGTCGGATCGCTGTGCTCGATACCTACTACGACAAGATCGGCCACCAACTTCTCGGCGCGGAAGGAATGGATTGGTTTCTCGCACCGAGTGACCCCTACTTCGATATATACGAAGAAATATCCAGACGCGACTGGGAAATTCTGCCGAACCCTGATGTGGTTGTCCTGTTCGAGTTGCAAGAACCCATCTGGCGTCACTTTCTGACGAGCCGAGGCAGGGCATTGGACGACAACTGGGGCGTGTCGGATAGCTTTCTCATACAGCGCCATTTCGTTGCTGCCGCAGAGTTGCTGTGCGACACGTTCGGCATCCCCCTGTTTCGATTCACCCAGGAAATCTCCAGTCCCGATGTTGCCGCTGCCAGGTTGCTTTACGAACTACGCGTAGCCGGACTCCTGAATTGAAGCTATTTCATTGACACAAGAATAGCCCTGCTGCTATTGTATTTTGGATTACTTGGATTCAGTTCAGAGTATAGGGGTCAACGTTGGCGATCCGCGAGAGCACGCTCGACGCGTCGGTTAATTTCATTTCACCTGGCCGCCCGTCCGGAATGATCGAGGCACGATATGTCCGGCGCCAACCGGATTATTTTATCGTTTATGTCTCCTCGCAGACGGGATGCCGGAAAGCGTGCCGGATGTGCCACTTGACCCAGACCGGTCAGGTGCATGCCGATGAGTTGACTGTCGACGAAATCGTCGGCCAAGCAACGGAAGTGCTCTCCTGGTATGACGTTCACGCCACTCCGGCCGAGACGGTGCACTTCAATTTCATGGCCCGGGGCGAGCCGTTCGCCAACCCTCATATTTTGGCGAACGGTGCCGAACTCGTCGGTCGCCTCAGCATGGAAGCTGTGCGTAGAGAACTAGTTCCCCGAGTGAAGTTCTCCTCGATCTTTCCGGATGAGCTCACCTCGGTGCCCAGCCTGGCCAGACTCTTCGGCGGGTACGCGCCGGATATCTACTACTCGATCTATTCGGTCGACCCACGTTTCCGCCGCCGTTGGCTACCCAAGGCGATGGATCCCGATCGCGCTCTCGATATGCTGCGGGATTATCAACTCAAGACTCGCAAGATTCCGGTCCTGCATTTCGCGTTCATCGCCGGCGAGAACGATTCCGAAGAGAGCGTGCACAATATTTGCGCGATGGTCAACAGTAAGCAGTTGCGGGTCGATGTCAATATCGTTCGATATAACCCGCACTCGCCGAGGGTCGGCCAAGAACCTGCCGAGGAAATCCTGCGGCGCAACGCCGCCATCATGGAAGACGCACTGCCGGGCAGTCGAGTGAAAATAATCCCGCGCGTCGGCTTCGACGTCAAGGCATCATGTGGAATGTTCGTCACGAAGTCCGACATCGACAATGTTTGATGCCTATCAGCTCGAAGTCCGCCGAACAGCAATCGACGGCCTCTCGACACGAGAGGACATATTGCTCGGCGCCATCGGCCTCTGCGGCGAATCGGGCGAGGTTGCGGAGCTTGTCAAGAAGCACGTATTCCATGGTGACCAGCTCGACCGGACATTGCTCATCGGAGAAATGGGAGACGTACTCTGGTATCTGGCGCACCTGGCCAATGCTCTCGGCGTCTCTCTCGAGGATGTCGCGGCCAGAAACGTGGAGAAGCTGCGACGCAGGTACCCGGACGGGTTTCCACGGTAAGTGCGATATCTGCTGTCATTAGTATGAGTGTGTGCTGCGGGTATGTGTCATAGGAAGACTTGATGCCGATAGAACCACTGCCATACGTCGGCTCGTCGAGCACGGCGCCTCGAAGTCGGCGAGGACGGAATACAGAACCCGGCCGCGCCCGCCGGCACCGTCCTCGTCCATGGCGCGTCACGCATCGATAGGGGCATGACCCTCGCGTATCACCTGGTGATTTACATCGCTGCTGCCAGCGGCGGGCACATAGACAACGACTCCGCTCATAGAGCGATGGCCGACATCGTGTTGACCACTGTGGGTCACCGCGCAAAGCTGCTGACCGAGGTTGACACCCTATGGACCGAGCGGATTGCCCACTATGCATGGAACATCCACTCGCGCCGCATGGCTCTCTACGGCCGACCACGCCTCGTCGCACCCGAGCCGACCTGGCCCGGCCAGGCTGAAAGACTGGCCGTGCGAATCCGATACGCCACGGGTGCGCGGGTCGACCACATCGGCTCCACATCGATTCCCGATCTCCCCGCCAAGGATGTCATCGACCTACAGGTGAGCGTAACCAGCCTGGACGACGCCGAATCCATGTCGCCGGCCCTCATCGACGTAGGCCTCGTCTTCCACCCCGGCATCGACAGCAACCAGCCACACGGGGCAGTCAGCGATCCCGATCAGTGGCGAAAGCACTACTACAAGTCCGCCGACCCGGGACGTCCGGCCAACGTGCACATCCGGCCGTACGGCACCGCCGGGTGGCGCTTCGCGCTGCTGTTCCGCGACTGGTTACGCGCCGACCCACAGATCCGCGCGGAGTATCTGACGGTCAAACGGGCCCTCGCACACCGGTTCGGAACGGATGCCGACACATCTCGATACGGCCTGGCCAAGGACCCGTGGTTCGCGACGGTCTTCCCGCGCATGGAGGAATGGGCCCGAGCCACCGGATGGCGTGAGGCTTGATCGAACCGCGAGCACGCGCTTCCGACGAGCCAGAGCTTCGTGGCCCCCAAGGGACACTATGAGGTCACCGGTAACGGTGAACGTCGCGACGTTGGTGCGACACTGGGTGGGCAGCGCTGGGGCAGGGGTCCGGGGCACGGTTCGTCCGCCTGGTGACGACGAGCCGTTGCCCTATAGGAATCCGGGGGCGAGGCCGTGCCCAAAGTAGATGCGGCACATACCCGGTCGTACGGCAAGCATGCCGAGACGCACCGAGCATCAGTGCTGGATCGTGTTTGGGGTTTTGCTCCCCAGACAGCTCAGCGCCTGCATGGCCTCGCGCTCTATGCGTGAAAGATCGCAGAGAGTGGTGCCTGCCTGTACGAGGCACTGTGCATTGCCTGATTCACCGGCTTGTGTGATCAATGCGGCGACTTCCGTCCATAGGGTGGCTGCCTCGGTGTATAGCCTGTGGCCGGTGCGCAGGTGGCTGCTGTCGATCAGTTGGGTGCACTCGGCGAGGAAGTCGCGATAGAAGTTGCGAAACAGGGCGCCGCCGGTGCCGGCCTTCTCCATCAAGAGGGCAGCCTGCAGCAGGTCCCGCTGCGGGTCTTCGGCCCGCTGGAACCATGTACGCACCAGCTTGCCAGCCTTCTCGATGCCTCGGTGGCCGAGGTTGGCGATGGGCGGGTTGAGGAAGGCGTCGGCGCAGGCGGTGATGGCGGGAACGATCTGACTCCGCGGGGAGAGTGGGTTCCTCGGAGCGGCGAGGGTGAAGGATCGGTGCTTGGCGGTCATCGGGCCGCGCGCAGCCCTGGCCTCGGCGAGGGTGGTCAGGCTGGTGGACACCGTTCCGCCTTGCTGGTCGGTGTCGACCAGATAGGCGTTGTGATCGTCGTAGCCGTACATGGCGACGACATGACCGCCGAAGTGCACCTTCGACTTGAAGTAATCCAGGTAGTAGCTGTCGAGCTGCAATCCGACGGGGTGGCCGGCGTCGATAAGGGCAACCACGTTCTCCCAAGCCCTGCGGGGGGAGGTGGTCTCCTGCACCAGCAGCTCCAGCCCGAGTCTGGTGGTCAGGTTTCTGGTGAGATCGAGAGGTTTGACGCGTCCCCCGAGGAAGGGGAAGCCCATAGTTTTGCTGTCCCAGTAGACGAAGGACAGACCGGAGCCGAGGCCGAAGAGCATGGGCTCGGACAGATCGAGTCCCTGCTGCCGCAACAGCACTCCCAGAGCCGTGGTCTCGCAGTGCTGCATACCGCGGGTTTCAATGTCTATTTCCGTCGTCATGCCATGCTTTCCTGGACGGGGATGATCAGCCGGGTCATCAGCTCTTCTCGCGGTGCCGCTGCCGAGCGCAGGCCACGCTCGTTGATGCGGCGGAGAGAGCCCTGTCATCATGTTGGACTCTCCCATAGGGGCAGAGTCCAACGCTGTACCCACTGGCCCGAAGTCGATCTACTCCCCGCTGTATCGGCGCGCCAACATTCGTCAGCATCGGACATGTCGTTTCGATGGTGCGCTGGCATTCATCCGGAAACCGCGCCGGGATTCGCCCGTAGAGCCACCTCGAAAACACCCGGAGGACACCACGAGCGTTCACCGAACGCGGCGACGGCCTGCAGGGCATCGCCTCTCTGCCTGTTGCAGCCCGAAAGCCCGGTGTGAATTTTGGTGGCGGCGCAATCACATTCCCGCAGTCGGAGGTCCGAAATGCCCTTCCCGCAAGAGATTCGCAGGAGGCGTGTCGGGTCCTCTTCGAACTCAGCACACCCCCAAAAGGGTGTGCGGGAGAAACTGCATCTCACGCTGGAAATCGTTCGCCGCAACACCATGACCGGCTTCGTCGTGCTGCCACGCCGTTGCCTCGTCGAACGCTCACTGGCCTGGATCTGCCCGCGCCGCAGCTGCATCCGCGACTACGAACGCCCACCCCGACCACCACAACGCCTGGGCGCGGCACTGGGTAGGCAGGCGCGAAGGGGGGTCCGGGGCTCGGCGTTGGGTAGGCAGACCTTGAGGCGGGGGTCCGGGGGCGAAGCCCTCCGGGTGGGGCGTGGGGGCTTCGCCCCCACAAAACACGCGGAACCCGCAAAAAAGGCGAGTGCTCTTCACGAGCACTCGCCTTCTCGGGTGGAGCTGCCGGGAATCGAACCCGGGTCCTCCGCCGTGTCTTCAGGACTTCTCCGTGTGCAGTTCGCTATGTCTCTGCTCGGATCTCTCGGTCACGCGAACAAGCCGAGATGACGATCCCAGTCGCTGTTCGATGTCCCGTCCGGCTCCGCGACCGAGTCGGACGGTGAGCCCTCTAGCTGATGCCGGCACCGGGACCGAGGGCATATCCCGGGCCGACAGAGACGCTATCGCTTAGGCAGCGAGAGCGTACTCGCGCTGATGAGAATCGGCGCTTAATTGGTTGCAGCGACGCTTACGGTGGTCTCTTGCCTGCACCGACACGCTTCCCCTGAATCAACGTACGCAGTCGAAACCGTTCAGCCCCGTACGCGCCCGCACCTTGCGGGCTAGTAATGCTAACACTCACCCAACGCCGGATCATCCCGATTATTTATGCGTGTTATGGATCATATCGATCAGATCCGATCACACACCGGGAGGGTCTCGCGCGGAAGGTACGCCGTCGAGCGAGTGTCGATGGTTCAACGCCAGCACCGCCGCGAGGGTTCCCAGCCCGAGATCCAGGTCGACCAGACCCCTCCCCACACTCGACGACCCTTCGCGCAAAGCCCTGCCTCGTACCACCGGACCCGAACGCCGACGAGGGAGCCAGCGCCGAGCACCTCGCCTCGAGACTTGCGGCGAGTCCTCGACTCCCGACAGCGCCCCTCCGACTCGTCGCGTCCGACAAAGGGCCGCCGAACTGACGCAGGCGCGGCATCGGCGCACGGCCGTGCGGGAACCCGGCGCACAACCTGGTCTCGCTGCGCCCACAATCCATCCCCCTCGGAAACATGAGGAGCGCTCACCCGATAGACCCGATATCATCCAATCCTCAATTAGCCTTCGAATTGCGGGTTTCCACCCTTACCCCAAGTCGGTCAATCGTCCGACTTCCAACACCTCCTCCAAGCGACGCCACGGCAACCGCGAAATCGCCTTCTCGGTGACCCCCTGCCCGGTACTGTTCCTGTTCGGCCGTACCGGAATTCGGATCGTCCGACGGCCGGAACAGGGAGCAATAATGGGTAACACCAACAGGCGACGTCGTCGCCTGTTCCATGCCGCGGCGGTGCCGATCATCGTCGGGCTCGTCTTGGCCGCGGCGTGTTCTGCGCCGAGCGAAACCACCGGTCCCGGCGTCACCAGTGCGCCGTGCCCGAACGCGATCGACAGGGCCAAGGGCTGCATCTACCTCGGTGTGCTGTCCGATCTCGGCGGCGGGCCGTTCGCCACGATCGGGAGGGCTATGCAGGATGGGCAGACGGCGTTCTGGACCGAGGTCAACAAGGCGGGCGGGATCGGCGGCTACGAGGTCGACATCTCGACCTACGCCAGAGACACCGCCTACGATCCGCACCGGCATCTCGCGGAGTTCCGCGAGATCGAACCGAACGTGCTGGCGCTCGCGATGAGCCTCGGCACCGCGCAGACCCTTGCCGCGCTCCAGGAGATGGACGCCGCGGACATCGTGACCTCCGCGGGCACGCTGTGGTCGGGCTGGGAGTATCGCGAAGCCGACATGAATCTGGTGCTGGCCAGCGGATATTCGTACTGCACCGAGGCGATCATGGGTCTGGACTGGTTCTCCGAGCACCAGTACCGGCCGCACAACCTGGCCGTCATCGCGTTCCGCGGCAACTACGGCGGCGACTACGCCAACGGCGCGCTGCGCTGGGCCGCGCACAACAACGTGATCGTCACGTCGCGCGTCGACACCGGCCCGAACACCGAGGTCGGCAACCAGGACCGGCCGGTCGCCGAAATCCTGGCCAATCCACCGGATCTCGTGCTGCTTGCCACCGGTCCCACCGAAACCGCCGAGATCGTCGGCAAACTCGTCGCGGCGGGCTACAAGGGACGCTTCCTCGGCTCGGCGCCGACCTGGAACGGCGCCTTGCTGAAAACCCCGGCCGCGCCCGCGCTGTCGGGGCTCTACAACTACACCTCGCCGGTCGACGGCTGGGACGGACGCAGCACGGGAGCGCGCAGGGCCCGCGCCGCCGCGCTGCAGGAGCCGACGAACTGGGGTTACAGCCTGGGCTGGGCGGCCTCCTACACGATGCGGGCGCTGCTCACGAAGGCCGCGGCGCAGGGCCCGCTGAACCGGGTCGGCGTGCGCGCGGCGCAGGACGCGCTGACGGTCGACTTCGAGGGAATGGCCGCGCCGCACACCTACAACGCGGGCCCACCGGATTATGCGGCCCAGCGTGCCGCGATCGGTGCCCCGGATGCGTCCGCGCCGCTAGGCTCGCGCACGGTGGCCACCGACTACCGCGGACCGACCCTGCCGCAACTGCCGATGCACGGGCCGTGTGTCCGGCTGTGAACCGGCCGACCACCGGGCAACGCACTCGTCTCCATCGAAAGAAGAGAACTTTGGGACCAATCCGCCGTCGCCGCAGGCTGTTCCGCGCCGCTGCGGCCGCGATCGCCTTCGGCTTCGCACTGGCGGCCTGTTCGACAGGGTCGACCGAGACCGGGCAGGGCGTCACCAGCGCGCCCTGCCCGCAGGCGGTCGACAAGAGCAAGGGCTGCATCTATCTCGGCGTGCTGTCCGACCTGGAGGACGGTCCGTTCTCCCCGCTCGGCAAGGCGCTCAACGACGGCCAGCTGGCCTTCTGGCGTGAGGTCAACAAGGCGGGTGGCATCGGCAACTACGAGGTCGACCTCACGACCTACGCAAGGGACACCGCTTACGATCCGCACCGGCACCGTGAGCAGTTCCGTCAGATCGAGCCGAACGTTCTGGCATTGGCGATGAGTTTCGGTACGGCGCAAACGCTTTCGGTGCTCCCGGAGATGGACGCGGTCGACTTGCTGACCGGCGCGGGCACCCTCTGGTCGGGCTGGCAGTATCGCGACACCGACCGGAATCTGGTGCTGGACACGGGGTATTCGTACTGCACCGAGGCGATCATGGGCCTGGACTGGTTCGCCCAATTCCAGTCCAGGCCGCGCACACTCGCCGTCGTCGCCTTCCGCGGCAACTACGGCGGTGACTACGCCAACGGCGCACTGCGGTGGGCCTCGGAGAACAACGCGATCGTCACCGCGCGCGTCGACACCGGCCCGAATGCCGAGGTGGGCAACCAGGACGGACCGGTCGCCGAAATCCTGAGCAACCCGCCGGACGTCGTGCTGCTGGCCACCGGTCCCGCCGAAACCGCCGAGATCATCGGCAAACTCGTCGCGGGCGGCTATGACGGCCGTTTCCTCGGTTCCACCCCGACCTGGAACGGCGCCCTGCTGAAAACGCCTGTCGCGGCGGCGATCACCTCGCGGTACAACTACACCTCGCCCTTCGACGGCTGGGACGGACGCAGCGTGGGCGCCCAGCATGCCCGCGCGGCCGCCCTGCAGCCGCCGTCCAACTGGGGTTACAACCTCGGCTGGGCCGTCTCCTATCCGATGAAGGCGGTGCTGAGCCGCGCCGAGGCGGAGGGCGATCTCACCCGATCCGGTGTGCGCGGCGCGCTGGAGGGACTGTCGGTGGATTCGGAGGGCATGGCGGCCGTGCACAACTACGGCACGGGTGAACCGGACCTCACCGCACAGCGGGCGGTCATCGGCGTGCCCGACGCGAACTCGCCGATGGGTTCGCGCACGCTCATCCCCGACTTCCGCGGGCCGACGCTGCCACGCCTGACGTTGCACGGGCCGTGCGCGCGGTTGTGAGAGCAGACTGACAGAACCCCTGGTGCGATCGACTCGAGCGCGCCAGGGGTTCCTTTACTTCGTAGCCGCGCCGTCGGCCGAGGTCTCAGCGGCTCATCCCCTTGACGCGGCGGCCGAGTTCGCGGGTGACTTCGCGTTCGGCGGTCCGCCGAGCCAGGTCCTGGCGCTTGTCGTAGTCCTGCTTACCCCTGGCCAGCGCGAGCTCGACCTTGACCTTGCCGTCGGAGAAGTACATCGACAGCGGCACCAGCGTCTGGTTGCCCTCGCGCGACTTGCCCACCAAACGCTCGATCTCTCGCTTGTGCAGCAGCAGCTTGCGCACGCGCCGGGGCGCGTGGTTGGTCCACGTGCCGTGGCTGAACTCCGGAATGTGCAGCCCGCGCAGCCACACCTCGCCGTTGTCGACCGTGGCGAAGGCGTCCACCAGCGAGGCCTTGCCCTCCCGCAGGCTCTTGACCTCGGTACCGACCAGCGCGATCCCGGCCTCGTAGACATCCAGGATCGTGTAGTTGTGCCGCGCCCGGCGGTTGGTCGCGATGACCTTGCGCCCTTTTTCCTTCATAACGGTCAACTCTAAGTGACGCGGCAATCGTTTTATTCCGGCGCCGTGCTCAGCACTCAGCCGCCGGGCCGCAGCGCGATGTACAGCACGAGGACCGCGACGAAGGCGGCGAGCATGAGCAGCGTGGACAGGCGCGGGCGGCCGAGGTGGACGGGCGTGCGCCGACGACCCAACCACACCGACTCCACCGCGGGATCCGTCGGGCCGTGCGGCGCGAGGGCGGGGGCGTCGGGCGGCGGCGATCCGCCAGACGTTTCGGAACCGCCCTCGGGCGGGCCATCACCGGGTGCCATTCCTGCACGGTAACCGCCGGAGCCTGGTTTTACCGGCCCACCCCTTGCGGTGTTGTGATTCGGTGATGTGGGCCGGGTCGCGAGGCGCGCCGACTACGCCAGGCGACGGCCGAAGGCCTCGGCGCCCGCGCCCG
The DNA here is from genome assembly GCF_001613045.1 of Nocardia lijiangensis NBRC 108240. Taxonomy (GTDB): domain Bacteria; phylum Actinomycetota; class Actinomycetes; order Mycobacteriales; family Mycobacteriaceae; genus Nocardia; species Nocardia lijiangensis. Next base: position 61,111 of record NZ_BDBP01000043.1, on the reverse strand, counting down.
TCGCCGGATCCACGGTGACGACCCTGAGGTCGACCGCGTCCGGGGTGAGGTCCATGACCATGAAGCCCAGCTGGTGATAGTTCTCGTAGAGCGCGGGCGTCCCGGTGCCGGCCGGCGTGCGGCGCGGCTCCGCGCCGACGGTCTTCGCGCCAGCGCCCGATACGAGCTGGCGCGTGCCCTTGGCCGCCGCTGTGGGCTCGAGCACCTGGAGCGAGTGGTCGTGGCCGGAGAGGATGAAGTGGCACTTGCCCACCACGTGGTCCTCGAAGAACCGCTTCACGTGCACGCCGTTGAGCGGTTCGATGGGCAGGCCCTCGTAGTTGCCCGCATCGCCGTGCGGGCCGTTGTTCAGGTACGGGTGGTGGGTGCAGGCGATCTTCCACGGCGCGGGCGATTCGGCGATCGCCCGGTCCAGCCAGGCGCGCTGGGCGTTCATGAACTCGCCGTCGACCGCCCAGTACGGCGTGAACAGCGGCGGCAGGTAGGCGGCCAGCGGGTTGAGGTCGAGCACGAAGAACTCGACCACCGGCCGTTCCTCGGGCACCCGGATGGAGTAGTAGCGGCTCGGCATCCACCAGCGCGGCGAGTTGGCGTGGTACTCGACCTCGTGGTTGCCGCGCAGCAGCCAGCCACCGTCACCTCCGATGACCGAGCTCGTGTCGTGGTTGCCGAGCACCATCGCCCACGGGAAGTCCAGTCCGGTGTTCGGGTTCTCGAATTTCGTCGCGAACTGTGCGTCGTCGCCGCTGTTCGGGCCGCTCTCGTAGATGTTGTCGCCCAGACCGAGCGCCAGCGAGAACGGTTCGCGGGCGTGGAAGGCCCGTGCGGCGTCCGCAACGGCCCACTGGGTGCGCGTGCCGGTGCCCGCGTCGCCGGTGACGAGCACCCGCGCGGTGCGCTGGGCCGAGAGCCCGAACTTGGTGATCCCGGTGGCAACCGGAACCGCCTGGGCGGGCGTGAGGCCGACCAGCGTCGCCCCCGCCGCAACACCCGCGGCGCCCGCCAGCAGTTCCCGACGACCTATTCCCTGCGCACCACTCATACCGACCTCCGCGACTCCGATTTCCCCGGACCATCCTGGCCCACCGCAACGCGGCCGTCGATTTGAGGGGTCAACATTTCACAGTTCGTGCACCGGGATGTGCACATCCGGTCACCCGCCGGCGAGCACCTCGAGCACCTGCTCGCCGTATTTGGCGAGCTTGTTCTCGCCGATGCCCCCGATCGCGCCCAGCTGCGCCAGACTCGCCGGCTTGCGGGTCGCGATCTCGCGCAATGTCGCGTCGTGGAACACGACGTAGGCGGGCACACCCTGCTCCTTGGCCGTGGCGCCGCGCCACTCGCGCAACTTCTCGAACAGCGGCACATCGGCGGCGGCGAGGTCGGCCGCAGCGGCCGCCTTGCTCGACTTGGCGGACCTTGCCGGTTTGGCGGCCCGCTCCGGCTCGCGACGCAACCGCACCTGGCGACCGTCGAACAGCACCTCCTGGCTGGCCTCGGTCAGTGTCAGCACGCCGTAGTCGCCGTGCACCGCGAGCAGCCCCTGCGCGAGCAGTTGCCGGACGACGCCGCGCCACTCGGTATCGCGCAGATCGGTGCCGATGCCGAAGACCTTCAGCTCGTGATGGTCGTACTGGAGCACCTTGGGGTTCTGCTTGCCGAGCAGGATGTCGACGATATGGCCCGCGCCGAAGCTCTGACCCCGCTCGCGCTTGAGGCGCAAGACGGCGGACAGCATCTTCTGGGCGGCGACGGTGCCGTCCCAGGATTCGGGCGGGGTGAGGCAGCTGTCGCAGTTGCCGCAGGACTGACCCGTCTGCCCGAAGTAGGCGAGCAGCTGGGTGCGGCGACAGGTGACGGTCTCGCACAGGGCCAGCATGGCGTCCAAGTGCAGCTGCAGCTGCCGACGATGCGCCGCATCGCCCTCCGAGGAGTCGATCAGCCTGCGCTGCTGCACCACGTCGTTGAGGCCGTAGACCATCCACGCGGTGGACGGCTGACCGTCGCGGCCCGCGCGACCGGTCTCCTGGTAGTAGCCCTCGACCGACTTCGGCAGATCGAGATGGGCGACGAAGCGCACGTCCGGCTTGTCGATGCCCATGCCGAAGGCGATGGTGGCGACCACGACCAGTCCGTCCTCGCGCAGGAACCGGGCCTGGTTCGCGGCGCGGGTGCGGTTGTCCAGTCCGGCGTGGTACGGCACCGCACTGATGCCGTTCTCGTTGAGGAAGGCCGCCGTCTTCTCCACCGAATTGCGCGAGAGGCAGTAGACGATGCCCGCGGCGCCGGGGTGCTCGGCGCGGATGAACTCCAGCAGCTGCCGATCCGCGCGGTTCTTCGGCTCGATCCGGTACTGGATGTTGGGCCGGTCGAAGCTGGCCACGAACCGGCGCGCCCCGCCCAGATCGAGACGCTCGATGATCTCGTCGCGCGTCTTCTCGGTGGCGGTCGCGGTCAACGCGATGCGTGGAACGTCAGGCCAGCGCTCGTGCAGCATCGACAGGCCCAGGTAGTCGGGCCGGAAGTCGTGACCCCACTGCGACACGCAGTGCGCCTCATCGATGGCGAACAGCGCGACCTTGCCGCGATCGAGCAACGCGGCGGTCGACTCCAGCCGCAGCCGCTCCGGCGCCAGATACAGCAGGTCGAGCTCGCCCGCGAGGAACTGCGCCTCCACCGTGCGCCGCTCGTCAGGGAACTGCGTCGAGTTGAGGAAGCCCGCGCGCACGCCGAGCGCGCTGAGCGCGTCCACCTGGTCCTGCATCAACGCGATCAGCGGCGAGACCACCACGCCGACACCGGGCCGCACCAGCGCGGGCACCTGGTAGCACAGCGACTTGCCGCCGCCGGTCGGCATCAGCACCAGCGCGTCGCCGCCGGAGATCACGTGTTCGACGATCTCGGCCTGGTCGCCGCGGAAACTGTCGTACCCGAAGACCCTGCGTAGAACCTCTTGCGCCGCAGCGCTTTCGGCGCCCGCGGGGGCGCCGGGTCGGGTCACATCGACGGGGTGGGCTTCGGGGGGATTCACGGGGCCCATCCTACGAGCGACCCCTGACCGCCGCGCCGCTACATCGCGGTGGATCGAGCCGTATCGGCCGAGTTCTCCCCATGGGGATGAACCGATTTCCATGCCGGGGACGGCCCGCCCACGCAGACCGTCCCTGGCACGAACACCATCTCACTCGCGGACGTAGTACCGCAGGGTGGCGTAGGCCGCGACGGCCGCCACCAGGATGCCGACGGGCGCGATGGTCAACGCGACGGTGGCGATGTCGTCACCGGTGATGCGCGGGAACACGTTGCTGTCGAACAGCGGCCCGAGCGCCCGGTCGATGACCAGCGGCCGGGCGACGAGCAGCCCGAGGATCGCCAGCAGCGAGCCCGCCACGGCCGCGACCACGGCCTCGAGCAGGAACGGCAGCTGGGTGTACCAGCGCGTCGCGCCGACCAACCGCATGATGCCCACCTCGGTGCGCCTGGTGAACGCGGCGATCTGCATCATGTTGGCGATCAGCAGCATCGCCGCAAGCGCCATCACCACGGCAAGACCGAACGCGGCGTTGCGCAGGCCGTCGAACAGCCGGAGCAGCCGGTCCACGAACTCGCGGTCGTTGGCGACGGTGCGCACGCCCTCGCGGGCGTGATAGGTGTCGTAGATGCGCTCGTACTGGTCGCCGTCGGTCATCTTGACCCGCATCGAGGCGGGCAGCGGCGTTTCCGAGATGTACTGCACCATCTCCGGCTGATCGGCGAAGAGCTTCTTCGCCTCCTCCAGCGCGGCGGCGCGATTGAGGAACTGGACGCTGACCACACCCGAGGTGTTCTTCATGTCGGCAAGCAGCGAGCGGCACGGATCGGTGGCGCAGTCCGGGTCGTTGGCGGAGATGTTCTCGTCGAGGTAGAAGCGCACCTCGAGGCGGCCCGTGAAGTACTGCTCGGTCTTGTCGGCCATCCGCACCGAGAGCAGGCCGCCGCCCAGCATCGCCAGCGACACCGCGGTGGTCAGGATCATCGCGACGGTCATCGTCACATTGCGGCGCAGGCCGGTGACGACCTCGCTGAACAGGAAACTCGCGCGCATTACCGATCTACTCCGTACACGCCGATCGCGTCGTCGCGCACCAGGCGGCCGCGGTCGAGTTCGACCACCCGCCTGCGCATCGAGTCGACGATGTGGTTGTCGTGGGTGGCCATGAGCACCGTCGTTCCGGTGCGGTTGATGCGCTCGAGCAGAAACATGATGTCGCCGCTGGTCTCCGGGTCCAGGTTGCCGGTCGGCTCGTCGGCCAGCAGCACCAGCGGCCGGTTCACGAACGCGCGGGCGATGGCCACCCGCTGCTGCTCGCCGCCGGACAGCTCGCTGGGCAGCCGGTTCGCCTTGCCGCCGAGACCGACCATGTCCAGCACCTCGGGCACCGTGCGGTCGATGACCTGGCGACGTTTGCCGATCACCTCCAGGGCGAACGCGACGTTCTCGTGGACCGTCTTCTGCTGCAACAGCCGGAAGTCCTGAAAAACGCAGCCGATGCGCTGGCGCAATTTCGGCACTTTGCGTCCGGGGAGCCGATCGACGCGGAAGTCCGCGACGCGGATCTCCCCGGCGCTCGGCGCCTCCTCCTTCAGGAGCAGACGCATGAAGGTCGACTTGCCGGAACCGGACGGTCCGATGATGAAGACGAACTCGCCCTTGTTCACATCGACCGTGATGTTGTCCAGCGCGGGTCGCGTCGACGTCTTGTACGACTTGGTGACGTTCCGCATGGTGATCACGGGGAGCCAGTTTAACCAGCTAAGCCCGCGCATCCACTCGGGAGACGCAGCTACTGTCCGGCCTGCTCCGTATTCACTACGGCCGGTAGGGTGTTCACGACCTGCGTGATTTCGGTCGCGGCCGGTTGATCGGGCTTGACGAACAGGTACAACACGAAGGTCGCGACCCAGGTGGCCCCCAGGATCGCGGTCGATTTACGTGGTTTCACTGATACCTTCCCGGCGCAGAGCCGCAGCCACTCGGACCCGCAGTTCGCGTCCGACCTCGAACTGTTTACCCGGCAACGTTCGAGCAACCATTCGGATGTTCATCTGGTCCATGGTGAGGTCGTCCACGCCCATCACGGTGGGTTCGTCGAGCAGCAGCGGCTCGAGCCTGCGGTCGCGGAACGCCTCGGCTCCTACCTTGTGCAAGATCTCGTTCACCCTGGTGATGTCGGCGCTGGCCGCCACCGGAACGTCGATCGCGGCGCGAGCCCAGTCCTTCGACAGATTGGTCACTTTCACGATCTGCCCGTTCGGCACGGTGATCACCTCGCCGTCGGCGTTGCGCAGCGTGGTGATCCGCAGCGTGACGTCCTCGACCGTACCTTCGGCGAGGTCCGCCGATCCAGTCACGGCGATGCGAACTACGTCACCGAATCCGTACTGCCGCTCGGTGATCAAGAAGAATCCGGCCAGAATGTCCTGCACGATGCGCTGCGCGCCGAAACCCAGCGCGGCGCCGAGCACCGCGGCGGGGGCGACGAGTCCCGTCACCTGGAAGCCGAGGCGCTGCAGCACCTCCATGCCGACCAGCACGTAGACGATGGTCAGCACCACCCAGGTGAGCACCTGGGCCAGCGCGTGCCGGTGTTTGGCCGCCTCGGTCCGCACCAGCGCGTCGCTGCTGCGGAAGCCCGCGTCGATCTTGCTGGTGACCCGGTCGCGCACGAAGGTGGCGAATCGGCTGAACAACATCGCGCCGAGAATCAGCAGCACGACCTCGAGGCCGCTGGATCGCAGCCACGCTGTGGAATCGGCGGCGGAGGCCGCCACGTTCACCGCGTCCATCTCGGTTGCCGTCTCACACCATCCGCAACACGCACGCCAGACAGGCTACAACGGAGTACCGGCCGGGGCCGCGCGTCGCACCGGAATGCCGCGCACCTCAAATCAATTCGCCTGCTCCCGCATGCGCCACCGGATTCCGGACTCGATGAACCCGTCGATGTCCCCGTCCAGCACCGCGGTCGGGTTGTTGACTTCGTAGGCGGTGCGCAGGTCCTTGACCATCTGGTACGGGTGCAGCACGTAGGAGCGCATCTGGTTACCCCAGGACGCGCCCTCGTTGGTCTTCAGCGCGTCCATTTCGGCGCGCTCCTCCTGCCGCTTGCGCTCCAGCAGCTTGGCCTGCAGCACGCGCATGGCCGAGATCTTGTTCTGGAGCTGGGACTTCTCGTTCTGGCAGGTCACGACGATGCCGGTCGGGATGTGTGTGATGCGCACCGCGGAGTCGGTGGTGTTGACGCTCTGGCCACCCGGACCCGAGGAGCGGTACACGTCGACGCGGATCTCGGTCTCGGGCACCTCGATGTGGTCGGTGGTCTCGACCACGGGAAGCACCTCGACCTCGGCGAACGAGGTCTGGCGGCGGCCCTGGTTGTCGAACGGGCTGATCCGCACCAGGCGGTGGGTGCCCATCTCGACCGAGAGGGTGCCGTAGGCGTACGGCGTCTTCACGGCGAAGGTGGCGCTCTTGATGCCCTGCCCCTCGGCGTAGGACGTGTCGTACACCTCGACGGAGTACTTGTGCCGGTCCGCCCAGCGGATGTACATGCGCATCAGCATCTCGGCCCAGTCGGCGGCGTCGTCGCCACCGGCGCCGGAGCGGATGTTGACCAGCGCCTCGCGCTTGTCGTACTCGCCCGAGAGCAGGGTGCGGACCTCCATCGCCTCGACGTCGCTGTGTAGCGCGGTGCGTTCGGCGTCGGCCTCGGCCAGGGCTTGAGCGCGGGCTTCGCCCTCCTCGTCCTCGGCGAGTTCGTAGAGCACCGGCAGATCCTCGAGCCGCTGGCGCAGCTCCTCCACCCGGCGCAACTCGCCCTGCGCGTGGGACAGCTGGCTGGTCACCTGCTGAGCGTGGTCCTGGTTGTTCCACAGGTCGGGATCGGCCGCCTGGTGCTCGAGCTCATCGATACGGCGGCGCAGTTCCTCGATGTCGAGGACCGACTCGACCGTCTTCAGCGTGGCGTCGAGTTCGGCGAGATCAGCGGAAACGTCAGGATGCACGATCTACTACGCTACCGGGCCAGTCGCCGGCGGGAAACGTGTGCCTGCCCATTTGCCGGGGCGGGCTCAGCCGGAGACCGCGCGCAGCTGGCCGGGGCAGCGGCCCGCCAACACGTCCAGCGCCGCGGCCGTGGCCTCGTCGGCGGGCAGGTGGACGATGAGCTGCTGGTCGTCGTCGGCGGACAGGTCGAGGGTTTCGTAGGCCAGGCGCAGCGGGCCCGCCGTCGGGTGAGCGAGCCGGGTGATGCCCGTGGCCGCGGGCAGGCTCGGCACGCTCTCCACCCGCCGGGTGAACTCGTCTCCCGCGATCACGGTGAGTTCGTCGGTGAGGTGCGCGATGGCGGGGTCGGCGCGGAACGGGCCGTGCTTCAGCATCGCGACCCGCTGGTCGGCCACGTCGTCCCAGTCCGGGTAAACAAGGCGGGCGCGCGGGTCCGCGAAGACGAATCGCGCGAGGTTGGCCAGGGGGTCGTCGTCAGCGCATCGCCCATACAGCTGAACCCGGGGTCGGCGGACTTGGTCAGGCGGTGCAGGTGGATGCGTTCGCTCGGCGTGAGCTGCAGCGCGTCGGCAAGTGCGGAGAGAACCGGCGGCGAGGGATGACGATCACGCCCCTGTTCCAGCCGGGTGATGTATTCGACACTCACCCCAGTGAGTGGCGCATGCCAGTACTCCTTGCGACCTTCAGGTGGCTGTATCGATTCGAGGCAGCAGTGTGACCGCCGCGACCGCGGATCGGACGAAGTCGTCCTCCTGGAGCGTCTCGGGCACGAGTTGCGCCTGTTGTGCCAGCCCGGTCATCCACGCCGTCAAGATGAGGGCGAGATGTCGAGCCTGGTCGTTGGTTGTGCGTGGCCCGATGAGGTCTTCGGTGATCGCACGATCGGTCAGCAGCTGTGCGAATCGTGCATGGTCGCGCGCGCTGGCCGTTTCGCCCAGTACGGAACTGACCGACGGGTCACGCAAAACCGTACTGAGAAGCTCCATTTCGAATGCGAAAGCCTGGCGCGCCAGCGGCGCGGTCGCGGCGCGGAACCATGCGGCGCCGATACCATGCAGCACCTGTTCCAACGACAGCTCCGGATCCTCCAGATCGGCTGTTGCAGCGATGAGTTCGGCGCCGAGCCGTTCCACGACCGCCACGAGCAGTTGTTGCTTGCTACCGAAAATCGAGTAGATCGAGCCAATCGTCACATCGACGCGGTCGGCGATATCGTCCAACCGTGCCGCCGCGTAACCTTTGGCCGCGATCTCGGCGATCGCGGCATCGATCAACGACTCCCGTTTTCGTTGACGGGTTTCGGCCCGGGTCAGGCGCATCGGCGTCCTCGTCCCTTCTGCTGAGAGCTTGGTCCAGCCGACATTACGGCCACCTACACCGGCCGTTGATCGCGCAACCGAGTCACCGCCGTGATGACGGACGATGCCTGGATTGCGACCAGTCGATTCGGTGGAACCAGTTCCCCGGGTGCATCGCGTTCGATCTCAGCGCACCACCGATCGAAGACGGCGTCGAAACGCACGCTTTCGGCGTGAAGTTCGGGCGATCCGGTGCGGGTGGCCTCCTCACGCAGCAGCCGAGCGAGCGGGCCGGCCATGCGTAACCGCAGCATTGCCGACCAGCCGTACAGGTCGGTGGCAACCTCGGATCGGGTGGCTTTCCGATCGGGCGCGCGGGCCGCACGCTTGGCCGCGGCCGTGGCTCGCGCTGCGGGAATGGACGCTTCGACCAAGGCATGGAAGGGGCTGGTCCGGCTCAGCAGGCCGCCCATCCGCGCGAGCACATCGGTGGCGGTGTCGGCGATTTCCTGGGCTGACGCCGCGCATGCGGCGTTCAATTCAGCCACCGACATCTCGGAGCCGGTGTGGTCGGCCAGGCGCGGGTCGGTCCACAGCGGCAATTCGCTGACCAGGTACGCGCCGCCGTACTGTCCGGCGTAGTGGCCGCTGCTGCCGCCGGACAGCGACAGCGGATCCTCGCCGCCGGCCGCAATCGCGCCGCACATCTGGTCGAAGCTCGGCATCCGGAAGATGCCTTCGGCCAGCAACTCCGCACCTGGGGCGTCGGGTTCGCCTCGGTACAGCGGCAATCCGTTGCCGGTGATGTGCCTGGTCAGCGAGTTCCAGTAGTCACTGTCGCCGCCGCTGACGTAGGCGAATCCGCCGCTGAAGTCCGCGTTGTGCAGCGAAGCCACCAGCGCGGGGCGAGTGGCGTCGATCAGTGTCATCAGTGCCTGGGTCTCCGGCAACGGCCGGCCGATCGCGGTGCCCCGCCAGTTCATCGGGAAGGTCCACTCGGCTTGCAGATCAGAGGGCGGCCGGTAGAAGTGCCGCGCCACAGTGGTGCGCGTGAACGGGCCACCGAACCAGCCTTCGCCCAGCCGCGTGGCGTCCGGATCCACCAGCGGGACGAAATTCCAGGTCGCTTCCAGCGAAGATGTCAGCGACTCGTCGGCGGCCAATCGGCTCAGCAGGTGACGGGTGGTGGCCAAGCCGATCGGCTCATTCGAGTGTGGACTACCGAGCACAAGTATCGGGCGCGGCCCGGATCCGATGCGCACGTTGCGAATCGTCTGGCCGCTCCGGGAGCGGCCGATCTCGGTGACCAGCACTCGGCCAGGATGGTCCACAGCCAGCCGGTCGACGAAGGTGTTCATCTCCTCGGCGGTCGGAAATGCCGAGATCGGCGGTACCGACCCGATGATCTCGGCGATCTCGCCGGTTCCTGCCCGGACCGCGTCACCATTGCCGGCATCGATGCGAGAACAACCGGCGACAGCAGCCATCGCGCCGAGCCCGAACAGCCGTCGACGGTTCATTTCCACCATGGGGTATCAACCTCTCGAACCCAATCCATAGTGAAAATATACATATAGTTTGACTATGCATTCGGGAGTTCGACGTCGGTCAGCGGCGCACGAGATCGCGAATCGCGGCAGCAACCGAGCCAGGGTCCTCCTCCGCCATGAAGTGACCCGCGTCGACGGTGACGTGGTCCAGATCCGGTGCCCAGTTCGACCACAGAGCCGCGGCCTCGTATCCGAGTGCGGCACCCCAGTCCTGCTGCATGACCGTCACAGGCATCGTCAGCCGGATACCTGCGGCACGGTCCGAACGATCATGCTCGACATCGACTGTCGCCGAAGCGCGGTAGTCGGCCACGATCGAAGGGACGGCCTCGCGGCTTGCCTCGAGGTAGGCCGCGCGCACCGAGTCGGGAATCGCGGATGGATCCTTGGTCCACTGGTCCAGGAAGAAGGCGAAGAACGCGTCGGCGCTGGCGGCGATCATCTGTTCGGGCAGGCCAGGTGGCTGCGCCATCAGGTACAGATGGAATCCCACGGCGGCGCTGGCGCCGTGCAGCACGTCCCACATGTCCAGCGTGGGTAGCACGTCCAGGCACGCGAGATGACTGATCGTGTCGGGGTGGTCGAGGCCTGCTCGGAAGGCCACCAGTGCGCCACGATCGTGTCCGGCGAGCGCGAAACGGTCGTGGCCGAAAGCTTTTGCCACGGCGATGATGTCGGCTGCCATGGTCCGCTTCGAGTAGGTGTCGGGCCCAGCTTCGACCGGTTTGTCGCTGGTGCCGTAACCACGCAGGTCCGGGGCCAAGACGGTGTGGCCCGCTGCGACCAGGTCGGTGGCGACGTGCCGCCACATCAGGTGGGTCTGCGGAAAACCGTGCAACAGCACGATCGGGGTTCCCGAGCCGGCGACGGCGACGTTGAGAGCTATGTCGTCGGCCACGGGGACCCGGTGGTAGTCGAATCCGGGAATGGTTCGAGTCATCGTGCGAGCTTCTTTCGTTCGGAGGTGCACGCCCTGAGGGGCTTTCGGTGCCGGGCGATGGCGGCGCAACCGCCCGGCACCCGATCGGCTAGAGCGCAGTTGTGGACTGGAAGTCCGGGATCATGTCGTTGACCCGGTTCGGTGCTGGTTACTTTCGAAGAGCCTTACCCCCAGTAGGCGTGACCGCGAACCACGTCCCGCCGACGCCTTGACCTAGCAGGTCACCAGGGGTTTTGTCCTTCGAGAAGTAGTAGACGGGCCAGCCACCGATGGTGATTTGGCAACTGCCGTCGCCACGTTCGATGAATCCGACGAGCTGCGGATCGACCCCGGCCGCGAATACTGATTGCCCACGAGCGACCGTCAGTGGTGGCCACGTCGCGGCGCACTGACCGGTACACGTAGACGTCGGCGGTGTGTTGGTGTCCTTGTCGAATCGGTACAGCGACCGGCCGCTGCCGTCTGAAACGTACTGTCCGATATCGGGATTGCTGGTCACGGCGAGTTGCACATGCACCGCGCCGGCCGGGGCGATACCGCTGAAAATCTGCAACCAGCCCTGCGTCTTCGCCAGTGTGGGCGGCCGAGCGTCGGCTGTTGGCGGCACGGCGGCCGGGGACGGCGCAGCTGGCGTCGATGTCGTCGGCGAGGTCTCCGTCGCCGTGCTGCTGTCGCAAGCGCTCAGCAACCCGGCAAGCGTGATTGCAACGAGCATGGAACGCTGGAATCGACTGATTGTCTTCATGTTTCGGACCTCCTCAGGCTTATCCGGTCGAGCAATAAGGCAAGGACTTCATCTGCTGGCTTCATAGCGGCGATCCTGGCCGCCATCTGGGACGCCGCCACCGCGAACGACGGGGTACCCAGGACTCGAGCAGCGGCAGTACCTGCCTGGCGGGGATCTTGGATGACCACCGCAGCTCCCACCGCTGCCGCGCGTTCGGCATTGAGCGGCTTGTCCAATCCCAGCGGCAGGATGACCATCGGAACAGCCGCACCCAACACCGAAAGCACTGTGCCCGCACCTCCGGAGGTGACCACCACATCAACCCCATCCAGCAGGTACCGCATGGGCACGAAACCGGTCACGTGGACTCGGCTCGTGTCGACGGACTCATATCGGTACTGGCGTCGGCCCCGGTACGGCGCTGCACTTCGGCCAAGGCCTCCCCCAGCGTCGCACCGGCCGAGAGCACCTCGGCGGGAGCGACGACGTCCGCGACGGATCCGTGGGTCAGAAAGGCGGTGACGTGCCCGGCCCGGCGGGCCGCTCTCTCGAGCGGGACCAGCGGCAGCAGATGGCCATGAGCGGGCGTGCTGGAGAACAGAATTCGCATGTGCATCACTGCGTCGGTTCCGGCAAGAAGTCCAGTAGCAGCTTGTTGACTTTGTTCGGTGCCTCGAGTTGCATCCAGTGGCCGATGCCGTCGAGACGTTCATATCGCCACGACCCTTTGACGTATTTCTCGTTGCCGAGCATCGATTGCTCGGTAAGGAATGCGTCGCCGCTGCTCCACACGCCCATCATCGGCGCGAGTACCGGTGGTAGGACGGGCGGATCGACGAGGAACTCCGGTCCGGCTCCGGTGCGGTACAGCCCCAGGCTGGTGCTCAGCGCCCGCGGGTCACGCATCCGTTCGATGACCTCGAGCAGGTCCGGATGACTCGCGAGCCACTGCCGGGTGTTGGCGAAATCGTCTTGGGAGAGCCAACGTTCGGCGATGCCCAAAGACTGGAACAACAGGAAGTACCAGGACTTCTCGCGTTGCGGCAGGCCCGCGTCCACGACCGCCGCCGCAGTTCCGACCCACAGGGTGGTGAGGCTGTCGACCCGCTCGGGATGCAGCCCCGCGAGCAGCACCGACAGCGAGGCACCCCAGTCGTGTCCGATGACGTGGGCGTGCTGCACGTCCAGGTCGTCCAGCACACCCACCAGATCCGCGACATACTCGGCGAGCTCGTACTGCGCCAGTTCCGTGGGTTTGTCCGAGGACCCGAACCCGCGCAGATCGGGGGCGATAGTGCGATAGCCGGCGGCGTTCAACGCCGGCACCTGGTAGCGCCACACGGCGTGGGTATCCGGATAGCCGTGCACCAGCAGCACATCCGGGCCCGAGCCGCTGACCTGTACCTGCAACTCGATGCCATTGGTTTCGATACGCACTACTTCGCTCCGATCACGGCGAGCAGCTCGGCACGGGACGGGCCAGGCTGTGGGTATCCCATTGCGCCGCCGCCGAGTTCGCTGATTCGATCGAGTACACCGGGGCGCGCCAGCGCTTCCTCGGGGCTGCTCAGCCCGGAACCGATGTCGCCGAAAGCCCGCAGTACATCGGGATCCCTCAGCTTCGCGGCCTCCACCACTTGCCGCAGGTTCCAGTCCGGATCCTCGGTTCGGTAGGTGACGCCGTTCTGGTAAGGGATGGCCTCGATTTCCAGGTCGATCTGCGCGAGCCGGTGCAGATCCCAGGAGGCCGAGGCCTGCTGGGCGGGTCCGAGAATGCTGTTGGTGATCTCGTCGAACCGAAGCGCGAGCTTCTCCCGATCGTCGAAGCCGACCTCGCGCACCACATCTCTCAGCAACAGGCTATGGGACATCCCCATGGTGAGGCCGAACCCGAAGGTGGGATTGGTTGTCGCCCACGCATCTCCGATACTGAGCAGGCCGGTCGCCACCGGCTTGCCGTCGACGACGAAACTCCGATGCCGGGCCTCCATCCCGGACATCGCCAGCACCCCGGTGATCGGCTCGCCGTGAGAAGCCCAGTGCGCCATCCCGGGATACAGCGCCGCGACCCGCTGCCAGACCTCCGGATCGCTCAAAGCCCGCATCGCGCGGTCCTTGACGGAGACGAACAGGGCCAGTGCCCAGGTGCCCGCATCGCCGGGAACGGTGGTCAGCCCCAGACTGTCGTGGTGCTCCAACGGCCACGCCGCCTGCGCCGGGTAGGAACCGTCGGCCGAGCGGAAGTACCGGCTGTAGGCCAAGAACCCGGTCTCGTGCTTGTCCAATACCGGGGTGACCGCGCCGACGTCGGTGAGCATCTTGCTCGCGGGAGAATTGCGGCCCATCGCATCGATGACCAGATCAGCGTGGATTTCCTCGCCTTGCGCGGTCCGCACGCCGGTGATGTGCGGGATCGCGGCGACTGCCTCGGTCAGGAATCCGGCGATCGCGGTGTCTCGGCGCACGCTGACTCCCGCCCGCACGGCGGCATTGCCGAGGCCCTGCTCGATGATGGGCCGACGAGCGGCGAGGGTGTCGAACCGTTCGTCGCCGGGCTTGCGGCCGCCGATCGCGGCCAGATCGAAGGCAGCGTCGAGCATGTTGTGTGGCCGCGCACCCAACGCCCGTAGTTCGGCGAGCGCATCGGGTAGTTCGCGGGAGAGCACCTGATACCCGCCGGGCAACAGGAGATGCGGATGCCGGAACTGATTGACACCCGGTCGACGCCACTGATCCCAGGCCTGCTCGGCATCGGAGCCGGGCCCGCCGGAATCCTTGTCCAGCAATGTGACTCGATGACCTTCGCCAGCCAGCAGCAGCGCCGCGGTCGTGCCGATCGGCCCGCCGCCGAGCACTACCACGTGCATCGGCCGGCCATTTTCGGTGGTTCGCATGATGGTTCCTTTCGACTCTTCGGAGCAGGTCGGATGCAACTCTCGGCGGGAATAGCGCTCACTTCCCAGACCGGAAACTGCTCAATCGCGCTGAACGTCCGGCGGTGCCGCGTGGCCCTGCACGCGGCACCGCATCGACATCGGCGGGGTGATCAGGAAACGGCGCCCGCAGCGTCGACGATGACCTTGGCCACGGCGTCGGGCTGGGAGACCGTGAGCGCGTGCGAGGCGCCCGGGATCTCGACGGTCGCGCGGGCCCTGGCGCGTTCGGCCATGAACCGGTGCGCGGCAACCGGGATGTTGTAGTCGGCATCGGGGTAGACGAACCAGGACGGCAGGGCCTTCCAGCTGGGCGCACCGGATTTGCCGTTGAGCGCGCGATCGTTGAGCGGGCGCTGGGTGCGGGCGTCTAGGGTGGCCTGCGCGTTGGGTACGTCGGCGGCGAACTGCTTCTGGTACTTCTCGGGCTGGATGTAGAGATCGGTGCTGCCGTCGACGAGGACGACCTTGTTCAGGGTTTCGCCGAGGGTGCTACCCGGGAACTTGCCGGACAGCTCGCCGATGGTCTCGCCCTCCTCAGGGGCGAAGGCGGCCACGTAGACCAGGCCCCTGACCTTGGGGTCATTGATCTGCGAAATGACCTGCCCGCCATAGGAATGCCCGACCAGCACGACCGGCCCGTCGATGGAGGCGACCACACCGCGGACAGCGTCGGCATCGCCCTGGACGCTGCGCAGCGGATTGCCGACCGCGATGTTGGCCAGGCCCTGCTGGTTCAGCCGGTCGATGACGCCGTTCCAGCTGGCGGATTCGGCGAAGGCGCCGTGGACCAGGACGATGGTCGGCTGCACCGGGGTGGGTTCGGCGACGGCGCAGCCGGAGCCGGCCAGGGTGGCGCTCAGGCCAACGGCGGCGGCGGCGATCTTGGCGGAATTGGTGATGGGCATGGCGAATTCCTTTGCTGTGCAGGGTATTTCGTGGCGATTTCAAAGTTTGGGGGAAGTCAGTTCTTCAGGAACTCGAGCAGGTCCGCTTCGAAGGCGGTCCGGAATTCGCCGTGCAGCCCGTGCGCGCCGCCGGGGTAGACGCGCAGGGTCGAGTTCTTGATCAGCTCAGCGGATTTCACCGCCGAGTCGTGCAGCGGGACGATCTGGTCGTCGTCGCCGTGTGCAACCAGCACCGGTACATCGATGCGCCGCAGATCCTCGGTGAAGTCGGTCTCGGAGAACTGGGTGATGCACTCGTAGGCGGCGCGGACTCCGGCCTGCATGCTCAGCCGCCAGAATGCGCGGCGCATCCCTTCCGACGCCGCCACACCGGAGCGGTTGAAGCCGTAGAAGGTTTCGCTCAGATCCCAGTAGAACTGCGAGCGATCGGTGGCGACGCCGGTGCGGATGCCGTCGAACACCTCCATCGGGGTGCCCTCGGGATTGGTCTCCGACTTGACCATGACCGGCGGCACCGCGCCCAGCAGCACGGCCCTGGCGACCCGGCCACTGCCGTGGCGGCCGAGGTAGCGGGCGACCTCGCCGCCGCCGGTGGAATGTCCGACGAGTACGGCGTCGCGCAGATCGAGCGTCTCGATCAGCTCGGCCAGATCGTCGGCGTAGCGGTCCATGTGGTTGCCGTCCCAGGTTTGGGTGGATCGGCCGTGGCCGCGGCGGTCATGGGCAATCGCGCGGTAACCGTGTTCGGCGACCAGGCGGGCCTGGTCGTCCCATGCGTCGGCGTTGAGCGGCCAGCCGTGGCTGAAGACGACCGGCTGTCCGACGCCCCAGTCCTTGAAGAAGATCTCGGCCCCGTCTGTGGTGGTGAATGTCGATGTCATGGCTGGGAAATTACGAAGCCGGGCACCCCTGCCGTATCCGTCGAACGACTGCATCGGCGACTGCGTCGCGTTGTCGAACCACGACGGTTCTGCCAGTCGCCCAACGCCGATTCGATCGCTGCCAACGCCGATTCGAGCACTGCTGGACAGCCGAATGGGCTGGCAAGTGAGCAGCTTTCGCCGTGATCATGGGCTTCTACCCAGAGTGAGGAGTACAAGGCGGTGTCGAGCACGGAGATGACGTTGTTGCGGCTTTCGATACTCGGACCAGTGCAGGTGTGGTCCGGAGAGGATCCGGTAGCGATCCAGCAGCAGAAGCCGCAGACGCTGCTGGCGATGCTGGCCCGGAACGCGGGCCGGGTGGTGTCGATCGACGAGCTGATCGATGGCCTGTGGGGTGTGGACGACAGTCCTGATGCGGCGGTCGCAGCCATCCGGAATTTCGTGTGGTCGGTGCGCCGGCAGCTGGCCGTCCACGACGGTCGCCCCGACGCCCTGGTCTCGGTGCGTGGTGGCTACCGCCTTGCGCTGCCGGTCGATACCGATGCCGATGCCGCCGAACGGCATCGGCACGCGGCGGAAATGGCGCGCGCCGCTGGCGATCTCGCGGGTGCAGACCGAGAAGCGCTGGCCGGGCTGGCATTGTGGCGTGGCGATCCGCTGTCCGGGGTGCCGGGGCCGTGGGCGGCGGTGGAGCGTGCGCGGCTGCGGCGGCTGCGGCGCGGCCTACAGGAGTCTGCTGTCGAAAGCGGCTTGGCGACAGGTGAATTCGACCGTGCGATAGCGGAGGTCGAGGCGTTGCGGATCATCGATCCGCACTGCGAGCGATTGACAGCGCTGATGATGACGGCCCTGCACGACAGCGGCCGCCGGACCGAGGCGCTGGCGGTCTATCTGGACGCCAGGCAGCGCCTGGTGACGGATCTGGGCCTGGAGCCGAGCGCCGCGCTGGCCACACTGCACCAGCGCATCCTCACCGACGACATCGCCCTGCACCGCTGCGCGACCTGCGCCTGCTGACCACGCACGGCCGCCTACTCGTCGTCGCACCCGGCGTCGAGCAATCGCAACGTCCCAGCGAGAATCACCGCGCCGCCCCCGGCAGGCACGACCACGGCGCGCACGACGCCGTTGGGGAAGTCGGCGATCTGCGCGACCACGGCGCCGCTGCGCTCGCGCCAGGTGCTGAAGAACAGACCGGGGCGCAGCTCCACCATGGCGTTTTCGACGGTTTCGCGATGACCCGCGTCGGGGCCCTCCAGCACCGTGATCGTCAAGCGGGTGGGGGACTCGTACCGCAACATGGCCACGTAGTCATCCATATAGGCGAGGAAGCAACTACCGAATATCCGCAGCGCCATGACTAACCCCGTTCCTCGGTGGCGTACGGACCTGCCCCCGATTCTGCCGGGACGTGAGCGTCGACGTCATCCGTCACATGACTGTCGCGCGCGGTGTCGCGTCTAGCCTTCCGCGACCGCGTCTCTCAGCTGGGACCGCGCGGTGACGCCGAGCAGCGGGAAAGCCTGGTACAGGTGGCTGCCGACCGTCCGGTGCGACAGATACAGCCGCTCACCGATCTCCCGGTTGGTGTAGCCCGCCGCGGCGAGCTCGACAATCTGCCGGGTGCGAGCGGGCAGGTCGGCCAGCGCGCCGCGGCGGACGGGTTTGGGATTCGATCCCGCCGCGCGCAGTTCGGCGCGGGTCCGTTCGGCCCACGGCGTGGCGCCCAGTCGTTCGAAAGTTCGCAGAGCGTCGCTGAGTATGGGCCGGGCCTCGGCGATCCGGCGGGCGCGACGTAGCCATTCGCCGAATTCCAGCTGGGTCTGCGCCTTTTCGAACGGCCATTGCTCGCCCACCGCGTCGCCCAGGGCGGCCTGGAAATACTGCTCGGCGTCCGCGCCTGCGGCGAGCAGGGCGCGCGCACGGTCGAAGATCAGTCGCAGCCGCGGCGACGGGCCCGCGGCAGTGGCGGCCACGGCATGGCCGAGCACGGTCCGCGCATCCTCGGTTTGGCCGGTCCGGATGGCGGCCGCCGCCAGGTCCGCGACGTAGTAGGCGGAGAGGCCGTAGTGCAGAGGCGCGCCGCTATCGTCGAATGTCTTTCGCAGCCACGTGAACCCGGCCCGGTGGTCACCTTCGGCGATCGCCGCCATCGCGGCGACCCAGTGGGCCTTGACGGTCAGCTCGCTGGTGCTCGCGGGATCCGGGATGTGGGCGAGGATGTCCGCGGCCGAGGTCGACGCGCGGGCCGTATCGCCGCGCAGCGCGGCGATAGCGGCCTGGGTAAACCGGCGGAACTGGATCGACAAGAGTGTGCCGTTGTCGTCGCCGATCTTGGCGACGGCGCGTTCGGCCTCGTCCCAGCGGCCGGTGTAGAAGTACGCGGTGCCAAGGTAGGCGGCCATCATTCCGCCGAGCAGCACATGGGCGTCGGTGCGTTCGGGGTAGGCGACCGCGTTCAGCAGGCCCGCCGCCGTCGCGGTCTCATCGAGCCGCAGGCAGATCCGCGCGAGGTGGAAACTCAGTGCGGTGTGCTCCTGCTGCGCGGCGATCAGGTTGGTCAGGCTCGCGCGGGCGGTCTCGGCGAATCCGAAGGGATCCACCGCCACCTGCATGTCCAGCCGGTATTCCGCTGGGATCCAGTCGATATCGCCCATGGCGCGCAGGCTGCGGGCGCGATGTTCGGCGCGGCCCGACAGATAGGTGCCCTCGCCGACGATGGTGAGGGCGGTCAATGTGCCCGCGTCGTAGGGCACGGCGTTGTCCAGCACGGGTGTGAGCAGCAGGAAGGCCCGATCCAATTCGAGGTCCTGGATCGCGGCGATGCCGCGCCACGACCTGGCGATGGCGTCCTCGAGGGCTTCGTCGTTCTGCGCGACGAGCTCGCCCGCGCGGGCGGCGAGTGTCGTTGCCTGCGAGACCATTCCGACGGCGAAGAACTCGATCGCGGCGTGGAACAGCCGGCGGCCGTGATCTCGGACGCCGGGAGTGAGCTGGGCCGCGCGCACAAGGCCGGTCGCGCCCTCCGCCAGCGCGCCACGACCCCAGGACCGCGTCGCGGCCTGCTCGATGATCTGCGCGACCTCCTCGTCCGGCTCGACGGTCGCCACCGACAGGTGCCAGGCGCGGCGGACGATGTCGTCGGACAAGGCCTCGGCGAGGTCGAGATGTACCTGTCTGCGCACCGATGCGGGCGCGGCGCCATAGATCGCCGATCGAACCAGGGGGTGGCGGAACTCGATGCGGCCGGGACCCACCCGAATGAGTCCGGCCTCTTCCGCGGGCCGCCAGACCTGCGCGCCCGCCGGCGGGAGCACCGCTTTCCCCACCGCCTGGTCGGTGCTGTCCGCGGCGGCGCTGACCAGCAGTGCGTGCCGGGTGTCTGCGGGCAGCGTCGCGACTTGCGCGGCGAAAGCCCGGATGAGCCGATCGGTGACGGGAATAGCCGGAGCGAAGACGTCGGCATTGCGCATGGCCCTGGGCAATTCGTGCAAGGCGAGCGGGTTGCCTTCCGCCGCGGCGAGCACCCGATCCCGCAGCGCGCCGTCCGGTGCATCGGGCAGCAGGTCCAGCACCTGCTGCGCTTCGAGCGGCCCGAGCGACGCCAGCAGGATCGAGGGAAGCGCGTCCTCGAACTCGTCCGGCAGCCGTTCACCCCGGCAGGCGGCGAGCAGGGCGATCGGTTCGCCCTCCAGCCTCCGGGTCAGGAAGGCCAGCAGAGCGCGGCTGGCTGGGTCGAACCATTGCAGGTCGTCCAGCGCGATCAGCAGCGGCTGCTGTTCGGCCAGGTTCGACAGCAGCGTCAGCACCGCCATATTGAAGATCATGCGATCGGGCGCGGCGGTCTCGTCACCGAAGCCGAAGGCGTTGAGGAGCGCGGACCGCTGCCGGCTGGGGAGCGCGTCTGCGTGGTCGAGGAGCGGGAACAGCAACTGGTGTAGTCCGGCGTAGGCGAGGTCGGCCTCGGCGACGCTGCCCCGGGCGCGCAACACCCGCGCACCGCGTGCGATGGCATCGGTGATAGTGGCGTCCAGCAGCGCGGACTTGCCGATTCCCGCCTCGCCCAGTACGGCGATCACCGAGGGGCCCGCCGTGTGCGGGGATAGCGCCTCTGCTATCCGGGACAGCTCCTGGTCGCGGCCGACCAGCATTCCCCGCATTGCGCGCCCTCTCCGTCTCTCCGATGCTGGGAAACATCCCAATTGGTCGGCTTATGCCGTATCGATTGGACCTTATCCGAATTCTGCCCTGATCTGGCTGTCGAAGTCGTCTGACGGATACCGGGGCGATGCCCGGTCACGTACGTTCTTCCGGCCGCGCACTCGGAAACGGAGTACCGCACCATGCAAGCAATGGTGCCGCGAGCACTTCCGGCGGCGGATCGTCGGGACCGGAAGTGGGCAGTTTCTGGTCTGGCGAATGAGCTTCGGCGCGGCGGACAGTGGTTGGCCTACCGGCTCGGAGTGAGCCGGTCAGGCGCCACCAGGAGGCCACATGTCGAATTCGCTCAGCGTTCTCGTCGTCGGCGCGGGAATCGCGGGGATAGCTGCCGCTACTGCGCTGGATCGTCGCGAATTGTCGGTCGACATTGTCGAGCGACGGACGCAGAGCCCGGCCGGGACCGGACTCTTCTTGCCGGGCAATGCTGTTCGGGCACTGACTGAACTCGGCCTCGGTGCTGCGCTGGACGCGGACGCCGCGCCGATCCGCGCGCAGCGACTGCTGGACCATCGGGGTCGCAAACTCGCCGACATCGACATGGCCGATCTGTGGCAGGGCGTGGGACAGCCCGTGGGCATTACCCATGACCGGCTCCGGTCGGCCCTCGTCGACAATCTGGGCCTGTCCATCCAGGCGGGTGTCACCGTGCGCGCGTTGACCGAGTCCGAATCCGGTGTGGAAGTGTCGTTCAGCGACGGGAGCAGCGGTCACTACGACGTCGTGGTCGGGGCCGACGGGGTGCACTCCGAGTTGCGGCGCATCGTGAATCCGGACGCCGACGTGAGCTATGCGGGTCAGGTCTGCTGGCGGTTCGTCACCGGTAACTCCGCGGGTATCGACAGCTGGACCGTGTGGCTGGGACGCGGGACGACATTCCTCGCGGTGCCGGTCGGCAAGGATCGGCTGTACTGCTACGCCGATCTGTCGACGCCCGAACCGGCTGCGGCCGGAGCACAACTGGCCGAACACTTTTCCCACTTCGACCATCAGGCCCGCGACCTGCTCGCGGCGCCGGAGGCCACCGACGCCTATATCTCCGTCATCGAGGAAGTCACCGACCCGACGTGGCGGACCCGGCGCGTCATCCTCATCGGTGACGCAGCGCACGCGAGTTCACCCAATATGGCCCAGGGCGTGGCGATGTCGGTCGAGGACGCCCTCGTCCTGGCCGAATCACTCTGCGGGAGCGGCGAAATCGAGCAGCGGCTGGAGCAGTATCGGCAGCGGCGGCTTCCGCGCACCCAGTGGGTGCAGGCGAGGGCGCGGCGGCGCGACAGCACCCGCGGCTCGGCCCCGGTCATTCGTAACCCGGTGCTGCGTCTGGCCGCCTCCCGAATCTACGCGCGCGACTACGGACCGCTCCGCGCTCAGCCGTGAGCCACACCGAACTGTTTGCTGCTCAGTATCTTTCGAAAGAGGAACTCGAATGACTGTCGTCTTCGTCCACGGCGTCCCGGAAACCGCCGCCCTGTGGGACAGCCTGCGCGCCCACCTCGACGGCGACAGCATGGCACTGTCGCTGCCCGGCTTCGGGAGCGTCAGGCCGGAATCGTTCGCCGCCACCAAGGACGCATACGCGGACTGGCTGGCCGCCGAACTGCACCGAATTCCGGGCCCTATCGACCTGGTCGGCCACGACTGGGGTGCCCTGCTGACCTACCGCATCGTCACCAAATACGTTGTTCCACTGCGCAGTTGGGTAGCCGATGGAGCGGCCATCATGCACCCGGACTACCGCTGGCACGAGCTGGCCCAAACCTGGCAGACCAGCGGCGCCGGCGAGGAATTCGTCCGGCAAGCGACCGGTATCGACACCCGCATGGGCAACGCCATCCTCGATCTCTACCGCTCCGCCACCCCCAATCCCTACCGCGACTGGGGGCCCGACCTCGAGCGCTCCACCGCGCCAGGACTAGTCATCACCCCGCTACAAGACCCCTACGACGACTACCAACCGGCAGCCGAAATCGCCCGGCAACTCGCGGCAAACCACTACCTGATGCCAGACGCGGGCCACTGGTGGATGGCCGAGCACCCGGCGGCAGCAGCCGAAGCGCTGCAAGACTTCTGGACGTCACTGTTTCCCCCTCACGGACCCGGGCTTTCCTGGTGACTTCGCAGCCTCGTGGCCGTTCAGCTCCTGATGCCAGAGCAGCTCACTCATCCGCTCCACGGCGGTGCCGAGATGGCGTCGGTAAGTGCTGAACGGCAAGCCCAGCAGCTCCGCCGCCACCTCCTGGGTGGGCGCGCCCCTGAAATAGGCGACACTGACAGCCCGATGCAACTTCTCGCCACCGCGCTCGTTCAGCAGTGACTGCGCCGCGTCGGTGAGCACCTCGCTCAGCGACTTGCCGCTCTCTTTCACCAGCCGGCTCCGGTTGAGCGGATTGTCGCCGAGCGCAACCGGTCTGCGCAATGTGCGCAGGGCGTCGCGGATGGCCGAGTCGAACTCCGGACGAGACAGCACCACCAGCTCGGCGGGGCCGCGAACCGGCCCATCGGCCATGGAGGCGCCCGCGAGCATAGCGGCGGACTTCTCCTCCAGCCACGGACCCGGTGGTTGCGTGCGCCAGTCGTGGGCGAACAGCGCGTATCGATGGGCGCCGACGACCGGCGGAGAGTCGATAGGCAGCATATTGATATCGCCGAGGTGCGCGTCCCAGGAGCCGTCGTCGCGCATGACGACGAAGGACCAGGCGAGCCGCTCACCACGAATCATCTCACCGGTGGCACGCCACTGGGCAAGGGTGGTCGCTGCCGCCGCCCGCTGGTAGGCGGTGGCATCGATGGTGAAGCGAGCCAAGGCCAGGTATTCCCCCGACCGCAACGGACCGTTGGCCCGCGCGTATCGCCACGCTGCCGCGACCACTGGATCGACCTCCAGCCCGATGGGATCGGCGACTTCGAGCCAGGCGGAGAACGCGCAGAGTTCACCGGTCTGTGTGGCGAGGTAGACGCGGAAGGCCTGGGGCTGATGGTCCAGCCAGAATGCCGCGATCGCGGCCGATTCCTCTCCTTCGTGGCGTCGCACCAGCTCCAGCACCTGCTCGCGTTGCGACTCGACGTACGGATGGTCCTCGACGAGCCCGACGTCGCGCCAGACATTGAATTCCGAGATCTGCCGGTCGGTGCGATACAGGAAGATCAACGCACCGGTCGCCTGCAGCAGTTGTGACTCCGGAACCGAACGCAGTTGCGCCAGATGCACTTCCCGCATCTGGTGATGCATCTCGGCGAACCCCTCCGGGTCCCGCCACTTCAGATCGGCCTCCAGCGCCTCCCGCACCACATCGTGTGGAAACAGCCCGGCGGCGGTGGATTCGATGAACGGCTGCACCCGCAGCCACGCGAACAACTCCGTTGCCCGGTCACCGAATGCCGCGCGTAGCAACGACTCCGAGGTGACATAGGCGTGTGCGCAGACCTCGAGCGCCCGGCGGTGCTCGGGGCTGGGTGTGCTGCCTATCAATTGGCGCAGTAGCGTCGCGATGGTGTTTTGGCTCGGGCGCCAATCACCCTTCGGGGCACCGTCTTTCACCACCACGACCGCCGCCAATGCCAGTGCGAGGGGGTTGCCGCCGGTGAATTCGAGCACGGCCTGCTGCGCACTGGCCGGCACGCGCCGGGCGTGCAGAAACTCCGCGGCCTCCTGCGGAGCGAGATTCCGGAGCGCAGTGACCCACAGTAGATCGACCCACCCGGGGTCGGAGGTCCACAACAGATCCGGCTCGGCCCGCCCGGCAACCGCCACCACCGCGCCGACCGGCAACTGCGGCAGAAACCGCTCCCACAACCAGCCCTCCAGCCCTTGGCACTTTTCGAATGTATCGATCAGCAGCACCACCCCTGGCTCATGCAGTGCGGGCCCCGCAGCGGCCAGGAACCCCTCGGGCGTGGGAACCACCGACCGGCCGTCGATTTCGACTACGGGACGGCCGGCCTGATGCGCCAGCCCGGCGAATATCCGCAACAACGTCGACTTCCCGATGCCGCCCGGCCCATGTAAGTAGTGCACGGGCCGGGCCTCGGACGTCCCGGCGAGTGCCGCGGCGAACCACTCGAGTTCGGCACGCCTACCAACGAAAGCCCGGTCCCGCCCGGCGGCCAAGGTGTGCGCCAGCCTCGATGGTGTTCGTGTGGTGTCTGTCGGCATGCCGACGAATGTATGAGGCCACGGCGGGTATCGAATCAGTCGAACGACTGTGCCGCACCTGTCCCAATGCTCAGTCAATGCTGATCGGCGTTGGGCAGGCGCGCCCTCAGCGGCGTGAGCGGATAAGCAAAGGCATCTGAAGTCGGGTCGAGTCCCGCTGGGTGTGATTCAGCCCGAGACCGCACGCAAAGCACCTGGATGGCGGCCCGCGAGCTTGTCCAAAGCGGTGGCACTGGCCTCGTCGGCCGGGAGATAGACGAACAACTGCTGGTCATCATCGGCGGGAAGATCAAGGGTTTCATAAGCGACGCGCAGCGGACCAGCCTCGGCGTGTTCGACGCGGGTGGTGCCAGTCGCGGCGGGCAGGTTGGGCACCGTAGCGACACGGCGCGTGAATTCCTCACCGGCAACGATCTCGAGTTCATCAGCGAAAGCGGCAGTGGCCGGATCATTGCGGAACGGCCCCTGCTTGAGAGCAGCGACCTGCTCGTCGGCAACATGTTCCCAATCCGGATAGAAGTCCCGGGCCCGGGAGTCACCGAAAACGAACAAGGCCAGATTGGCCGTGGACGGATCGTCGAGCACACCCGTCGGTGCCATCAGACGGTGATAGCCCTCGGTGTAGGCCAGAACATCGCTGAGACGGTTCACCACCACCGCGGGAGCCGGTTCCATATGGTCGAGGATGGCGCGGACCGTGGGACGAACCGTGCGGGCCGGGCCCGCGGCACCCATGCAACTGAAGCCCGCATCAGCCGCTTTGGTCAAGCGGTACAGGTGAATACGCTCGCTCGGGGCGAGATGTAATGCGTCGGCGATAGCCGAGAGCACCGACGGCGACGGGCGACGATCGCGCCCCTGCTCGAGACGAATAATGTACTCGACGCTAACCCCAGCAAGGGTCGCGAGTTCGGCACGACGCAAGCCGGGTGTGCGGCGTCGCGGCCCCGCCGGCAAACCGACATGGGCAGGCGTCACCGCCTCTCGCCGGCTGCGCAAGAACAGGCCCAACTCGTTGTCGCTCACCCTTGGAACGGTACAAGCGGAGCCCGCCGCGAGGGTGGCCCTGGCGCTACCACTCTCCCCACGGCCTAACCAGTCCCGCGCGTTCCGCAGCAGATTGAGACACAGCGGCCGCACCGGCCGCACTCGATTCGCAAGGAGAGCAAACATGTCATCACTCAAGCTCGCGGTGATCATCGGCAGCGTCCGCGAGGGACGGTTCGGTCCGACGGTGGCCGCCTGGTTCGCCGAACAGGCCGCCCGGCACGGCGGCTTCGAGGTGGACGTGATCGATCTGGCCGACGCGGACCTGCCGCTCGCACTGCCCGCGGCCCCGCCCGCGCTGGAGCCGAACCCGCCGCGGCCCGCGGGCATGCTCGATCTCAGCGCGCGGCTTGCCACCGCCGACGCGTACGTCATCGTCACCCCCGACTACAACCGCAGCTACCCGGCCGCGCTGAAGTCGGCCATCGACTGGCACTTCACCCAGTGGGACGCCAAGGCGATCGGATTCGTCGGCTACAGCGGAGGCAGCGGCGGGCTGCTCGCGATCGAGCACCTGCGGCAGGTCTTCAACGAACTGAACGCGCACACGGTCCGCGAGTACGTCTCGTTCCCGCGCTACTACCTGCTCTTCGACGAGACGGGTCGGCTGCACGAACCGGACGAGCCCGCGGCCGCCGCGCAGTCGATGCTCGACCGGCTGCACTGGTGGTCCGCCGCGCTGGCCGCCGCGCGGACGGCGTCGGTCGCCGCCTGAAGGGCGCTTCCCCCTTCCGGCCGAGTTCGTCGTGAGACTCCGACCGCCTGTGCGGGCTATCGACGGACTACGGCCGCCGCCTCCACCAGGTGCGCGCCCCACCTTCCGCCAGGGCCATGCACGGGCGGCGACGGAGTTCGTTCGACAGCGTCTATACGGCGTACCTCCGCCTCCACTGGCCGTCCGGGCTGTCGGCGCGTTGCCTCCGGCGCTGTCGAGTAGACGCACCGCTGCATTCGCTCGGGCTGTCTGCGAACTACGTTCAGCTCTGTCCACTAGGGTTTGCTGACGTGGCTGCACACTCCTCTGACCTCGAACTCGCGTTGCGGCTGGCCGACGCGGCCGACACGATCACCAAGGCGCGATTCGGCGCGTTGGACCTGAAGGTGGACGCGAAGCCGGATCTGACGCCGGTCTCGGACGCCGACCTCGCGGTGGAGCGGGCGATACGCCAGGTGCTGGCGCACGAGCGGCCGGAGGACTCGGTGCTCGGCGAGGAGTTCGGCGGCGACGCGGAATTCAGCGGGCGCCAGTGGGTGGTCGACCCGATCGACGGCACCAAGAACTTCGTGCGTGGTGTGCCGATCTGGGCCAGCCTGATCGCGCTGCTGGAGGACGGTGTGCCGGTGGTCGGCGTGGTGAGCGCGCCCGCGCTGGCGCGGCGCTGGTGGGCGGCGGCGGGTTCGGGCGCCTGGTCCACCTTCCATCCCGGTGCACCCCACCCGATCTCGGTGTCCGCCGTCGCCGCGCTCGACTCCGCCAGCCTGGCCTTCTCCAGCCTGTCCGGCTGGCGCGAACGCGGCATGCGCGAGGACTTCCTCGCGCTCACCGACGACGTGTGGCGGGTGCGCGGGTACGGCGACTTCTTCAACTACTGCCTGCTCGCCGAGGGCGCGGTCGACATCGCCACCGAACCCGAAGTCTCGCTGTGGGATCTGGCCGCACTCGACATCCTGGTCCGCGAGGCGGGCGGGGCATTCACCTCGCTGTCCGGCGCGCCGGGCCCGCACGGCGGCGACGCCGTCGCCACCAACGGCCTGCTGCACGAGGCGGTGCTGTCCCGCTTCGCGCGCTGACTAGGCGAGCAGCTTCTCCATCAGGACGACGCGGTCGGTGCCGTGGAACTGCGGCGGCAGCGTCGTCTCCCGCAGCTCGATGAAACCCTGTGCGGCGTAATACTTCCGGAGTGCCCGGTTGTCCGCGGCGGTATCCAGGCGCTGCCGGTCGAGCCCGCGCGCACGGGTACGTTCGGCGCAGAACGCGAGAATGCGCGCGCCGAGGCTGCGACCACGGTGGCCGGGCGCGACCATGAGTCCGTGCACGTACCCGGCCTCGATCTCGTCGGCGCCCCAGAAGTCGGGATCGTGCCAGACCAGCCGCACGGCCGCCACCACCTCGCCGGTCGGCTCGCGCTGCACGTACCACTCGCCCCGCGCCGCCTCCCGCGCGAGAGTCGCCACAGGGTATTCGCCGGGCAGCCACTGCGCGATGCCGTTGGCCACCATCCAGCGCGCCAAGCGGTCGCGGAGCGCGATGAGGGCGGCGGCGTCGGCCGTGGTCGCCGGAACCATCCCGAGGGGTTCGAGCGCTGGGGAATCCACCATGGCTGCCAACCTACTGGCCGCGCGGGCGGTGCAGGCGCACGTTCGGGCTATCGCCGCCGTTCGTCGGCGGGTGTGAGGTCGAGCCCCGCGGGCGGACGCAACCGGCGCAGGGTGCCGTCCATGCTCGTCACGTAGAGCACCCAGCCGTCGCCGTCGCGCACGATGCGCACCGATGTCGCGCCGTCCGGCGGATTGCGGAAAGGCCCCGGCTTGATCAGTCCGGTGATGATGGCGCACGCCGCGCCGCTGGCCGTGTCGATCCGATAGACGGCCCCCAGCGCGTGATCGGCGACGAACAGCTGACCGTCGCGGGTGGCCTCCATGTCGTCGGGCAGCGCGAGCAGCTGCGGAACGCCCGAGACGACGGTCCAGCTGTTGGGGGCGTCCAGCGGGATGCGGAAGACCTTCAGCTCCAGGCTGTCGGTGAAGACGGACCGGCCGTCGGGCGCGAGCGCGAGTCCGTTGGTCAACGGCAGCGCCGACCAGGTTTTCGTGTACTCGCCGGTAGACGGGCGGTAGCGCGAGATGCCGGTCGGCGAGCCCTTGATGCCGAGGGTGGTGAACAGCAGGTCACCGTCGGGGAGCACCAGCAGGCCGTTCGGTCCGTTCAGGCCCGTGAGCAGGACCTCGACCGCGCCGGTGTCGATGTCGTAGCGCTGCAGCGTGCCCGGCGGAACGTCCAGGCCGTCGCCGGTCAGGTAGTACACCGAGCGGCCGGCCACGCGCACGCCCGCGGGGTTGTCGAGCCCGGTCACCAGGTGTTCGAAGCGGCCGGAGGCGTCGACGTGGGCGAGGAAGCCATCGTTGATGCCGGTGACGTAGAACCCGCCCGCGCCGTCGCTGTCCAGATTCTCCAGCTTGCCGACGCCCTCGACCACGGTCTCGGCGACCCACCCCTGCGCACACGACGTGGGCACGAAATTCGCCTGCGCCGTTGGCGATCCGATCGCCAGTCCGGCCGCGATCGTCGACACCGCGACGACGAGGTGCTTGATCCCCATCCCTAATGGCATGCGGCATACGCTAACACCGCCTCGCGACGACGCGACCTGCTCGAAGACCCTTGCGGTCGCGTCATTCCCGGCCGAGCCAGTCCTGGATGGCGTCTCGCTGCACTCCGGGTTGGCCTTCACATCCATGTCAATACCTAACTTCTGCGGCATGACTGCGATTCCCCTGACCACCACCGTCACCGGCGCCGGGCCCGGCATTGTCCTCGCGCACGGGGCGAGCGGCTCGATCGAGAGCAATTTCGGCGGCATCGTTGCGGCGCTGGCCGCGACGCACACCGTTGTGGCCTCCGATTACCCGGGCGACGACACCCGGCTCGATCTCGACGGACTGGCCGACGCCCTGGTCGCGGCCGCGGTGGACGCGGGCGTCGAGACCTTCACCGTCATCGGGTTCTCGCTCGGCACCACGGTGGCGGTGCGGGCCGCGGTGCGCCATCCCGGCCGGGTGCGCGGACTACTGCTGGCCGCGGGCTTTTCGAAGGCGGACAATCGCGCCAGGATCATCGCCCAGGCCTGGCAGGATCTGCTCGATCTCGGCGACACCGAGACCTTCGCGCGCCTCGCGGCCCTGGTCGGCTTCTCGGCGGATTTTCTCGGCTCGCTGCCCGCCGCCGAGGTCGACGCACTGATCCGGCAGACCCGCCGCGGCCGTTCCCGGCGGGACGAGGCAGCAAGCCTCCCTGATCGAAAACGTCGACACCACAGCCGATCTGGCCGATATCGCCGTGCCGACCTTGGTGCTGAACACCACCGCCGACCTGCTGATCGACCCGGCCAATTCGCGCGCGCTGGCCGCGGCCATTCCGGGCGCGGAGTACGCCGAGATCGAGGCCGGGCATGTGCTCATGATCGAGCAGCCCGAGCAGTGGTGGAAGACGGTCGACGAGTTCCTGCGTCGGCACCGGCTCTAGGTTCAGCCGAGATGCTTTGCGCGCGGCCACAGTTCGCTCCAGGGTGCGCGCAGCTCACGGCAGACGAACAGCGGCTCGCCCTGCTCGTCGTTATCGATGCCGAGGCCGTTGTCGAGGCGACCCGCCGGTTCGACGGCGGCGCACAGCTCGGCGAGCTGGTCGCGTTCGATGCCGACGGCGAGCACCTCGGTGGCGGTATCGGGAGGCGGGCCCCACCACCAGTAGGCGTTGTGGCCGGAGTGCGGTGTCGGCAGGTCGTAGGGCGCGCCGAAGCGTTCGATCGCGCCCGCCTCGCCGTAGTTGGCCGTGAGCACGGCGACATCGGGGCCCAAACCCGCACGGACAGAGCCGATTCGGCGGACGAACTCCGGCCATCCGATGGTCTCCCCCGCGTCGTAGTTGACCGCGAGCACCGGCGACTCGGGCAGCGCCGGGACCGGAAGAACGGGCAGGAACAATACCGCCGAGCCGAGCGCGTTCACCGTCACGACCGCGCCGACCCCCGCCCAGCGCTCACGCCGCCGACCGAGCCAGGCCGCGAGCGGCACAGCACCGGCGGCGAGCAGGATCGGATACATCCCGCCCATGTAATAGGCCTTCCCTCCGGTCACCAGGAAGACGACGAAGAGCAGTCCGTAGGCGACCGGGAAAGCGCGATAGCGCGGTTCCCGCCAGAGCCGCCACAGCCCGTAGATCCACAGCGGTGTCAGCAGCGGCCCCATCAGCCCGAATTGCAACAGCACGAACATGATCGGCGAATCGGACGTGCCGGACGAGCCACCCGCGATCGCCCGCCCCACATCCCACTGCGGCCATCCATTGTGCGCCTGCCACCACAGATACGGCAGCCAGAGCACGGTCGCCAGCCCGACCGCCGCGGGAAAGTACCTGGTCGCCAAGACCTTTCGCGGACCGACCATGAGCAACGCGATCACCAGCGCCGCGGCGGGAAAGATCAGCAGCGATTTGTTCAGCAGGCCGAGCCCGGCCACCAGCCCGATCGCAAGCCACCAGCGGGGATCGGGGCGGCGATCGGTCGCCGCGCCGTCCCCGGCAGGGTCTCGCAGCAAGCGCAGCACCAGCAACCCGAGCAACGCCCACGCCGCGAGATCGAACACCGCCGTGCTCAGCAAGTGCCCCGCACCCTGCACCAGCGCGGCGCTCGCAACCGCCGCCGCGGCCAGCGCCTGCGCCGCGCGACCGCCGCCGAACTCCCGGGCCATCAGCCCGGCGCAGACCACCACGAGGGTCGCCGCGAGCACGGCGGGGGCCCGTAGCAGCGGTAACGATTCGGGATCGATCGCCGACATCGCCCTGGCCACCAGCGGGGTGAACGGCGGCTGATCCGCATAACCCCACGCGGGATGCCTGCCCGCCGCGAGGAAGTACAGCTCATCGCGGTGGTAGCCGTACCGATTCGAGAACGCGACCAGCACGACGGCGAAAATCCCCGCCACCCAGTACATCCGGTCACCATGACACAGTTGCCGCGCGGTCGGCCACCATGACACAGCCCCGTGCATCCGGCTATACATGCGGCCCTTGGCATCTCCGGCCCGACGCGCTGCGTCCCAAGAAGCAGCGGCCCAGAAAGCACAGCGACCCGATGCGCCGCCCTCCCAGCGGCCGACACCGCGTCGACCAGCTCCGCGGGGCCACACACCATCCGACGCGACAGCCCCGCGGAACCGCCTCCGTCAGCCCGCGCCACCCGGCCGCGCGGAGCCGGTACCCGAACCCGACGCGGATCCGGACCCGCCGGAGCCCGAGCCCGCCGAGCCGGACGGGAAGCCGACCTCGCCCGATCCGAGATCGATACCCGTCCCCGCCTCACCCGAGCCGAAGTCCAGTACCGGTGCGCCGGAGCCGAAGTCGACCCGCGGCGGCCCGCCGGGATCCACATCGATGGGCTGCAACGGCAGACCGGGCGCGGCGACCGCCGCGGGGGCGCTCAGCCCCACCGCTACCGCGAACCCGACCAATACCACAAGCCGTTTCATGAACAAGACCTCCATTTCGGGGGCAGACAACGTGCCGCCACGGTAGCCGAATCCACTCGTTTGTGAAGCGCATTCGTTTCACTATTTGCCAATCGTGAGGTATCACTGAAAAAACAGCGGCCACCTGGGATCGGGAGGCGAATCGGTCGTCCGTCCAGCAACTGCTGGCAACCTCCGGCAGCATCGACCCGAAAGGCCGCTCGACGGCCTTCTTACTCTGGAGTAAGATAGCCTTACTCAGGAGTAAGATAGCTGGGGCAAGACCTCACCCCACCCACCCGAGAAAACAGGTGATGATGAGCACCCGAGACAGCGCAACGAAGCGGCGTCCAGACACGTCCGCCGTCGGCCTCAACCAGCCCAAGCGGGACTGGATGGGTGCCGCCATGCGGGCCATGACCACCCTCACCGGGTCGGAGCTCGCCGAGAAGTACAACCTGCGCAAGCCGATCGAGCGAGTCACCTACGAAGGCACCAAGACCGGCTTCCGCACCTTGGGTGCGGCCACCCGCGCGTTCAGCAAGATCGCCGGTGGCGGCGCGCCGAAGCGGCTCGCGGACAACGAGTCGAGGAAGAAGGATCTCTTCGACATCACCCCGTCCGACGAACAGCAGATGATCGTCGAGACGGTGCGGGAATTCGCCGCCGAGATCCTGCGCCCCGCGGCCTACGAGGCCGACAACTCCGCCAAGGCGCCGCGCGACCTGCTCGAGCGCGCGGCCGAACTCGGCATCACCCTGATCAATGTGCCCGAGGAGCTCGAGGGTGCGGCCTCCGAACGCGGCGCGGTCACCAACTCGATGGTCGCCGAGGCGCTCGCGCACGGTGACATGGGTCTGGCGCTGCCGATCCTGGCGCCGAGCGGCGTCGCGGTCGCGCTCTCGCAGTGGGGCACCGATTCTCAGCAGAAGACCTACCTGCCCGCCTTCACCGGGGAGAACGTCCCGCAGGCCTCGGTCGTGATCAACGAGCCGCGCCCGCTGTTCGACCCGTTCGCGCTGCAGACCAAGGCCACGCGTTCGCCGAGCGGCTACCGCCTCAACGGCGTCAAGAGCCTGGTGCCCGCCGCCGCGGACGCCGAGCTGTTCCTGATCGCCGCCGAGCTCGACGGCCGCCCCGCGCTCTTCATCGTCGAGTCCGACGCCCCGGGCCTGGTCGTGGAGGCCGACCCGAGCATGGGTCTGCGCGCCGCGGGCATCGGCCGCCTGCTGCTCAACGACGTGGCCGTGGCCGCCGACGCCATCCTCGGCGACGGTGATGCCAAGACCCGCGCCGAGGACTACGCCGACGCGGTGCGCCTCGCGCGTCTGGGCTGGGCTTCGCTCGCCGCGGGCACCGGCCAGGCCGTGCTGGACTACGTGATTCCCTACGTCAACGAGCGCGAGGCGTTCGGCGAGCCGATCTCGCACCGCCAGGCGGTCGCGTTCATGGTCGCCAACATCGCCATCGAACTCGACGGTCTGCGGCTCGTGACCCTGCGGGGTGCGTCGCGCGCCGAGCAGGGCCTTTCCTTCGGCCGCGAGGCGGCGCTGGCACGCAAGCTGGCCACCGACAAGGGCATGCAGATCGGCCTGGACGGCGTGCAGCTGCTCGGCGGCCACGGCTTCACCAAGGAACACCCGGTCGAGCGCTGGTACCGCGATCTGCGGGCCATCGGCGTCGCCGAGGGTGTCGTGCTCATCTGACCGGCTCGTTCCTTCTTTCAGGAGACCTTCCACAATGATCAATCTCGAACTCCCCAAGAAGCTGCGGGCCAGCGCCAACCAGGCCCACCAGGTCGCCTCGGAGATCTTCCGGCCGATCTCGCGCAAATACGACCTCGGCGAGCACGAGTACCCGGTCGAGCTGGACACCATGGCCGCCATGGTCGAGGGCTTGGCCGACTCCGGCACCCAGAAGATCGGCGGCGCCGCGGGCGGCCGCTCCGGAGAGTCCGACGCGCACGCCACCGAGTTGCTCGGAAACACCAACGGCGGCAACATGTCCGCGCTGCTGAACGCGCTGGAGACCTCCTGGGGCGACGTCGGCCTGATGCTGTCGATCCCCTATCAGGGCCTGGGCAATGCGGCCATCGCGGCCGTCGCCACCGACGAGCAGCTGAAGCGTTTCGGCAAGGTGTGGGCCGCGATGGCCATCACCGAGCCGTCCTTCGGTTCCGACTCCGCCGCCGTCACCACCACCGCCGTGCGCGACGGTGACGAATGGGTGCTCAACGGCGAGAAGATCTTCGTCACCGCCGGTCAGCGCGCCACCCACATCGTGGTGTGGGCGTCCGTCGACAAGAGCTTGGGCCGCGCGGCGATCAAGTCGTTCGTCGTGCCGCGGGACGCTCCGGGTCTTTCGGTGGCGCGCCTCGAGCACAAGCTCGGCATCAAGGCCTCCGACACCGCCGTACTCCTGTTGCAGGACTGCCGGATTCCCGCCGACAACATCCTCGGCAGCCCGGAAGTCAACGTGGAGAAGGGTTTTGCCGGGGTCATGCAGACCTTCGACAACACCCGTCCGCTGGTGGCCGCGATGGCCGTCGGCGTGGCCCGTGCCGCGCTCGAGGAGCTGCGTGCCATCCTGACCGCCGCGGGTATCGAGATCTCCTACGACACCCCGGCGATCAACCAGCACGCCGCGGCCGCCGAATTCCTGCGCATGGAAGCCGATTACGAGTCCGCCTACCTGCTCTCGCTGCGCGCGGCGTGGATGGCCGACAACAAGAAGCCCAACTCGCTGGAAGCCTCCATGTCGAAGGCCAAGGCGGGCCGCACCGGCACCGACGTCACCCTCAAGGCCGTCGAACTGGCGGGCACCCTCGGCTACTCCCAGCGCACCCTGCTGGAGAAGTGGGGCCGCGACTCGAAGATCCTCGACATCTTCGAAGGCACCCAGCAGATCCAGCAGCTCATCGTCGCGCGCCGCGTGCTCGGCAAGACCAGCTCCGAGCTGAAGTGACGCGCTAGCGGGAGATTACAGAGAACCGGTGCGGGGTTGGGTGGCCCCGCACCGGTTTTCTGTTTCGGGGTGGGGTTGTGGTTGGGGTTCGGGGATCGGCTAGGGTCTCGGGGTCACCGCGAATCTGCGGACGAATTTCAGTAAGGGCTGTACCAAGGACTCTGGCAAGGAGATTGGTTATGCGTCGACTGAGTTTCAAGCGTCATCTCACCGCGGCGGCGGCCGTTTCGGCTGTGTTGGCGACGGTGTTCAGCGGAAGTGCGGCGGCGGAGCCCGAGCTGCCGACCATCGACTGGAGCGTTGCGGTGCAGATGCTTCGCGAAGCGGCCGAGGGCAATCCGATGGCGGAGGAGGCCATCGATCGCCTGCTCGCCCAGCAGGGCAGGGTGCCTGCGACCAGCACGGTCGCGCTGCCCGCCCAGCCGTTCCAGGTTCCGGCACAGTCCGACATCGGGCGCGGCGCAGGCCCCGGCGTGTACGGATCGGGTATCGCACTGGGCACGGACGGTTTCCGCCTCGCCTTCTTCGGCGGCCCCGGCACCATCTCGCCGAATCAAGGCGGCGCCAAGCTGGAAGCGTTGTGGGTCAATCTGTCCAGCGGCCGCAGCGGCACCGAGGTGCTCTACGAACACAACGACGTACCGGTGGACACGACCATCCGCTCGCGGGCGCTCGACCTGGGCCCCGGCATGATCGTCTCGGCGGTGTACGGAACCCTGTGGCACCGTTGGTCGGTCCCGGTCAGCGACGCCAACCCGGACGGGTTCCAGTATCAGCGCGGCACCATCTCGATCCCCTCGATGGGCGCGGTCTACAACTGAGCCGTCGTGCGTCGCGGCGGCCGCCACCACCGCGACGCACATCCGAATTCCCCGACGCCGGTTCTCTCAGTTCCGCCCGGAATCGCCTGTCTCGGCGGCCAATCGGCGGGCCGCTTCCGCCATCAGAATGCGGTCGCGGCGTTCCTCGAACCGCGCCGCTTCGCGCTCCAGCTTCTCCAGAAACGCGGCGAGTTCCGCGCGGAACCGTTCACCGCGAGCGCCGAAATCGTTGCGTTCGAAGATATTCCATTTGCGCATCACCGGAAGTAGCACGTCGTCCAGGTGCTGGCGCGGATCGTAGATGCCGTGTTTGGCGATGAGCGCGGCCTTGCGGCGGAAGTCGGGCATGCCGACGCCGGGCATCTGGAACTTCCGCACGATCATCGAAATCGCTTCCAGCGCTTGGTCCGGCGAGAGATCCAGAGCGGCCCCGCACATGTTGCGATAGAAGACCATGTGCAGGTTCTCGTCGGCGGCGATGCGTTGCAGCATCTTGTCGGCGATCGCGTCGTCGCACACCCTGCCGGTGTTGCGATGGCTGACCCGCGTGGCCAGCTCCTGGAACGTCACATACGCCAAGCCGTAGAGCACGTTGGTGTCGTCCCAGGTGGCGGGCGTGTCGGCGCCCTTGGTCATGTGCACCATGCGCGCGTGTTCCAGCGCGACCGGATCGACTCCCCTGGTGACCACCAGGTAGTCGCGCATCGCGATGCCGTGCCGGTTCTCCTCGGCGGTCCACCGGCCGACCCAGCTGCCCCACGCACCGTCCCTGGAGAAGTTCTCGGCGATCTCGCGGTGGTAGGAGGGCAGGTTGTCCTCGGTGAGCAGGTTGACCACCATGGCGGCCTTGGCCACCTCGGACAATCGTGACTGGTCCGGTTCCCAGTCGGCGCCGCCCATCGCCGCGAAGTTGCGTCCCTCGCTCCACGGCACGTACTCGTGCGGGTGCCAGCTCTTGGCCGTCGCCAGGTGCCGGTTCAGCTCGCGCTCGACGGTCGGCTCCAGCTCGATCAGTAGTTCCAGTTGGGTCAGATTCCTCGACATGCTCGTGTCCCCTCCGGGCGGCGAGTGTCGTTCGGCAGTCCGGGCAGGTGGCGAGGCGCAAGCGCGGGACAACGGCGCCGCCCGGGAGGACCCGCACCAGCTGAGCCCCGTCGCACTCCATTGTCTCATTGTCCGCTTTGTCGGCTTTAGTTGTGACCCATGACACGTTCGCTGCTACGGTAGGCATCCACATAACCGGATCGCGAGGGCGAGTGCCGACGCGAAATGTCAGTGGAGGTGTTCGAGTGAGCGTCGCGCGTGCGCTGGAAACCGTGAAGGCTCTGGGGTTGCTACGGGCTCGCGGAGTCAGCGATCCCAAGGCACCGTTGGAAACCCTGCGAACCATGAAGGAGACCAGGATCTACGGCCCGCAGGCCGCTCTGGTCCGGCATTCCGCCCGCATCGCGCCCGACCGGATCGCCCTCGCCGACGAGCGCGGTGAGCTGACCTATCGCGAGCTGGACGAGCAGTCCACGGCTGTCGCCCGCGGCCTGCACGCCGCCGGGATCACCGAGGGCACCGTGATCGGCGTGCTGGCGCGTGACCACCGCGGCCTGATCATGTCGATGATCGCCGCGGGCAAGCTGGGCGCCCGGATCGCGCTGATGAATACCGGCTTCGCCAAGCCGCAGTTCGCCGAGGTGTGCGTCCGCGAGAAGGTCAAGGCGGTGCTGCACGACAGCGAGTTCCTCGGCCTGCTCGACGCGCTGCCCGCGGACCTGCCGCGCTACCTGACCTGGGTGGACGAGGGCGCCCAGCTGCCTGCGGGCGCGCAGACCTTCGACGACCTGATCGCTTCGAACTCCAGCGAGCCGCTGCCCGCCCCCGGCAAGCCCGGCGGCTTCATCATCCTGACCAGCGGCACCACCGGCCTGCCCAAGGGCGCGCCGCGCACCAAGGTGACGCCGATGGCCACCGCGCAGTTCATCGACCGCATCCCGTTCCAGAAGTTCGGCACGATGGTGATCGTCTCGCCGATCTTCCACAGCACCGGCCTCGGCACTTGGCTGGTGGGCTCGGTGCTGTCCAACAAGATCGTGATGCGCCGCCGCTTCGACGCCGAGGCCACCCTGAAGATGGTGTCCGACCACAAGGCCGACATTCTGGTCGCGGTGCCGACCATGCTGCACCGCATGGTCGAGCTGCCCGAGGAGGTGCGCGCCAAGTACGACACCTCGTCGCTGAAGGCCATCGTGCTCGCCGGTTCCGCGCTCTCGCCCGAGCTGTGCATCCGCGCCGCCGAGGTATTCGGCCCGGTGCTGCACAACCTGTACGGCTCGACCGAGGTCGCGATCGCCACCATCGCCAAGCCGGAGGAACTGGCGCAGGCCCCCGGCACCGTCGGTCGCCCGCCGATCACCTGCGATGTGCGGCTCTACGACGACAACGACAAGCCGGTCACCGGCCGCAATGTCACCGCGCGCATCTTCGTCCGCAGCGGCGCCCCGTTCGAGGGCTACACCGACGGCAGGAACAAGCAGATCATCGACGGCTACATGTCCAGCGGCGATGTCGGCCACTTCGATGACAACGGCCTGCTCATGGTGGACGGCCGCGACGACGACATGATCGTCTCCGGCGGCGAGAACGTCTTCCCGCAGGAGGTGGAGAACCTGCTGCTGGAGCGCCCCGACGTGTTCGACGCCGCCGTAATCGGCGTGGACGACGTGGAATTCGGCAAACGGCTGCGCGCCTTCATCGTCGCCGAGCCCGGCCACACGCCCGACGGCGAGGCGCTCAAGGCCTACGTCAAGGACAACCTGGCCAGGTACAAGGTGCCGCGCGAGGTGATCTTCCTCGACGATCTGCCGCGCAACCCCACCGGGAAGCTGCTGCGCCGGGTGTTGGTGGAGTACCAGGTCGAGGCCTGATCGGTCCGGGTCGCGAATCGAAGCCGTTGCGGCGCAATCCGATTCGCGACCCGAGAGGTACTCGAGAGAGAAGACCTCCGCGCGGTGAGACGGATGACACACTCGGTAACAGATGCTTGCTATTGTTAGCGCCAGCACTGGATCTCGAAGTTGCGGTCCACACCACCCCGAGTCCCGGTGGATGGGCCGCGGAAGGTTGTCCTCTATGTCTTTGTCCTTTCCCGCGCTCGGCGGTTCCGTTCGCAAGGCCGGTGACCTCGCGCAAGGCGTGAACATCATGGTGAAGCGGGGCCTGTTCAACCCGCTGCGCCCGGACCACGCCGCACGTTCGGCGTTCAACGTGCTGAAGTTCGGTCCGTTCGCCGGCGTCGTCATGCACGCCGCGCAGACCAGGCCGTACGCGGCCGCCATCGTGGACGAGCGCGGCGAGCTGACGTTCGGTCAGCTCAACGAGCAGTCCAACGCCTTCGCGCGCGGGCTCGAAGCGCAAGGCATCAAGGCGGGCGACGTCGTCGCCGTACTGGCGCGCGACCATCGCGGCATGGTGCTCAGCCTGCTGGCCGCGGGCAAGCTCGGCGTGCGCGCGGTGCTGATGAACACCGGATTCGCCAAGCCGCAGTTCGCCGACGTCGCCACGCGCGAGAAGGTCAAGGCCGTGCTGCACGACAGCGAGTTCCTCGACCTGATGAGCGCCATCCCCGCCGAGATTCCGCGCATCCTGACCTGGGTGGACGAGAAGGACAACGCCGACCCGTCGATCCCGAACGTCGAATCGCTGTCCGCGGGCCGCTCCACCGCGCCGCTGCCCGCACCGGCCAAGCCCGGCGGCATGGTCATCCTGACCAGCGGCACCACCGGCACCCCGAAGGGCGCGCCGCGCGACCGGGTCAGCCCGTTCGCCTCGGCGCAGTTCGTCGACCGGGTGCCGCTGCCCGCCAACGGCACGATGGTCATGGCCGCGCCGATCTTCCACGGCACCGGCCTCTCCCAGTTCACCCTCGGTCTGGCGCTGGGCAACCGGGTCGTCTTCCAGCAGCGTCGCTTCAACCCCGAGCAGACGCTCGCCAATATCGAGAAGTACCGCGCGGACTCGCTGGTTGTCGTGCCGACCATGCTGCAGCGCATCCTCGATCTCGGCGACGAGGTGCTCGCCAAGTACGACGTGCGCACCATCAAGGTGATCTTCGCGGCGGGCTCTGCCATCGCGCCCGACGTGGTCACCCGCACGCTGGACCACTTCAACGACAGCCTCTACAACCTGTACGGCTCCACCGAGTGCGCGGTGATGACCGTGGCCACCCCGGCGGATATGCGCAAGTCGCCGACCACCGCGGGCCGCGCACCCGTCGGCATCCGCATCGTGCTGCTCGACGAGAACCGCAAGCCGATCACCCAGCCGAACGTCACCGGAACCATCTTCGTGGACAACGGTTTCGCGTTCACCGGCTACACCGACGGACGCACCAAGGAGATCGTCGACGGCATGATGTCGAGCGGCGACGTCGGGCACTTCGACACCGACGGCCTGCTCTACATCGACGGCCGCGACGACGACATGATCGTCTCCGGCGGCGAGAACGTCTTCCCGCTCGAGGTGGAGAACCTGATCGCCGGGCGCGATGACATCTTCGAGGCCGCGGTGGTCGGCGTCGACGATCGCGAATACGGAAAGCGGTTGCGCGC
The DNA here is from genome assembly GCF_001613045.1 of Nocardia lijiangensis NBRC 108240. Taxonomy (GTDB): domain Bacteria; phylum Actinomycetota; class Actinomycetes; order Mycobacteriales; family Mycobacteriaceae; genus Nocardia; species Nocardia lijiangensis. The sequence continues at coordinate 20,800 of NZ_BDBP01000043.1, read as the reverse complement.
GTTCGTCGTCCCCGGCCCGGAGTCCAAGCGCGATGCGCAGGAGATCAAGGACTACGTCAGGGCGAACCTCGCCCGCTACAAGGTGCCGCGCGAGGTGATCTTCCTCGACGAACTGCCGCGCAACGCGACCGGCAAGCTGCTGCGCAAGCCGCTGATCGAGATGGAGATCGAGAACTGACCTCCTGACCGTTCGCGCGGCGCCCTGTTCACCGAACGGGGGCGCCGCGCGGCTGTCGACCGCCCGGTCTGCTCGTATTAGGCTTGCGCGAGAAGGCAGTTCGAGCGACAGGGGCGCGATGTCCACCGTGATCGGCAAGGGTGGGAATGTCGCGCTGGGCGGCGGGCGACTGCACGTGACCGTGGCGCCCGCCGGTATCGATCTCTCGGTGCTGTGCGTGCGCGACCACGGCAAGGTCGGTGACGACAGCGAATTCGTCTTCTACAACCAGCCGGTCTCGCCGGACGGGGCGGTGCGCCTGACCGACGGCGCGATCTGCATCGACCTGCCCAGCGTCGGCCCGGTCACTGACCGGCTGGTGGTGGCGGCCTCGGTGGACAACGGTGTGTTCGGCGGCATTCCGCTCGCGGTCCGCATCACCGAGGACGGCGGGCTCGCCCACGATCTGCCGATCACCGGGCTGAGTTCGGAGACCACCGTCATCCTCGGCGAGGTGTATCGCCGGGCGAACGGCTGGAAGCTACGCAACGTGGCGCAGGGTTATGCCACCGGGTTGGCCGGGCTGGCTACCGATTTCGGTATCTCCGTCGACGACGAGGCCGAAGCGCGGGGTGTGGCTTCCCCTGCCGCACAGCACTTTTCGCCATCGTCGGTCCAGCCCGCAGCGTCACACACCCCCGCGTACGGACAGCCGCCCATCCCGCCCACCGGGTCGCCCGCGAGCGCATCGTTCGGGCAGCCGCCCATCCCGCCCACCGGGTCGCCCGCGAGCGCATCGTTCGGGCAGCCGCCTACCGCCTCACCCCACGCTGGGTCGTTCGGCCAGCCGCCAGTCCCGCCCACCGGGTCGCCCGCGGGCGCATCGTTCGGGCAGCGGCCTACCGCGCCACCCCACGCTGCGTCGTTCGGCCAGCCGCCTGTCCCACCCGCCGGGCCCACCGCGGGCGCGTCGTTCGGACATCCGCCTGCCGCCCCACCCCACGCGTCGTTCGGTGAGCCGCCTGTCCCACCCGCCGGGCCCACCGCGGGCGCGTCGTTCGGTCAGCCGCCCACTGGGCCATCGTCCGGCGCGAACTTCGGCGCGCCGCCCGGCCCGTATCAGGCTGGAACGCAACCATTTCCGCCGCCACCCGCACCACCTGGCGGGTCGTCACCCGGGCAGCCGCCTGCCGCGCCGCCCCACGCTGGGTCGCCCGCCGGATCTCCTCCAGGCGCAACTTTCGGCACGCCACCCGGCTCGTATCAAGCCGGAGCGCAACCATTTCCGCCGCCACCCCCGCCGCCCACCGGGACATCGCCCGCAGCCAGTTTCGGATCGTCGGCGGACTCGTACCAGGCTGCCCCGCAATCGTTCCCGCCCCCGCCTGTGCCGCCCGGCGGAGCAAGTTTCGGCTCGCCGCCGGACTCGCGTGCCGCGCAAGCTTTTCCACTGCCAGCCTCGCCGCAGGGAATGCCTCCGCAGAGCCCACCGCAACCAGGTACACCACCACCCGGCGTGAACTTCACCAAGGGCGCGGTCACCCTCACCAAGAACGCTCCTCCGGTCCTGCTGGAGAAGGCCCCGGTGATCCGACTACGGGTGGCATGGGCCAGCGGCACCGACTACGAGGCCTACGCCCTGATCGTGCTGAACACCGGCGAGGTAGTGCACGTCGCCACTTTCGACGCCAAGGACACCCCGGCGAACCCGCAATACCGCGATCTGGTCCGGCACCTCGGCGACCGCGGCAGGGGCCATGTCCGCCGCGGCGGCGGGCAGACCGAGGAGATCATCGAGGTCCGCTTCGCTCCCGAGATCGTCGCGATCGTGCCTGTCGCCTACTCGGCGATCAACAACGGCACCGGGTCCTTCTTCAAGTACCGGGTCTCGCTCGCCATCGAGAATGGCGCCGACCAAGTGGTGATCCCCGCCGATCAGGCGAAGAAGTCCAGCTGGATCTTCACGTGCGTGCCCGGCATCGTCTACAACCGTCCCGAGGGCGTGCTCATCGAACGGCTGGAGCTCTACAGCAAGCGGTTCTCCGAATTCCGGCCCGCGGCGTTCCTGCAACCCGACGGCCGCGTCGAGGTGAGGATGGACAAGGGCCCCATCAATCAGTTCAAGGCCGACCGGACCTGACCGGCGGAAATCTTCCATGCGGAAACGCCTGGTCGAAGCCGATTTCCGGCGGCTGCTCGGTGTGGTCGGCGACGAGTAACAGGTCCGTTATCATCAGCGGGTGAGTATCGAGTTCGACCGGTCGGCTGCGGGACGTCGCAGCGCCGTCGCGCGGCTGCGCGGCGGGTCGGCCGGTGCGATCTCGGGAACGGTCTCCATCGCGGCCCACGGCTGGGCCTCGGGCGGCATGGCCCCCGACAGCACCACTCTCGCCCTGCTCACCGCGGCCTCCGCGGTCGTCGGCGCGCTGGTGGCCGGGCTCGCGCCGCTGCGCGACACCGCGGCGGGTCTGATCACGGCACTGGTCGGCGGGCAGCTGCTCGGCCACGTCGCGATGGGATTCAGCTCCGGGCACCTGCACCACGGCGACGCCCAGCTGACCCCGCAGATGCTCGCCGCGCACATCGTCGCCGCCTGCGTGGCCGCGGTCGTCATCCGCGGCGCCGAGGCGGCCTATCGGATCGGCACCGCCATCCTGGCCCGGGTGCTGCCGGTGCGCCATCGCGTACCCGTCATCCCCGATCCGGCTCCGCTGCGCACCACCCACCGCGACCGCGTCATCCTGCGGATTCTTGCCGCCGAGACGCTGCGCACCCGCGGCCCGCCGCGGCTCGTTCACGTCTGATTTCACCCACACCCGGTGCACGAACGCGCTGTGCGCGTTCCGCCGTCGTCCCGCGTTCCGGCGCGGATCCGTCGCGCGCGTCCTGCACTCTCGCCGCAGGCGATGTCACACATTCGGCCCGTCGAGCACTCCTCGGTACGGCCGGTGTACTTCGCGCGCCGCGAGGCCTCGCACGCACCGAGTTTTCCGAACCTCAGAAACGAAACGACCGTGAGCACAACAGAAACCATCACCCCCGACGCCGAATCCTCGGCGTCGCCTCCCGAATCCGCCGGGCGGCGCAAGCCCTCGGCCCGCAACGGCTTGCAGGCGCTGGCCATGCGGCTGCACTTCTACGCGGGCGTCTTCGTGGCGCCCTTCATCCTGATCGCGGCCGTCACCGGCGCGCTCTACGCCATTTCGCCGACCCTGGAGGCCTTCGTCTCCCGTGACCTGCTGACGGTCGAACCGGGCGAAGCGGCCCGGCCGCTCTCGGAGCAGGTCAGCGCCGCCGTGGCGACCAGGCCCGACCTGGCGCTGGCCGCGGTCTCGCCCGCGCCGGGAGCCGAGGACACCACCCGGGTCATCTTCACCGATCCTTCGCTGGGCGAATCCGAGCGCCGCGCGGTGTTCGTCAACCCCTACACCGCCCAGCCGGTCGGCGAATCCGTCGTCTACGGCAGCTCGGGAGCACTGCCGCTGCGCACCTGGATCGACAAGCTGCACCGCGATCTGCACCTCGGTGAACCCGGCAGGCTCTACAGCGAACTCGCCGCCTCGTGGCTGTGGGTCATCGCGCTGGCCGGTCTGGTGCTGTGGTTCCGCCGGGTCCGCGCGCGCAAGCAGCGCAACTCGGCCGCCTGGCTGTTCGCCCCCGACCGCTCCAAGAGCGGCCGCGGCCGGACGATGAACTGGCACGGGGCCATCGGCGTCTGGATCCTGCCGCTGATCCTGCTGCTCTCGGCCACCGGCATGACCTGGTCCACCTACGCGGGCGAGAACATCACCGAGCTGCGCGAGCAACTCAGCTGGACCACGCCCGCCGTGAGCACCGCCATGCCCGGCTCGACCGCGCCCGATCACTCCTCCGGCGGCGACCACCACGGCGGCGGGCACGCACCGGCGCCGCAGCCCGCCGACCCGCAGGCCCGTATCGCGCAGGTGGATCGGGTGTACGAAGCCGCCCGTGCCGCGGGCGTGACCCAGGCGGTGGAGATCGCGATTCCGGCGAAGCCGGACAAGGCCTTCGCCGTGAAGGAACGGCGCATGCCGGGCACGTACACCGTCGACGCGGTCGCGGTGGACGGCGCCACCGGCAGCATCACCGACCGGCTGGCCTTCGCCGACTGGCCGCTGATGGCCAAGCTCACCAACTGGGGCATCGCGTTCCACATGGGCTTGTTGTTCGGTCTGCCGAATCAGCTGCTGCTGCTCGCCGCGATGATCGGCCTGATCGTGGTGATCGTCTTCGGCTACCTGATGTGGTGGCGTCGTCGGCCGACCCGCGGTTCGCGTCTCGCACTCGGCCGGGCTCCGCGCCGCGGCGCGGTGCGCGCCACTTCGCCGTGGCTCGCGCTGCCCGTGCTGGGCGCCGCGTTGGTCGTCGGCTGGTTCGTGCCGCTCGTCGGCCTGAGCCTGCTCGCGTTCCTGGCCGTGGACGTCACGGTCGGGCTCGTCGGACGGCTGCGCGCCACCGCTTCCTGATCCCCCAGTGAAAACCGCGCCGGGCGGACCACCCCGGCGAGTCACATCACGGCCTGCCCGTTCGTCATAGGTACGGCCGTCGTTCCGTCGCGCCCGCGCGACCCCTCAGACAACACAAGGAATTCACAGCACCATGAAGATCACGAAGTTCGCCATCGCCGCCGCCTTCCTGACCAGCACGATCGGTATCGCTGCGGGCACCGCCTCGGCCGCCCCGCTCGCCGACACGGCCCCCGCCGCCATCAACTTCACGGCGAACGCCACGGAGAACACCTCGATCGTCTCCGTCGACGCGGGCGCGCTCGTCGTCGAGGACAACGCACTGAAGATCAAGGCCGCCGACGGCACCGTCGTCGCGGGCACCCCGCTCACCCTGCGCATCGACGAGTTCGAATTCCCCATCGCCGCAGCGATTTCCGGCCGCACCGCCACTCTCACCCCGCAGTTGTCCATGGACGAGGCCGTCTACCAGCCGGTTGCCCTGCCCTTCGAGGACAAGGCACCGTGGAAGAGCGAATACGAGCGCGAACAGGCGGCCTGGTCCCGCATGACGAGCACCATCAGCATGGGCGCCAGCATCGGCACCCTGGTCGGCGGCCTCGGCGGCGGGGCGGTCGGCTGCGTGCTCGGCGGTATCGTCGGTGCCACGGTCGCCTCGGCCACCATCGTCGGCCTCTTCGGCCCCTTCATCCCCGCCGCGGCGGTCGGCTGCATCGGCGGCATCATCGCCGTCGGCGCCCTCGGCACCCTCGCCGGGCAGATCTTCGTGACGGCTCCGGTGGCGATCGGCGCGGCGATCCAGTACTTCACCACCATCAACCAGCCGTTCAACCCGCCCGCCAAGTGAACCGCTAGAAAGTCCCCTCCCACCTGCGCGAACCCCGTTCGGCCGACGGCCGGGCGGGGTTCGCCGCGTGCTCCCCCACGCCTCACTCCGGCGGACTCGGCTGATCGTCGGCGCGCGGCGCCTCGGGTTCGGTCGGCACGACCGGTCGCAGCAGCACCCAGGTGAGGAAGGCCAGCGCGACGGCGATCATGCCGACCCCCGCCCAGACGTTGACGTTGATACCACCGGTCTTGATCTCCTCGGCGGCGGTGTCGTGGACCAGGCCGGTGACCACCAGGATCACGCCGTAGCAGCCGAGCAGGGCCCCGACGATGGTGCGGATATCGAACAGCATGGGCGGTCTTCCTTATCCGACGAGAAGATTGAGGGCGATGACGAGCACCAGCGCGATCCCCGCGAGCAGCACCGGGCGCTGGTACCAGGGCAGCGTGTCGGCCTCCGGATCGGTGCGCATGGCCGCCGGGGTCTCCGAATAGACCAGCCCGACCAGGTCGGCCGCGGGTCTCGGCTGGGTCACCTGGGTGACCGCGACGCTGACCAGGATGTCGACCACGAACGCCGCGCCCGCGGCCACGAAACTCGCTCCCTGGCCGGACAATTCGAACACCTCCGCCTCGTGCATGAGGAAAATGGCGACGGCCGAAGCGGTTCCGGCGACCAACCCCATCCAGCCCGCCGTCGGCGTCATCCGTTTCCAGAACATGCCGAGGATGAACGTGGCGAACAGCGGCGCGTTGAAGAAGCTGAACAGCGTCTGCAAGTAGTCCATCATGTTGCTGAAACTGCTCGCGATGAACGCCGTGAAGATGGCCGCGACGGTGGCGCCGACCGTGGCGAGGCGGCCGACGGTCAGGTAGTACCCGTCGGAGCGATCCCTGATCACGTACTGCTGCCACAGGTCGAAGCTGAAGACGGTGTTGAACGCCGAGACGTTGGCGGCCATGCCCGCCATGAACGCCGCGAGCAGACCCGCGATCCCGACGCCCAGCAGTCCGTTGGGCAGCACGTCTTTCATCAGATAGAGCAGCGCCTGGTTGTAGGTGACGTCACCGGAGTAGTCCGGATCGGCCGTCACGGCCTGCTTGTACTCGGCCATCTGCGGCACCAGCACCGCGCTGATCATGCCAGGGATGACGACGATCAGCGGGATGAACATCTTCGGATAGGCGCCGATGATCGGGGTGCGCCGGGCCGCGGAGATGGAGTGCGTCGCCATGGCGCGCTGCACCTCCACGAAATTGGTGGTCCAGTAGCCGAAGGAGAGCACGAAACCCAGGCCGAACACGATGCCGAGCACCGAGAGGAAGTCGTTGGCGAACCCGCTCAGCGCGTTGCCCGGCCACGATTCCAGCTGTTCCGCGCCGCCGGGTGACGCGATCACCTTGTCCTGCAAGCCTTCCCAGCCGCCGACCTTGTGCAGGCCGACCAGGGTGAGCGGCAGCAGCGCCGCCACGATGACGAAGAACTGCAACACCTCGTTGTAGATGGCGGCCGAGAGCCCGCCGAGGGTGATGTAGGACAGCACGATCACCGCGGCCACGATCACCGACACCCACAGCGGCCAGCCGAGCAGCACGTTGACGATGGAGCCGAGCAGATAGAGGTTCACCCCGGCGATGAGGATCTGGGCTACCGCGAAACTCAGCGCGTTCACCAGGTGCGCTCCGGTGCCGAAACGCCTGCGCATGAACTCCGGCACGCTGCGCACCTTGGAGCCGTAGTAGAACGGCATCATCACCACGCCGAGGAACAGCATGGCGGGCACCGCGCCGATCCAGAAGTAGTGGAAGGTCGGGAAGCCGTACTCGGCGCCGTTGGCCGACATGCCCATGATCTCGACCGCACCGAGGTTGGCCGAGATGAAGGCGAGACCGGTCACCCACGCGGGCAGCGAACGACCGGACAGGAAGAAGTCGATGCTGGAGGACACCCGCTGCCTGGCCAGCAGACCGATGCCGAGCACGAACACGAAATACAGGGCCACCAGGGCATAGTCGACGGGCGCCGCGTCCAGCCGCAGGGTGGTGGCCGCCTCGACGAGACGCTGCGGCGTCGCGGAGCTGAGGAAAGATGAATCGGCAAGTGGCACAGCGCGTCCCTCCTGGCGTGAAACCCGGGCGTCGAGCTAGGCGTACCTCCGCCTTCGCTCCGGCCGTGCGCGGAGCTAGGGACGGACTTCGTCCGGTCGCGCCCGACCGGTCCTGCATCGTGCGGTGTCCGTACCTCCACTGTGCGTGATTGTGCCGCTCCGGCGGGGCACAATCGCGCACAAATCTGGACGGTTGCTCAGCGAGTCCGCCGGTTCGGGGATTCGCCGGAGCTCGAGCAACACGGCACGGCGGACGCCGTATTCAGGACTCCCGGCGCGCTCCGTCGGCGGGGACCACGACGAACGTGCGCGGCTCGGCGAAACCCGCGCGGACGAACCGGTCGCCGACCGCGGCGGCCACTCGCTCGGTCCGCTCGCGGTCGACGAGCGCGATGGCGCTGCCGCCGAAGCCGCCGCCGACCATCCGCGCGCCGTGGGCGCCCGCGTCGAGGGCCGCCGTCACCGCGGTGTCCAGCGCGGCCGTCGAGACCTCGAAATCGTCGCGCAGCGAGGCGTGGCCCGCGACCAGGATCGGCCCGATCTCGCGCGGGTCGGCGCCCTGCCGCAATTTCTCGGCAACCGTGACGACGCGAGCGTTCTCGGTGACCACGTGCCGCGCCCGGTGGCGGACGACCGCGCCGGCGATGCGCGGCAGATCCGCCGCGTCGACATCGCGCAGCGCGGGCACACCGAGTTCGGCCGCCGCCGCCTCACACTGCGCGCGCCGCTGCGCGTAGCCGCCGTCCACCAGTTCGTGCGGCTGCCCGGTGTCGATGACCAGGAGCTCGAGGCCGAAAGCGGCCAGGTCGAACGGGATCTGCTCGTAGCCGGCGTCGGCGGCGGTGAAGCGACGGATGTCGAGGAACAGCGCGTGTCCCGCGGTGCACAGCATGGCCGCCGACTGGTCGAGCACGCCCGTCGGGGCGCCCGCGTAGTCGTTCTCGGCGGCGCGCGCGATATCGATCAGTTCGCGGTCGACCACGGTGGGCGCGAACAGATCTCGCAGCGCCACCGCCACCGAGCACGACAGCGCCGCCGAACTCGACAGTCCCGCGCCGATCGGCACCGCGCCGTCGAGGTCCAGCATCAGCCCGCCAACGGCATGCCCGCGCCGTACGAATTCGGCAACAACACCCAACGGGTACCGCGCCCAGCCCGGCAGCCGATCCCGCGCCGCGGCGAGCTCGCCGATCCCGGCCCGCACCGTCTCCCCCCGCCGCTGCCGTGATTCGACCCGGACGAGTCCGTCGTCGGTCGGCTCGGCCGCGCACCGCGTTACCAGGGGCAACGCGATGGGCAGCACGAAACCGTCGTTGTAGTCCGTGTGCTCGCCGATGATGTTCACCCGGCCCGGCGCCACCCATGTCCGCACTGCTGCCTCGCTTGTCGACTCGGAGCTCGTCCGTCTGCGCCACACGTTACGAGACACGCCGCCCCAGCATCGCTTTCCTCCGGTGCGCGTGCGCGATTCGCGATCGTGACGCATTGTCGAATTCGAAGCAATATCGGCCTGCAAATTAGGCCGAGAGTTTTGGGAGGGCACTATGATTCACACCACCCCACGCTGCGGCCTGCTCGGGCTGCAGTGGGTCGATCGACTACTTCCGCCCCTGGGCAGGCCGGAGCGTGACAACCGGCAAATCCCCGGGGCACCACTGACGATCGAGATCGGCGCGGCGACAGGGGTGGGTCCGACAGCGATGTCGGCCTTCGATGCAGCCCTGCGCGAGTTGGGAGTGGGTGATGCGAACTTGATTCGCCTGTCGTCGGTGATCCCGCCGCGCGCCGTGTTGCAGCGCACCGCCCGAGTCCGCAAGCCGATCCCCTGGGGTGATCGGCTCTACTGTGTCTACGCCGCCCAGCACACCGACGAGATCGGGCGTCCGGCCGCCGCCGGCGTCGGCTGGGCACTGCGCGACGACGGCTCCGGAGCAGGGCTTTTCGTCGAGCACGAGGGCGAGAACGCGGCCGAGGTCGAAGGGCTGATCCGCGCCAGCCTCGCGGACATGACCGACCGCAGGCCCGAGGGCTTCGGCCCCGTGCAGCTGTCGATCGCCCAGACCCGCTGCGCGGGCGACCCGGCCTGCGCCGTGGTGCTTGCCGCCTACCACACGACCTCGTGGAGCTGACGGCGATGAGCGATGTGCACGTCACCGTCGAGACCACGATCCCGGACGACCGGATCGAGATGTTCCACCGCCTCTACGAGGAGGCCTTCGGCCCGCTGCGCACCAAGGCTATCGCCAGGCAGGTGCTGCACCGCGACGAGTTCCACGAGGAGATGATCGATCCCCGGGTGCACAAGCACGTCGCGCGCACCGCGTCGGGCGAGCCGATCGGTCTGACCACGCTGACCAGGCATTTGGAGACGGTGCCCTGGATCAGTCCGGACTATTTCGCCGCGCGCTATCCCGAGCACGCCGCGCGCAATGCGATCTATTACGCGGGATTCACCCTTGTTGCGCCAAGTGCCCGACAAGGGGCCGCCTTCCATGCCATGATCAAATCAGTTGTCCAGATATTGGTGGCCGAACGCGCTGCGGTCGGCTGGGACATCTGCTCGTACAACAACACTCAGCTCTCGTTCGCCGACAGTATTCGCGCGGTGCTCGATGAGCAGACGAACGTCGAAGTCGCGGTGGAGGATTCACAGACCTACTACGCCGCACAGTTCACCGGGGACGGAGCGACCAAGGGGGGCTGATGACATCCAGCGAAGAGCAGGCGAGCGACCGTGGCTACTGTACCGGGAACCTTTGGTGCGTAGCGCTTCTCGGAGGATGGACGGCGCTGATCTCGGTGCCGCTGGTGTTCGAGTCCCGTGCGCTCGCGCTGGTGACGATGCTGGCGGTGGTCGCGGGGGCGCTCACCATGATCGGCGTGGGGCTATTGCGCCATCGACCGGCTCAGCCGCTGCCCTGGTACCTGCTGTCGCTGTCGGCGGTGCTCTTCGCGCTCGGCACCATGCTGCGCGATTTCGCCGACGACTCGATCAGCCCGCTCGACGACATCTGCACGCTGACCGGATATCTCGGCATCGGGGTGGCCGCCACGCTGTGGCTGCGGCCCAGGCAGGTGCGCGGCAACTACGACCTGATGCTGGATTCGGCGCTGATCGGTCTCGGCGCACTGCTGGCCTCATGGACCTTTCTCATCTCCCCGATCCTGCAAACGCGCGCGACCACCCTGACCACGGTGGTCGTGGCCTCGTATCCGATCCTCGACGCCCTGCTGCTGACCCTGGTCGCCCACTCGGTCGCCACGGCCACGCGCTCGGAGACTTCGCTGCGGCTGCTGCACCTGGCCATGGTCGCCGTGCTGGTCGGCGATCTCGGCTACAGCCTGGAGACCGCGGGCACCGCGACGATCGGGCACGAGGTGCTGCTGACGCCGCTGCTGATCGCCTACGCCACGGTCGGCATCGCCGCGCTGCACCCGACCATGGCGAGCCTCGGCGCGCCGCGCCACATCCATCCGCACCATTCCCGGCAGCGCGCCAGCTTCATCGCGGTCGCGCTGATCGTGGCCTCGCTGGTGCCGGTGGTCGGCTCCAGTCTCGGCGCGGTCGACAGGGCGGTGGTGTCCTCGCTGTTCGCGCTGCTGCTCATCGGCGTGCTGGTGCGCAGCGAACGGGCCATTCAGCGCAGCTCCCGCAGCGAGCGACGGGCCCAGTACCAGGCCGACCACGATATGCTCACCGGCCTGCTGAACCGGGCGGCCCTGCTGCGCGCGCTCAACCGCAATAGTGCGCACTGGCGCAATCGGCCGCTGTGCCTGCTGTTCATCGATCTGGACGGCTTCAAGATGGTCAACGACAGCTACGGTCACGCCGTCGGCGACGAGCTGATCGCCAACGCCGCCTCGCGAATCCGGCGGGTGGTGCGCCGCGACGACGCGGTCGCCCGATACGGCGGCGACGAGTTCGTGGTGCTGGCTCCGCTGGGCAAGCCGGACGCGGCGGTGCTCGCCGAACGACTACTCGGGGCCTTCGTCCGCCCCTTCGAACTGAGCGCGGGCGAAGTGCCGATCACCGCCAGCGTCGGCATCGCGTGCGACAGTCCGCGCGACCCCGAGGCCACCGTGTACGACCTGATCAGGGATGCGGATTCGGCGATGTACCACGCCAAGGAGTACTCGCTCGGCTACGCCTTTCACGACGACCTCCGGCACCCGCACCTACCCGCGGGCCGCCCGGCCGCCGCCACCTCCGACACCGAGTCCCGGACGTGGCGATCCAACGCCGAGAGCACCGCGGTCTGATACCGCGACCGCCGGGCAACCCCGAACCGCAGGACGATCCGGCGCCGCCGGACGACCCGGCTCAGTCCGTCAGTTCCTCGAGCAGCCGCCTGGCCTCCTCGAGCTCGGCCTGTAACTGCTCGACCTTCGCCAGCTGTGCGCCCCGCGCCGCCTCCAGGATTCCGGCGACCACCTCGGCCACTTCCGGATGCAGGATCTTGGCCGCCTGCGCGACCGCCGAACTGTTCACCGGCAGCCCGCGCACCGAGCGCTTCTTGCCGTTGACCACCTCGACCGTCCACTCGCCGTCGGCCGTTCCGGACAGCGTCACCGTGACCTCGGCGGCCTTCGGCTTGCGCGCGGCGGGCGCCTTGGCCGGCTTGGGGGAAGCCGCGGGCTTGGGCGCGGTCGCTCCCGGACCGCTCGATTCCGACACCGGTGCAACGGGTTTCGGGGCGGGGGGAACCGGCGCGGTGCTAGGGGTCGGCGCCGGTGCGCTCGTCGTGGTCGACGGCTGGGTCACGGTGGAGTCCTTCCTGGTTGTCGACTTCGGCTGGCTGGGTGGTGCGGTCGCCGCCCGATCCCGCGACGGCTTGGTCAACGTCACTTCGGTCGGAGAAAAGGACAGTACATCCTTCGAACCGGTCGGCCGCACCTGCAGGAAGTCACCGTCGGACGGATCGCCGAGCGCGACCACCTTGCCCGAACGCCCTTCCGGCACACCGACCGCGGCGGCGGTGAACCAGACCATGGGCGGGCGGCCACCGGCGATCTCGGTGGCGATCTGCTCGATTTCGATGTCGGACAACGGCTTGGGCTTGGTTCTTGGCGACGGCATGGGGCACTCCGAGCGGTCTTCGTTGATGTCTGCGTGCACAGATGATGCCGCACGCCACCGACAGATTCACACGGCGTCGCGAATTCGTACCGCCGCACCGCAACCCGAACACTCCAGCAAACCCAGGGCTACGCCCAGGTTTCGAGGCAGGGCGCTACGTCGCGCCGGGCGCTTGCAGCGCGGGGAACCAGATGTCGGTGAGCACCTCGGCGGCTTTGTCGGCGTCGACATCGATGGTGCCCTGCATCGCCCATCGGGTGAAGAACCGTTCCAGTTGCGCGACAAGCAGTTCCACGCGCAGCCGCGCCTCGTCCCTGCGCTCGGCAGGCCAGCGGGCCAGGTAGGAGGTCATCGCGTTGGGCAGGGCCGCGAAGCCCTGCCTGGCGATCTCGCGGAACTCTGGCTCCAGCGTGGTCGCCTCGTCCCAGGCGGGCAGCAGGTCCTTGTACTCGTGGAACCAGGCGATGGCCCTGGTCATCCAGCCGACGAAGGCCTCGCGGGTGCCGATGTCGAGCACCCGGTCCAGATCCTCGTAGAAATGCAGCGCGGTGGGCGCGGTGGATTGCGCGGCGACCGCGCGCAGGATGTCCAGCTTCCCGGTGAAGTGCAGGTAGAAGGTGGCGCGGCTGCACCCGACCGCGGCGGCGATCTCGTCGACCCGCACCGCGGCATACCCGTTGGCGCCGAACAGCTCCTTGGCGGCCTCCAGCAGCTTGGCCCTGGTCTGGAGCTTCTGTTCGTCGCGCAGGCTGAGCCCGGCCGGGTTCGACTTGGTCGGCATGGTGAACGGTAACTCCGTCTCGTCGGCACTTCCAATAGACATTCTGTCACTCACTAGACAGCCAGTCTAGTGAGTGTTAATTTGTTGCCTACGTCACTTCGGCGACGACCGGCTCGCGCGGTGTCTGTGGTCACCTCCGGCGCCCGCCGACGCCGGCAGCTCCAGACGAGGACATCGACTTTGACTTCACAGCAACTACCCCGGGTCTGCGTCATCGGCGCGGGACCCTCGGGAATCACCGCCGCCAAACGCCTGCAAGACCACGGCATCCCGTTCGACTGTTTCGAAGCGGGCGACGAGGTCGGCGGCAACTGGTATTTCAAGAACCCGAACGGCATGTCGGCCTGCTACCAGAGCCTGCACATCGATACGTCCAAGTGGCGCTTGGCTTTCGAGGACTACCCGGTGCCGGACGAGTGGCCCGACTTCCCCCACCACGCGCAGCTGTTCGAGTACTTCAAGAACTACGTCGACCATTTCGGACTGCGCGACAAGATCCTGTTCGACACCTTGGTCACCGCGGCCGAGCGACAGCCCGACGGGCGCTGGCTGGTGACCGCCTCCGACGGCCGCACCCGCGCCTACGACGCGCTCATCGTGTGCAACGGCCACCACTGGGATCCCCGGATGCCGGACTACCCTGGCGAATTCGACGGCGTGCTCATGCACAGCCACGCTTACAACGATCCGTTCGACCCGGTCGACATGCGCGGCAAGCGAGTGGTGGTGGTCGGCATGGGCAATTCCGGGCTCGACATCGCCTCCGAGCTGTCCCAGCGCTTCCTCGCCGCCCGGCTGACGGTCTCGGCCCGGCGCGGCGTGTGGGTGCTACCGAAATACGTGCACGGCGCGGTGGGCGACAGACGCCGTATGCCGCCGTGGATTCCGCGCAAGGTCGCGCTGAAGATGAAGCAGCGCTTCGTCCGAAAGTTCCGCGGCGAGATGGAGTTCTACGGTCTGCCCGCGCCCGATCACAAGCCCTTCGAGGCGCATCCCTCGGCCAGCGAGGAGTTCCTGCATCGCGCGGGCTGCGGCGACATCGCGTTCAAGCCCGCCATCACCGCGCTGGAGGGGCCGCGGGTGCGCTTCGCCGACGGCAGCGTGGAAGAGGTAGACGTGATCGTCTGCGCCACCGGCTATCACATCAGTTTCCCGTTCTTCGACGACCCGGAACTGTTGCCGGACAGCGACAATCGGCTGCCGCTGTTCAAGCAGATGATGAAACCGGGCATCGACAACCTCTTCTACCTGGGACTGGCCCAGCCGCTGCCCACGCTGGTCAACTTCGCCGAGCAGCAGAGCAAGCTGGTCGCGGCGTACCTGACCGGTCGCTATCTGCCGCCCGATCCGGACGGGATGCGCGAGGACATCCGCGCCGCCGAGACCGCGCGCACGGGCCGCTACTACGACTCACCGCGCCACACGATCCAGGTCGAATTCGAGCCGTACGTGCGCGATATGCAGCGCGAGATGGCCAGGGGCGCCAAGCGCGCGGCCGCGGCGGGGAACGCGCTGCCGGTGCCGGCCCGAGCGCTGGATCGGGTGTGAGGCCGTGAGCGACATCTCGGGATACTGCGCCGATCGCTTCGAGGGCGTACGGCGGGAGCTGAAGCGCCAACTGGATTCCGGCGCCGAGCTCGGCGCGTCGATCTGCGTGACGATCGACGGCGAGCCGGTGGTCGACCTCTGGGGCGGGCACCTGGACGAGGACCGCACTGCGCCGTGGCTGACCGACACCCTTGTGAACGTCTTCTCGATCAGCAAGACCATGACCGCGCTGTGCGCACTGCTGCTCGTCGATCGCGGCGAGCTGGACGTGCACCAGAAGGTCGCGCACTACTGGCCGGAGTTCGGCGCGAACGGCAAGGGCGGCATCGAGATTCGGCACATCCTCGGGCACACCTCAGGTGTCTCCGGGTGGCAGCCGCCGATCGACCTGGCCGACATCTACGACGCGCAGGCGGCCGCCGCGCGCCTGGCCGCCCAGCCGCCGTGGTGGGAGCCCGGCGCCGCATCGGGTTATCACGCGCTCAACTACGGGCACCTGGTCGGCGAGGTGGTCCGTCGTCTCACCGGGCGCAGTCTCGGGCATTTCTTCGCCGAGGAACTCGCCGGGCCGCTGGGCGCCGACTTCCACATCGGCACCGGGCCCGAGCACCGTCCGCGCATCGCGCCACTGATCCCGCCGCCTGCCGTGCAGTTCGACATGGCGGCGCTCGACCAGGACAGCATTCTGGTCAAGACCCTCACCAGTCCGCTGCTCGACGTCGCCGAGACCGCCACCGCCGGGTGGCAAGGGGCCGAGATCGGCGCGGTCAACGGTCACGGCAACGCACGCTCGGTGGCCAGGGTGCAGTCCCTGGTGTCCTGCGGTGGCGCGCTGGACGGACGGAAGCTGTTGTCGGACAAGACAATCGACCTGATCTTCGAGCAGCAATCCGACGGCGTGGACCAAGCGCTGCTGGTGCCGCTGCGTTTCGGCATCGGCTACGGGCTGCCGCATCCGCAGACCGCGCCCGCGGTGCCCGAGGGCCGGGTCTGCTGGTGGGCCGGGTACGGCGGGGCGATCGTGGTCAACGACCTGGACCACCGTCTCACTTTCGCCTACACCATGAACAAGATGGAGCCGGGCGTCCTCGGCTCGGCTCGCGCCGACGCCTACTTACGCGCGACCTACGCGGCCGTGCGGGAGGGAGCGGTATGACTTCCATGATGCGAGCGCTGCAGCTGACCGGTCCCGGCACGCTGGAGTTGCGGGAGGTACCGGTGCCGTCGATCGGGCCCGACGATCTGCTGCTGCGGGTCGGCGCGGCGGGCATCTGCCATTCGGACCTGCACGTGCTGGAGATACCGTTCCGGCTGCGCGAGGATCCCCTGACGCTCGGCCACGAGGTGGCGGGCGCCGTCGTGGCGATCGGCGACCGGGTGACCGGCCGGGAGGTCGGCGACCGCGGTGTCGTCTACCTGTGCTGGTCGTGCGGCGAGTGCCGGGAATGCGTGCGCGGCAACGAGAACGTGTGCCTTGCCGCGGGTCGCACGGCGATGCCGCCGTGTCCCGGGCTCGGTCCCGACGGCGGCATGGCGGAGTACATCCGCATTCCGGCGACCGCGTTCGTGCCGATCGGCGAGCTGGACTTCGCCCAGGCCGCGCCGCTCGCCGACGCGGCGCTGACGAGCTATCACGCGATCGACGGCGCGCGCGACCAGCTGCGGCCGGGCGCGACAGCCGTCGTCATCGGGGTCGGCGGGCTCGGTCACGTCGCGGTGCAGATCCTCGCCGCCACCACCGCGGCCAGGGTGCTCGCGGTGGACGTGAGCGAGGACAAGCTTGCCGTGGCAAGCACGTGCGGCGCCGACGAAGGACTGCTCGCCGACGCCGGGACCGCCGCGGCGATCCTCGACCTGACCGGGGGACGCGGCGCGGAGGCGGTGTTCGATTTCGTCGGCGCCGAGCAGACCGCGCGCCTGGCGGTCGAGTGTGTGGCGCCCAACGGCGCATACCGGATGGTCGGGCTCGGCGGCGGCGCGCCGGAACTCACCGCGGCGCCCGCGGGCGGCCCCGGCTGGCCGTGGGGCGCCACGGTACGAAAGTCCTACGGCGGCACCAAATCCGATCTGATCGAGTCCGTCGCGCTCGCGCGATCGGGCAGACTCCGGGTCGAGGTCGAGACCTTCGCGCTCGACGACGGCCGCGAAGCGCTCGATCGCCTGGCGGACGGGCGGATCCGCGGGCGAGCGGTGCTGATCCCGTGAACCCGAACCGCGTACGAACGACGAGGAATATTCGATGACGAAATCCATGGACCCGCAGGCGCTGGCAGCGACCATCGTCGGGCGGCTCACCGGGCCGGGCGGCGCGTTCGAGATGACGGTCGAGGACGTCCTCGGCGCGCCGCTGCCGGTGGTGAAGAACCGGGGCCGCGCGCTGCGCGAGGTGCTCGCGGCGTCGGTCGCGCTCGGCGACCGCGACTACCTGGTGACCGAGGATCGGCGCCTCTCCTATGCCGAGCACGCCGCCGAGGCGGGCGCGCTGGCCAGGGTGCTGCGGGACCGCTACGGCGTCGGCAAGGGCGATCGCGTCGGCATCCTCGCGGCGAACACCCCCGAGTGGGTGGTGGCGTTCTGGGCCGCGCAGTGCCTCGGCGCGATCGCGGTCGGCTACAACGCGTGGTGGGCGCCGCGCGAGATCGCCTACGGTCTCGAGCACACCGCGCCCTCGGTGCTGATCGCGGACGCCAAGCGGGCCGCGCAGGTCGCCGGCCTCGGCGTCGACGTTCCGGTGCTCACCATGGAGCGCGACATCCCGGACCTGGTGGCCGAGTTCGCGGCGGGCGAGCTGCCCGATACGGCCGTCGCCGAGGACGATCCGGCCGTCATCCTGTACACCAGCGGCACCAGCGGGCGGCCCAAAGGCGCGGTGCACACGCACCGGAACCTGCTGGCCGTCATCGACTACCACCGCTTCAACGACGCGCTCGCGGCGGCCTTCACGGGCGGGGTGGACGACGGCGGCCCCAAGGGCAGGCGCTTCCTGCTCACCTCGCCGCTGTTCCACATCGCCAGCCTGCACAATCTGGTGCTGCCGCGGATGGCCACCGGCGACACGGCCGTCATCTACCAGGGCGCTTTCGACGCCGACCGGGTGCTTCGGCTGATCGAACGCGAGCGCATCAGCAACTGGGGCGCGATGCCGACCATGGCCACTCGGCTGCTCGAGGCCGACCTCTCCGCCTACGACGTGTCCTCGCTGGCCGCCTTCTCACTCAACTCCGCGCCCTCCTCGGCCGCGCTGCAAGATCGATTGCGGCAGCAGCTGCCCGTCGCGCGGACCGCGCTGGTGACCAGCTACGGCATGACCGAGTGCTCGACCGCCGCCACCATCGCCGCTCCCGCAGAACTCGCCGCGTTCCCGGACACGGTGGGCCGCCCGGTGATCGGAGTGAGCCTGGAGATCCGCGACCCGATGGGCGAGCCGGTCGGCGCGGGCGTCGAGGGCGAGATCTGGGTGCGCAGCCCCTACGTGATGCTCGGCTACTGGAACGATCCCGAGGCTACGGCGGCGGCCATCACCTCGGATCGCTGGTTGCGCACCGGCGACATCGGCGTCCTGGAGGAGGGCAGGCTGCGGTTGTCCGGCAGGCGATCGGATCTGATCCTGCGCGGCGGGGAGAACGTCTATCCCACCGAGGTCGAGCAGTGTCTCGACGAACACCCGGAGGTTCAGGAGAGCGCCGTCGTCGGCGTGCCGGACGCCGATCTGGGCCAGCAGGTCGCCGCTCTCGTGGTGGTGAACGAGGGCGCGACGGTCACCGAGGCGGATCTGCGCGCGTTCGCCGGGGAGCGGCTGGCCTACTACAAGGTGCCCGCCGTCTGGCGGCTCACGACCACGCCACTCACCCGCAACGCGACCGGAAAGGTGATTCGCGCGGGCATTGCCGAAACGCTCTCCGACGCCGCGGGGTGACGGAGTCCGTTCCGCACGGAAACATCGGCAAACCGACCGGTCCGATGGCCCTGGATTCGGGGGTCGACCCGACGCCATAGAGAGGTCTACCTTGTGAATCAGGCGTGCACGTCGTACGCCGCACCACTCGCAAGGAGGCGACGTGGCGACTTTCGCGCACCAGGGCCGGACCGTAGTCTTCGATCGCATCGGCAGCGGGCCGCCGATCGTGTTGCTGCACAACGCGGGAACGCAGCGACATATCTGGGACGATCAGGTGGCGGTGCTGCGGCGCGATCACGAAGTCTTCGCACTCGACCTGCCCGGCTACGGCGAATCGGAGCAACCGGCCGCGGGCTACCGGCTCGACGAGTACGTGCGCATGCTCGGCGCCTTCCTCGATGCGCACGACCTGGCCGACGTGATCCTGGTCGGCAACTGCCTCGGCAGCGCCACCTCGCTCGGCTATGCCATGGCACATCCGTCGAACGTGCGCGCGCTGGTGCTGGTCAGCCCGCTGACCCGCAACACCGTGCGCAAGGGCGAACAGGCGGGCCTGGCCTGGGTGGACGCCAAGCTGCCGCTGGCGCCGCTGGCCGAGCGGCTCGCGCTGCCCGACAAGGTGATCTCGCTGATCATCGCCAACCAGCTCGGCGCGCGCGGCAAGCGCCTCGGCCTGCAGCATTCGCGGCGGCTCAAGGCGCACTGGGGCGATCGCGGCAGGCTGCGAGCGCTGCACGGTCTCGTGCAGGATTTCCCGTCGTTCCGCGTCCTCGACGAGTTCACCCCCGGGCCCGCTTTCCCGCCGATCTGCACGATCTGGGGCAAGCAGAACCACATCCTCTCGGCCTCGGCGGGCGCCGTCCTGGATCGCACACTGCATCCGCACACCAGCGTGGTGCTCCCCGACTGCGGCCATCTGCCGATGGTGGAGGACCCGACCACGGTGACCACCGTGATCACCGACTTCCTCGCCGCGCCCGAGATCCGTCCGCACGGGGCGAGCCGTCCGCACGCGGCGCGTACCGACACGTCGCTGCCGCGCAGTTCGTGACCGGCGCGCCGGTCCGAAATCGACGCATGCCGCGGCCGGTGCCGAAGTCCGCCTCGACCTGCTGACGTGCGCTGTCACCCCGGGATCGACCGCGCCCGGGGTAAGCTGATCTTGGTGTTTGGCGATCTATGCCACGGGAACCCGGTCGATAAGCCATCGAGGAAAGGGTTGACGTTCATGTTGCTGCGCCGACTAGCCCGGCCACTGCTGGCGACCGCCTTCGTCGCCGACGGGGTCGACACCCTGATCCATCCGGAACCGCGCGCCAAGACCGCCGCGGCACTCGTCCAGCGCGGGGAGCGTTCGCTGCCGGACAACGTCGCCGCGAAGCTGCCCGCCGACCCGGCCACCGTGGTGCGGATCAACGCCATCGCGCAGGTCTCCGGCGGCGTCCTCCTCGCGCTGGGCAAGGCACCGCGCCTCGCCTCGCTCGTGCTCGCGGCGACGGTCGTGCCCGCCACCGTCACCGAGCAGGACTTCTGGGCCGAAGAGGACCCGGATCGGAAGGCGGCCAAGCGCACGGCCTTCCTCAAGGACATGAGCCTGCTCGGCGGGCTGCTGATCGCCGCCGCCGATACCGAGGGCAAGCCGTCGCTCGGCTGGCGCGGCAGGCGCGCAGCCCGCAACGCGGCCGCCACGGTCTCAGCGGCGCTGCCCTTCGGCGCGGCCGCCGAGGGCTCGGGCGGTGAGTCGCTGCGCCAGCACGCGCACGATGCGGCGGTGCGCGCGAGGTCGCTCGGCGACACCGCCGTGACCAGGGGCTCGGAATTCGCCGAGACCGTGCAGACCCACGGACCCGAGTGGGCCGCCGCCGCCAGGCAGCGCGGCGCGGCGATCGCCGCCGTGGCCAAGGAGCGCGGCGCGG
>NZ_BDBP01000042.1 GCF_001613045.1 Nocardia lijiangensis NBRC 108240 | reverse complement strand
AGTTTCGGTGGTCAATATTGTTCTGAGCATCGCCGGCTCGCTCCTCGGAGTCCTGGGGATCATCTTCAGCCTCGCCGGACTCGCAGTCGCGGTCTTCGCAGTCGTCGTCTGGATCATGGCCATGGTCCAGGCGAACAACACCGGCGGTGTCCGTGCAGAGCTTCCCATTGTCGGAAAATTCACTGCCCCATATGCCGATCGGTTGGCCAACTCGGTCAAGTAGCGGCATATTCGAAGTCCCCAGCTGGATTTCGCAATCGAGGATGCTGTCGGCACCCCTGTCGGCGGCCAGGTGCGACAGTCCGAAGATCAACGGCCCGAGGCTATCTCGGGCCGTTGGCGTCCGCGCAGAACGTCCGATAGTCGTCCGCGCGGAACTTGCGATAATGCCGATGGGCGGTTGCGCAGGCCTGAGCTACGCACCACGCGGGCGTCGGGCTACGAAGACATATTCTCGACTGTCCTCGGTGAACGGTTCGCCAGCGAACCCGCCGTGGAGTGCCTCGAGTTCCAGGCCTGCCACGTCGAGAAGTCCGAGCCACTCGTTCTTCGTCGCCCACCACAGGGAGCTCACCGCGCCATTGTCCCGGACCAGGTCAACCCGATTGTCGCCCAGCGCGTACCGGATCGTGTGCGGGACCGGTCCGAGCTTGCGAGTGCCGTCCAGGCGTGCTGCGATGTGGTGATCGAACGCGAACGCGTTCCAGGCGAACCGTCCGCCGGGCCGCAGGGAGGCGGCGACACGCTCGAAGACGCGGCGGCGGTCCGCCCAGGTGTTCAGGTGCAGCAGCGCACGGAACGGGCAGTAGATCAGTGCGGCCAGCCGATCGAGGCGCAGGTCGCGCATGTCGGCCTCGCGCAACTCGAGTCGAACTCCAGCCGCAGCAGCCCGGATCATGGCCTGCTCGAGCATTCGAGGAGAAGTGTCGACACCGACGACGGGCTGCCCGGTGGCTCGGGCGACTGGGATCGCCACCCGGCCGTTGCCGACTGCGAGTTCGACCAGCGGCCCGTCGGCGTGACCGGCAAGTTCGACATAAAAGGCGATATCCGCCGTCATATCTGTCGACCATTCCTCATAGTGGTCCGCGAATGCCTCGTTCCAGCTCATGCGACCAAGACTGCCCGTCCGCCCAAGGAAACCCAATCGATTTTGGTCGCAACTGGGCGACACCACCGTCCGCTGCGGGCGGACAATACCGAGCCCGGCCCGGCCATGCCGCTGGTCGTCCGTCAGGTTGGCGCATTCGATGTCGATGGTTGCCGTGCCCGTCTGTGGTAGGGAAACCTCTCGGGCATGGAAGAAGCGATCGAGTCTTCGGTGTTCGAGACAATCAGCAAGGTTGAACCCGAGCCGATCCGCGAGCATTGGGTGGTTGTCGCGGACAAACGCTATCCGCCCAAGCAGGTGTATCAACTGATCACCGGTTTGCCTCGCTCGGCGTATACATCGCATCGAGCCCTCGCCGAGTTGCGCAGGTTGGGGCTGTCGACCAGCGTCTACACGCCGCCGCGGACCGAGGCTGTCCGAGCGGAGGCCTCCGACGGGTCCGGTGGGTCCAGTGGTATTGATGAATTGGCCGAGTCGTTCGCGACGCTGTCACGGTTTCTCACCGACCACGACCTGACAGCGCACCTCGCCGACGCGGAGGCTGCCCTCCATCATGCGGGATCCGCAACGAGTCGTGAGGTGACAACCAAGTACGGATTCAGCGACGACCTTCTCGACGCCGCACTGGCTGTGCGCACACAGGTCGGGCGCCTCAACGACGTCATTCATGCGACCGTCATCGCGCGCGTGCTACCCGTCATCTTGGAAGAAGGAGAGGTCGTCGTTCGGCGGCCCTCTCTGGGAGCGGGAAATGATCGGTCGCGGCCGTTCGATCTGGAAACGGACCGTCGGATCGCCGAGTTCAAAGTCGCACAGTGGAAGGGTGCCGACACTATGCGCAAGCGAGGTATCGTCTCCGACCTGGTTCACTTGGCGCTCGATGAAAGCGGTCGGCGTGCTCAGCTTTTCGTCGTCGGCGCGCTGCCGGTCCGGTTTCTTACAACAACCAAGTCGACGATCGCGTGGGCACTCGGTCGATCTTCTCCTCACACCAGGTCCCGGTTCGAGCAACGCTTCGGACCTGCAACCGATTTCACCATTGCAGAATTCGTTCGTGTCCACGGCGAACGCATCGAACTGGTCGACCTGGCAACACTCGTCCCGTCGTTGGCGCTTCCGCCAGAGCTTATCTGACGACCGCGGTGTACGCTTCGTTGCCGGACGAGGCTCACGCTACTGCAACAACGATGTAAGCGGACCTGCAGGGAGCAGGCGGAACGATGTCCGGTAGCCGCGTATCGGGCGGATACCGTGCCTGCAAACTCGATTCTCATGGGGCAGACGTTCTTCCAGAAATAGATCCGAACGGGGGCATTCCGAGACCGGTCTTTGCCGCGGTTCGTTGAAGCGAGGTTTCGATCTGAGCTGTCCGAGGGCTCCGCGCGCGCGGTCGGGATCGCCAACATCACCTGGCGCGACGGCGATTCCACCCGCGTGCACACCCTCGGCCTCCCGCCGCTGGATGTAGTCACCATGGGCTCGAGTTTCCACTGGACCGACCGCGCAGCTTTGTGACCCCGCGCTGGTGGCGGCTTAGGGAAAGAGGATTAGCTTGCCGTCACGGGCCACCACGATGATGGCCCGGCCCGGCCAGGCCCGCCAGCATTACCGGCGCCGCCGTGACCACGGCGACCGCCACGCCCCCGCCGTCCGTCACCTGTTCAACAAGATGCTCGGACCAGGTAGGCGACTCCGGCGATTGCGGTGGCGGTGCCGATGGCCAGTTTGAGCTCGTGCTCCACGGGTTTCGGCGCACTGGTGGTTCGCGCCGGGCGACTACTGCTCGCGCCGGTTGCTTGCTCGGCGGTGACCGACCGGCAGCAGAAGCAGGTTCAGCAGACCGGCCGATGCGGCCATCAGCAGGCCGCCGTCGAGGTAGTGGCAGGCCATCGCGCCTAGATAGCCGGGGCCACCCCAGGCGTTGACTGTGAAGTTCGGGTCCAGGCCCGCGAGTACCTGTACGCCGATCCGGTACGGGCCGAACACCAGCATCGCCATCGGCAATATTCCGATCAGCAGGCGAAGCACCGCGGTCGGGTGGCGCCGGGTGGCACGCACGGTGTGTGCGAGCCGCGAGGCAGCGGTGGTACCGAGCGGGGCAAGCAATGAAAGGCGACTCGTGTGGGCGGGGCGCCGTCGCAGTACGACCATGGTCACGCCGCCGGCCAGTATGAACACCACGATGTGCGCCGGCCACGCGGCGGTTCCGTCGACGTGTGCTGCGAGGTGTGGGGACCGGTTGAGATAGGTGATGCCACCGGATATGAGCCCTGCCACCAGGGACGTGGTCGCGATTGCGACCAGCGGTCGGGACAGCCTGGGCCGGATGCCGACGCCGTCCGAGCAAGGGGTCTGCGCAGTGTTGGTTCGGGTGTGTGCGGTGTCGCGTGCATTCATGGCACCACTGTCGCCCGCAGGCCTGATCGGTGTCGTCATCCTCGGGCCTGGACCTGGCCGTCGCCCTCGGACGGATGTCTCGGAACATCTCAGCCTTCCGGATGATGCGGTACTTCGACGTCGGAGCGATGCGTCGGCAGTGGCGGCCCGGCTACCGTCTGCGCTATGGCGATTACCTCCGTACCTCGGGATCACGCCGGGCCCCCGGCATCGCTTCCGTGGCACCAACGGCTCATTCCGATGCCGCATCGAGCGGATGGCGCGGGGCCGGACACGCGCGACATCGCAATCGCGGCTGTCTGCTATGCGGCGTTCACGCTGCCAGTGCTGGTAGGTGTGACCGGTGGAATCGGGTCCCTGGCGGCGATCACGATGCTCGGCGCCGCCACCGTGGCCCCGTTGATCGTCAGGCGACGCTGGCCGGTCGCGGTTCTCTTCGCGGTGTCGGGCGTTCTGTGCCTGTCCGCGGTGCTCGGCGTTCGCTTCACACCGTGGGTGAGCAATGCGGGTCCGGCTATCGCCATCGCCGCATTCACAGTCGCAGACCGGCGATCCCGCCGCGACTCGGCGCTCGCCATCGCCGCGGCGGCCATCGCCGCCTGCGGTGCCGCGCGGGTCGGTCTGGACCTGCATCCCGACCAGGACCAGGACTTCGTGCAGTTGCTGATCGCCGCCCCGGCCTGGCTGCTCGGCGACATGGTCCGGACCCGCCGCGAATACCGGCACAGCATCGCCGTGCAGCGACGTCACCGGGCCGAGGAGGAGGAACGCCGGATCCGGGCCGAGGAACGGCTACGGGTGTCGCGAGATGTGCACGATCTGCTCTCACACACATTGAGCATGGTCGCCGTCCGTTCCGGAGTAGCTCGTCTGCTGCTCGACGAACAGCCGGGCGAGGCGCGTCAGGCACTGAGCACGATCGAGACGGCCAGCCGGTCGGCGCTGAACGAACTGCGGCGGGTGCTGGCGCAAATCCGTGAACCCGGGCCATCGCACGAAACAGGCGAACCCGGTCTCGCCGAGATTGACGAACTCATCGATGGGATGGGTCATGACGGCCTGGTCGTGGAGTACCGCATCGTCGGTGAGCCGGTCGGCTACCCGGCGTTGCTACAGACAACCGCCTATCGCATTGCGCAGGAGGCGCTCACCAACGTCGTCAAACACGCGCACACCGCTCGTGCGCAGGTCGAGGTCCGGCATGCGCCACATGAACTGACCGTGTCCATCGTCGATGACGGCCCGGCAGCTCAGCATGCCGGTTGGTCCGACATCGATGACAGTGGATCTGGCCTCGGTCTGGTCGGGATGCGAGAGCGGGTGGCGTTGTTCGGCGGCCGCTTCGAGGCCGGACCCCGACCCGAGGGCGGCTTCGCTGTCGTCGCCGGTTTCCCGATCGGTGCGGACGACGATGCCTGCTGACAACCCCCACGGAGATCCGATCCAGGTGCTCATCGCCGATGACGAGGGGCTTGTCCGCGCCGGATTCCGCGTCCTCGTCGATTCCGCGGCGGATCTCACCGTGGTGGGCGAGGCAGGCAACGGCGGCGAAGCGGTCCGCCTCGCCCGCCAGCTGCGACCCGATGTCGTGCTGATGGACATCCGGATGCCGATCATGGACGGACTGGAGGCGATGCGGCACATCGCCGCCGCGGGCTCGGACGGTCCGCATGTGTTGATCGTGACCACCTTCGACGAAGACGAGCACGTCTTCCGGGCGCTGCGCAGCGGAGCAAGCGGTTTCATCCTCAAGGACTCCCCGCCCGAGCAGCTGCTGCACGCGATCCGCGTCATCGCCGACGGTGACGCCCTGCTGACCCCCAGCGTCACCCGCCGGATGATCAGCGCCTTCGCTCGACAACCCGCGGCACCGGTCTCGCAGCCGGACGCGCTGGCCGCGCTCACCGACCGCGAGCGCGAAGTCCTCGGGCACGTAGCGGCCGGACGATCGAACGCCGAGATCGCCGACACCCTTTATCTCAGTGTCGCCACGGTCAAAACCCACGTCGGACGTCTGCTCACCAAACTGTCGGCCCGCGACCGTGTGCAACTGGTCGTCCTCGCCTATGAAACCGGTCTCGCCGTGCGGGGCGTCCCATCCGAGAGCTCCTGACCTGTGAGGATTCGTCCTCACTGCAAGGATGTTCAGCATGCCGAGGCCGTATCCGGAGGAGGTCCGTCGCTATGTCGTTGCGGTCGCCCGCAAGGGTGAATCCCCAGTGCGGCAGGTCGTGCAACAGCGACCGGACAGTGCGGCTGACCACGGCACTGCGTCGATCCGGCATCGCGGTGAAATCCTACGATGGTGCTGGAGTCCGCATCACCGTCGCCGACCGATCAGCGTCGGACGCGGTGATGCGGATACTCGCCGGATGGGAGCCATGAACAGGTCGACACCACATACCTCCGCGGCGGACCAGGAGCCCGACTTCGAGACATCGCTGGCGCTGGACAATCAGCTGTGCTTCGCCCTGTACGCGACATCACGCCTGGTTGCGGCGGCCTATCGGCCGTTCCTGGACCGAATGGGGGTGACCTACCCGCAGTACCTGGTTCTGCTGGCGCTGTGGGAGCAGCCGGGATCGAGTATGAAACAGCTGTGCGCACGCCTGAGCCTCAACTACGGCTCGGTCGCACCACTGGTCAAACGCCTGGCTACGGCCGGCCTGGTAGGCAGCGACCCGGGCGGCGCCGACAAACGAGAAGTCGTGCTGCGTCCTACCACGGCGAGCGGGGCGCTCGAGGATCAGGTCAGATGCATGATCGAAACCGTCGCCGTTGATGTCGGACTGTCGCCACAGGATCTGACCGGGCTCCGGGACCAGATCAACGACCTCGCACGACGTCTCGCCGAAACCACCCGGCTGCAGACGGGGCGTATCCCCGGGAATAAACACGAAAATCTATAGCCCCAGGACGATATCGGCGTCTGCGGGCCTGTCCTAGAGGAGTTTGTCAATGCCACGGAACTTTAACGGCCCGAACGGTTTTCGCGCGCTGGGTCAGGCCTCGCTGGGCGCGCTACTGGTCTCTGCCGGCACCGGTCATCTGACGTTCCAGCGCCAGGAATTCCGGGCGCAGGTCCCGCACTGGTTGCAGCTGGACCCCGATGTTGTCGTTGTCGCGTCCGGTGTCGTCGAGATCGGCCTCGGCAGCGCGCTGCTCGCCACCTGGAAACAGCCCCGCCGCGCCCTTGTCGGCGGCGCGGTCGCGGCGTTCTTCGTCGCGATCTTCCCCGGCAACATCGCGCAGCTGGTCAACCACGCCGACGCCTTCGGTCTCGACACCGACACCAAACGTGCTGTGCGACTGGTCTTTCAACCGCTGCTCGTCGCGTGGGCGCTGGCCGCCACCGACAGCCGCCGCGCCCTGCGGGAGCACCGCGCCCTGCGGAATCGCCGATCGGCGTAGCTGGGCTCGGATGCAGCGTTCATCGCCTGCGCTGGGCCGGTGGGTCAGTACTGTGGTCTGGTGACAACGGCAGGCAGTGCGGCGGCCGCGCGGGACCTGGCGCTCACGCTGGACCCCCGGGCGGCGGCCGCCGCGATCGTCAGCGGGTGGCGTTCGGCGGCCCTGGCCCCAGGTTCCGGCTGCTCGGCGATCGCGACCTGACGGTCAGCACCTTCTCAACGCCACCACCCTGTTCTCGGCGACCAGCTGATAGTCCATGGTGCTCTCATCGCGTACCGCACCGGTCACCGCCGATCTGCTGAGGAGTATTCCGCCCCCTGCGGTTGCTGCCGAGGCCAATACCCGCCACAACTAAAAGGTGGCGGTGTCGATGACGAACCGGTAGCGGGCGTCGCTGCGTAGGACGCGGTCGTACGCGTCGTCGATGCGGTCGGCCGCGATGACCTCGATCTCGGCGCCGATGCCGTGGTCGGCGCAGAAGTTCAGCATCTCCTGGGTCTGCGGCAGGCCGCCGATGAGTGAGCCGGCAACCGAGCGTCGCGCCCCGATCAGGGAGGGGGCAGGGATCAGCATCGGCCCGGGCGGCATACCCACCACAACCAGGGTGCCGTCCAGCTTCAGCAGGCTGATGTACTTCACCATCGGCAGCTCCGCCGACACGGTGTTGATGATCAGGTCGAAGTGGCCGCGCAGGGTGCGGAAGGTGGTCTCGTCCGCGGTCGCGAAGTAGTGGTTGGCACCGAACCGCAGCCCGTCGTCCTGCTTGCTCAGCGACTGGCTCAGCACCGTGACCTCAGCGCCGAGCGCCGCCGCGATCTTCACACCGATGTGGCCGAGCCCGCCCATGCCGATGATGGCGACCCGCTTACCCGGCCCGGCGTTCCAGTGCCGCAGTGGGGAAAACAGGGTGATTCCCGCGCACAGCAGCGGCGCGGCCTGCTCCAGCGCGATACCGTCCGGGATCGACACCACGAAGCCCTGGGTCACCACGATCTGCGTCGAGTACCCGCCCATAGTGACGCCGCCGTCCTGCACCGACTCGGGAACCTTGTGGTTGTAGGTCCACGTCGCACCTCGCAAGCAGTACTGCTGCGACCCGGCCAGGCAGTTCTCGCATTCGCCGCAGGAGTCGACCAGGCAGCCGACGCCGACTCGATCGCCAACAGCGAATCCGGTGACGTATGACCCGACCGCGGCCACGATGCCCGCGATCTCGTGTCCCGGCACACAGGGATAGCTGGTTCCCTGCCACTCATTGCGTGCGGTGTGGATGTCGGAGTGGCAGATTCCGGCGAACTTGACGTCGATCAGCACGTCGTGGGGCCCGAGTTTCCGGCGTTCGACGGTGGTCTTCTCGAAGCGGCCGTCGGGGGCAGCGACGGCATATGCGGTAGCGAGGGTCATGGAGTACGTACCTATCGATGCATGGGTGCGGGGGGCAGGCGCTGGTCGGCGTCGACCTCATTTGTTGATGTCGAATTCAAGTTCATATTAGCGGGGACGGTGCGGTGGGTGCAGGACCTGGTCGATTGACGGGCGAGTGAACCTGTGCCCGCGTATGTCTCCACTGTCTCGATCATCCGACGGACCCGCCGCCGATTTCGCATGTGGCCGGTGAGGGGATGGGTCTCCGAATCGGCGATGTGCGGAGCGGTTGGACGGGGCGGTGGATGTGGCGATCGCTCCGGTCGGGCGTTGGTAGAGGACAGAGTTGTCGGGGTAGATGATCCATCGACCGCTGGTGATCGGAACTGTGAGACCAGACGTGACTCCGATGTCGAGAGTCTTCGTCGGCAGATGAACGCCATCCAAGCCCGCAATGCCTCAGTGGGCGGCGTTGAGGGTTGCTGTACCGGGCCCGGCCCTCCCAGTTCGGTCGGTATGGTCGGGGCGATCAGACTGCCGTTGGACGCAGGTTGGCGCCTCTTTGGGGAGGCGCCCGGCGACCTGCCGCAGTCGTGACGGTATCCGTGCGGTGGGTAGGGTGTCGTTGATTGGAGCCGAGGCCGCAGACTGGTTGGTAATGAAACTGCCTGAGCTTCCTGATCTACCGGTCCGTGGCGTTCTCGATCGTATTGTCGAGACGTTGGCCGAGCGCGGGACTGCTGTGCTGGTCGCGCCACCGGGGACTGGGAAGACGACCTTGGTGCCGTTGGCGTTGGCGGCGGGGACTGCGCAGCGGGTGCTGGTGGCTGAGCCTCGACGGTTGGCGGCTCGAGCCGCAGCTGCGCGGATGGCTTCTTTGCTTGGGGAGTCGGTGGGGGAGACCGTCGGGTACTCGGTCCGAGGTGATCGACGAGTAGGGCGGGGCACTCGGGTCGAAGTCGTCACGTCGGGATTGCTGGTGCGACGGTTGCAGAGCGATCCCGAGTTGGCGGGGGTTGATGTGGTTTTGCTCGATGAGTGTCATGAGCGGCATCTCGACGCGGATCTGTTGTTGGCGTTGCTGCTCGATGCTCGGGCTGGGTTGAGGCCGGATCTGCGGGTGCTTGCTACGTCGGCGACTGTTGCGGCTGAACGGCTTTCGGCGCTGTTGGGTGGGGATCGTGCGGCCCCGGTGGTGCAGGTCCAGGGGCGAACCTATCCCGTGGATATGACGTATGTTGCGTCGTTGCCACGCGAGCAAGTCGAAGCACAGGTGGCACGCGCCACCCGGGCCGCGCTCGTCGGAACCGAGGGTGACGTGCTCGTCTTCCTGCCGGGGGCAGCCGAAATCCGCCGGACGACAGCGCTTCTGGCCGACGTGGACGGCGTGGATCTCGTTCCGTTGCACGGCAGACTTTCCGCCGCGGGGCAGGACGCAGCGTTGCGGCCAGGGCCGCGGCGGCGAGTGGTGTTGTCCACGGCGGTGGCGGAGTCCAGTTTGACGGTGCCCGGGGTGCGGGCGGTGGTGGATTCGGGACTGGCTCGGGTCCCACGCATCGATCGGGGGCGTGGGCTGTCCGGGCTTGCGACAGTTCGAGTCTCGGTGGCGGTGGCCGAGCAGCGCGCCGGGCGGGCTGGGCGTGAGGGTCCGGGGCGGGTGTGGCGATGCTGGCCGAAATACGAGCACGGCACGCTGCCTCCCTATCCGGAGCCGGAGATTCGGACGGCGGATCTGACTCGGTTGGCGTTGGAACTGGCATGTTGGGGCACGGCTGATGGTCATGGCCTCGCCTGGTGGGATGCTCCGCCGCCTGGTGGGTTGGCTGCCGGCCGGGATGTATTGCGCGCGCTGGGGGCCGTGAACGGAGACGGTGTTGTAACCGACCGTGGGCGGCGCATCGCCCGGATCGGGCTGCATCCTCGGTTGGCGCGGGCGTTGCTCGACGGGGCGGCCGAGGTCGGTGCTCGGGCGGCTGCGGAAGTGGTCACTGTTCTCGACGACGACACTCTTGCGTCCGGAGTTGATCTCACGGCTGGTCTGCGTGTGCTGCGGCGCGAAAGGCCGGCACGCTGGCGGCGGGAGGTCGAGCGGCTGGCACGATTGATCGAGGTGTCGGACGGAGTCGACGATCCGGCTTTCGTTGTCGCGCTTGCTCATCCGGAGCGGCTGGCGCGACGGCGCGGCCCGGGTTCGGCGAGCTATCTCATGGTCGGCGGCACTGCGGTGACGCTGCCGCCCGGCTCCGGAATAGGTGATGCGGAGTGGCTGGCGGTCGGCGTTGCGACGCGCGATCCGGGTCGTTCCGACGGGTGGATACGGTTGGCTGCGGTCGCCGATGAACAGCTGGCCCGCCGTGCCGCATCGAGCCTGCTGACGACCATCGACGAGGTAGATTGGATCGACGGCGATGTGGTCGCTCGGCGGGTCGAACGACTGGGGGCGATCGTGTTGTCGGAGAAGCTGATTCGTGACCCCGATCGCCAATTGCTCGGCGCCGCCGTGCGTCGCGGACTGAGCTCGACCGGTCTCGGCCTGCTGCGCTGGGATTCCGATGCGATCGCCTTACGTCAGCGCCTCGACTTCCTGCACCGCACCCTCGGCGCCCCTTGGCCGCCGGTCGATGACGAGTCGCTGCTCGCCGCCACCGACACCTGGCTCGGCCCCGAACTTGCCACGGCCCGCCGCCGCGCCGACCTCGAACGCATCGACGCCGGACAGGCACTGGGTCGCCTGCTGCCCTGGCCGGACGCCGCCCGGATGGACGAACTGGCGCCGGAACGCTTAGAGGTCCCCTCCGGCGGCCACCCCCGCCTCGACTACTCGACCGACCCGCCGGTGCTCGCGGTCAAAGTGCAGGAAGTCTTCGGTTGGACAGACGCACCACGCCTGGCCCATGGCCGCGTCCAGATCGTGCTGCATCTGCTCTCACCCGCCCAACGCCCGGTCGCAGTCACTGCGGACCTGGCATCCTTCTGGCGCACCGGCTGGCCCCAAGTCCGCGCCGACCTCCGCGGTCGCTACCCCAAACACGCCTGGCCGGAAGACCCCACCACCATGCCCGCTCACCGCGGCACTGCTCGCAACGCCGGCCGCGGCTAGCCAAGACCCACGCTGACCCCACGTCCTTGGCTGTGGGGAATGGTTCGCACACCCTCCGGCCCACGTCCTGAGGCTCTTTGTCATCCGGGTACGGGAGGGGCGAACATGCCGTGCAGTCGGATCGGTAGATGGCCAGGGCCGGAAAGGACGCTATGCGCATCTGAACTCGACGGGCGATCACCATCGCGTCAGGTCGTAACGCAGTATCGAGAGTCCATCGCCGTCGCGGAGGCAGAGGATGTCGCCGCAGTATCCGACGAATATCGGTGTCGTCCGGCGCCGGATCTCCGCGAGGTGCCAGCCGGTCGACGGCTCCACGATACGCACTGCTGCGGAGTCGTCGCCGACGATGAGCAGCTGTGGGCGCGCCGCACCCGGCTGGTCACGAAGCCGGCCGACCTCGGTGGCAATGCCGTCGGTGGCCAGGCGCGCATTGCATACCACCGAATTCAGCGCGGTATTCACCACGCGTTCAGCCGGGGCGAGTAATCCGAAGTCATGGTGACCCAGCCCGACCGGGCGATGCGGTCCAACGTGCTCGAGCGCGACTGGGCCATCGATATTGTGCGCGTCTGCTCGATCACCGTTGTGGTTGTCGTGCACTGGATATCGATCAGGGTCACCGTGGTCGATGGCACCGTTCGCGGTGACCAGGCGCTGCACGGGCGACCCATCTGGGCATTGACCTGGCCGCTGCAGGTGATGCCGATGTTCTTCCTTGCGGGCGGATTCGCCAACACCCTGATCGTCGACCGATGCCGCGCCCGATGCCGAACCTACGGGGACTACCTCGGGTTGCGGGTGCGGCGGCTGACCACCCCGATGATCACGCTGATCGCCTTCATCGTCGCACTCGATATCGGCCTCGACGTCTTCTCCGAACGGGCCGCCGCGGCGACCGCCGATATCGTCGCCAGCCCGCTGTGGTTTCTCGCGGTGTACCTGATCGCGGCCATGGTCGGGCCGTTTGCCGTTCGCGCACACGATTTTTCGGCATTACTAGCGCCGATGGTGTTGCTGGGCTGCTCACTCACGGTGGACGTGCTGCGCTTCGGCGGGGTGGGCCGGTTCGCCGAATGGAATCTGATATTCGTCTGGCTGTTCTGCCATCAGCTCGGAATCCTCTACGCCCGTGGGACATTGAGCCGCGTCAGGGACGGCGGTGTGCTGCTGATAGCGGCGGCGGGTATCGGCGTGCTGATCGTCATGGTGGTTCCGGGACCGTACTTTCCGACGATGCTCGGGCTGGCCGACGCCCCGGTCTCCAATCTCGCGCCGCCGACCACGGCGATGTCGATTCTCGCGGTGACGCAATTCGCGGCGCTCGTACTGGTATCCCGGAGACTGGCCGGCTGGGAGCCGCGCGGACGCGCCCGCCACGTGATTACCACCGGGGCGACGCAGTTGATGAACATCTACCTCTGGCATATACCGGCAATGGCCATCGTGACAGGAGCGGCGTTGGCAGCCCCGGTGTTGCTGCCCAGCGATCCCCGCACCTGGTGGGCAGCACGCCCGGCGTGGATCGTCGCGGCCGCGGTCGTCCTGTTCGGATTCGTCCAGATCACAGGTCGGTGGGACGCGTTCTGCGCCCGATACGCCGCCCGCACCGCAACACTTCCGGTCCTTGCGGGCTCAGTGCTAGCGGCGGCGGGCATCTTCGCGCTCTGGCGCTACGGCCTTTCGCCACATGGGAAGGCTGGTCTCGCCGCGCTCACCGTCGTCCTCGCCGCCGCACTGCTCACCACGCCCCGGCGAATCACCCCGCCCGCTGATTACAGCCCGTCATCCGCGCCGACCGGATGACGGCTTTCGGATGTGCGAAGTGCGCAACGCTGATCCGCGGCGCTGTCCCCGCTGGTGTCGGTAGCGCCGGAGCCGTGGACTGAACCCGTCTGCCGTGTCTTGCATCGCAGCTCGATCAGTTCCTTGCGTTCGGGGCTGGTCGAGCCCGCGCCTTGGTTTCCTGTTGGTGCGTGCACGCTTCCGCGCGGGCGGCCTGGGAACACCGCGCCGAGGTGGACGGGCTACCCCTAATGACGGCTGCGACGAGGCGAACGGCGAAACGGTGTTCCTCGATCTCGGAGCGGCAGGAGCCCCGCTCGGCGGTGGACGCCTGCACCCGGGGCAGCCGGTCGGCGCCGCGCCGTGGTGGTCGTTGCGAGATAGGGTGTAGCTGCACGGTTCCCAGCTCCGGTGATCGTTGTTCAGTAAAGGGAGTCCGAGCGGATGGATCGCCGGAACAAGGGGATCGGCCGGCGCAGTGTACTGTTGGCGGCCGGAGCCTCGATCGCACTCACCGCAATGGCGCAGCCGACGCAGGCAGGGACGATCACGCGGAAGGTGTCAGCCGGCCCCGAGGAGCCCGGGAAGCGGGCTGACCTGGCGGAACAGGCAATCGTGCAGCGGCACTTGCGCCCGTTCTTGGGCCAGCCGCGGATGCGGCTGGGCACGCTCGTCTGGCCGGCGTCCTTGCTGGACCAGTCGTTCGTGCGATGGTGCTATTGGTGGCAAGCCCACCTTCTCGACTGTGCGGTGGACGCCGCGTACCGCGCCCGCACCCCCGAACGCATCGACCGGGTCGTCGCCCTCGCACGCGGTATCCGGACCCGCAATCTCACCGGCTGGACCAACCAGTATTACGACGATATGGCGTGGCTGGTGCTGGCGCTCGAACGCACCGAACGGCTGCTCGGTGTCCGGTTCAGCGACGCCGTCGGGGACCTGCGGGCCGCCTTGATAGACGGCTGGAACCCGGTCGTCGGTGCGGTGCCCTGGCGGTCCGGCGACGATTTCTACAACACCCCCGCGATCGGTCCGACCGGTATCGCTATGGCGCGTTTGGGCGAATTGTCCCGCGCCCGACAACTTGCCGATTTCTTGCACACCCGATTACGCGACACCGACAGCGGCCTGATCCTCGACGGTGTCCATGAGCCCGGCGGACGAATGGACCGGACTGTCCACACCTACAGCCAGGGCGTGACCATCGGGCTGGAAACCGAGTTGGCAGTGCGCACAGGCGAATCGAGCCATCACAGCCGTGTGGCAGCACTCGTTGCCGCAACCGAGGACCGGCTCACGGATGCGGGGGTGATCGCCGCGGCCGCCGGGGACGACTCCGGGCTGTTCATGGGTATCCTCGCCAGGTATCTCGCTGAAGCCGCACTGGCCTTGAACCACACCACCGCCGCGAATATCGTGCACGCTTCCGCGCGGGCGGCCTGGGACCACCGCGCCGAGGTGGACGGGCTACCCCTATTCGGTCCGGACTGGACCCGCGCGGTCACGGTGCCGGAGCATCCGGGAACCTTTTCCCCACTCACGCACTCGTCCGCCGCTTCGCCGGCGAACCTGAGCCGCGATCTGTCGGTACAGCTGAGCGGGTGGATGTTGCTCGAAGCGGATTACCAGCTCACCGCCGCGGGGCGCTGAGCCCACGGCAGCCGGGTGTAGTGGGCCGGTGGCATGAGCGGTTGTCTGTGGGCCACAGCCCATCTGGTCATCTCGCTGCGCGATATGCGGCATGTCAGTGCGTTTCGGCCACGCTGGTACGTTCGATATGGATTGTGCCGACGGGGAGGGACGATGACCGGCGAACCGGTGACGACGCTGTATGACTATCAGTTGGCGATGCTTCACGCGATGTGCAAGAGCGCTCCTGCTGCCGACTCCAACGCCGCATCGACCGTGCGCCAGCCCACCCGATACTTTCGCTCCAACGCCCCACTTCGACTCGCCCGCACGGCCCTGCGGATAGCCGCGTACAGTTCGGTCGAGCCGCAAATGCACAGTCAGGCCAGACGGAAATCCGCCTCGACTACCAGTCGACCGGAGCGGATACCCCGGTCACCGGCGTTCCCATCTTCGATGTGCCCCGCCGAGGGCACGTACCTGCGACAACCGAACCAGAACCGTCCCGCCACCACTAACGCCTACGCCACGGAGGCCGAACTCGTTGCCTCGGTTGACAAGTGGATGAGTTTCTACAAGTACTACTCGGCGGCACTCCGCGATCGGGAACCAAAGCCCCGACAGTTTCGAGCGCTAGCTCTCAGCGGTAGCCGTATAACCTCCCTGTCCACCATTCGGGGAGCCTCAGGTTGCGATTCCCGAGTGCTACCAGGCAACTCTGAAGTGTGGCGTCGTCAGCGGGTGCCCGCATCGGCGCGCGCGTAGAACGCGGCGAGGTCGTGGGGGTTCTTGATGTAGACGTCGATCTTGCGCACCGTATCGTCTTCAACCTGGTGGATCTCGACCATGGTCAGCGGGTACTGCTCACCGGTGGTGTGGGCCGTGAGCGTTCCGGTGAGGGTTCCGATTACGCCGGCCGGGCCCTCATACACCTCGGCATCGGTGATGGCGACGTCGGCGTAGCCCATCATCGCGCCCAGGATCGACTGGACGAACACCTCGCGGCCCTGGTGCACGCCGCCGTAGGGAAGCTGATTCGGCTCGTCCACGATCACCTCGGGGTCGAGCTTGGCCAGGACACCCGGCACGTCGCCCTTGCTCAACGCGTCATACAGCCCTCGTACGACATCGGCCGGGGTCTGCGTCATTGTCTCGATCTGGTCGCTCATCGTGTGCCCTTCAGTCTTGTTCAGGTACTCGAGCCCGCATGCGGAACTCGGTACGGGAAAGTTCGGCCGGCCGGGGCGCGTATGTCCTCGCACCGGTCGGGCCCCGGAGGACCGGGGCATGCACCATGCAACGGGAAGCGGCCGTGACGGGGGAGTTTCCGCTGTGAGGGGTTCTGGGAGGGTCCCCCACCCGCCGCGCGGGCTGCCTACGCTGTCCCCATGGACAACCGGGACGCAGTCAGCGCCTTTCTCCGCTCCCGACGCGAGAGGATCACGCCCGAGCAGGCGGGTCTGCCGACGTACGGTCAGCGGCGGGTGCCCGGACTGCGCCGGGGTGAGGTGGCCACGCTCGCCGGGGTGAGCGTCGAGTACTACACGCGCCTGGAGCGCGGCAACCTCAAAGGTGTCTCCGACGGCGTGTTGGACACGCTGGCCCAGGCACTGCGGCTCGACGGCACCGAGCGCATGTATCTGTACGACCTCGCCCGCGCGGCAGGACCGGCACCCCAGGCCCGGCGGCGGGCGATCCGGCCGACGGTTCGGCCCAGCGTGGCTCGAATCGTCGAAGGCATGCCGGGGCTGCCGGCGTCCGTGATGAACAACCGCCTCGACACGCTGGCCGCCAACTCGCTCGCCCGGGCCCTGTACTCGGAGATGTACGCCGATGCTACCTGCGGGGCGAACATCGCCCGGTTCGCGTTCCTCAGCCCCGCGGCCAGACGGTTCTACACCGACTGGGAGCGGATGGCCCGCTTCGCCGTGGGCGCGCTGCGCATCGAGGCGGGGAAGAACCCCTACGACCGGGAGCTGTCGAACCTGATCGGTGAACTGTCCACCCGC
Organism: Nocardia lijiangensis NBRC 108240; assembly: GCF_001613045.1. Lineage (GTDB taxonomy): Bacteria > Actinomycetota > Actinomycetes > Mycobacteriales > Mycobacteriaceae > Nocardia > Nocardia lijiangensis. The sequence continues at coordinate 68,854 of NZ_BDBP01000042.1, read as the reverse complement.
AGTGACGCCTTCCGCGTGATGTGGGGCTCCCAGGACGTATGTGTCTTCAGCCAGAGCACCAAACGCCTCAACCATCCACTCGTCGGCGACCTGGAACTCGACCAGGAGACCATGACCCTGCCGGACGAAAGCGGCTTGAGCGTGGTCGTCTACAGCGCGCCCGCTGGAACCGCCGCCGAAGAGGGCCTGAGGCTGCTCGCCAGCTGGTCCGCCACGACCGGACAGGAGCAGCACCCGGAATCCACCAGCAAGCTTCGTCCGTAGTTCCGCAGCACCTCGATGTCGTGATCGTCGGGGCCGGACTATCGGGCAATCGCGGCCAGGCCAACTACGCAGCGGCCAAGGCCGGTCTGCAGGGGTTCGCGGTGACGGCAGATGTTGAGCGCATTGGCTTGCACCCGACGGGCAGGAGTACGTTCAGCGTCGCCTATCTGGCTTGCCCGCAACTAAGATCTCCGGTGCGCAGGGCACTGGATTCGGGGCCACGGTGTAGGTGAGACGTTGGCGGGTTCGGTGCGGGGGCCTCGTCCCAGTCGAAGAGGGGTGCCGGCGGTTCCCTGTCGACGAGGTGATCCGAAAGACACAGCGCCGGAACCGAAGTCCGCGCCGCGATACGAGATCACCGTGCCTTCCGAACTCGGTGCGCCGAACGTCGCCTCGACGAACCCAGCGGTGCTGGAGAACGTCGTCTTGTCGAACCAGGCGAGGCCAGGGAACGTCGCCTTGCTGAAGTCGGCGTCGTTGTCCTGACTCAATTGATCTGATGCAAACCAGCGTCCTGAAGTGCGGTGCATCAGATTGATTGAGTCGCGCTGGTCGGAATGTGGCTCAATCAATCCGATGCCTGCGGAATCCGTCTCGGGAGCGCTGTCCGAGCTCACGCAGGGTGGCGATGCCGCATCCAGGGTCCGGCGCGGTATCGGATCACCGAGTTCAGCTGTGGCGGTGAGTATCTCGCTTTCAGGCCACCCCATACTCGTCCTCGAGGTGATCGAACGCGCTGATCCAGAAACCGGAGTCCGCCCAGCCTGACATCGTCACCGATTCGCTCAGCTCGCGTAGGACCGTGGCCGGTTCCTCACCTTCCTCCAACCGGGCGAGGTACCAGGTCAACATGCCCACCGCCTCGGCCAACTCGGCGAGCGAGTCGAAGGCGCGGCCGCGGTAGCCGTCACCGTGGTCCCACCCGCTCGGGTCATAGACGTCCACGACACCGAGCTCGCCATCGAGCATCAGTGTGTAGTCGTTGCCGTAGACGCCAAGTCCGTAGCAGTACTTCACCGGAGTAGAGTCATCATCGGGCTCACGGCGACCGAACAGCTCATCGGGGTCCTCCTCCCACAAACCTTGTGCAGGCAGGTCTGAGGAGTCGAAGCGGACGGCACTCAGGGACACCGCCGGGTACCCGATCGTCGAGAGAAACCTCCGGCTTTCCTCGTGCCTCAACCCCTCGGGAAGTTCCGCCGGGCGCCATACCGAATCCGCCCCGACGCACGATTCCAACCACTCCGCCGAGGGCCGGGCTGCGGCCGCGTCGATATCCGTCATGCCGACATTGAAGCGTGTACGCATGACCACCGTTTCAAGTGCCCCCACGGCTGGGACGCCACAACTTCCCTCGCGCAACCTCATGGCATCAGATTGATCGAGTCGGCATCAGTTCGGCAGAGTCAGGACAGTGGTCGTTGACCGCCGGGTGCCCGGAGTGCGTGCCAGCCGCCGATAAGGCTTGCATCCCAGTAGGATTCGGCGGTCAGTCGCTCGCCTCGACAAGCGGGCGGTCAGTCCGGACAGGGGACATCCTGCCGCAAGTGCGATTCGTCACTGAGATGTCAGTGCGTGCTCGTCACGAGGAATGTCAGTAGGAGGGCTGGCTAGTTACCCCCGGCTTCCAGACCGAACTCACCGTGAGGTCGCTTGTGGAAATCCTGATTGCGGTGAGCGGCCATACCGATCACGTACGGGCGGTGGCGTGCATCCGGCTCGGCGACCGACCGTGGCTGTCACCGCAGTGACGACGCGACCGTGCGGGTGTGGGATCTCACGACGTTGTCTACCGTCGCGGTGCTGGATTGCCTGACTCCGTGTCCGCTCGTTGCCGCATGTCTCGGTGTGGCGAGTCCCGCCGAGATTCTCATCGGTGTCGACAACGACATTGCCATCCTCAACTACGAGGGGGGAGTTCGCTATCTGATTCATCTGTGCCGAGGGGCGTCACGTAAGGATGCGACGGGGCGGGCCGTTTTCGATGCGCTCCCACCACCTGCCATCCGAGTCGAGGAGACGAAAAGTGATGGACACATACCACTTCTCGTCGGTTGCTGGGCGCAGAGGGCGGCCGGACTCATTGCTCACAAGCGCGATCGAGGTCCTCCACGCACTCCCTGGTGCGATCACACCGTTGAGGGCGGGGTCGGCCTTGCCCTGATAGTGGTCGGATGTTCCGTCTGGGCGCTGCAGTTGAGCGGTAACTGCGATAACGGTGGCAGCAAGGACCGGTTCCTTACTGTGGTTGCTGATCGTAACGACCTCCGGCGTCGGCACCTCCGAGACCACACTGCGCGCCCCGGGCCGCCGCCTACGACAGCCTCATACAGCCTGCGGTCACCTACTATTCGCGGAAGTTGGCTGTGGCGGCAGGGGGGTGGGAAGTTTCTGCGGGTCAAGTCCGTGGGCGGTGCGACGGACAGCAGCCGTTCCGTTGTCGGATGGAGTGCGCCCCGCTGGGCCTGTACACCGCGATGAGCGCAGATACACCCACGTGCCACATGCGAACGACTGGGCGACGCCGTCGTCGACGGGGCTCGTGCTCGAGCAACTCCCGATCGCGGAAGTTGCCGACGGCTACGAGATCATTCCGGATGTCCGGGTCGTCGACATGTGCGGTCACTCGATTGGCAGCATCGGCGTGCTGATCGAGACCGAGCACGGTCGGGCCGCGATCACCGGCGACGCACTGCACTTCGCATATGTCGCACAGACCAAGCGCTACCCCCTGATGTTCTGGGACGAGGACAAGGCCAACCAGAGTATCGAGCGAATACTCGATCTCGCGGACGTCATCTACCCCGGCCAGGATCGGCCGTTCCGACTCACCTCGGCGAACGAGATCGAATACACGCGAGAACACCGGCTCACCGTGACCGGAATGAACCCCGAATGTCGACGCTCGCTTTCGACCGAGACCCGGAATGGCCCGTCTGGGTGATGCCAGGTGTCGAAGTACAGCCCGAGAGATTCCAACGGGCCCAGGATCGGATCGATCAGCGAATCCAGAACGTCCCGCGGGTCGCCTGCGGTGTCTCCGAGATCGAATTCGACTGACGGCGTGGGTCACTCGGCGGCAGCGAGGGCTGCCATCGTGGCGTTGGTGAGGCGCGCGACGTAACCGTTATCGACCGATCCTCGGGTGATCAGGAGCCGGAAGAACAGTGGCGCGCCGAGCAGGTCCATGCCGAGCTCGCAGTCGAGGTGCGCGGGTAGTTCGCCGCGGTCGACGGCCCGCTGCAGCAGTTGGGCGGCCGCCGCGCGACGGGGCGTGGCCACCGCCTCCCGCAACGCATCGGCCAGATCGCGGTTGCGCGCCGCTTCGGCGAACAGGTCCGGAACGATCCGGCTCACCAGTTCATGGGTCAACACACCCACGACATCGCGGATGAACGCCTCGACATCGCCGCGGAGTGAACCGGTGTCGATATCCGCGGGGCTGTGCTCGCGCACTGCGGTGGACACCAGATCGATCAGCATGGCGTCCTTCGACGGCCAGCGCCGGTACAGCGCCGCCTTGCCGACGCCGGCTCGCCGGGTCACGGCCTCCATCGACAGCCGGGCGTACCCGGTCTCGGCGAGTTCGTCGAAGGCGGCGCGTGCGATCGTCTCGGTCACGCGCTCGCGGAGCACTGCCGCCCCCGCGGCCCGGCGACTACTCATGCGGCTACCTCTCTTGAACGGAACGGTTGCGTTCCAATGCTATCAAGGCTAAATTTGCGTTCCACAACACAACGGAACGGTTCCGTTCCAATGATGGAGGAACGATGAAGTTTCTATTCGACGACGAGTCATTCTCGTTCGAGGCACTGCGAACGGCGGGGCACGGCTGCTACGGCGGTGCTGAGCTCGGCGAAGTGCTGGTCACCTGCCGCAATATCCCCGAAGGTGACGAAGCGGCATGGTGTCGTGAGTGGTCGGCCACGGCCGAGCGCGTGCATCGGATCGGCTCGGAAGCTCGCGCCGCCGGCCGTCTGGTCAGCGCGCGGGAGGCCCTGCTCCGTGCCTCGAACTACTACCGGAACGCGGACTTCTATCGCCGAGAGGATCCGGACAACGACACGGTGTCAGCCCGCCTTGCGATGCTGTCGCGGCAGACCTTCGCCACCGCGGCCGAGCTGTTCGACCACCCGCCACTGCACCAGGCGATCCCGTACGAGGGCGGTGCGCTGCCCGGATACCTGTTCCGCGTGGACGATTCGGGCGAGCCGCGGCCCACCGTCATCCTGCACGGCGGATTCGACTCGACGCTGGAGGAACTCTACTTTTTCGCGGCCGAGGGGGCCGTGCGGCGCGGTTACCACGTGCTGGCCTTCGAAGGGCCCGGGCAGGCCTCGGCGCGGCGGGAGTCCGGCTTGGTGTTCCGGCCCGATTGGGAGCGGGTTGTCACGCCGGTGGTCGACCACGCGATCACGTTGCCCGGTGTCGATCCGGCACGTCTCGTCCTGTTCGGCACCAGCCTCGGCGGCTATCTCGCCGCCCGCGCGGCCGCCTTCGAGCACCGCTTCGCAGCCTGTGTCCTGCACGATGGGGTGTACAGCTTCCACGAGGCGTACCTCGATGCGATGCCGCCGTTTCTTTATGACTGGATCATCGACAAGCGCGACGACCTCGCGAATCCCGTCCTGCAGTTGATGATGGCGTTGTCGACCCAGAGCCGCTGGGCGGTGCGTAACGGCATGTGGACCTTCGGCGCGGCATCGCCGGCCGAATACATCCGGATGACCCAGCCCTACACCCTGGACGGGCTCGCGGACAAGATCACCTGCCCGACCCTCGTTCTCGAGGCGGAGAACGACCAGTTCTTCCGCGGCCAGCCCGTCAAGGTCCATGACGCATTGCGGTGCGAGAAGGAACTGATGGTCTTCGCAGCAGCGGATGGTGGCGGCGAGCACTGCCATGAGGGGGCGACGCAGCTGTTCAACCAGCAGACTTTCGATTGGCTCGACACCCGCCTCGGCCGGTGACCGCTCGCCGCAGCGCGCGCGGTGTGCTTGCCCTGCTGATGCTGTTCATGATGCTCAACTTCGCCGACAAGGCGGTGGTCGGCCTGACCGCCGAACCGATCATGGACGAGCTCGGGCTCAGCGCTACCGCCTTCGGAACGGTTGCGGGCGGGTTCTACCTGCTGTTCAGCGCGTCGGCGGTGCTGGTCGGCTTCCTCGGCAACCGAGTTCCGATACGCCCCCTGCTCGTCGGGCTCATCCTGATCTGGTCCGTCGCCCAGCTTCCGATCGTGATCCCCGGCACCGGATTCGCGGTTCTGCTCAGCACCCGAGTCCTGCTCGGCGCGGGCGAAGGTCCCGGATTTCCGCTGGCCAACCACACCGCCTTCACTTGGTTCCCGGAACACAGGCGCGCTCTTCCCTCGGCCGCCGTCACTGCTGGCGGCGCGCTCGGCGCGGTGCTCGGCGGGCCGCTGATCATCCTGACCATTGGTCTGCTGGGCTGGCGTGCCGCATTCGGTCTACTCGGCGTGCTCGGTTTGCTGTGGTTGCTGGCGTGGCTGCGTTACGGTGGAAGCGGTCCCTATCACGTGCGGGCCGAATCAGGATCCGCCGCCGATTCGGGTGTCCCTTACCGGCGCATCATCACTACCGGAACGTGGCTCGGCGGCACGTTCTCGACCTTCACCGTGATGTGGGCCCTTGCCCTCGGACTCGCCTGGCTACCGCTGTATCTGGAAGACGAGGCCGGATTCGGCAAAGCCGCGGTGGGCGGATTGATCGGCCTGCCGAGCGTAGCCGCCATCATTCTGGTCCTCACTGTCGGCACCCTCGCGCAAAGCGCGGTTCGGCGTGGTGTTTCCCGCAGAATCGCCTACGGTGTGCTCGGTGGCACGGTCACCGTGCTGGCCGGGGTATGCATGCTGACCCTGACCAGGGCCGACGCCGCACCGCTCGCCCTGCTGCTCGTCGTCGTCGCCTTCTCGGCGGGCACCGCGCAGACACCTCTGGTCAACGCCGCGATCGCCGACACCTGCCCAGCCGGAAAGCGCAGCGCCGCGCTCGGAATCTCGTACGCGGTCGCCGCCGTCGCCAGCCTGCTCGCACCGTACGTCACCGGCAGGCTCCTCGACGCGGCGCCGACCCAGTCGACCGGGTTCACGCACGCCTTCGATATCGCCGGGTGGCTTCTCGTGGCGGGCGGGGTGATGTCGATGCTGGTAATCAGGCCGGACCGGGACGCTGCCCGGCATGCCGCGGCTCCCCGGCATCCTGCGTCTCCCGCTGAAATCTCGATCTCGGCGAGTACCAGTCCATTTCACGCCACCCGCATACGCGGGCGAGGTGGTTCGGCAATCCCGCCGCCGGACCATCCATCCGCGGCGCTCATCGCAGCGCCGGACAGCACACAGATGAGGAAACCATGAAAAACACCCGCGGTACGGTCATCACCGCACTGCTCACCACCGCGACTGTCTGCGGAGCCGACGTCCCCGCCGGCGCAGCGCCCGAGACGCCACTGCCCGTGACGTATCACGCGACATTGGCCGACACATCCGTGGTCACCACCCTCGACCACGGCGCTTTCGCCGTCACCGACGACCAGCGGTCCGTGACCATCCGCGACACCGCCGGACAGTTCCTCACCGCGCTGCCGCTGATCTTCACGATCGACGGCCGACCACACCCCGTGCGGCAACGGATCTCCGCCGACGGCCGCACCCTCACCCTCACCCCCGACACCAGCGGCATCCACCGCCAGACACTGCAACCGGTCGCCTCGCCCCTCGAAAACCAGCTCGCCATGAACGATCTCATCAACGCGGCCAGCATCGGTATGTCGGTGGGCACCCTGATCGGCACCGCAATCGGCGCCGTCGTCGGCATCGGCATCGGGTTCGCCCTGGCCGGTGCCTCCTGTGTGATTCTCAGTCTCGGCTGTGTCGTGGCGGTGCTCCCCATCGTCAGCCTGGTCGGCGCGGTCGGCGGCTTGACCGGCCTGATCATCGCCGGTGGCCCCACCACCGCCTATGCGCTCTACGAATACGTCACGACCCTCAATACTCCACCCGGCCATAGCAAATACGCCGAATACCTCCAGGGCAAGCCCGGTGTCCCGCCCGCCGACGGACCGCGTTGACAGTGACGACGGAGATAGCACCGAAATGAATTACCGCACAACCACTCTTGCCGCCATCGCGATGGCAGGCACCCTCGCGATCGCTGCCGCGCCGGCAAAGGCCGAGCCGGCGGCACCGACCGGGTACCGCGCCACAGTAGTGGGCAATTCCGTAGTCGCCACACTCGATGGCGGCACCTTTGCGGTGTCAGCCGACCGGCACTCGATCACCATCCATGACATCGGCGGACAACCGGTCACGACCATGCCGCTGGCCTTCCTGCTGGACGGCCGGCGCGGACCGATCCACGAGCAGATCTCCGGGGATGGACGCACCCTCACGCTCACCCCTGACCGCACCGGGATCGCACTGGACCCGCCGCGTCCGGTCGCGTCCCCGATGGAGAATCAACTGGCATTCAACGATTTCGCCGACAATATGGCGAGGGGCCCCCTCATCGGCACGATCATCGGCACCGTACTCGGCGCGCTGGTCGGTGCCGCCATCGGCCTCGGCTCCTGCCTCGCCGTGGGGCCGGGCTGCCTCGCCACCACCCCCGCCGCCATCCTCGCGTTCGCCGGCGCCGGTGGCGTCGTCGGTACTCTCGTCCTCGGCGGCGCAGCCATGGCCGACGGTCTCTGGAAGTACGTCACCACCCTGCAAGCGCCGCCCGGCCAGAGCCCGTACGCACACCAAGACGGCCTGCTCGATCCGAACGGCACCGGGGTTCCCGATGCCCACCTGCGGCTACCGAGCGGATCAGCGGGCGCGCTCAAGAGCGGCTCATCAGGCTGACCCAGGCACGGATAAACTGCAGCACAACACCTTCCGGTCCAATTCGGTGTGCAGGCGGCGATCATTCGCCAGAGGTTCGATTCGATGATCTGCACAAGTCGTCGCGGCGAATCCGGGGACGAAGTGCTCGAGGACATCACTACCGGTACCGGCAACAGCAGATCAGATCTCCGACCACCGGTTCCTGGCCACACTTCGCTTGCCACGCCGGCATCGATTTCATTGCGCCCTCCCGCAGCGGGCTACACCTACGTAGCGGGCTGGCTCGATCCGGGAGGAAGTCATCTGAAGGGGCAGATGGGGGCGCGCTTTCCGTCTGCCAGACCTCGGCGGCACCCACCGCAAGCTCCGTGATCCTGATAGCCCGGACTGACCCACTCACCGCAGGATGCGGTATCGGCCCGCGATCTCCTGGAACTCGACGGCCGATGCGATGGCGTCGTCATCGGGCGGTGCGGTACCGGTCGGGATGACGACAAGTTTGTCGTCATCGTCGTCGATGCGGTGGATGATCGCGACACAGGTCCCCGACGCAGTGTCCATCGGCTCGGGCTTCCCGAGGTAGTAGGCGTCGAGTTCGTCGCCGTCGGGGGCGAGGGTGCTGGGCACGAATCCGTAGTTCGCGAGGTAGCGAAACCCGTGTACCGGGTGGGCGCTGCCGTAGGGCCGGTCGATGGTCAGATCCACCGTCCGGCCCAGGAACCCGCGCGCCAACTGCAACGATTGCGATTCCTCGCTCGTCGGCGGTGTCGGTGGGTTCGGGTTCACTCGTCGAGGATATCGCCTGCGGGGATCGGCTTGGGCTTGCCGATCCACATGCACAGGTAGTCCATGTGGCCCAGCCGCTGGGCGGTAGCCGACTGCGTGGACGTTGAGGAATTCTGGTGGTGCGCACAAGAAATCGCCAAGGCAGCGATCATGCTGGTCAAGGAAAGCGGCGCCGCCGACAACACCGATGACCGCGATCGCCTGCTCTCTGGCCCCCAACATCAACAGTCCAACGAGGTCCTGAGCGGATTCCTGGGTGTTCAATAGCAGTCTGCCGACGATCTCGTCCGGAAGCTGTGGTCGATGCCGGCCTGCATATCCGCCGGTGTCGGTGAGGGTTGAGCGGTGAGAGCGACTGCCCCTTCGCGCTACGAGATGCTCAGCCCGAGCGACTGATCAGCTTCGTGGCCCCGGGGCCACGAAGCTGATCACGGGCCGTAGTCGGGAACACGCCGGGTTCCGGTGGTGAGGTCATCGACCGCCCGGCTGACCGCCATCGAACACCCTCGGCGATTCCGGCGATCACCTGCGGTATCTCAGCGGACAGATCGGCGAATACCAGATCGTCGAGATCTGACGGTCACGGTGCTTCGGGTCCCCGAATGCCACTGTCGCCGACGGATCCGAGCCTGGCCGTAGAACTCCACGTTCCCGCCGAATAGCCGCCGTTCGGTCGGTGCCGGTCATGCCCTGGCCCGTCCGATACGGTCGCCGCGGACTCGGGCGTCGGCGATCAGGTCGCGGAACCAGTGGAAGGACTCCTTGGGGGTGCGGGTCTGGGTGTCGTAGTCGACGTGCACGAGACCGAATTGCTCGGAGTAGCCGGCGGCCCACTCGAAGTTGTCGAGCAGCGACCAGGCGAAGTAGCCGCGAACGTCGACGCCGTCGGCGATCGCCCGCGCGACGGCTCGCAGATGGCCGTCGTGATAGTCGATCCGGTTGCGGTCGTCGACCTGTCCGTGTGCGTCGACATGGTCGTGGAACGAGCATCCGCTCTCGGTGATGTAGAGCGGTGGCAGGTTCGCGCCGTAGCGCTTGCGGAATGTCGTGAGCATCTCGTGCAGTCCGTCGGGCAGGATCGCCCAGCCGAAATCGGTTTCGGGAACGCCGGTGATCCGGCGCATTTCGAAGGGCAGGCCCGCGGGGAGCGCGGCCCCTTCCAGCACCGGCGAGTCGTCGGTGGCGGTGCCCGCCGCCCCGACCAGGGTCGGCTGGTAGTAGTTGATGCCGTACCAGTCCAGCGGGGTGGAGATGACGGCGAGGTCGTCGGCGACGGGGCCGGGCATCATCGCGGTGATCAGGTCGTCGGGGTAGCGTCCGAGCAGGATCGGGTCGGCGAACAGCCAGTTGATCAAGGTGTCGAAATAGTCCGCGGCATCGCGGTCCTGCGGGGTGTCATCGGCAGGCCGGGTCGGTTGATGGTTGGCGGCGATGCCGATCCGGGATGCTCCGGCCGCGCGGAGTGCCCGGGTCGCCAGGCCGTGCCCGAGCAGCATGTGGTGCGCGACGGGCAGGGCGCCGAGGCCGAGTTCCTTTCCGGGCGCGTGGGTTCCCACCGCATGGCCGAACATGGTGGCCACGACGGGCTCGTTGACCGGCATCCACAGCCCGACCCGGTCGCCGAGCCGTTCGGCCACGATCCTGGCGTAATCGGCCAGCCGCAGTGCGGTGTCCCGGTTCTCCCAGCCACCGCGATCCTGCAGGGCCTGCGGCAGATCCCAGTGGTAGAGCGTCACGGCCGGGGAGATCCCGGCCTCGACCAGCGCGTCGACGAGCCGGTCGTAGAAGTCCAGCCCCCGGGTGTTCGGCTTCCCGGCACCGGTCGGCTGAATGCGGGGCCATGCGATGGAGAACCGGTAGGAGTCGATGCCGAGATCTTTCATCAACGCGACGTCCTCGCGGTAGCGGCGGTAGTGGTCGCAGGCGATAGCGCCGGTCTCGCCGTTGTGGATGCGGCCCGGTTCGGCGCAGAAGGTGTCCCAGATCGAGGGTCCGCGACCGTCGGCATCGACGGCCCCCTCGATCTGGTAGGCGGCCGTGGCGACGCCGTACACGAAGTCGGTGGGGAGCGTGGGATAGTCGGTCATGGTGGCCTGCTTCCTAATCGACAGTACTGATCTTGTAGACGAGTACGGCGCCGGTCGCGGCGAGCGCGGCGGCCACGCCGTAGAGCGCGCCGTACCCGCCGAAACTGCTCACGAGCGGCGCGGCCAGCACGGGGGCGAGCACCTGGGGCATCGCGTTGGCGATATTGACCACGCCCAGGTCCTTGCCGCGGTCGGCGGCCGCGGGCAGCACGTCGATCATCAGCGCGAGGTCGACCGAGGTGAAGACCCCCATACCGAGGCCGAGGACCGCGACCGCGACGACGGCGACCGGCCAGACGTGCCACAGCGCCAGACTCGTCGTGGCGGCGGCCATCACCAGACCTGCCACGCACACGAACACCCGGCGACGGTCGGTCCGGTCGGAGATCGCGCCCGCGACGAGGACCGTGGCGAGCAGCGCCGCGGAATTGACCGCGGTGAGCACGAGCACTCCCTGGGCGGGGGAGTGGTGGCCGACGGCGTCACCGAGATAGAAGAGCAGGTAGACCAGTCCGATGGCGAAGCTGAGGTTGATCAGGAACCGGGTCACCCACGCCCAGGCGAAATCGGGGTGCCGCCGTGGACTCACCCAGAAGCCCCGGCCGAACTCCAGCCACGAAAACTGTTCCCGCTCGGCCGGATCGAGCGGGTGGTCGCGCCGCATGGCCAGATAGGGCAGGGTCGCGATCACCAGGAACACCGCGCACGCGAGATAGCCGCCGGCGATCCCCCCGGCGAGTACGGCGAGGCCGGTGCCGACGACCCCACCGACGGTCTGTGCCAGTCCGAGGAATCCGCCGACGATCCCGCGCTGTGCTCGCGGGACGTGATCGGGCACCGCCGCGGTGATCGCGGCGAAGTTCGCGTTGAGCGCGATCTGCGCTGCGCACCAACCGATTCCGACGACGATCAGGCCGGGCGCGACGGCGAGCAGGATCAGGCTCAGCACACCGCCGGTGGTCCCGGCGACCACCCAGGGCAGGCGGCGGCCGTACCGGGAGACGGTGCGGTCGGACAGCGCGCCGAAGATCGGCGTGGCCACCGTCGAACAGAGCGCGCCGATCCCGACGATCCAGGCGAGCGCGGCCTCCTTGTCCGATCCGGCGAAACGTTGCGTCTGTAGTCCGAGCAGCGTCAGGATCGGCCCAAACCACGCGGTGAACAGGCCGACATTGGCCACTGTGATCGCCGCGATCCAGCGGTGTGAGACGGGTTGGCTCGGCTCGGCTCGATGCGGCACCCGATGGTCCGTGCTCATGCGCCCCTCCGAGGGTTGCGTCCGGCGAGGTGGGCGGCGGTGATCGGGCCGCGGCGCCGTCGGCCGGTGGTGGGCCTGCGGCGCCGAGGGTGCCGACGACCAGGTCAGCCGATCGCTCCGGAGCCAGTGGTGATGCCGTCACCGGAGCCGGAGGGCAGGCGCAGGTTGGCGTTGGGCGCACCGGCGCCGCCGGGGTCCTGCAGGCCGTCGGAGTTGGCGTACGGGCTCTGGCCGGGTGGAGACTGGACGGTCAGCAGATATCGCCAGCCGGAGTCGGCCAGGGTGGCCGCGCCGCCGACCAATGTTCCGGCGACACCGCCGCCCGCGGCGAAGGCGGTGACGGCGGCAGGCAGGATGACCAGGCAGCCCGGGCCGGTGATCAGACAGGACCCGAGACCGAGCCCGGCGCCGACCACCGCGCCGACGAGCATTCCCGCGATCGAGCCGACGGTCATGTTCGTCGACAGGTCGCCGGTCAGATCGTTGAGCGCGAGCTGCTCTTCGAACGGTGACGCGACCGGACTCAGGCCCGCCGCGCGAACCGCGCCGAGGTCGGGGGTCAGCGTCAGCGTGCGCCGATCCGGCGAGACCTGGGCGGCGACTGGAAATCGGTGCTGGTCGATCTGCATGGTCGACGGCACCGTCGACACGACGGTGCCCTGTTCGTCGCGGATGTCGACCGCGGCGCGTCCGGCCGCCGGGACGAAGTCGGCGTGGTCGAGGGTGATGATCACCGAGTTCGGCGCCAGGGTGGCGTGGAAGCGCGCCGGGGCACCGGGTGCGGCGTTGGCCGCCTGCCCGGTCGTCGCCGCTGCCGCGACAGCCGCCAGCACCATGAGAGTTGTTGCGTGGAGTCGCATCTGGATCCTCTGCCTTCTACTGCGGGATCGGAGCGGGCGCACCGCCGGGCTTGCCCCGGGTCTGCTCGCCGTACTTGCTGGCGCCGTCGGGGGCGCTGAGCGTGGTCAGGTATTCGAACGCGGCGCCGATCGCGACGGGTCCACCGGCGAGGATCAGGCCTGTTATGCCACCGACGCCTGCCGTCAGCGCCATGATCGGCAGGACCGCGACCACGCAGCCCAGGCTGAGCGCCACGCAGCTTGCGCCTGCCAGCACGAATCCGATACCGATGCCGGCGATCGCGCCGATCGCGGTGCCCACCAGGCTGCCCAGCGAGGTGCTCAGGCTCACTGCGTTGATCAGGTCGTTCATCGCGAGCTGGTTCTCGAGCGGGGACGCGATCGGGGTCAGCGTGGAGCGGTCGAGGCCGGACAGGTCGGGTGTCAAGGTGAGGGTACGGCCGTCGGCGGAGACCTGCTGGGTCAGCGGCAGCTGCTGACCGTCCAGGATCGCCGACAGCGGCAGTGTGTCGACGAGTTCGCCTGCGGCATCGCGCACGGCGACGGTGGCCGCGTCGGCCGCCAGGGCGAAGATGCCGCGGTCGAGGGTGGTGACGACCGACCGGTCGACCACATCGATGTGGTAGGTGACGGGTTCGGCGGGCCGTGCGGGGTCCGCCGCCGAGGTGGTCATCCCGGCCGTGACGGTGGCCGCCGTGATCGCGGCAACGAATGCCGATCGCAAAATAGTCATGAACTTCTCTGGTTCCCTGCGGGTGAATCAGTCGGTGAGCCGAATCTCACCGACACCTCACACGCTAACTCGTGAATGCGTGAATTACTTAGTTTCCCGGCATTTCCGGATTGATGAGGAATATTGGGCACCAATGGTTTTCGGGGCAAGCGTGATCGACCTGTGTCTCGGCCCGTGGGGTCGGCTACCAGGCTGTTTTGAATTCATGCCGGATAATTGTGGTGAATCGTCGTCCATTCGATGTCTGTCGTGAAAGCCCGTGCGGATATCGCGGGTCGCGGCGCTCGATTATCCGCCGGATCCGAATTCCTGGGTCGCGGACCAGGTGTCGAGATAGGACTCGGCGCCACGCTGGACATCGGTGATGACATCCTCACCGCCGCGCAGGCGGACATCCTCGAGCCAGTCCGGCAACATACCGACGTGGGCGGCCCCGTCCCGGGTGAAATCGAAGGTGCGCGAACCGGATTGCTGCCGGTCGACCACCGCGCCGCCGTCGAGGGTGCGGAATGGGTAGGTCAGCGCACTCGGCGACTCGGGCCCCGGCGCGACGGGGTGTGCTCCGACGCCGTTGTAGTCGCTGCCGATCCCGAGGCCGGTGCCGAATCTGTTCCGAAGTGCGGCGGTCCGGCGCGCGGCGGCGAGGAACTCCGCACTGTCGTGGTCGTAGACGGCCAGGAATCCGCCCAGGGTGTAGAGCCGTTCCGCGTAGGCGAGATCCATCCAGCTGTGTGAGGAGACGACCCCGGGATATCCGTGCTCCGCGAGAATATCGAGCGTGCGGTCCGCGGCTCGGGCACTCATATGATCGACCTCGATCATCATGCCGCGCTGCATCATCGCCCGTACCGCGCTTTCGCCGAGTTGGGTGAGTCCGCGGGTATTGCACTGCGCGCCGTCGGCGTACGTGGGAACCTCGGTGCCGGCGGGCAGCTTGTCCCGCACGACGTCGGGTAGCGCAACAGTGGTGATCGGATTGTCCGCGGCATCGCCCCGGCACTGTTCGGTCTGCCACCAGGTGCCGGTGGAAATGAACTGGCCCGCATTGATCAAGGTGCCGGTGGTCCCCTCGTCGAAGCGCACTCCGCACAGTGCGTTGTCGAACTTGTGGCACAGGTACATGCTGCGAACGCCGAGGGCGTGGAGCTCGTCCAGGCCACGGTCGATGTCGGCCTGCGAGCATTGCGGGACATCGAGGACCTGCCGGCAACCGAACGGCTCGGAGGTCTCGACACCGAGGACGACGGCGAGCTTGCCGTCCTCGATCACCTGCCGGGCGGCGCCTGCGTCGGTCACGATCCGGAACCAGCCCTTGCCCGGGCCGCCGAACATCCGGTCGATGTAGTCCTGCAGGTCGTAGGTGGCGGTGATCTGCGCGCGGATCGCCGTCATCTCGTCGCAGCCGCGATCCTTGGCGGGCAGGATCGTGCAGATCACCGCATTGGACACCATGTCGGTGACCAGTACTCGCTGCCCGGCCCGCCACGAGCGCTCGAGCCAGGCGTAGTAGTTCTGCTGGTGGGTGGTGGTGAGCGGTGTCGGCCAGTCGGTGAAGGTAGGCCAGCCCGTCGGGTCGTGCTGCCAGTCCCCGTCGGCGGTGAGGTTCTCGAACAGCGCCCCGGCACCGTCGGGCCGATGCTCGGGGCAATCGGCCAGGGCATCGGCTACGCCCTGTTCGGAGTAGGGCTTGCCGCATACCAGGCGCCCGCCGAACCCGAGGTTCGACATCACGTGATTGTGCACATCGGCGAACCCGCGCACCCCGTTCCCGGCGCCGCGGAACGGGGCCCCGGTGACATTCACGGAGACATCGGGCGCCGGGCGCCCGACCGGCTCCCACCACGGCGTGTCCGCGCGTGCCGGTGGTGCGGCCAGGAGGCCGCAGACGACGGCGAGGACAGCGACGAGGTGTCCGGCCGGCAACCGTGTTCGATACATGCACTCTCCGAGGGTCATCTGGACAAGTGACCAAAATAGCGGAGGTCGTCGGCGGGTCGCGGCGAAATCTGTCGGATCGGTATCGAATTCGCACCCGAAGGGGTCGGGTGATGTCACCTCACCTGCCGGCCCGCCGCGGCCGTGAACCGGATCCGGGACCACCTGCATCTGGGCGAGTGACACACGGAAACCTGTCGCACTGTGCTTCCGTCGAGGAGGAACCGATGTTCGAACCAGCGCTCGTGGCGATCGCTGTCGCCCTGATCGGAATCGTGGGCTTCCCGGGTCCGGTATCCGCGGAACCGCACACACCCGCGGTCGGAAACGACGGTGGCCCATTCGCTTCCGCGGCCGATTGCGATCGCAACGCCGTTCGCGCCGGGCAGCAGATCCAGCGCGACATCGGTGGTGATCCGAGGCTCGCTCCCGTACCGCCCTGCCAGCCCGCCCTGCATGCCGTGCGGAGGGGCGAATGCTGTTGCGGCATAGTCCTGGTCGGTAGGCGTAGGTGGTGGTCCCGAGGAACGGCCGCCTTGATCGGAAGTGAGCCAGACGATCCGGCCGCGAAACGGAAGGTTGCCACGAAAACGCACGGCATCATTCTGGCGCGTGGCCAGCCGGTACTCGAAGGTTGGACCGCAGCGCTCAACGACCCCGACCTGATGGCGGCTACCCGATCATCCGCTCATGCGGCAGACCGAGGGGAGGGATCCGGCTACGGTCCGGCGGGCCGCCAGCCGAGAACGTCGGTTACGCCGTTGAGGAAGATAAGAAAGATCCACTGATCGAGGCGGACGGCGGACGGCCGATAGGGTGTCGTGGTGGAACCGAGATTGGGCAAGGGCGACGGTTGCGAGCTGCCCGCCACCGCTGTCGTGTGGCTTACCGACGACCCGCAACCAGGCATCGTACTGGTCGAATTTGCCGACGTGCACGGCCGACCTCACCAACTGGTCGGCAAGAGCGCCTATTTCGGTGGCGACCTGCGACCGACATCGACCTATCCCCGCCTGACCAGCATCGAGTGCACGATCGACGACGTCATCGATGACATCGCCACCGTCAGTACGCGGTGGCTGGACGGTGGCCCCGACGACGTGCCTTTCCTCTTTGACGTCCGGTTGGACATCCTCGGTCCGGTCACGACTGGCTGACACCAGCCGGAGGCTGGTGGTTCGAAGCGCCGGCTGTGTCAGTTCTCATCTGATCTGTCATTTCTCACGTGATCTGTGTCAACCGTGGCAAGTTCTCACTCGAACTGGCGATGGCTTTGTGACGGGACCCCGTCGATCGGTCCAGGGTGTGTGAGAGCCGGTCATCGGTGATTGCAGCGTATCCGGCTGGGGTTTGGTAGCCCAGTGCGGAATGTCTGCGTTAGTGGTTGTAATCGGTCTTCCAGTCGCTGATCACGACGCGAGCTTGGGTCAGTGACCAGAAGCTGTTGATGTTGAGGCATTCATCGCGCAGTCGGCCGTTGAACGATTCGATGTAGCCGTTGCGCCAGGGCTGGCCCGGCGGGATGAATGCCAGACCGACACGTTCACCGGCCCAGTCCTGCATCGCCGAGCAGGCCAGCTCCGGACCGTTGTCGCAGCGCAGCGCAGCGCTGCCGGGTAGCCGCGTTGAGCGGCGATGCGGTCGAGTTCGTCGATCAACCTGTCGGCGGTGATCGAGCGCTCCACAAGCCCGCCCAAACATTCGCGAGTGTACTATATCGCCAGGTCCCTACTCGAGGCTGGCGGGTTCAGGCCGCGGCTACACCTCAGATTGTGAAGAGCCACCAAACTCGGGGCAGTCCCGTTTTCCGACCGGTGTGATCGCCAGTGCGTCGATTGCCTCAACTGTCAGATGTTGAAGCCTGGATGCGTTTCGAAGTTGGTGTTGAGGATGTTGTTGGCCTCCTGCCTGGCCTGTTCGCGCATGGCAGTCGATGTGTTCTGGCCCTCGCCGACGAACCAGCTCAACCACGCGACCTCCCAGCGCCAGGCACCGTTGTACTCCCAGCTCGAGTCGTTGTCTCCGCGGTTGTGTCCTTTGCCGTCGGCATGGCGAGCTTCGTGGATCAAGGTGCTGGCGCGCACGCTCACGCCCTGGTTGTAGAAGAACGGGAGGTACAAGCGGGTCCAAGCATCTACAAAAATACCTCCGCTACGTGTTTTCGCGATGGTGCCGGAGCATGAGCGGGGACTGCAGGAGGAGGTGCCGCAGCGTGCGTCTAGTTCGTCGATGGTGTTGCGTGCGAAGCGTCCTCCCCATTCGAGGATGTTCGAGCTGTAGGACTCGCGAGGTAAGTTCGGTGAGGAGAAGCTCAGGCACCAGATGGCGGACATAGTTCGTGACAGTGGAAGTGTGTTATCGCACGCGCTGCTGTATCCGAAACCTCCATCCCAGTCGCCCTTGTCGAAATCGAAAGCGTCCCATGCCCAATCGACAAAGTCTTGCGAGCAAATGCGGGGACCGTAGAGGTTGTCGCCGGAGGCATCTAGGTCTGGGACCGTCACTGTGCAGCTGGCCATCGTTCAGCCCTCCTCTGAGGCACATCGGGGAGTTCGCGGCGCTGTATATAGCGGACCCCGCTTGGGGGGAGCGAAGCCGCGTTCTTTGCCGTCTTCACGCTCGGGCTCGGCGGATACGCTCTGGTATGCCACTTGCCGGATGTCGAGCACCCAGCGATCGTCCTTCGGAAGCATTGCGCGTACCTTCTCCTTCATTCCCAGTGCGCTCGCCACTTTGACCGCCTCGATCAGGATGGCGCGATCAGGCTGTTGGCCCACGATGTTGAGAAGGTGATTGCACACTTCCGGGTGGCGTCCAGCAATTCTGCCGAGTGCATGCACGGCCATCGTGCGTACGAGTAGCTCGGCGTTACGAGCCCCTTTGCATCCGTCGTGCGGGCTCTCGGGAAGGCGTTCCAGCGTCACACCGACTAGATATTCTGCCGCTTGCGGACCAGCCGAATCGCCCAGGATGCGGAGAAGACACCAGCGCAATGGCGCATCGCCTGCCGACGCTGCCCCTATCAAATCTCTGGCGGTTTCCAAAAGATCTGCGTCGCAGCGCTGTAGGAGTTCGGTCACGTACCGGTATGCCAGTTCGCATTGTTCGCCGGCTGCGTTAAGGTAGCGCACGCCTTGCCCGATCAGCCATGCTGTTACGGACTGATCGAACAGACGTCGGCTGTTGGTGACCTCGACTCTGTCGGGCTCGCGGCCTGGCGATTTTGATCGTTCGTCCTCGGACATTACGAGGCCTCTTCCATCGGATCGACGGACAACACCATGTGGACCGGCATCGATTCAAAGCATTCATGCGCCTTCGAATCCGGTCCTCATAACAAGCTCGCGTTTCGCGAGTTTCTTCCGTTGGGCTGGTTCGAGTGTGCCCTGTCGGATAACCGAAGCTCACGCGTACCCGACTACTCGTTCGATAGCGATCAGGTAGCTCATTACTCAGTCCAACCAAAAGTGGTCAGCCGAGGGTCGTCATGCCATGTGCCAGGTGAATGCGAAGGGTGCGAGGTGTTGTGTCGCTTGCGATTCGGGGATTCCGGAGACGGTGACTACGACAGTTCCGTCATCGAGTGCGGCGAAGACGGTGGCCTCGGCGGGCAGGGCTTCGCGGGCGCTCGCTCGGTTGCGCGGCGGCGGAGTTCGTTCTTGAACGGCTTTCCGACCGGTGTGACCGGCAGCGCGTCGATGATCTCGACGATCTTGGGTGCGGCGGCGCGCTCGGGCACGTGGTGGCTGGCCCAGGCCCGGAGTTCGTCGGCGGTGGCGTTCCTGCCGGGTGTGAGCATCACGTAGGCGACGGGCACTTCCCCGGAATGGGTAGCGGGTTGGCCGACCACTGCGGCGGCGGTGACAGCTGGATGGGTGAGTAGCGCGTCTTCGATCGCTTGGGGGTCGATGTTGTGGCCGCCGCGGATGATGAGGTCTTTCGTGCGGCCGGCGAGGCGGAGGGGCGGCGAGTATGGCGTCATCGGCGGCGAAGACGAACGAGGCGGCGACCTGCCAGGCGTTGGTGACCTCGTTGCGATGGGTTCGACCGGCCAGTTTCGGTGTTCCTGTGGTGCCGCCGGTATTGGCGGCGGTGTCGAGCATCGTCTTACTCCGCGCGGTGGTCGGTGAACCGTGTGCTCGCGGAGAGGCGTCGTCCGGATGCGGGTGAGCCTAGATTTGGCTCACCCGCATCCGGGCGGTCGTGCTACGGCGTTGTGAGGAAGCCCTCGGCCTTCAGCCACGCTTCGCAAGCTGTCGTCCACGTTGCGGTGTGTGGCAGGTGTGCGCGGCCGTGGGCGCCGTACTCGACGCCGTCGGCGAGACCGAGACCATGTGAACCGTGCGGGTAGATGTGCAACTCGACCGGCACGCCTATTCGGACGAGCGATTCGGCCCAAGCCAACGCGTTCGGGAACCCCGGCGGGTCCTGCGCGGTTGCCCACACGAACGCGGGGCAGGTGCGCTCGTCCAGGTGCTTGACCGGCGAGAGCTCGTCCTTCAGCGGCATGAGGTCGCCGAGCAGTGCCTCAACGGCACCGACCGGAATCAGGTCCAGGTCTGCGAGCGGGTAGGCCAGAATCGCGAAGTCCGGCCGAGGCGGATCGTCGATCTTCGTTTCGATCGACAGAACCTGCCCGGCCATCAGCAGCCCGGCCAGCTGGCCGCCTGCGCTGGAACCTGCGACACCGACCCGGTTGACGTCGACCGACAGACCATGGTCGCCGTGGCGAACATATTCGAGGCCCGCCCGGGCATCCTCCAGCGGTGCGGGAAAGCGGTGCGGCAGTAGGCGGTACTCGAGCACGAAAGCATGACAGCCGATGCTCGACAACCATCGGGCGTAGCCTTCGCCTTCGTGCTCGGTCAATTCCCGAAATCCGCCGCCGGGAAAGATCAATACCGACGGCCTCGGGCCGACGAACGCCTTGTCAGCGGGGTAGATCGATACGCGTGGAGCAATCGAGTCCACGTTCGATGAGATGGCCACGGCCACCTTTCATTCCGACGCCTCCATGCCTGACGCAGTCCGCCACCGACACGCGACGCTGACAGCAGGATAGCAGTTCAAGATCAGACTCAGCCAACGCGATTCGTGGCCGCGAACTTGCCGAACCGGCCGGTGAGCACGGCGAGTGAAGTTACTGCGGCACAAGAGAGCCCGTGCCAGGTGAATATCGCAACTTCGAATACTGCACGTCCGCCACTCGGCTTGCTCGACTAGGGGAGTCTCTGGCGCCTGGGCCCGAGAATCTCGGAGTTACACATTGTTGTAGCCACCGGCGTTCCATACGAACCAGCGAAACTGCGAGGGCGTAAAGGGCTGCCTCGCCGGAACATTCGGAGCGGGAGAATGGGGCCAGTACGCGACGCCACAGCGGTGGCAGTAGAACCCGGCTTGCCACACGGTGTGTGCTCTGGGACGACCGCGTCTGATCTTGGCGTTGCGCAGATCACGCGCAATGACCGCGCCCACGACCAGCGACCCCGGGATAGCAACCACAACAACCATGAAGAGAGCACCGATCCAGGTGCCTAAGGTTCGCGCTTGCGGGTCTGTCATCACAATCGCGCCAATAGCTGGAGCGAGAAGAATCAGCGCAGACGACGACCGCACCGGCGGCTGGTTCTGCTCCCGTGCAGGCCTATTCATGCGCGGCCGCTGCAGCATCAGGCCAGGTGTTCACTACGGAGCGGACTTCGGAGCGTCCGTTCACGCTGTCGATCCCACGACTCGAGATCCCAGGCTGGCTCAGAAGGGGTCTCGACCACTTCGCACACGACGAAACCGCCAGCGGTGGCTGAACGAATGATCCCGTCACAACCTCATACAACTAGCCGAACCGTTGCCAGGTGATGTTCAGGCGCGCGAGTTCGGCTGACTCTCTGGTGGACAGCGCGGCGCGGCCGCTGGCTTTGGCCAACGCAGTCCGGCGGTCCCAACCCAGATGGGTAGCGGCGGGCTCGATCTGCAAGAAATCGCCCACGACCGCGGCGGCTTCGCGTGTAGTCCATGCCGACTCGCCGAGTGCGATGGCCATGTCGAGGCCGTGCAGAACCAGTTCGACAACGCGGGTGATCATGAACTCGCTCAACAGCATCCCGTCGCCCCATCGGGTGGTGATCAGGCGATCGGCGGGTTGCCCCGATATCGCCGTGTCGGTTCGTCGCCAAGTGTCGTCGAATGCCGCGGTGATCGCGGCCGGGTTCGGATAAGCGGCGGCGTCGCGTTGGGCCATGCGCACCCGCTCGGCATTGGCGGCACCGTCGAAGATCGCCGACCGGTAGTAGTCGGCGGCGGCGATATCCGCTCGAGGTGGCGCGGACGCGGCGAGCCCTGCGGGGACACGGGCAACAGCGGAGGTGATGTGCACCGCCAATTCGGCGACATTCCATGGCGGGCACGGAGTCGCCAGGGCGAATTGCGCCTCGGTCAGCTCCCCGAGCACCTCGCACAATCGAGAGCTCTCCGCGCGGAAAGCCTGCAGCACACCATCTTCACCGGTCGTGTCAGACATGGCAGCGCGAGGCTGGTCGGCGTTCATGATCAACATTGTTCCTGGCCATCGCACAACTATCGACTGGGCAGTTCACCCTTCTCATCTTCGCCCGCGAACCCCTTGTCGGTGAACGGCGGCCGGAGGATGCCGAGGTCCTCGAACGGAACGCGGCGGGTGGCGACGGCGGTTCAGATCATGTGGGATTCCTGGCGGTTGGGACTCCCGGACCGCTGGCGCGGTCGGGCCGGTTACGACTCCCGAGGCGGCGGGCGCACGTCCGAGTGGATGCGCGCCCGCCGCGGAACGATCTACGAGGCCGGCGCCTCTCCTTGGCACGTCGAGCTGATCGCCGCACTGATCAGGGCTGTCATCGCGCCATGACGTCGGCGGGATGGGCACTTCCGGTCGACGTCGGCGCCAAGTGGAACATCAGTCGGCCCGCCGCAGGCCGACCGTGGGGAAGTCGACCGGGACTGCGAGAGCGATGTTGATGTAGTTGGTGAACAGGTTGAGCGCGACCTGCCCGATCACCTCGACGATGTGCTCATCGCTCCAGCCCTGATCACGCAGCGCCTGCACTTCCTCTGCCGTGACCTGGCCGCGCCTGTCCACCAGTTTCAGCGCGAAGCCTAGGAGTGCGGCCGTGCGAGGGTCATCGGAGTGGCCGGTCTGCGCGGCCTGCAGCGCCTCACGGCTCACCCCGGCTTTGCGTCCGAGAGCGGTGTGCGCGGCCAGGCAATATTCGCACGAGTTGCGGTTGGCGACGGCCACGGCGATCTGCTCGCCGAGCGCAGGCCCGAGAGCGCCGCCGCCGAAGGCGCGGAACGAAGCCCACATGCTCGTCAGAGCGGCAGGCGAGTTCGCGACGGCTCGGAACATCGCGGGCACGGTGCCGAACGCGGCATGGATTTCATCGAGCTGGTCCTCGACGGTTCCGGTCGCGGACTCACGCTCGGCAAGGGGGACAAGAGACATGGGCATTCCTTCAGTCGTGCTTCCAATGACGACTCCCGCAGGTTCCCGGCGGGCGACGCATCCTCAGACTGTCAGGATCACTTGGACGAATTAATGCATATCATCTTGAATTCGTACCGTATCGTCCGGCATGCTTCATCCGTGTCCTCCCTCGACCGGCTCTCGCCTCTGCTCGAACGGTTCCGGGTGCGGACCCGCCTGTTCCATACCGGACCGTTGTGTGGCGTGACGACCTTCGACGCACAACCGGGACGAGGCTTCCTCCACGTGCTCCGACACGGTGAGATGGAAGTGACACACCGAGGCGTCAGCGGTCGGCTGGAAAAGCGACAGATCGACAAGCCGAGCCTGCTGTTCTACCCACGCCCGCTGGAACACGCCTTCCACAACGCACCCACCGAGGACTCCGACTTCGCCTGCGCAACACTCGACTTCGACGGCGGCCCGACCCATCCCCTCGTACGCACGCTCCCTCCCGTGATCGTGCTCCCACTGGACGCCGTCAGCACCCTCGAACCAGCACTCGATCTGCTGTTCGCTGAGATCGACAATCTGCGATGCGGCCAACGAGTGCTGGCCGATCGGCTCTTCGAAGTCGTCCTCATCCAGCTCTTCCGCTGGATTCTCGACCACGCCGACGAGCTTGCCCTGCCCACTGGCCTGCTGACAGGGCTCACCGATGAACGCCTCGCCCGTACACTCGTCGCCATCCACGAGTCACCTGGGCGACCCTGGACGCTCGCCGCAATGGCGCAAGAAGCACGCATGTCCCGCAGTTCCTTCGCCGCCCGGTTCAAAGAGATGGTTGGCCAGCCACCCGCCGAGTACCTGACCGGATGGAGGATCACGGTCGCCCAGGATCGGCTTCGCGCCGGTGCCTCAATTGCTCGCACCGCCACGGAACTCGGCTACGCCAACCCTCCCGCGTTCTCGCGGGCATTCACACAAAGGCTGGGATGCTCACCGCGCGCATGGCTGGCTACTGCACTCTGAGTCGGCAGCGGATGTCGGCGCCGCCACTCCACAGTCGGCCCACCAATGATGCTCCTACCGTTGAAAATTCGCAGATCGACCTTGGGAGTGCCGGATTTGTTCCGGCACTCCCGTTCGACGGGTCAGCTCAGCGGCCTGGTCGCCGGATGCGGCATCCGCCACGCTCCGGCCAGCCGGGACGGGTGCAACTGTGTACTGTCGCCGAAGAACTCGCAGAACTTCATGATCAATGGATCCCATCCCACCGGGTCGACGTACTGGGTGCCGGGAATGACCAGATCGTCGGCCACATGAGCGCGCATGATCCGCACGGTGTGCGCGGTCGCTTGGGTATCGATGCCGAACGGCTCGGCGGATAGCAGCTCACATTCCAGCTGAATCGGGCACTCGGCCACACGGGGTGCCGCGACGACATCTCCCGGGAGAGGGGTGAGGCCGGCAGCGGCGAACTTGTCCGGCTCGTACCGGTATCCCTTCTCGATCTTGTGCGGGGTCATGACCGGCGAACCGGTCAGCAGCGCCAGCCGATCCACTGCCGCCACGAAGTCCGAGGACGGCAGATTCAGCACGCACTCGCGCTCGCGGAGCAGGTTCTGCGTCGTCTGTGACGCCGCATTCATCCCGAGCATGCATTGATCGCCTAGCCACCACGCCGAGGACATCGGCGCCAGATTCGGCGTCCCGTCCGGGTTTCGCGTGCCGATCAATACCACGGGCGTACCGAAGTAGAGAACCTTGAGATCAACCACTCGATGCATGCTGCCCACGATGCCGTCCGCGGGTGTGGGGTGCTGGCGGTAAACGGACTCGGCGTAGTTGACCGGGTCGCATTTTCCGCTGCCATGTCCGAAGCGGACGCCATGAAACCTGGTGCATGCCCGCGCAATTCGCTACCGATCGCATACCGGTGGCGTACTGTCTGGCTGTCATCGGCCACCGCCCAACGCATCTGAGAGGCAGCGGTGATCATCGGACGCCCCTGGACCGCGCAGGACGCCGAATTCCCCCGGCAAGCAATGGGCCAGTCCAACCAGCGATTCGGAGAAGACCTCGGCGTCGCGACCACGACCGTGGCTCGCTGGAGAGCGAATCCCACACGCAGAATCAACAAAGACAACCGAGACCTGCTCGACACTGCGCTGCACAGCACGGACCCCGATATTCGACAACGGTTCGCACTACTGCTCGAGACCGTCGACTGGCAAGGCCACCTCTGTAGCGTGGCACCGAGGGAAGGTGCAGTTCGTGGCATCGTCGGCGATTCGGTCGAACAGCTGGACGAACCATGGACCGCGCCAACGGTCTTGCGCGCGGTGCAAGCTCTCGCCGAATCTGATGTCATGGACCGTCGCGGATTCCTGACCCTCGCGGGTGGGTACCTCACCGCCGCTGCCCACCAGTGGCTGCTGGAGCGGCCCGGCGGCGACCTCACCCGGCACGGAAGCCTCCGCGTGCACGCTGGCGCGGTGGAGGTCATCGACTCGATCACCGCGGGCCTGCGCCGCGTTGACGACTCCCATGGCGGCAGTGCTGCCGCGCTCACCAGTCAGCTATACGCCCACCTGCGTACCGTAATCGAGCTGCTGACTGCCGGCAGCTACGACGACAGCACGGGGAAGCGGCTCTACGCCAGCGCCGCTGAGCTGGCACGACTGCGCGGATGGACTGCGTTCGAGAGCGGCGATCACGGGATGGCCCAACGGTGTTGGATCGCGGCACTGCACGCCGCCGATGCCAGCGGTGACCGCGCGCTCGGCGCCAACATCGTGGGTTTCATGTCGTGCCTAGCCAAAGACGTTGCCCCGCACCGATCAACAGCCGTCACGCTCGCGGAGACCGCGCTTACTGGATACCGCGGCGCCAGCCCCCGCGTCACGGCGATCCTGCACCTGCGTACCGCCGAGGCCTACGCCACCGCGCGTGACCGCCGTCGCTGCCACGCCGCCCTCGACGCAGCGTTCAACGCCCTCGACAACAACGGCGTTTCGCCAGATTGGAGTTACTGGATCAACCCCGCCCAAGCCCACGCCCAGGCCGGCTTCTGTCACCTCCGCCTCGGCGAAACCGACCCAGCCCGCCATCACCTGACCCAAGCCCTTGCCCTTAGCCCCGAAACCGACCAACGCGAGACCGCGTTGCGCCACACACTGCTCACCGCGGCTTGGTTACACCCCCGACAGCCCAATCTCGAACTGGCCCTGCACCACGGCGACGAGGCGCTGAGCCTGCTTACCGACACGGTCAGCTCCACCCGTTGCGCACACCAGCTCGCCGCCGTCGTCTCTGCCGCGCACCACCACCATCATCGCGAGCCCTCGCTGCGACGCCTGCACGACCGCACGCGCCAGGTCCTGCGCAATCCGCAGCAATTTCCCACCGAAGCGAGGGTCGGCACGCGCGGCCGTGGGACCAGGTGAAGGCCCGGCTCGGTCTCGGTGGGTGGGAGCGTCATGGTCGGTGAGAAGAGCGGAGACCAGTGTCGTTCGTGCGGCGGATCGCTGTCATCTGGTCATGGGGGTGGCCTCTGCGCGTACTGCGCATCAGCCGAAGGGTTCAGGCGGCTGCCTGGGCCCGGGTTCTTCGACTCGCCGCCGATGCGCAAGGCACTGGCGCCGCAAGCCGAGAACAAAGAGCCTCTCCGAAGGCCTCTACGCACGAGCCGACCGCAACAACCTCCCTGCGTGGTCGTCGTTTCTCACCAACGCCGAAATCTCCGCAGCACGGATATTCCCACTACCTGCTGTCGACCCACGGCGGCGTCGAGGGCGGCGCCCGCGCCGACCACGCCGCCGATGACGAGCACATCGATCTCGGTGTCGCCGATTGAGTTCACCGCGCGGGCGCGGTACTCGGAGTCCAATCGTGCGGACACAGCGGTATCTCTCCTTGTTTCGGTGTTATTCGGGTAGGCTGACGTCGCCCCTCATTCGTCGACGTCGATCCAATCGAGAGTGCGGGAGACGGCCTTCTTCCAGCGCGCGTAGCCGCGCTCGCGCTGCTCTTCCGACCAGGTGGGAGTCCAGCGCTTGGCCTCGTTCCAGTTCTGTTCGAGCTCGTCGGTGTCGTTCCAGAAGCCGACGGCGAGCCCCGCCGCGTAAGCGGCGCCCAGCGCGGTGGTCTCGGCGACTACCGGCCGCGACACCGGCACACCGAGGAAGTCGGCCTGCAACTGCATGCACAGCTCGTTGGCGGTGACGCCGCCGTCCACACGCAGCACGTCGAGCTTCACCCCGGAGTCGGCCTGCATGGCCTCGACGACGTCGCGGGACTGGTAGCAGATCGATTCCAGCGTTGCCCGCGCCAGGTGGGCGTTGGTGCTGTAGCGCGACAGGCCGACGATGGCTCCGCGCGCGTCCGAGCGCCAGTACGGCGCGAACAGTCCCGAGAACGCCGGGACGAAGTACACCCCGCCGTTGTCCTCGGCCTGCCGGGCCAGCGATTCGCTCTGCGCCGCACCGGAGATGACGCCCAGCTGATCGCGCAGCCACTGCACCGCCGAGCCGGTCACCGCGATCGAACCCTCCAACGCGTACACCGGCTTGTCCGAGCCGAGCTGGTAGGCGACCGTGGTGAGCAGTCCGTGCTGCGACCGCACGATCTCGGTTCCGGTGTTCAGCAGCAGGAAGTTGCCGGTGCCGTAGGTGTTCTTGGCTTCGCCGGGACGGAAGCAGACCTGCCCCACCGTGGCCGCCTGCTGGTCGCCGAGCACACCCGACAGCGGCACCGCACCGCCGAACGGACCGTCGGCGCGGGTGGTCCCGAACAGCTCCGGGTTGGACGAGGGCGCGATGGCGGGCAGCATCGCGCGCGGGATGCCGAAGATCGACAGCAGCTCGTCGTCCCAGTCCAGCGTCTCCAAACTCATCAGCATGGTGCGGCTGGCATTGGTCGGATCGGTGACGTGTACCCCGCCGTCCACGCCGCCGGTGAGCTGCCACAGCAACCAGGTGTCGGTGGTGCCGAAGAGCGCGTCGCCACGCTCGGCGTCCTCGGCCACACCCGGAACGTTGTCCAGGATCCAGCGCAGCTTCCCGCCGGAGAAGTACGTGGCCGGCGGCAGGCCCGACTTGCGCCGGATGGTGTCACCGTGCCCGGCCTTCTCCAGGTCGGAGGCGATGCGATCGGTGCGGGTGTCCTGCCACACGATGGCGTTGCAGTACGGCCGCCCGGTCTTGCGGTTCCACACCACCGTGGTCTCGCGCTGGTTGGTGACGCCGACCGCGGCCAGATCGCTCGCCACCAGATCGGCCTTGGTGAGGGTGCTCTGGATGACCGCGCGGGTGCGCTCCCAGATCTCGGTCGGGTTGTGCTCCACCCACCCCGGGCGCGGCAGGATCTGCTCGTGCTCGAGCTGGTGGCGGGCAACCTCGTTGCCGCTGTGGTCGAACACCATGAAGCGGGTGCTCGTGGTGCCTTGGTCGATGGCGCCGACGAACTTGGTCATCGCGGTCCTTTCGAGAAACTGCTGTCGGAAATGGATTCAGAACAGGAACTGGGCAGCGAGACCGGCGAGCGCGCCGCCGACCAGCGGGCCGAGCACCGGCACCCAGGCATAACCCCAGTCGGAGTTCTTGCGGCTCGGTTCGGCGCTGACGTCGGGCGACTCGACCGACGAGCGGGCGCCGACACCCACCGGAACCCGGGCCTCATCGGCCGGCACGGGCTGGCTGACCGGCAGGAGTGCGTGCGCGATGCGCGGACCGAGGTCGCGAGCCGGGTTGATGGCGTATCCGGTCGGGCCGCCGAGCGACGCGCCGATGCCGACGACGAGGAACGCCGCCGCGACCGGGCCGAGTCCACTGGGGGTGTGTCCGAACGCGAGGATCACCAGGACCAGGGTGAACGTGCCGATCACCTCGGTGGCGAAGTTCCAGCGGAAGGCGCGGATTGCGGGGCCGGTGGCGAACACCGCGAGCTTCTTCTCCTCGTCGGTCTCCTCGTCGAAGTGGCGCTTGTAGGCCAGGTAGGCAACGGTCGCGCCGAGGAACGCGCCGGCCAGCTGACCGCTCAGATAGGCGAGCGTCGTGGCGCCCGAGATGGCGATACCGGAGGCGTACTCGTCGGCACCGCTGAACAAGATGCCGATGGTGACCGCAGGATTGAGGTGGCCGCCGGTCTTGTAGGCGACATAAACGCCGGCCAGCACCGCGAACCCCCATCCAAAGTTGATCAGTAGCCAGCCGCCGTCCTGTCCTTTGGACTTGGCCAGCAGTACGTTCGCGACCACACCGACCCCGAGCAGCAGCAGTACTCCTGTACCGAGTGCTTCGCTGAGGAAGATTGAGCCGAAGTTCATCGTTGAGCCTCCGTTTCGCCCCGCAGGTCGCGGGCGCGACCGTGCGTGAACGGAAATTACGGGGGGATTTCCGAGTCGGACATAGCTCGTATTCGACAATGCCGAATGGCTCGGCTGGTTGCCAGACCGCGGCGCCACTACCGTCCGACACGCTAGGAGGATGTATGGCGCAGCTCACACTGGGTTTCAATGATGTAGCCCAGGTATTACCGAAGGTTCGACATTGTCGAATCACCACTCGCCGGAGAGGTTTCCCGACATGCCAGGTCCGATCCAATCAATCGAGCGAGCGGCGGCCGTACTGCGGCTGCTGGCCCGTGGATCCGGTCGTCTCGGCATCGGCGACATCGCGGGTGCGCTCGATCTCGCCAAGCCGACCGCGCACGGCATTCTGCGCACGTTGCAGGGCGTCGGTTTCGTTGAGCAGGACCCGGCAACCGGCAAATACCAGCTCGGCGCCGCGCTGCTGCATCTGGGCACCAGCTATCTCGACGCAAACGAGCTGCGCTCCCGGGCGATCAACTGGGCCGACGCCCTTGCGGCGCGCACCGGAGAGTCGGTGCGGATCGGCGCCCCGGTCGGCGGCGCGGTGGTGGTGGTCCACCACGTGTTCCGGCCGGACCACACCGAGCAGGCGCTCGAGCTCGGCGAACTCCTGCCCCCGCACGCCACTGCTCTGGGCAAGGTCCTGCTGGCCTACGACACCGACCTGGCCGCCACGGTACGCGGAAGCGAACTGGCTCCGCTCACACACCGCACTCTCGTCGACCGAGCCGCGCTGGCCAGGGCGCTGGCCGTGGTGCGGCAGGCCGGATGGGCAGGCGACACCGAAGAATTCCGGTCGGGCGAGGCGGGTATCGCCGCGCCGATCCGGGCGCCCGGCGGTCTCGTGGTCGGCGCCATCGGCATCACCGGCCGGGTGGATCGACTGTGCGACGCACAGTTGCGGCACCGGCCGGCGCTGGTCGGTTACGTCCTCGACGCCGCACGGGCGGTCTCGAGGGATCTCGGTGCGCCGCACTGAGTTCCGGCAGGCCTTTGACTGGCGGACTTCGACTGGAGGCGGCCGCCGATGACGCAACGTTACGTGCTGTCCATCGATCAGGGCACCACCTCGACCCGCTGCATCCTGTTCGACCAGCGCGCCCGCTTGATCGGCGTCGCGCAGCGCCCGCACCAGCAGCACTATTCGCGCCCGGGATGGGCCGAGCAGGACGCGCTGGAGATCTGGCGCAACGTCGAGCGGATCGTGCCGCAGGCGATGCGGGATTCCGGCGTGGCCGCCAACCAGATCGTCGCGCTCGGCATCGCCAATCAGCGCGAGACCACCGTGGTGTGGGACCGCCGCACCGGGATGCCGATCGGGCGCGCCATCGTCTGGCAGGACGTGCGCACCGAGGAGTTGGTCGGCGAGCTGCGCGAACGTCCGGGTGCGGACCGGATCCGCGAGCTGTGCGGCGTGCCGCTGGCCACTTACTTCGCGGCGCCGCGGCTGCGGTGGATGCTGGACGCCGTCCCGGGTCTGCGCGAGCGCGCCGAGCGCGGCGAGGTGCTGTTCGGCACCATGGAGACCTGGCTGATCTGGAATCTCACCGGCGGGGTCGACGGCGGGCTGCACCTCACCGATGTCACCAACGCCAGCCGCACCTTGCTGATGAACCTCAGCACCCTCACCTGGGACGACGAACTGCTGGCGTTCTTCGGCATTCCCGCGGCGATGCTGCCGCACATCCAGCGCTCCATCGCGTCCTACGGCGTAACCCGCCGGGTGGTGCCGGGCATCCCGATCGCCGCCGCGCTGGGCGACCAGCACGCCGCGCTGTTCGGCCAAACCTGTTTCGCGCGTGGGGAAACCAAGTGCACTTACGGCACCGGCGGGTTCCTCATGATGAACACCGGACGCGATCTGGTGCGGTCCGAGCACGGCCTGCTCACCACGATCGGCTACCAGATCGGCCCCGAGCCGGTGTACGCGTTGGAGGGACCGATCGCGGTCACCGGCTCGCTCGTGCAGTGGGTGCGGGACAACATCGGCCTGGTCACCAGCGCGCCGGAGATCGAAACGCTCGCGCGCACCGTCGAAGACAACGGCGGCTGCTATGTGGTGCCCGCGTTCTCCGGGCTGTATGCGCCGCATTGGCGCAGCGACGCCCGCGGCCTGATTGCCGGACTGACCTCCTACATCACCAAGGGGCACATCGCCCGCGCCGTGCTGGAGGCCACCGCGTGGCAGACCCGCGACGTGGTCGAGGCGATGAACGCCGACTCCGGCCTGCAGGCCGCCGCCCTGCGCGTGGACGGCGGCATGACGTCGAACAACCTGCTCATGCAGATCGTGGCCGACGTACTCGATGTACCCGTCATGCGTCCGTTGGTCGCCGAGACCGTCTCGCTGGGTGCGGCGTATGCCGCCGGCCTCGCTGTCGGTTACTGGCCGGATCTGGAGGGACTGCGCAACAATTGGCGCCTTGCCGCCCAATGGCTTCCGCGAATGGACCCCACGCATCGCGAGGACGAGTACGAGAAGTGGAGGCGCGCGGTGGAACTGACCTTCGGCTGGGTGCGATCGAAACCGCGTGCTCGGTAGAAGCGTGTCGTCCGCGGGCACGCACCGCGGCGGGCTTGTGTCGGGCACCTGGGTTGGCGTCGCACTCATCCGGCTTCACCGATGACAGAATCTGACATCAAAGTGATGACAGGGTCTGACATCAATGCTACGGTGATGTCACGAACTGACATCAGGTGCCCCGCCTCGGGTGGGGTTGCCGCAGCAGAAAGGGCGCACCGTGCGCGTATTCGTCACCGGAGCCTCCGGACACGTCGGCTCCGCCGTCGTCCCCGAACTCCTCGAAGCGGGACACCAAGTCGTCGGCCTCGCCCGCTCGGACAAGTCCGCCGCCGCCTTGACGGCTGCCGGTGCCCAGGTGCACCGAGGCGACCTCGACGATCTCGACGGCCTCGCCGCGGCCGCCGCCGCGGTCGACGGCGTCATCCACCTGGCCTTCAAGCACGACGCCATGTTCGCCGGCGACTTCGACAGCGCGGTGACAGCGGATCTGCGCGCCATCGACACGCTCGGGGACGCGCTCGCCGGCACCGGCAAGCCTCTGGTGACCACGTCGGGAACCATGCTGCTCGCCTTCGCGGGGCTGGGAGACGCCGCCACCGAAGCGGACGTGATCGCCGCGGGGCCACGGATCGATGCCGAGAACGCGGTGGTCGCACTCGCGCAGCGCGGCATCCGCTCGTCTGTCGTCCGGCTTGCTCCGACCGTGCACAGCACGCTCGACCACAACGGCTTCATCCCGACCTTGATCTCCATCACCCGGTCCAAGGGCGTCGCCGCCTACGTCGGCGACGGGGCCAACCGCTGGCCCGCCGTGCACACCCTCGACGCGGCCCGCCTGTACCGGCTGGCGCTGGAATCGGCGCCAGCGGGATCACGGCTGCACGCCGTCGATGACCAGGGGATCCCCTTCCGAGAGATTGCCGAGGCCATCGGCCGCGGGCTGAACGTGCCCGTGGTCAGCATCCCGGCGACGCAGGCCGACGACCACTTCGGCTTCCTCAGCGCCCACGCCACGGCCGACAACCCGTCCTCGAGCACGCTGACCCGGGACCTCCTCGGCTGGAAACCCGTCCAGCCCGGCCTCATCGACGACCTCGGCCAAGGTCACTACTTCGACGTCCCGGCCACCATCACCCCCTGAGCCCGCTCCAGTTCCATCCCGCTCGTTCCCCGCGCCCGCGGACCCTCGCGTCCTGCAAGGTCTGCGGGACCCAGGCCAGCAGGACACCCATGTCCGGCAACAACGGCCAGGCCCGATGTACTGCGGAGGGCTGGTCGCCCGCGGGGCCTCCTCGGTTGGCTGGATCAGCCACATGGCGAAGGCGATCCCGGCAGCCCGGGTGAGTCGGCTGCGCCAATTGGCATCGCCGCCGGCCGGATCGGCGACGGCCCGGCCGGGCTGGTTCAGACTGGCCGCCTCCCATCGTGCTGCCAGCTCTGCCCCGGCTCGGCGGCCAGCAGGCGGCGCATGCCGTGTCGAATGGGATGATCACTTCGGCCAAGTATCGAACCCCTCGTCACGGCGGCCCGGCTGTACCTGGTATCGCCGAATTTCGTAGAACATCAGTGGGTGTTTTGTCGACCCAGGCGCGATGCACTCGGGCGGCCAGCGCGGCAGGAGCAGGCGTGCCGAGTAGCCCGTCCGCGCCCTGGAAGGTGGGCAGCAGGTTGTCGAAGACGAAGGGCAGCTCGACGATGTGGGTGGCGCCGAGTTGCCTGGCAAGTGCGGGCGAGCGCCAGCCGAACGCGTAGGCGTAGGTGCGTTTGCCCGCCGCCGAGTGACTGTCGGCCATGGCTCGGCTACCGGCCCCGAACACCGCGATGCTCACCGCCGCCGCGATCGCCGCACCCGAGGCTGCAGGCCTGTTCGGACGTGCCGTGAGAGCGCCTTGATCTGGGTAGTACGAGGGGGTGCAGCGCCGCCCCGCGCGGGTGCGGGGCGGCGCCACTTCGGTCAGTAGGCGGGCAGCGGAGCCCAGTTCTTGATCGCGAACGTGCTGGCGTCGCGGACGATTTCGAGGGCGCTGTGTCCGCTGAAGTGTGCGGGCAACACCAACGCGGTGTGGTCGGCCGCCCAACCCAGCAGCCGAAGTCGGGTCGCCCTCGCGGCGGCGGGGTCCTCGCAGAAGCAGCTGTTGTGTTCGGGGTGAGCGATCTGCAGGGGCGTGTGCACCAGGTCTCCCGCGAACAGTGCTTTGTCGCTGCCCGACGTCAACACCAGCACGCTCGAACCGGGAGTATGCCCCGGTGCCGCTCGTAACGTGAGATTCGCGTCCACGACGTATTCGGTCTCCCAGAGCTGCACCTGGCCTGCGGCGTGGACCGGTGCGACGCTGTCCTCGAACACGTTCTCGTTGACACCGCCCGTGATGTTCGGGTTGTTGGCCGGATTCCAGTGCTCGTAGTCCGCACGCGGCATCAGGTAGGTGGCGTTGGGGAATGTCGGCACCCACTGCCCGTCCACGAGGCGGGTGTTCCAGCCGACGTGATCGACATGCAGGTGGGTGTTGATCACCAGGTTCACGTCCTCGGGCGCGATGCCTGCCGCGGCGAGATTGGCCAAATACCCCAGGTCGAGGTGGTCCCAGGCTTCGACCGCCGGGCGGGTCTTGCCGTTGCCGATGCCGGTGTCCACCAAGATGATCCGGCCTTCGCTGCGCAGCGCCCAGGTCTGCATCGCGACCTGAACGATGTTGTCGACCGGGTCGAGGTGATCCGGAACCAGCATCTGCCGCTGCTCGTCCCAATGCTGGTCGGGTGAGCCGGGGAAGAACTGGTCGGGCGTCATGCCTACTGGCCCGTGCATTTCCTCGACCCGCGACACGGTGACATCACCGAGCACAATCTCATTCATCAGGTTCCTTCGCTACGTGTTCCCGACGCCGTGACCGGGCGCCGGACGGCTCGTGGGCCGTGCCACTGAGTTTTCAAGTGCCCGACGTCGGTAACCACACCCTGCGAAGGTGCCGCTGGCGCGGGTGCGTCAACGGTGTCCACACCCCGTCAGGGTCAGGACAACTCTGCATCCGGCAGCGACAATGACGTGATGAGCGACCGCGAAGACCAGTCCGGACAGCTCGGGGCGTTCCTCAAGGCGTGCCGGGCCAGGGTGCGACCCGAGCAGGTGGGGCTCACGCCCTACGGCGAACGTCGCCGTGTTCCGGGACTGCGCCGCGAGGAGTTGACCCTCCTGGCAGGGGTCAGCCCGTCCTACTACGCCCGGCTCGAACAGGGTCAATCCCGCAACGCCTCCCCGGAGGTCCTCGACGCTATCGCCGCCGCACTCGCGTTGACCGCCACCGAACGACGACACCTGCACGCACTGGCCGAGTCCGCAGGCCGCCGCCGCCACACGCGCCCGGCACCCATCGAGCACGCTGACCCAGCTCTGCTCGAGCTGCTCAACGCCATGCCATCGGTGCCTTCGCTCGTGCTCGGTCGCCGCAGCGATGTGCTCGCCTGGAATTCTCTCGGCCACGCCCTGCTCGCCCCGAATCTCGACCCCGGCTGCCCGGCGGTCCCCGGTCGCAGACCGAACATGACCCGGATGGTGTTCCTCGACCCCGACACCCGCGCCCTCTATGCCGATTGGCCGCGCAAGGCCCGCGCAGTCGTCGGCAACCTGCGGCTTATCGCAGGCGCCCACCCCGACGACCCAGCACTGGCGTCGCTCATCGGCAGCCTCACCATGGCCAGCCCGGAATTCGGCACCCTCTGGAACGACCAGAGGGTCCAGGCATGCGCGACCGCCCACTACCAGCTGCACCACCCGCTGATCGGGGACCTCACCATCACCCAACAAACACTGAGCTCGGTCGAACACCCCGACCAGACCCTCGTCACCTGCACAGCCCCACCCGATTCCCCGTCGGCATCAGCACTGGCCATCCTGACCCATTCGACTCAACCAGCCGAGCCGCTCGCACGCCTTGCCGACAATCGGCACTCTGCGCCCACCGCTGCAGCCGGAAAGCCCAGTGCGCCCGGTGAATCCGATATCTCGGACGAGGTCGCCGGGCCGGGCTCGGGCGCAACGATATCGGGGGAGGTGTGCGCCATGGCCAGGACTCGCACGCGGCGGTGAACTTGCGTCATGCAGGGCTCACACGGTGCGCTCGGGCGAGGTTATAGGTGAGCTCGTCACGGTTCTGGCCTGTGTCATGGAAGTTCCACATTGCTGTTCCGGGTGTGGAGCGCCATGATTCGCGTAGTGGGCTGTTGTCGACGGTGTCGAATCCGAACTCGTCGTACAGCCTGGTGACGAGCTCGACGGCTTCGGGATAGTCGCTGGAGACGGCCAACGCCATCCGGTCGGGCGCGTCGGTCGGGCGCGCGAATCGGAGCAGGCTCGGCCGCTGATGCGGCGTCCGCAGCGCGTGCGGCACGGGCCGCCGGCCCGAGATCGGAGACTAGGTCCCCGAGTATTTCCGGTCCACGCGAGTTGGCGATGACGACGGTGTATCCCTGAGCGATGGCTGCGCGGGCGATCTGGCTTCCGACTTCGCCTGCGCCGATTATTCCGATGGTGGTCACAGGTGCCTCGCCGCAGTGTGCGCTGGGCCTGCTGTCCGCTCTGGATCTGCTGCCTGGTCCGGCCGGGCTGCAGGTAGCCCCACGGAGGCCAGCATCGACAGCTTGTCGGCATTGCTGGATCCGGCGTCCGGGTGGTACACGACCAGCATCAGGTCGTCGGTCCCGCTGATGGCCAGCCGTTCACGGTTGAGTGTCATCTCTCCGACCTGGGGGTGTTCGATCAGGATGGGCACCCCGCGCTGCCCTCGAACTTCGTGCCGGGCCCAGAGCTGGCGGAACCGCGGGCTCGCGAGAGACAGTTCCCCGGTGAGCTCGATGAACCGTTGATCGTCGACGCCGCTGCCCACGGCCTGGCGCAGATTCGCGATGAAGCATTCCGTGACCGATTCCCATTCCGGATACAGAGCCTGCTCGGCGGGGTCCAGGAACATGCCTCGAAGCTGATTACCTCCCACCCTGAGGCCAGGTGAGAGCGCCCGTGCGAGATTGTTCGAGGCGACGATGTCGAAGTACCGATCCTCGATGAATGCAGGCTGTACCAGCGAGTGCAGGAGTTTCAGCGCACCGGGTGGCGGTGTCGCCGTGCGTGCGCGACGCTTGCGCCGGCGCGGAACCTCCGCCACCAGCGTCATCAGGTGGGCCAGGTGTTCGTCGTCGAGTTGCAGGACGCGTGCGATCGCCTCGAGCACCTGCAGCGACGGGTTGCGGTCACGTCCTCGTTCCAGGCGAAGGTAGTAGTCGGCGCTGATGCCGGCAAGCATCGCAACCTCTTCTCGCCGCAATCCCGGCGTGCGTCGCACACCGCCGTCGGGAATACCGGCCTGCTGCGGCGTCACCAGTTCACGCCGGGCGCGCAGATACGCACCGAGGGCATTCGTCGACTCACTCATGTCCACCAACATAAGTCGCTGTGGTCCTGCCAGAGGGGGTCCTGCGACACCCTGGGTACGACGGGACCCTGGCCGATGCCCAAGAGCCGCGCATAGCTTTCGAAGTCAGCGGCGATCGCCGCAGTCCCTGTATCCCTCGGAGTCGCACCCACTGGAAAGCCGATCGAACTCACCGAGTTCGCCATCTACACGATCCGCGACGGCAAGTTCCTGCACATGTCGGCGCTGCACGACGCGGACGCCTTGCAGCGCCAACTCACCGCCTGAACACCCCCATCGCAGACTTTGAAAGGAATATTCATGACTGTCACTCTGATCACCGGCGCCAATAAGGGCATTGGATTCGAGACCGCCAAGCAGCTTCTCGACCTCGGCCACGTCGTGTACATCGGCGCACGTGATGCCTCGCGAGGGGAGAGAGCAGCCGAGATCCTCGGTGCGCGCTTCGTGCAACTCGACGTCACCGATGACACGTCGGTGCGCGACGCACTCGTGGTGATCGACCAGGCTGAGGGTCATCTCGATGTTCTGGTGAACAATGCAGGCATCCTGGT
Source organism: Nocardia lijiangensis NBRC 108240 (assembly GCF_001613045.1). Classification (GTDB taxonomy): domain Bacteria; phylum Actinomycetota; class Actinomycetes; order Mycobacteriales; family Mycobacteriaceae; genus Nocardia; species Nocardia lijiangensis. The sequence goes on along the minus strand of NZ_BDBP01000042.1, from coordinate 30,776 downwards.
CACCGAACTCGACGGACCGGCGGCTCTGCGCGCGTTCGATACGAACGCGGCGGGCGTCGTACGGGTAATCGAGGCGGCCCTGCCGCTGCTTCGTAAGTCGGCCGATCCCGCCGTTGTGACCGTATCCAGCAGCGCCGGATCGTTCTGGGCAGTGAACAATCCGGAGCGTCCGGAATTCAATCTGCCTCTCGCGCTCTATTCGGCGTCGAAGACCGCCGCAACCATGCTTACGGTGCAGTACGCCAAGTCCCAGCCGGGCATCAAGTTCAATGCCGTCGAACCGGGAACCGCGGCAACGGATTTGACCGCGGCGTTCGGAGTCGGGCGACCGCCCGAGGACAGTGCGCGCGTCGTCGTTCGCATGGCGACACTCGGCCCGGACGGACCCACCGGGACGTTCCAGGACGAGACGGGCGTCGTGCCCTGGTGAGCCCCGGTGCCACACGACCGACACATCGGACTCGAGGTGTACGGGGCAACGAAGGCAGCGCTACGCAACTTCGCGCGCAGCTGGACACGCAACACCAAGGAACACGACTTCCGCGTCAACGTCCTGAGCCCTGGACCTACGTTGACCCCCCGCGCTTCTCGGGCTCGTGCCCGAGGACCAGCAGGCGGCATTGGTCAACAGCTTCGCCGACGTCGTGCCGGTCGGACGCATCGGCGACCCGGACGTTCGAAGTCGAGATCGTCGAGCCAGGACACTGCTCGGTGCCACCGCGGCTTTGCGATGCCGTCCACGTTCGTGACGCACTATCCGCCCGATTTCGGCGAATGCTACGGCAACCCCTGTGCGGCAGCGAGTTCGGTCCGATCGAGCTTTCCGTTGGCCGTTCTCGGCAGCTCGTCGACGAGGGACAGTGAGTCGATGAGCAGGTAGGTCGGGAGTTGGGCGGCGCAATGTGCCTTGAGTGCGAGCAGTGTCGGCGGGGCGTCAGAGTCATGTGGGACAACCACCGCGTGCAGCCGGGCGTCGAGGCCGGTGCCGAGCACCGTGGCGGCCACCGCGGCGACCGCCGGATGCGCCAGCAATACCGACTCGACGTCGCCCAGTTCCAGCCGGTGCCCGCGCACCTTGACCATGGCGTCGCGGCGACCGATGTATTCGAGCTGCCCGGCATCGTTGTTGCGCGCCAGATCGCCGGTTCGGTAGGGGCCGCGGTGCGGGGGCAGGCCCCAGTAGCCCAGCATCACGGTGGGGCCGTCCACCACGATTTCGCCCTCATCCGCCGGATCCAGCGTCAGCTGGGCGCGGGAGGCCGCGACGCCGATGGGAACCGCGCGTTCGCGAGTGAGATCGCGTGCCGTGACCTCGTATGAGGCGCAGACATTGGTCTCGGTCGGGCCGTACCAGTTGAACATCCTGACGTTGGGCCACGCGGTGCGCAGCGAGAGCAGGTCGGCGATCGGAAAAGGCTCACCGGCGAACACGCACGTGCGCAACAACTGTGGTTCGGCACGGTGGAGCAGCGCGCCGTACCGCATCATCAGCTGTAGCGCCGAGGGCACCGAGTACCAGACCGTGATGGCGCGATCGCACAGGAACTCGACCAATACGTCGGCCGCATAGGCCTGATCGCTGGTGATCAGATCGACGGCGGCGCCGGTGCGGAACGCGCCGTAGAGATCGAAGACCGACAGATCGAAGTTGAATGGCGCGTGATTGGCCAGCCGGTCCGCAGCGACCAGTCCGGTCGCGGCGACCGCCCACTCGACGAAGGCCAGTGCGTTGCGGTGGCTGAGGCACACTCCCTTGGGTGCCCCGGTGGAACCGGAGGTGAACAGGATGTACGCCGGATCGTCGAGGTCGGGCCGGTGACACTCGGCGGCGGGTGCGTTCGTGCGCAGCGCGGCAAACTCGACAGATCTCGTGCGAGGCGAGGAGATTCGGCTGGCTCGCGCGGCATCGGTGACGAGCAGTGTCGCCGAGCAGGAGTCTGCGATCAGTTCGACCCTGGCCGCCGGGTTGGCCGGGGCGAGTGGGACATAGATGGCGCCGATACGCAGTGCGGCCTGCATCACCGCGATGACCTCGACGCTCTTCTCTGCCCAGATCAGCACGCGATCACCCGGCGCGACACCTAGCTCGACCAGCGCCGCGGTGTAGCCCCGGGCCATGTCATCCAACTCGCGGTAGCTGACCGTGACCGGGCCGCAGTGCACGGCGGGCGCCGCCGGTGTGCGTGCGGCCGCGGCGATGACCAACTCGGCAAGAGGCACGGCCGTCACAACCCCATCTCGATAGCGATCAGCTGACGTTGGATGTCGGAGGTTCCGGAAAAGATGGTGCCGCCGACGGCATCTCGCAGCGCCGCCTCGATGCCCTGGTCGCGCAGATAGCCGCGGTAGCCGAATAGTTGGATCGCATCGGTGGCACCGGCCAGCGCGGCCTCGGAGGTGGCGAGTTTGGACAGGGCGGCGAACAGCACCGTCGGCTCACCCGCGTCATGCGCCCAGCAGGTCCGGTACAGCAGCAGCCGGGCACTCTCGACTCGCAGCTTCATGTCGACGATCCGATTGGACACCGACTGGAATTCGGCGAGCCGCTTGCCGAATTGCTTGCGCGCCCGGACGTGTCGGACGCTTTGCTCGATCAGCCGGTCCTGCACGCCGAGGTAGAGCGCGAACAGGCAGGCCCGTTCCCAGCTCATGGAGTGCTGGAAGACCATCGCGCCCTGACCCGGTGCGCCGAGCACGGCGTCGTCGGGCACTGGAGCGCGGTCGAAGGTGACGGCGGACGCGGCGCAGCCGTCCATCCCGAGTTTGTCCAGCGGCGTGCCGATCTCGACCCCCGGCACGGTCGCATCGACCACGAATGCGGTCGTGGCGAACGGTCCGGCTGCCGGATCGGTCACCGCGTACGTGACGAAGACATCGGCAACGGGGCCGTTGCTGACGAATGTCTTTGTCCCGCTGAGCAGATAGCCGCCATCGACCCGTTCGGCGGAGGTGCTCATGGCCGCCACATCCGAGCCGGCATCCGCTTCGGTCATCGCGTTACCCGCGACGAGATCACCGCAGGCCAGTGCGCGCAGCACCCGATCGCGCAGCGTCGCAGAGCCGAACTCGGCGATCGGCATCGCACAGGCGAACAGATGGGCCGCGGCGGCGAACACCAGGCCGGTGTCCAGGCAGCCGCGCCCGAACGCCTCGAACACCAACGCCGTGTCGAGTGCGCCGAGGTCCTGTCCGCCGTATTCGACCGGCAGGCTCGCGCCGAGTAGGCCGAGTTTTCCTGCGGTGCACCAGTTCTCGCGATCGAAGGCCGGACTGTTGCCGCCGGGGAATGCGTCGAGGGTTGCGGCCAGTGTCTGTTCGTAGCGGTGCCGCTGATCCTCGGACCAGCCGAACTCCATCAAGCTACCCAGCCGGGCCGGTCCACGATGTGGAAAATGGCTCCGGCCAAACTGAATCCGGGTGCCACGCCGAAGGCGAGCACATAGTCACCAGGGCCTACCTCGCCCGTGGTGAGGACGTGATCGAAGGACATCAAGTAGTCGCTGGGGCCGGCATGGCCGATGCGCCTGCCGAAATCCCACGTCGAGCGGTCCAGCGGGACCTCGATCAGGTTCAGTAGCCCGTTCTCGACGAAGTCACGGGAAGCGTGCTGCATGAAGACCCGGGTGAGGTCACCGGCCGCGATCCCGGCGTCCTGGAGCAGTTGCTCCATCAGTTTCGGTGCGGCGGTGAGATAGCCCATCCAGAAGCCCTCGGCATTCTCGGTGCCCTCGAATTCGATCAGCCGGTCTGTGAAGTCGAGCTGCCTGCTCGCCGGCAGCAGCGGCTGGGTGCCGCGGTGCATTTCCTCGAACTCGGGTAGCGCCAGCGAGCCGATCGCGGCCAGCCGGGCGAAGCCCTCCTTGGCCAGCACTACCGCCGCACCGCCATCGGCAAGCAGCATGTGCGGTCTACCGCATTGCCACCGGTCCACATCGGCGGAGGTGAAGTTGTCGCCCGCCGCAATGAGTGCGACCGCATGGTCGGCCGAGCCTTGCAGGTATCCCGCCGCGAGTTCGAGCGCGCCGAGCACGCCATTACACCCCTGCCGGATCCCGGCCGCGAAGGCCCGGCCGCCGACGAGTCGTTTTTGCAGATAGGCATGGGGGAGCCAGCCTTCGGGGCCGGCACGGAAGGCGTCGGCGTAGAGGAGCATGTCCACCTGTTCGGCGGAGGTGCTCGCGCGTTCGAGGGCCTGACCGCTCGCCATCAGCGCCATTTCGGGCGCAGAGAGGTCGGTGGAGACGGTGGCGCCCAGTAAGCCGGTCTGTTCCGCCTGCTCAGCGGAATACAGACCCTGCGCGATGGCCGTGTCGACGCCGACCACCTCGGGCCGATAGGTGCCGATGCCTTTGACGAAGATGTTCTCGGGTATCACGGAATCGCTCTCTGCCGTTTCAGGATGGACTGCGCAGCGCGCCGACCAGCCCGGCGATGCTGGATAGATCGCGGAAGTTCGCTGCGGTCACCTCGGCCGGTGGAATGCGCACGCCGAGGTGATTTCGGATGTGCGCCACCAGCCGCGCCATCTTGATCGAGTTGAGCACGCCCCATTCCACTAGCGGAGTGCTGCTGGTCAGGCCGTCGGCTTCGCCGGGACCGAGGAGTTCGGTACTGACGTACTCGGTCAGTTCGGCGAGCAGATCGCCGACGTCAGAATCTCGCATAGCGGTGATCGGATGCTCCTTTCGTGGGGTACATCGGCCTGCTTCAGACACCGGTTCCACTGCGGCCCCGCGTCACAGAGCATGCCCTGCGCGATCCGATCGGGCAAGTCCGTCGCGTCCCGAAATAGATTGTCCGACCGGTGAATACATGTGTAGATTGCGGTCCGTCGGTAGCCGATCGCATCGCCCCGGACGAGTCGACCCGCCGATGGAACTGGAAGCCAAATGGAACATGTTCTATGTTGGTGACGAAGTGTAAGTTGGCTACGGAGGAGTCGCAAGGCGGCGCAGGGCGACAACCTTCGCGGCGAGATCGCTTGGTGTGCGAGGTGATTCGGGATCGTCGTTGTGGTGTGGATTGCGCCGATGTCGGGTTGCTGATCCGAAGGTGTTGTCGTCACCGCGAATTCGATAGCGGAGGCGCATAAGTTTCAGGGGCAGGCTGCGGGGGAGATTGGGAGTTCACGTGGCTGATCCGGATGCCGTCGCGGTAGTCGGAATCGCAGGCAGATTTCCTGGTGCCGATTCGGTGACGGATTTGTGGAGGATGCTGGTAGCGGGCGATCATGTCGAAGCCGGACTACCCGGCCACCGTCGGTTTCTGTTGCCGGATGCGCAGGCGCACAGGGAGTTTCGCGCCAACTTCCTGGAAGACATCGACATGTTCGACGCCGAGTTCTTCTCCTCGGCGATGTCGGATGCCGCAGCCGCGGACCCGCAACAGCGGCTCATGCTCGAACTCGGCTGGGCGGCGTTCGAGGACGCAGGGCTGATCCCCGGTGATTTCCGCGGGCACCGAGTCGGGGTCTTCGTCGGTGCCATGTGGGACGACTACGCCGAACTCACCCGCGGCGCGTCGGGCGCGGTGTCCGCTGGCACGGCATCCGGAATCCAACGCAGCCTGATCGCTAACCGGCTGTCGCACTTCCTAGGTGTCGACGGTCCCAGCCTGGTGGTCGACACCGGGCAGTCTTCGTCGCTGGTGGCACTGCACCTGGCGTATCAGAGCATCCGCGCCGGCGAGTCGGAGCTGGCCGTCGCGGCCGGGGTGAACGTGATCCTGAACCCGCAGAACTCCACCGTTTTGGCTGAATGGGGCGGACTTTCGCCGGACGGCAGGTGCTTCACGTTCGACGACCGTGCCAATGGCTTCGCGCGTAGCGAAGGGGCGGGCGTGGTGCTGCTGCGGACGCTGTCGAGCGCGCTTGCGGAGGGCAATGAGATCTACGGTGTGGTGCGTGGCAGTGCTGTGGGACACGGCGGCGGTGCCGATGTGACGACGCCGAGTGTCGAAGCGCAGCGCGACGTGCTGCGCAGGGCCTATTGCGCGGCCCGCATCGAGCCTGCCGACGTTCAGTACGTGGAACTGCACGGATCCGGGACGCGGGTAGGGGATCCGATCGAAGCGGAATCACTCGGGTCGGTTCTGGGCGCCACGGCGAACCGGACGCGGGACTTGGTTGTCGGAAGCGTCAAGGCCAACATCGGGCACCTGGAAGGCGCGGCAGGCATTGCTGGTGTCATCACAACCCTGCTGTGCCTGAAGAATCGGCGGCTGCCCGGCATGCCGGATTTTGTCGCGCCGAATGCCGATCTATCGCTGGCCGAGCGGGGATTGGAGGTTCGGACCGCGCCGGGGTCGTGGCCGAGTCCGGACCGGCCACTCGTCGCGGGCGTGAGTTCCTTCGGCATGGGTGGCACGAACTGCCATGTGGTGCTGTCGGATTGGCTGCCCACCGCAAGTGAGCCCGAACCCATGGCGACCGGCCGTTCGATCCCCTGGGTGGTGTCGGCGCGGAGTGAGCACGCGCTGCGGGCGCAGGCAGGCCGGTTGCACGAATACCTGCGAGACGACGCAGATCTGGATCCGGTGGATGTCGGCCGGTCGCTGGTGTCGACGAGATCACTGTTCGAGCGGCGGGCAGTGGTGTGGGGCAGGGATCGGGAAGCGCTGCTGGGTGATCTGGCTGCGATGGCAGCCGGGAAATCCGCTGACGGTGTGGTCACCGGCGCCGCCGAGACCGACCCGGGTGGAGTGGTTTTCGTGTTTCCGGGTCAGGGGTCGCAGTGGGCCGGAATGGCGCGAGCGATGCTGGTCGATTCGCCGGTCTTCGCGGCGGAACTGGGCGCGTGCGACGACATCCTGACGCCGTTGCTCGGTTGGTCGGTGCGCGATGTGCTCCTCGGCGCGGGCGGCCCACTGGATGCTGAGCGTGATGATGTGGTGCAGCCGGTGCTGTTTGCGGTGATGGTGGCGCTGGCGGCGGTGTGGCGTTCGCTGGGTGTGGTGCCCGACGCGGTGGTCGGCCATTCACAGGGGGAGATCGCGGCCGTGTGTGTGGCGGGCGGATTGTCGCTGGGCGATGCCGCGCTGATCGTCGTGCGACGCAGCCGGCTCCTGGCGGAGCTGGCGGGCACGGGTGGCATGCTGTCGATTCCCTTGCCGTGCAGCGAAGTTGCCGCACGGTTGGCGACATGGGGTGGACGGCTGTCGGTGGCGGCGGTGAACGGTCCGCGGCATGTCGTGGTATCCGGTGCCCGCGCGGATGTCGACGAGTTCTGTGCGACTCTCGTGGCGGAAGGCGTCGAGGTTCGCCGGATTCCGGTCGACTACGCCTCACACTCCGCACAGGTGGAGCAGGTCCGGGAACGGATGTTGTACGAATTACGCACCGTCACACCGTGTTCGGCGGATGTGCCGGTGTGGTCCACGGTCACCGGTGGGCTTGTGGACACCGCGAAGATGGATGCCGAGTACTGGTACCGCAACCTGCGCGAGACGGTGGAATTCGAGCGGGCGGTGCGCGGGCTGTCGGCGACCGGGCACGGGGTTTTCGTGGAGGTGAGCCCGCATCCCGTGCTGATCTACGGGATGGAGGAGACGGTCGCGGACAGCGGCGCTGTGATCGCCGGCTCGCTCCGGCGCGATCACGGTGGGCTGGACGAACTGCTCCGGCAGGCTTCGCGGATTTTCGTGCGGGGTGCCCGGATGGACTGGGATTCGGTGTTCGCCGAGTCGGTAGGCAAGCGGGTGCGGCTGCCCACCTATGCATTCCAACGTCGGCACCACTGGCTGGGCAGCCGCCTGCGACCGGCCGAGCAGCGGTTGCCCTCGGCGAGCCCGACCACCGAGTTGGGGGTGCAGTTGGCCGCATTGCCTGCTGACCAGCGACTGGCGGCGGTGCGCGAGCTGATCCGGGATGAAGGCCGGCGGATACTGCGCACCGAGCTCGCGCGGCCGGATGCCGAGACGGCCGCCTTCACCGACCTGGGCTTCGATTCGGCCTCGTCGGTCGAATTGCGCAACCGGCTCGGCTCGGCGCTCGGAATACAGCCCGCCGCAGGCGTCATGTTCAACTACCCGACGATCGACTCGCTGGCCGGGCAGTTGTGCGGGCAGCTGGCGGGTGCCGACGACGAAAGCACTGAATTACCTCCCGCTGTAGCTACTTCGGATGATCCGGTGGTCATCGTGGGCATGGCCTGCCGGTTCCCCGGGGGGATCACCTCACCCGACGCGCTGTGGGACCTGGTGCGGCGAGAGGGCGAGGTGATCTCGTCCATGACCGAATCCCGCGGCTGGCGGTCCGGCGGCTACCGGGGCGGATTCCTGAGCGACGCGGCCGATTTCGACGCGGGCTTTTTCGGGATCAGTCCGCGCGAGGCGTTGGGGATGGATCCGCAGCAGCGGTTGTTGCTGGAGTCGGTGTGGGAGGCACTGGAGGATGCGGGTATCGACCCGGTGTCGTTGCGGGGCAGCGCCACCGGCGTATACGCGGGATTGGCGGCGCAGGACTACGGGCCGCGAGGTGCGTCGTTGACGGGGGTGACGCCCAGTGTCGCCTCGGGGCGGGTCGCGTACAGCCTGGGATTGGTCGGGCCCGCCGTGTCGATCGATACGGCGTGTTCGTCCTCGCTGGTGGCCGTGCATCTGGCGGTGCAATCGCTGCGGTCTGCGGAGTGCTCGCTGGCATTGGCGGGCGGCGTCACGGTGATGTCGACGCCGCACATGTTCGTCGAATTCGCGCGCCAGGGCGGGCTGGCGGCAGACGGCAGATGTAAGCCGTTCTCGGCGGCGGCCGATGGCGTGGGGTGGGCGGAGGGTGTCGGAGTGCTTGTGCTGGAGCGGCTTTCCGATGCGCGGCGACATGGCCATTCCGTGCTGGCGGTCGTGCGGGGCAGTGCGGTGAATCAGGATGGTGCGTCGAATGGCCTGACCGCGCCGAATGGTCCGTCGCAGGAGCGGGTGATCCGTCAGGCGTTGGCGAATGCCGGGCTGGCCGCATCCGAGGTGGATGTCGTCGAAGCGCATGGCACCGGCACTCGGTTGGGCGATCCGATCGAGGCCGAGGCACTGCTGGCGACCTACGGACAAGATCGGTCTGTGCCGGTGCGGCTGGGTTCGGTGAAGTCGAATATCGGTCACACCCAGGCTGCCGCGGGCGTCGCCGGGATGATCAAAATGGTGCTGGCGATGCGGCACGGGATGGTGCCGGCCACGTTGCACGCGGAGGAGCCGTCGCCACACGTGGATTGGTCTGCCGGTGCGGTGGAGCTGTCGATCCGATCACGTGAATGGACGACCGGCGGCCGGCCTCGGCGTGCGGCCGTGTCGTCGTTCGGGATCAGTGGCACGAACGCGCACGTGATCCTCGAGCAGCCCGCGACAGCCGACACCGGCTCGGCCGACGTGGCGGCGGGAACCGGAGGGGCGGCGGTGCCCTGGGTGGTGTCGGCGAAGTCGGCATCGGCGTTGCGGGCGCAGGCGGCTCGGCTGCTCGGGCATGTGCGGGATCGGGATCTCGATCCGGTGGATGTGGGTTGGTCGCTGGTGTCGACGCGGTCGTTGTTCGCTCATCGTGCAGTGGTGGTCGGCCGGGATCGAACCGAACTGCTGGCGGGGCTGGACGCCGTCGCGGCGGGAGAAACCCACGGCGGCACCGTGATCGGCACCGCGGCGAACTCTCGGCTCGGCTTGGTGTTCGCCGGCCAGGGCTCCCAGCGAGTCGGCATGGGACAGGAGTTGTACTCCACCTTCCGGGTGTTCGCCGAGGCATTCGACGAGGTGTGCGAGCAACTCGACCCGCTGCTGGGCAGCACGCTGCGTGATGCGGTGTTCTCGGGGGCGGGCCTGGACGACACCGCATTGGCCCAACCCGCGCTGTTTGCGGTGGAAGTGGCACTGTTCCGCCTGCTCGAATCGTGGGGCGTGGTACCGGATGTCGTGTTCGGGCATTCCGTCGGCGAGATCGCCGCCGCGCATGTGGCCGGGGTGCTCGGCCTGACAGACGCGTGTGTGCTCGTTGCTGCGCGCGGCAGGTTGATGCAGGCGCTGCCCACCGGGGGAGTGATGGCGGCGGTGCAGGCCGGTGAGCAGGAGATCGAGCCGCTGATGGCCGGTCGGGAATCCGAGTTGGGCATCGCGGCGGTCAATGGCCCCTCAGCGGTAGTGGTGTCCGGTCGCGCGGAGGCGGTGGCCGACATCGTCGAGCAGTTGCGGTCACGAGGGCGCCGGACACAACGGTTGCGCGTGAGCCACGCATTCCACTCTCCGCTCATGGCGCCGATGCTCGACGAATTCCGGCGTGTCGTCGTCGAATTGGACTTCCTGCCGCCACGGCGGCGGATGATCTCCACAGTCACCGGGAAGATGCTGGACGCGGATACCCTGTGCGCCCCGGACTACTGGGTCGAGCATGTGCGGCGCACTGTCCGCTTCGCGGCCGCAGCAACCACAGCGCACGATGCGGGCGTTGATTCGTTTCTGGAAGTGGGACCGGATGCGGCGCTGTCGGTGGCACTGACCGACAGCCTGCCCGGCGAGGTGATCGCCGCGGCGGCGATGCGCCCCGGCCGCTTCGAGCCCGCACAGCTCCTCACCGCCGTGGCCCAGCTGTTCGCCCGTGGCATTGCGGTGGACTGGCATTCGGTGTTCGCGGGATCCGGTGGCGTCCGCGTCGGCCTGCCGACCTATGCGTTCGAGCGCAAGCGGTTCTGGTCGGATCCGGCGGGCCAGGATTCGGCGGGCCCGGATACGGCCGGTCATCCGTTGCGGGGCACGGTGGTCGACATGGCCGACGGGGGTGTGATCGTGACGAGTCGGTTGTCGTCCACCACGCAGCCCTGGCTGGCCGACCACGTCGTGCACGAGTCGGTTCTGCTTCCTGGCACCGCAGTGGTGGAACTGGTGATCGCGGCAGGTGATCGCGCCGGGTTCGGGCGGGTTGCGGAGCTGAGTCTGGCTGCCCCGCTTGTTGTTCCGGAGCGCGATGAAGCCGAGATCCAGGTAGTGGTTTCGGCGGCTGATGACGGGGGCCGGTGTGCTGTCGCCGTGTACTCGCGCCCCGTACCGGGCCAGGGTGGGTGGACACGGAATGCGACCGGAGTACTGACCACCGACGTCCACGTGGCACGGTCGGACTTGCGAGTGTGGCCGCCGGTGGATGCGGTGGAGCTCGACGTGACCGGCACCTACGAACGGCTCACCGATCACGGCTACCGCTATGGTCCGGCGTTTCGAGGATTGCGTCGAGTATGGCGGCGCGGCGCGGAGATCTTCGCCGAAGTGACCGCTGCGGGGGAGGGCACGGGATTCGCGGTGTCGCCGACGCTGTTCGACAGCGCGCTGCATGTACTGCTCCCGGGTGTAATTGATGCGGATCGACCTGGCGGCGTGCCATTTTCGTGGACCGGAGTGAGTGTGGCCGCGACGGGCGCGGACCGTGCTCGGGTGCGAGTGACCCCGGTGGGAGCGGACGCGGTGTCGGTAGAACTCGCCGACCATGCGGGCAGGCCGATGGTGACCGTGGATTCGCTGGTGATGCGTGAAGTCTCCGCGGATGCGCTGCATGCTGCGATTGGGGCGCACCATGATTCGCTGTATCAACTGGAGTGGGCGCCGTTCGCGTTGCCGGAGGGCTGCGGCGGCCGACCGGATCGAGTGTTCGTCGGGTCGGGTGACGTAGCGTGGCTCGATCCGGCGGCGTTGGGTGTTCGGCGTTCGTTCGACGACCTGCACGAGCTACGAGCAGCACTTGACGCCGGGGAGCCCGCTCCCGTGGTGGCGATAACAGCACTGCCGGTCCATGGGCACGAGACCGTGGCGAATGTGTACGGCGCCGTGCATGACGTACTGGCACTGGTGCAGGACTGGTTGGCGGAGACACGGCTGGCCCATGCCCGATTGGTGATTCTCACCCGCGGCGCGACAGGGATCGGTGGAGACGATTTGGCGGCCGCGGCCGTGTGGGGCCTGGTGCGTTCGGCGCAGACCGAGCACCCGGAGCGCTTCGCGTTGATAGACGTCGACGAGTTCTCGCAGTCATCGGCGCTGGTGGCCACGGCGGTGGATTCGGCTGAGCCGCAAGTTGCGCTGGTTTCCGGGCAGGCCCGTGTCCCGCGTCTCGCGCAGGCCGCCATCGCACCGCTTTCCGCGACTGCCGGCGGTGGTTCGGCCGGCGCGGTGTGGGATTCGGAGGGGACGGTCTTGATCACCGGCGGGTCCGGTGGGTTGGCGACGATGCTGGCTCGCCATTTGGTGGTCGAGCACGGGATTCGGCACCTCGTGCTGGTCAGCAGACGTGGTCTCGCCGCCGCCGGCGCGGCCGAGTTGCGTGCGGAGTTGGTCGACCTCGGCGCCGAAGCGGTCTCGATTGCTGCGTGCGACATCACGGATCGCCGAGCCCTGGCGGCCGTGCTCGCGTCCGTCCCCGCGCAGCATCCATTGCGGGTGGTGGTGCACGCGGCGGGCATGCTGGATGACGGTGTCGTGACATCGCTGTCCGCGGAGCGGGTGGATACGGTGTTGGCACCGAAAGTGGCCGGTGCGTGGAATCTGCACGAGCTCACGCACGGCCACGATCTGACCGGATTCATCCTGTACTCCTCGGTGTCCGGCGTGCTCGGCACGGCCGGGCAGGGCAACTACGCCGCGGGAAATGCGTATCTGGATGCGCTGGCGCGGCATCGGAATCGGCTCGGCCTGCCCGCTACCGCGCTGGCGTGGGGCCTGTGGGAGCAGGCCGGCGGGATGGCGGCTCATCTCCGGGACGCCGATCTGCGCCGAATGTCGCGTGGGGGAATTGTTCCGATGGGATCCACGCAGGGTTTGCGGTTGTTCGACCAGGCGTTGACGCTCGGCGCGCCCGCGGTTGTCCCAGCGCGACTGGACGTCGCGGCCCTGCGGGACGAAGCGGGCACGGTTCCAGCTGTTCTGCGTGGATTGGTTCGGGCATCCGCCCGCCGTGGGGTGGCGGTTGGCGGGGTGGATGAGTTGTCGCTGCGGGAACAACTGTCCGGCGTCGAGCCGGAGCAGCGGCTGGTGCTGGTGGGCGGGTTGGTTTCCGATGCGGTGGCCGCGGTGCTCGGGCACGCGCAGACGGATATCGGGGCGGGACGGGCGTTCAAGGAGTTGGGTTTGGATTCACTGGCGGCGATCGAGCTACGCAACCGGTTGACCGAGTCGACCGGGGTCACGCTGCCGACCACCCTCGCCTTCGACTATCCGACGGTCGAGCACCTGACCGACTATCTGGCGCGGGAACTAGGTGCGGGCGAGAGCCCGCGCGCGTCGGTTTTCGACACCATGGACGCGCTCGAATCCGCCTTGCCGGATGTTCTTTCCGACGAATCCCGGCGGAAGGAGGCGGCCGTCCGCCTCCGGCAGCTGCTCGACCTGTGTAAAGAACCGGGTACGCCCGCCGGCGATATGGATCTGGACGCCGCGACGGATGACGAGCTCTTCGCGCTTGTCAACGAATCCGACTGAGCCGCACCAGATCTACCGCGCGTGACCGCGTCGACCTTCGAGGAAGTATCCCCATGAGTATCGAAGACAAGCTCCGCGAACATCTCAAGCGGTCGATTGCGGATGCGCGTGACCTTCGCAGCCGTTTGCGCGATGTCGAGGACCGACAACGCGAGGCTGTGGCGATTGTCGGTGTGGGGTGTCGCTTTCCGGGCGGTGTCGAATCGGCCGAGGGATTGTGGGGGCTGGTCGCCGACGGGGTGGACGTGGTGTCGGCGTTGCCGGTTGATCGGGGGTGGGATCCCGACCTGTTCGATGCCGATCCGGATGCGTTGGGCAAGAGCTATGCGCGTGCGGGCGGGTTTCTGTACGACGCGGCCGATTTCGATGCCGGCTTCTTCGGGATCGGTCCACGCGAGGCGTTGGGGATGGATCCGCAGCAGCGGTTGCTGCTCGAGTCGGTGTGGGCGGGGTTGGAGGATGCGGGGATCGATCCGGTGTCGTTGCGAGGCAGTGCGACCGGCGTCTTCACCGGAGTCATGTACCACGACTACGCACCGCCCGCCGGACGCGCACCCGCCGAGGTCGAAGGCGCGATTGTGACCGGAACCGCGGGCAGTGTTCTCTCGGGTCGCGTCGCTTACACCTTGGGTGTGGTCGGCCCTGCCGTGTCGGTGGATACCGCCTGCTCGTCGTCGCTGGTTGCCTTGCATCTGGCGGCGCAATCACTCCGTTCGGGCGAATGCTCGCTGGCGTTGGCGGGCGGGGTCACGGTGATGTCGACACCCGAGACGCTGATCGAGTTCTCCCGGCAGCGCGGTTTGGCGCCGGACGGGCGCTGTAAATCGTTCTCGGCCGCCGCGAACGGGGTGGGGTGGTCGGAGGGTGTCGGAGTGCTTGTGCTGGAAAGGCTTTCCGATGCACAGCGGTTGGGGCATCCGGTGCTGGCGGTCGTGCGCGGTAGCGCCGTCAATCAGGATGGTGCGTCGAATGGCCTGACCGCGCCGAATGGTCCGTCGCAGCGGCGGGTGATTCGTCAGGCGTTGGCGAACGCCGGTGTTGTCGCCGCTGAGGTCGATGCGGTGGAAGCTCACGGCACTGGAACGACGTTGGGTGATCCGATCGAGGCGCAGGCCTTGCTGGCGACGTATGGGCAGGATCGGCCGGTCGATCGCCCGCTGTGGCTGGGTTCGATCAAGTCGAATATCGGTCACACTCAGGCCGCGGCCGGTGTGGCCGGGGTGATCAAGATGGTCGAGGCGATGCGACGAGGGGTGTTGCCGAAGACCTTGCATGCGGATCAGCCGTCGCCGCACGTGGATTGGTCCACCGGTGCGGTGGAGTTGTTGACGGAATCCAGAGGATGGGAACGGTCCGGTCGGCCGCGCCGTGCCGGGGTGTCGTCGTTCGGGATCAGTGGGACGAACGCACACGTGATTATCGAGGAGGCGCCCGCCGAGGTAGCCGACGACACGGTGGATGCCCCGGCAGGCGGCGCAGGCTCGACAGTGCGGCCGGAAATCCCTGTCGTGCCGTGGGTGGTGTCGGCGAAGTCGGCATCGGCGTTGCGGGCGCAGGCGGCTCGGCTGCTCGGGCATGTGCGGGATCGGGATCTCGATCCGGTGGATGTGGGTTGGTCGCTGGTGTCGACGCGGTCGTTGTTCGCACATCGTGCAGTGGTGGTAGGCCGGGATCGTACCGAACTGCTCGCCGGGTTGGGTGCTGTAGCCGGTGGCGAGAGCGGCGGAGACATCGGCACCGGATCGGCCGAAGCCGCCACGAGCGAGGTCGTTTTCGTATTCCCTGGCCAGGGATCTCAGTGGGCCGGTATGGCGCGGGGCATCCTGGCCGACTCACCGGTATTCGCCGAGGCTTTGGCGCGCTGCGACCGCGAACTGACTCCGTTGCTCGGATGGTCGGTCGTGGATGTCGTGCGCGGTGCCGAGGAGAAGTCTTTGGACAGAGCCGATGTCGTACAGCCGGTGTTGTTCGCGGTGATGGTGGCGTTGGCGGAGGTGTGGCGGTCGCTCGGTGTGGTGCCGGGTGCCGTGGTTGGGCATTCACAAGGGGAGATCGCCGCGGTCTGTGTGGCGGGAGGCCTGTCGTTGGCCGACGCGGCCCTGATCGTTGCCCGGCGCAGCCGACTGCTGGCCGAACTGGCAGGCACCGGCGGGATGCTGTCGATTCCGCTGCCGCGCGATGCGGTGGAGGCCGCACTGACGAGATGGGGTGGGCGGCTGTCGGTGGCGGCGGTGAACGGCCCACGGACCACGGTGGTGTCCGGCGAGATCGGGGCGGTGGACGAGCTGTGCGCGGCACTCGAGTCCGAAGGGGTCGCGGTTCGCCGGATTCCGGTCGACTACGCGTCGCATTCAGTGCAGGTCGAGCCGGTCGGTGCGCGGTTGACGAACGAATTACGCAGTGTCACACCGCTTTCGGCACAGGTGCCGGTGTGGTCCACGGTCACCGGCGGGCGGCTGGACACCACGGCAATGGATGCCGCGTACTGGTACCGCAATCTCCGCGAGCCAGTGGAATTCGAGCGCACGGTGCACGGCCTGGCGGCCGCAGGGCACACAGTGTTCGTCGAGGTGAGCCCGCATCCTGTCCTGACCGCCGGGGTGCAGGACATTGTCGAGGATCGAGGTGGGGCGGCCGCGGTCGTCGGAACCCTGCGGCGTGATCGCGGCGGACTGGATGAGCTGCTCCGGCAGGCATCCGGGATGTTCGTGCACGGTGTTCCGGTGGACTGGGCCGCGGCATTGCCAGGTGGGCGGCGTGTGGCGCTGCCGACGTACGCGTTCGAGCGGAAACGGTTCTGGCTGCGGCCGGTCGCCGGAGTCGCGGACCTCGCGGGGGCAGGCCTGACGGTCGGCGGGCATCCGTTGCTCGAGGCGGCCGTGGAGCTGGCCGACGGTGGCGTGGTTGCGACGGGACGACTGTCCTCGGCGACGCACGCGTGGCTCGCCGATCACGCGGTGTCCGGGGTGACGGTGTTGCCGGGGACCGCGTTCGTGGAGTTGGTTGTCGCGGCCGGAGATCGGGTCGGTTGCGGGTGGGTCGATGACCTGACTTTGACGGCCCCGTTGACCGTCCCGGAGCGGGACGAGGTTCGACTTCAGGTCGTGGTGGCCGCGCCGGACGATGCGGGCAGGCGGGTGGTCGCCGTGTATTCGCGGCTGCCTCGCGGGGCAGGGGCGCAGACCGACTGGACGCTACATGCGACGGGGATGCTCGGCGCCGGATCGGGCACGACGGCGCGGCAGTTGCACGAGTGGCCGCCGATCGGTGGGGCCGAGGTCGAGCTCACCGGCGCCTACGAGCGGGTTGCCGAACACGGCTACGAGTACGGCCCGGCATTCCAAGGATTGCGGCGCGTATGGCGACGCGACGACGAGATCTTCGCCGAAGTGGTGCTGGCGGAGGCACACAGCGACGAGTTCGTGCTGCACCCGGCCCTGTTCGACAGCGCGTTGCATGCCTTGCTGCCCGGTGTCGTCGAGCCGCAACGGCAGGGCGGCGTGCCGTTTTCGTGGAGCGGGGTGCGCATCCACGCGCACGGCGCGACGCGCCTGCGGGTTCGATTGTCACCGGTGGGGCCGGACGCGGTGTCGGTAGCACTGGCCGACGACGCGGGTGAACCGGTTGCGACGGTGGAGTCGCTTGTGCTGCGGGAGATCTCGGCCGCATCCTTGCGGGCGGCGGATAGGTCGCCGCACGATTCGCTGTACGAGCTGGACTGGGTGCCGGTCACAGTGCCCGATGGTGCGCGGAGTCGGTGGGATCAGGTGTTCATCGGAACCGAGGCCGCGGCGTGGACGGATCTCGCCGTGATGGACAGCCGCAGATCATTCGCCGACCTGCGGGCGCTGCGGGATGCACTGGGCTCGGGAGCACCGGTGCCCGCCGCCGTGGTGGTGGCGATGCCGATGCGCGCCGGAGATGTGGTCGAGGACGTGCACGGCGCCGTGCACGACGCGATTGCGCTGATCCAGACCTGGCTCGCCGAACCACTCTTCGCGGACACCCGGTTGGTGGTCCTGACCCAGGGTGCGGCAGTACTCGACGACTACGGGGTCGGAGACCACACGTGTATCGGTGCGCCGATGGGTGGTTTTGCCGGTGCGGCGCTGTGGGGTCTGCTGCGCTCGGCGCAGACCGAGAACCCGGACCGCTTCGTACTGATCGATCTGGACAATTCCCCGCGGTCATGGGAGATGTTGGCCGCCGCAGTGGATTCGGCCGAACCGCAGCTGGTGCTGCGCGACGGGCTGGCCCGCGTTCCCCGGCTCGCCCGGATGACGACCACCGCGCTCGCGGCACCCGACGCACCGAGCTGGCGGCTCGACGCACCGGACGTGGGCGCGATCGACGCGCTGTCGCTGGTGCCGAGCGACGCCGCAACGGTGCCGTTGGCGCCGGGCCAGGTCCGGGTCGCGGTGCGGGCCGCTGGAGTCAACTTCCGCGACGTGCTGATGGCATTGGGGATGTACCCGGGCGACCTGGTCCTCGGCAGTGAAGGGGCGGGTGTCGTCCTGGAAGTCGGTGCGGCAGTGCACGACCTGGCTCCGGGCGATCGGGTGATGGGTGTGTTCCTGCGCGCGTTCGGCCCCGTGGCGGTCGCGGATGCGCGGATGCTTGCCCCGATGCCTGCCGGCTGGTCGTTCCCGCGTGCCGCAACCGTGCCGGTGGTCTACCTGACCGCCTACTACGGATTGGTCGACCTGGCTGGACTGCGTGCGGGTGAAACGGTGCTGGTGCACGCGGGTGCCGGTGGCGTCGGCATGGCCGCGATTCAGCTGGCCCGCCATCTCGGCGCCGAGGTGTACGCCACCGCGAGCCCGGCCAAACACGGCATCCTGCGCGGACTCGGGGTGGACGAGGCGCACATCGGGTCTTCCCGCTCGATCGAGTTCGAAGCTCGGTTCCGCACGGCGACAGCGGGGCGGGGCGTTGATGTCGTACTCAACTCGCTCGCCCACGAATTCGTCGACGCGTCGCTGCGGCTGACCGCGGCGGGCGGACGGTTCGTGGAGATGGGCAAGACCGACATCCGTCAGCCCGAAGAGATCGCCGGACACCACCCCACGATCACCTACCGCGCATACGACCTGCTCGACGCCGGGCCCGAGCGCTTGGGGCAGCTGCTCGCCGAGGTCTTGGAGCTGTTCCGGCAGAAAGAATTCCAGCCGCTACCCGCCAGGGTGTGGGATATCCGCCGGGCCCGTGACGCCTTCCGGTTCATGCGTGAAGGCAGGCACGTCGGGAAGAACGTGCTCGGTATGGACGCGGTCTGGGACCCGGACGCAACCGTGCTGATCACCGGGGCGTCCGGGGCGTTGGGGGCGATGCTGGCTCGCCACCTGGTTGCCGAGCACGGGATTCGGCACCTACTGCTGGTAAGCCGGGGTGGTTCCGCGGCGGTGGCGGGGTTGCGATCGGAGTTGGTCGAGCTCGGTGCGGTGAGTGTCACCGTCGCGGCGTGTGACGTCGCCGATCGGGAAGCACTGTCGGTGGTGCTGGATGCGGTTCCGGGCGAACGACCGTTGCGGGTGGTGGTCCATGCCGCGGGCGTGCTGGATGACGCTGTGGTGACGTCGTTGTCGGCGGAGCAAGTGGACCGGGTGCTGGCGCCGAAGGTGGCGGGTGCGTGGAACTTGCACGAACTCACCAGAAATCATGATCTGACGGGGTTCATCCTCTACTCGTCGCTGTCCGGGCTGATCGGGACGGCGGGCCAGGCAGGCTATGCGGCAGGGAATGCGTTCCTGGACGCTTTGGCTCGGCACCGGAGCGGTCTCGGACTGCCGGGGACATCGCTGGCGTGGGGCTTGTGGGAGCAGGCCAGTGGAATGACCGGTCATCTTCGTGCCGCCGACCTGGATCGGATGGCGCGCGGCGGGATCGCCGCGCTCGATGCCGAGCAGGGTCTGCGGTTGTTCGACGAGGCAGTGGCAATCGGTGCTTCTGTGATCGTTCCGGCACGCCTCGATCCCGCGGCGCTGCGGGCGAATCCCGGTGGGGTATCGAGCGTGTTGCGGGGACTGGTGCGGGTTCCGGTGCGGCGCACGGCGATCGGGTCGGCAGTGCATGGTTCGTCGTGGCGGGAACGGCTCGCCGGTCTCGTTGCCGAGCAGCGGCTCGTGCTGCTCGGCGAGCTGATAGCCGGTGAGGTGGCGGCGGTCCTCGGGCATGAGAAGACAGCTATCGGGGCTGGCCGCGCGTTCAAGGAATTGGGGTTCGATTCGCTGACGGCAGTCGAATTGCGTAATCGGCTGACCAAGCTGCTCGGGGTCAAGCTACCGGCCGCGCTCCTGTTCGACCACCCGACCGTGACCGAACTCGCCGAATTCCTGAGTGGACTGTTCGGGTCGAGGGTGAGTCCTACCGTATCGGTGCGGGCGTCGACTGTCGGCACCGATGGCGACGCTGTGGCGATTGTTGGTGTGGGGTGTCGCTTTCCGGGCGGCGTCGGGTCGGCAGAGGGGCTGTGGGGGTTGGTCGCCGACGGGGTAGATGTGGTGTCGGGGCTGCCGGTGGATCGCGGGTGGGATCTCGGTCTGTTCAGTTCTGATCCGGATGCGGTGGGCAAGAGCTACGCGGTGTCGGGTGGGTTTCTCTATGACGCCGCGGAGTTCGATGCGGGGTTCTTCGGGATCAGTCCGCGGGAGGCGTTGGGGATGGATCCGCAGCAGCGGTTGTTGCTGGAGACGGTGTGGGAGGCGTTGGAGGACGCGGGGATTGATCCGATGTCGTTGCGAGGCAGTACAACCGGTGTCTTCACCGGGGTGATCGCGCAGGATTACGGGCCCGGGGTCGGCACGGTGCCACCGGAATTGGCCGGGCTGTCGTTGACCGGGGTCACGACGAGTGTGGCGTCGGGCCGCATTGCCTACAGCCTGGGTTTGACCGGCCCCGCTCTGTCGGTGGATACCGCCTGTTCGTCGTCGTTGGTGGCGTTGCATCTGGCGGCGCAATCACTCCGATCAGGTGAATGCACGCTGGCATTGGCGGGCGGGGTCACGGTGATGCCGACACCGAGGACCTTCGTGGAGTTCTCCCGGCAACGGGTCATGTCGCCGGACGGCCGCTGTAAGTCGTTCTCGGCCGCCGCCGATGGAGCGGGCTGGTCGGAGGGTGTCGGAGTGCTTGTGCTGGAACGACTTTCCGATGCACAGCGGCAGGGCCATCCGGTGCTGGCGATCGTACGCGGGAGCGCCGTGAATCAGGATGGCGCCAGCAACGGTTTGACCGCCCCCAACGGTCCTGCGCAGCAACGGGTTATCCGGCAGGCGTTGGCGAATGCCGGCGTCGCCGCGTCCGAAGTGGACGTCGTCGAGGCCCATGGAACGGGAACGAGATTGGGTGATCCGATCGAGGCCGAGGCACTGCTGACGACCTACGGACAGGATCGGCCCGCGGATCGGCCGCTGTGGCTGGGATCGATCAAGTCGAATATCGGTCACACCCAGGCCGCGGCAGGCGTCGCCGGGGTGATCAAGATGATCGAGGCGATGCGGCGAGGCGTGCTGCCGAAGACCCTGCACGTGGAACAGCCTTCACCGCACGTGGATTGGTCGGCCGGTGCCGTCGAATTGTTGACCGAGCCGCGTGAATGGACAACCGAAGGACTGCCACGGCGTGCGGCGGTGTCATCGTTCGGCATCAGCGGAACGAACGCGCACGTGATCCTGGAGGAACCGCCGACCGAATCGATGGCCACGGCGACCGCCGCGGCGCCGCGGTCGACGACAGCGGTCGTGCCGTGGGTGGTGTCGGGGAAGTCGGGCGCGGCCTTGCGGGCCCAGGCTGCTCGGTTGCTCGCGCACGTGCGTGACCGTGATGTCGATCCGGTGGACGTCGGTTGGTCGTTGGCATCGACGCGGTCGATGTTCGCCTATCGCGCGGTCGTCGTCGGCCGGGATCACGCCGAACTGCTCGACGGTCTGCGTGCGGTTGCTTCGGGAGAAACCGACGGCGACGGCCCGATGCCACGGCCCGATTCCGGAGTCGTGTGGGTATTTCCGGGACAGGGATCGCAATGGGCCGGGATGGGCCGAGTGTTGCTGGCCGACTCGGCGGTGTTCCGTGAGCGGCTGGCCGACTGTGACGCCGCTCTCTCACCCTGGATCGGTTGGTCGGTGCGCGATGTGCTGATGGGCGCGGAGGGCGCACCGGAACTCGACCGTGTCGATGTGGTGCAACCGGTGCTGTTCGCGGTCATGGTGTCGCTGGCCGCGGTCTGGCGGCGCTGGGGTGTGACGCCGTCGGCGGTCGTCGGGCACTCCCAGGGGGAGATCGCCGCGGCCTGTGTGGCGGGTGCGCTATCGCTGCGCGAGGCGGCGCACGTAGTCGCGGTGCGTAGCAGCGCACTGCGAGAACTCGCCGGTGACGGCGGCATGCTGTCGGTCGCATTGCCGGAGGCCGACGTCCATGTGCGTCTCGGCACGTGGCGCGGCGCGGATCAGGTGTCGATCGCAGCGGTCAACGGACCCGACACCGTGGTGTTGTCGGGCCCGGCGCAGGCCCTCGACGACATCGAACGAATGCTGACCGAGCAGGAGATCCGGTGCAGGCGAATCCCGGTGAACTATGCGTCGCACTCGGCGCACGTCGACCAGATCGAACAAGCGCTGGTCGAGCAGCTGGCGGTGATCGAACCACAGCAGGGAGAAGTGCCGTTCTATTCGACCGTCACCGGCGGGCAGATCGACACGGCGGCGCTCGATGCGTCGTACTGGTTCGCCAACCTACGCAGCACCGTTCGTTTTCATGACGCGGTCGCCGCGCTGGCCCGTGCTGGGCACCGCACGTTCCTGGAGGTCTCCCCCCATCCGGTACTCGTCTCGGGGATCGCCGAAACTCTCGACACGGCAGCGGAACCCGCTGTGGTAGTGGGCAGTCTGCGACGTGCGGAGAACGACAGTGAACGCCTGCTCGGCACCGCGACCGAACTGTGCACCACCGGTATCGATATCGACTGGGCGAGCGCACTATCGGATATCGGGCTGGCCGGGCGGCGAGTGCCATTGCCTACGTATGCCTTCCAACGCCAGCGGTTCTGGTTCGCCGCAGGTGCCGAACCAAGCTCGACCGCGTCGGATGGCGTGGACGAGCATTTCTGGCGGTTGGTGGAGCAGGGTGACACACAGGAGTTGGCGAACAGGCTCACCACCGGCTCCGGCGAGGTTGCCGCCGAAGCATGGCTGCCGGTGCTGCCCGCGCTGCGGTCGTGGCGCAAGGCACAACAGGCCCGCGCCACGGTGGATGGATGGCGGTACCGGGTCGGGTGGAAATCCGGCACCGACAGCGACGTCGCGGTCGCGGCGGGGACCTGGTTGCTCGTTGCGCCCCACGAAGGCGACAGGGCCGCGACAACCGAACAGTGCGCCGCGGCGCTGCGGGCACGCGGTGCCGATGTCGTTGTCGTCACGGCGCCTGACGACGCCTCGGTCGGTGACCGCGCGCAGTGGCGGGCTCGGCTCCTCGACACGGTAGCGAATTCGATGGGCGGGACGGATGTTGTCGCGGGGGTGGTGTCGCTGCTGTCGACCGTTTCGCGCCCGCTCTCGGCGTCGCCTGCGCTGTCGGTGGGTGTGGCCGGGACGCTCGGCTTGGTGCAAGGTATGGGCGACGCCGGACTGGAACGGCCGCTGTGGTGCGTGACGAGCGGAGCGGTATCGGTCGGCGCGCCGGATGTCCTCACAGATCCGGCACAGGCGGCGGTGTGGGGCCTCGGCCGGGTTGTGGCACTGGAGCACCCCGCTCGCTGGGGCGGATTGATCGATCTCCCCGCCACGATCGACGGGCGCACCTGGGATCGTGTCTGCGCCGCCGTCGTGGCGGGCGCCGAGGATGAAGATCAGGTCGCGGTGCGGCCTTCCGGGGTGTACCTGAGGCGGTTGGTGCCCGTGCCGGCGACGACCGCGCAGTCGTCGGCGTGGACACCGACGGGCACCATCCTGATCACGCTCGGTGCAGACTGGCTGGGTGCGCACACTGCGCGGTGGCTGGCCGGATTCGGCACGGCGCGCCTCGTCGTGGTCACCGGCGATCGCGACGCGGCGGCCGTAGCGGAGCTGGCCGCGGAACTCGAGGCCAGCGGGACACCCGTACGGACCGTCACCGATGACCTCACCGATCGGCCCGCGCTGACCCGCATTCTGGACGGCATTTCCGCCGAGCATCCGTTGACTGCCGTATTCCATACCACAGCAACGACATTCGACAGATCGGTCGATGAACTGGAGGTCGCCTCGTTTGCCGAGGCAGTGGCGGAGAAAGTGATCGGGGCGAGGGTACTCGACGAACTCCTCGCCGAGCGTGGCAGGGAGGTTGCGCTGGTGTCGTTCTCGTCCGGCGCCGGAGTCTGGGGTGCCGGTGGCCGAGCCGCTGACGCTGCGGGCAGCGCCTACCTCGACGCCCTCGGCGAATACCGCCGCGGCGCAGGCATGCCCGCAATGACGATCGCCTGGGGCATGGTGGCCGGCGGTGACCCGATCGACGCCGATACGAGCAGCCAGTTCGATCGACTCGGGCTGATCTCGATGCCCGCCGAGCTCGCGACCGCCGCGCTGCACCAGGCCATCACCGCCGAGGAGACGACCTTGGTCGTGGCCGACGTCGACTGGTCGCGGTTCTACCCGGCCCTCGCCATCGCGCGTCCGCGTCCCCTATTGCACGGCCTGCCCGCGGTCGCGCAACTGTTGGCGGCAGAGGGCGCGTCGCAGCAGCTGGTATCGGACGCCGGATTCGCCGCACGGCTGGTAGACCTGCCCGACGACGAACAGCGCGCGACCATCGTGCGGCTGATCGGGGCCCACACTGCGGCTGTACTCGGCCACACCACCACCGATGAACTCGATGCCGAACAAGCCTTCCGCGACCTCGGCTTCGACTCGCTCACCGCGGTCGAGCTGCGTACCCGGCTGAACAAGGCCACCGGGCTGCGGCTACCGGCGACCGCGGTCTTCGACCATCCGACACCCGCCCTGCTCGCGCGGCATATCCGAGAAGCGTTGCTGGGCAATGGATCGACCGTGATGACCATGGTGGACGACCTGGAAGCGGCGATGGTGTCGATAGCGGCCGACCGAAGCCTGCTCGACGAGGTGCGGCGCAGACTCGCGAAACTGGCGAACCCGGTATCGGACGTCCACCCGGCCGCGGACCACGACGGCGGCGGACTCTCGGAGCTGATGTCGATGGACGACCACGATGTCTTCGATGTCCTGCGTGACGAATTCGGCATCTCATGAGCGGTAGGGAAATCAGCCCCGCGGACCGCGTAGATCTCCGAGAAGGCGATGGACCCATGACGAATGAGGAAAAGCTCCAGTACCTGCTGCGCCGCGTGACCGCGGATCTGCGGGAGAGCCGTCGCCGGGTGGCCGATCTCGAGGCACGCACGCCCGAGCCGGTGGCGATCGTGGGTGTGGGCTGTCGTTTCCCCGGCGGTGTCGCCTCCGCGTCGGATCTGTGGGATCTGGTAGCCCAGGGCCGGGACGCGGTGTCCGAATTCCCCGGCGACCGCGGCTGGGACGTGGCGGGTCTGTTCGATCCGGATCCGGCAGCGGTGGGCAAGTCGTACGTGCGCGAAGGCGGCTTCGTCGATGCGGCCGCCGAATTCGACGCCGGATTCTTCGGGATCAGTCCGCGCGAGGCCGCGGCCATGGATCCACAGCAGCGGCTGTTGCTCGAAACATGCTGGGAAGCACTCGAAGACGCGCGAATCACGCCGACGTCACTGCGTGGCAGCGATACCGGTGTCTTCGTCGGCGTGGTCGGGTCCGGGTACGGGGTGGGCGTGCAGGTCGGTGACGGTGTCGAGGGGCACCTGATGACCGGGACGGCGTCCAGTGTGGTGTCGGGGCGTTTGTCGTATGTGCTCGGCCTGGAAGGACCGGCGGTGTCGGTGGATACGGCGTGCTCGTCGTCGTTGGTTGCGCTGCATCAGGCGGTGGCCGCACTGCGTTCGGATGAGTGCTCGCTGGCCTTGGCCGGTGGTGTGACCGTCATGGCCACACCGGCCGCGTTCGTGGAGTTCTCCCGGCAGCGGGGCCTGGCACCTGATGGGCGATGCAAGCCGTTCGCGGAGTCCGCTGACGGCACGGGATGGTCCGAGGGCGCGGGAGTGCTGGTGCTGGAGCGTCTTTCGGAGGCCCGGCGCAACGGGCATCCGGTGTTGGCGGTGATTCGCGGCAGTGCGGTGAATCAGGATGGTGCGTCGAATGGGTTGACCGCGCCGAATGGACCGTCGCAACAGCGGGTGATCCGCCGTGCGTTGGAGAACGCCGGAGTGTCGGCCGCCGAAGTCGATGTGGTGGAAGCGCACGGGACCGGAACGACCTTGGGTGACCCGATCGAGGCGCAAGCTCTCTTGGCCACCTATGGGCAGGGCCGGGAATCGGGTGACCCGTTGTGGCTGGGTTCGATCAAGTCGAATATCGGTCACACGCAAGCCGCGGCGGGTGTGGCCGGGGTGATCAAGATGGTGGAGGCACTGCGGCGGGGCGTGCTGCCGCCGACACTGCATGTGGATTCACCGTCGTCGCGCGTCGATTGGGACAGCGGGCGGGTGGAACTCCTTGTCGAGCAACGGGAATGGCATGTCGGGGACCGTCCGCGCAGGTCTGCCGTTTCGTCGTTCGGAGTGAGCGGCACCAACGCGCACGTGATCTTGGAGCAGGCGCCTGCGGCGGGCTCGGCGATCCCCGACCCCGCCGATTCCAGAGGTTCCGGTGGCGGCGAGCTCTCGGTGGTGCCATGGGTGCTGTCGGCGCGGAGTCACGAGGCTTTGGCGGCGCAGGCGGCACGGTTGTCGGAGTGGACCCGGCAAAGCTCGGATTCGACGCCCGCGGATGTGGGGTGGTCGCTGGTGACGACGCGGTCGCGGTTCGCGCACCGTGCGGTGGTGATGGGAGCCGACCGCGCGCAATTGCTGTCGGGTCTGCGGGCATTGGCGGCGGGGACTCCGTCAGACGGAGTAGTGCACGGTGTGGTGGGCGCGCCGGGCAAGACTGCTCTGGTGTTTCCTGGCCAGGGGGCGCAGTGGCTCGGCATGGGCCGCAGCGTGTATGCGGCGCACCCGGTGTTCGCGACTGCCTTCGATGAGGTTGTCGCGCGGTTGGATGTGGAGCTCGAGCGTTCGGTGCGAGACGTCATCTGGGGTTCGGACGCGGAGGCGTTGGATGCCACGGTGTTTGCGCAGGCGGGGTTGTTCGCGGTGGGTGTCGCCTTGTTTCGATTGCTCGAATCCTGGGGTGTGCGACCGGATTTCGTGTGTGGTCATTCGGTAGGTGAGGTGACGGCGGCGCATGTCGCGGGTGCGTTGTCGTTGGACGATGCGGTGGTGTTGGTGGCGGCGAGGGGCCGGTTGATGCACGCGTTGCCCGCGGGTGGGGCGATGGCGGTGGTCGCGGCTACCGAGGCGGAGGTGTTGCCGTTGCTGACCGATGAGGTGGCGGTTGCGGCGGTGAACGGGCCTGGTTCGGTGGTGGTGTCCGGTGTCCGGGAGGCAGTGTCCGCCATAGTGGATCGCTTCGCTCTCACGGGGAGGCGGGTGAGCTGGCTACGGGTGTCGCATGCGTTCCACTCACCGTTGATGGAGCCGATGCTGGCGAAGTTCGCCGAGGTCGTCGGTGATTTGTCATTCGGCGACCCGGCCATTCCGGTTGTTTCGAATGTGACTGGTGCGGTGGCGGGTTCGGAGTTGCTGTCACCGGAGTATTGGGTGCGGCACGTGCGGGAGACGGTGCGCTTCGCCGATGGAGTACGTGCGCTGCGGGAGGCGGGCGCGACCAGATTCGTAATAGTTGGTCCCGATGGAGGCTTGACCAGCTTGATCGAGCAGTGTGCCGATCGTGCGGATGTTGTGGTGGCGCCAGCCCTGCGCAAGGACCGTGTGGAGGCCCTCGCGCCACTGGCCGCGACGGCACGGCTGTTCGTGTCCGGTGACACTGTCGACTGGGACGCCGTATTCGCGGGAACCGCACCGCGCCAAGTGGCCCTGCCGACGTATGCCTTCCAGCGGCAGCGGTACTGGCTGGTCCCGAAGGCCCGACCGGCGGACGCGGGGCCCTTGGCCGCCGACCAACTGCATACCGTGCGGTGGATCGAGATACCGGCGCCCGCGGACACGGCGTCGAGGTCGTTCATCGAGTGGACCGAAATCGAATCCGCGACCGAGGAACTCGGCTCGGACGCGCTGCCGTCGCTGGTCGTGCTCGACTGCCGACGTGGCGAAGCGGCCGATGTCCTTGCCGCCACGCACGTCACGACCCACCGGGCACTGGCTGCGCTACAGGCATTTTCGAGCGAAGAGCGATTCGCGTCGAGCACGTTGCTGGTCCTGACGTGCGGCGCGGCGGATGTCGCTGATGAGAATGTCACGGATCTCGCCGGATCGGCGGTCTGGGGTTTGGTGCGGTCGGCGCAATCGGAGGATCCCGGTCGGATCGTGCTCGCCGACATAGATGAATCAACGGGCCGCGCTGATCTGACGGACATCGTCTCGGCGGTATCGGCATGCGGGGAGCCCCAGGTGGTCCGGCGCAAAGGTGCGCTGTACGCGGCCCGGCTGGTCCGAGCAGACGACCGCGATAGGGAGCGGGAGGCGGTCACGCTTGCCGGAGGGACGGTGTTGATCACCGGTGGCACGGGTGGTTTGGGCGCGGTGGTGGCTCGGCATTTGGTGGTCGAGTGTGGTGTCGAGTCGCTGATCTTGGTGAGCCGTCGGGGGATGGCTGCGGTGGGGACGGAGGAATTGGTCGGGGAGCTGACCGGGTTGGGGGCTCGGGTGAAGGTTGTGGCCTGTGATGTGTCGGATCGCGATGCGGTAGCACGCTTGTTGACCGAGGTTCCTGCTGAGTTGCCGTTGGTGGGTGTGGTGCATGCGGCGGCTGTGCTCGATGACGGTGTGATCGGGTCGTTGACGCCGGAGCGGATGGACGTGGCGCTGGCCGCGAAGGCAGACACGGCGTGGCATCTGCACGAGCTGACCCGGGATCTGGATCTGGCGATGTTCGTGATGTTTTCCTCGGTGGCCGGGGTGTTGGGCGCGCCGGGCCAAGGCAACTATGCGGCGGCGAATGCCTTCCTGGACGGCTTGGCCGCGCTCCGTCGGACACATGACTTGGTGGCCACATCCATTGCGTGGGGCCTGTGGTCGTCGAGGATCGGAATGACCGGGCGTCTGGGTGATTCCGATACCGCGCGGATGACCCGTGGTGGTGTGCTGGGATTGTCGATCGGGCAGGGACTGTCGTTGTTCGACGCCGCCCTGAACCAGCCCCGGGCCGCAGTGGTTGCTGCCCGATTCGATCCGGCGGCCCTGACCGCGCGGGCGGGAACGGTCGCGCCGCTACTGCGCGAGTTGGTACCCGAATCGGTATGGACGAACAACACTGAAACAGGCAGTCCTGAATCGGCATGGCAGGCACGGTTGGCCGGGTTGGCCGAGGCCGAACAATTGCGGGTGCTGCTCGATCTGGTACGGAGCGAGGTCGCAGCGGTCCTGGGCCACACGGGGGCCGATGCGGTGGCAGCAGATCGCAACTTCCAGGAGCTGGGTTTCGATTCGCTCACCGCCGTGGATGCCCGCAACCGGCTCAAAACCGTGACCGGGCTCGCACTTCCCACGACTCTCGTCTTCGACTACCCGACCGCCGCCGCCGTCGCAGCCTATCTGAACCGTCAGCTGACCGGACGGCCTGCGGACGTGACGACGGCGCCGATGGTCGCGGTCTCCACCGAGCCGGTGGCCATCGTGGGGATCGGGTGTCGCTTCCCCGGCGGTGTGACCTCGCCTGATGAGCTGTGGCACCTTGTGGCCGATGGACGGGACGCGGTCTCCGGGTTCCCGGCCGATCGGGGTTGGGATGTGGCAGGACTGTTCGATCCGGATCCGGCGGCGGCAGGCAAGTCGTATGTCCGGGAGGGCGGCTTCCTGCCCGACGCGGGCGAATTCGATGCGGCGTTCTTCGGGATCAGCCCCCGCGAAGCCGTGGCCATGGATCCGCAACAGCGAATGCTCCTCGAAACATGCTGGGAAGCAATCGAACACGCGGGCATCGAACCGGGCTCCTTGCGCGGCAGTAACACCGGCGTATTCGTCGGGGTGTCGGTCCAGGGCTACGGCAATGTGTGGGCAGGCACGGGCAGCGAGACCGGTGCCGAGGGCTACTTGTTGACGGGCACCGCGTCGAGTGTGGTGTCGGGGCGGGTGTCGTATGCGCTCGGCCTGGAGGGGCCCGCGGTGTCGGTGGACACGGCATGCTCGTCGAGTCTGGTTGCCCTGCACCAGGCCATGGCGGCGCTGCGCTCGGGTGAATGCACGCTGGCATTGGCCGGTGGGGTCACCGTGATGGCCACGCCGGAGCCCTTTGTCGAATTCTCCCGCCAGCGTGGCTTGGCCCCGGATGGCCGGTGCAAGCCGTTCGCCGAAGCAGCGGACGGCACCGGATGGTCGGAGGGTGTCGGCGTGCTTGTGGTGGAGCGGCTTTCGGATGCGCGGCGTCTCGGGCATCCGGTGTTGGCGGTGGTTCGGGGCAGCGCGGTGAATCAGGATGGTGCGTCGAATGGTTTGACCGCGCCGAACGGTCCGTCGCAGCAGCGCGTCATCCGTCAGGCCCTCGCGAATGCTGGTGTCGGTGCCGCCGATGTGGACGTGGTCGAGGCACACGGGACAGGGACTCGGTTGGGTGATCCGATCGAGGCCCAGGCGCTGTCGGCGACCTATGGGCGGGACCGTCCGGACGATCGGCCACTGTGGCTGGGATCGATCAAGTCGAATATCGGTCATACGCAGGCCGCGGCCGGCATGGCCGGGATCATCAAGATGGTGCAGGCCATGCGGCACGGCATAGTGCCCGAGACCTTGCATGTGGACGCGCCGACACCGCATGTGGATTGGCGCGCGGGCGGGCTCGCGCTGCTGACCGAGCAGCGGCCGTGGCCCGATATCGGGCGACCGCGCCGGGCCGCCGTGTCGTCGTTCGGGATCTCCGGCACCAACGCTCATGTCGTACTGGAACAAGCACCGGTCGATCCGGCGACTCGTATTCCGGGCACCATCGAGAAGGACCACCCCGGCGATGAAGCGCACCCATTGCCTGTGATGCCGTGGGTGGTGTCCGGGCGGAGCCGAGAGGCATTGGTAGCGCAGGCAAAACGGCTGTTTGCCTATCTGCTGGCGTGCCCTGAGCTCGGTTCGGTCGATGTGGGGTGGTCGCTGGCGACGACGCGGTCGCGGTTCGAGCATCGTGCGGTGGTGGTCGGTGTCGATCGGTCGGAATTGCTATCCGGGTTGGCGAAACTGGCCGAAGGCAGGTCGTCGACGGGCGTGGCACTGGGCGCAGTGGATACCG
>NZ_BDBP01000041.1 GCF_001613045.1 Nocardia lijiangensis NBRC 108240 | reverse complement strand
TGTCATCCTCGAAGAAGCCGTTGATTCGGTTGTGTCGGAGCGTGGGGAGAAGGTCGACGGGACCGGTGTATCCGATGCGTCGAAGCGGCCACTGGTGTGGGTGGTGTCGGCGAGATCCGCTGCCACGCTGAGCGATCAGGCCGACCGTCTGTTGTCGCATGTGCGGGACCGCCCCGATTTGGCTCCGGCGGACGTGGGCTGGTCGCTGGCGGGGTCGCGGACCCTGTTCGATCATCGGGCGGTGATCGTCGGTACGGATCGGGACATGCTGCTGTCCGGGCTGGATTCGCTGTCGCGGGGGCAGGCGGGTGAGCATGTGGTCGTCGGATCGTCGGAGGGCGCGTCCCGTCGTGTGGTGTTCGTCTTTCCGGGACAGGGTTCGCAGTGGCTCGGAATGGCGCGGGGATTGTCGCGGACTTCACCGGTGTTCACCGCCGCCCTGAGCGAATGCGATCAGGTCCTGCGGCCGCTGGTCGGGTGGTCGGTGCTGGAGGTGCTCAACGCCGCCGAGAAGGAGACGCTCGAGCGGGTGGACGTGGTCCAGCCGGTGTTGTTCGCGGTGATGGTTTCCCTTGCGGAGGTATGGCGTTCGCTCGGCGTGCTACCGGATGCTGTAGTGGGTCACTCGCAGGGTGAGATCGCGGCCGCGTATGTGGCGGGCGCACTGTCGTTGGCCGACGCGGCCCTGGTGGTTGCCCGGCGCAGCCGGCTGTTGGTCGACCTGGCCGGTAAGGGCGGAATGCTCTCCGTGCCGCTGTCCCGTGCCGAGGTGGCGGACACACTCGCGTCGTGGGAGGGTGAGCTGTCGATCGCGGCCGTGAACGGTCCGCGTAGCACGGTGGTGTCCGGCGAGATCGGGGCCTTGAACGAGTACTTCGATGTCTTGAACTCCGAAGCTGTTCGGGTGCGCCGGATTCCGGTCGACTACGCGGCGCACTCCAAGCAGGTCGAACACCTCGAGGACCGGCTGCGTCATGAATTGCGTTCGGTAGCGCCGCGTTCGAGTGCCGTGCCGATGTGGTCCACCGTTACGGGCGGCTGGCTGAACACAGCCCAGATGGATGGTGGGTACTGGTATCGGAACTTGCGCGAACTCGTGGAATTCGAGGATGCCGTCCGGGGCTTGTCCGGGTCGGGGCACGGTGTATTCGTCGAGGTCAGTGCCCATCCGGTGGTGACGATCGGGATACAGGAGACGATCGAGGACGCGGGGCGCGATGCGGTGGTTACCGCTACCGTGCGCCGCGACCGCGACGAGTTGACGGAGATGATGCGCTCCGCGGCAGAGTTGTTCGTCGCGGGTGTGGATGTGGGCTGGGGTGCGGTGTTCGCCGATCGCGGTGTTCGCCGGGTGGATCTTCCGACGTATGCGTTCCAGCGCAAGCGGTTCTGGCTGGAATCGCCTGTGGCTCTGGGTGATGTGGCAGCGTTCGGGGTGCAGGTGGCCGATCACCCATTGCTGGGCGCAACGGTCGAGTTGCCCGATGGTGGTGTAGTGATGACCGGTCGGCTGTCCCTGCACTCGTACCAGTGGGTGGCGGACTATCGGGTGGTGAACGTGGCGATGCTGCCTGCGAGCGGTGTCGTGGAGCTGCTGGTGGCCGCTGGCGATCGCGCGAACTGCACCGGTGTCGCGGAGCTCAGGATGGCTATGCCGTTGGTTCTGGGCGAGGACGCGCGACAGGTACGGGTGGTGATCCAGGGGCAGAACACTGATGGGCACCGCACGGCGAACCTGTATTCGCGTCCCGAATCAGCCGATGGCGCGTGGTCGCTACACGCGAACGCCATTCTGACCAACGATGCACACCGAGACAGCGGCGACGAATTCGACTGTGCGGATGCAGCTTCCGAGGCATGGCCACCGGAAGGCGCAACAGCCGTCGACACTACAGACATCTACGAACGTGTAATGGACAACGGCTACGAGTATGGTCCGGCGTTCCAAGGGCTGCGGCGGATGTGGCGGCGCGGGAGCGAGATCTTTGCCGAGGTCGCGCTGCCGGAGGAGTCCGGCCTCGATTCGACGGGCTTCGTACTGCATCCGGTGTTGCTCGATGCCGCCATGCATGCGGTACTACCCGGTGTAGCAGCGAGAGCAGGCACCGCGACGATCCCAGCTTCCTGGAGCGGAATTCGCTGCTACGAGACAGGTGTGCGTTCCGCACGGGTATACATCACCTCGATCAGCGGCCCCGATGCGGAGTCCGAGGTCGATACGTATGAGCTTGCGTTCCGAATGACAAACGAGCATGGCCGACCGGTGTGCACCGTCGACTCGGTGATCCTTCGTCCGCCACCCGTAGAGGCGCTGGCAGCAGCCGCAAAGACACAGGCGGAGGGCCTGTATCGCCTCGGCTGGATCGATCGGACCCCGCCTGCTGGTCTCGACGATCGGTCTGAATGGGTCTTGATTGCCGACGACCTGACCGGCCTTCCAATCGGAAACAATGGGCCGGCGGCTGGGGGTTGCTACCGGGATCTGTCCGTACTGATGGAGGCTGTCGGGTCGGGCCGTCCGATGCCGAAGGTAGTTGTCGTCGCCCTGCGGGCGAATACATCAGGCAGGGCGGTAGCCGAGGCGGTCCACGACCATGTCTCCGCCGTGCTTGGCATGCTCCAGAGGTGGCTGGCCGAAGAACAGTGCGGTGCGATCCGGTTGGTGTTTCTGACGCGCGACGCTGCTGGGATCGGTGCGGAGACCGGCGCCGGTAACGGGTCGGCCGTCGCCGAGCCGTCACGTGTGGCCGCAGATTCCACTGCGCACTCGGCTGTCGATTCGGTCTCCGGTCTGGTGGGTGCGTCGGTGTGGGGTTTGGTGCGTTCGGCGCAGTCGGAGCATCCGGATCGATTCGTGCTGGTGGATACGGATGGTTCGCCTGAGTCGTGGGCGGTGTTGGGTGCGGCTTTGGACAGTGGTGAGTCGCAGTTGGTGTTGCGAGCCGGGCGGGTGAGCGTGCCGTGTCTGGCGCGGGTCGCTGCATCGGGTGCTGAACTGGCCGAGAGTGTTTCGCCGGTGTGGGATGGCGACGGCACGGTGATGATCACCGGTGGTTCGGGTGTTCTGGGTTCGATGCTGGCTCGGCATGTGGTGTCCGCGCATGGGGTGCGGCGAGTGCTGTTGGTCAGTCGTCGGGGGGAGTCGGCGGAGGGTTTCGCCGATTTGCGGGAGGAGTTGCTCGCGTGCGGTGCGGTGTCGGTATCGGCGGTGCCGTGTGACGTCGCCGATCGTGCGGAGTTGGCGGCGATATTGGCCGGTGTCGATCCCGAGTACCCGGTGCGGGTGGTTGTGCATGCCGCGGGCGTTCTGGACGATGGGTTGATCACGTCGTTGACCGATGTTCAGGTGCGGCGGGTGCTGGAGCCGAAGGTCGTGGCGGCGTGGAATCTGCATGAGCTGACTCGGGCTCTGGATTTGCGGGCGTTCGTTCTGTATTCGTCGGTGTCGGGTGTGCTGGGTTCGCCGGGACAGGGCAATTACGCGGCGGGTAATGCGTTTCTGGATGGTTTGGCGTGGTATCGGCATCGTTTGGGGTTGCCTGCGACGTCGTTGGCGTGGGGGTGGTGGGAGCAGTCCTCGGGCATGACGGGGCATCTACAGGCCGGCGACCGTGATCGGATGAGTCGTGGTGGTCTGCTCGCTATGGGTGCGGCTGACGGGCTCGAGTTGCTGGATCGGGCGTTGTCGGTGCCGACTCCGGCCCTGGTATTGGCGCATTTTGATCTGAACATGATGCGGGCCAATGGTATTGGCGGAATCTTCAGCGGGCTGTGGTCCGCAGGTCCGCACCGTGGGCGGTCGGCTCGTACCCGCAGTGAACGCGCCGGTTTGAGTGAGCGGATGGCGTCCTTGACCGCCGAACAGCGCCAGCTCCTCCTCACCGAGGTGATCGGTGGCGAGGTGGCGGCGGTGCTCGGGTATGAACAGGGCAGGCGGATCGATGCGGAGCGGCCGTTCAAGGATTTGGGGTTCGATTCGCTGACCGCGGTGGAGCTGCGGAATCGGTTGGCGAAACTGACCGGGCTACGGCTCCCGACGACGCTGGTCTTCGACTACCCGACGGTGGCAGAGCTGGTGGGCTACGTGCAGGCTGAGGTGTCGCGGGTGTTGGCCGAGGTCGTACCGGTGTCCGCGGTTGCCGCTGTCCGCACAGCGTCCACGGTCGATGATCCGATCGCCATTGTGGGTATGGGTTGTCGTTTTCCGGGGGGTGTGGGTTCGCCGGAGCAGTTGTGGCGCGTGGTCGCTGATGAGGTAGATGCGGTCGGCGGGCTTCCTGAGGATCGTGGCTGGGCGGAGGATCTGTTCGATTCGGATCCGGATGCGGTGGGTAAGAGTTATGCGCGTGAGGGTGGGTTTCTTTACGACGCGGCGGATTTCGATGCGTCGTTTTTCGGTATTTCGCCGCGTGAGGCGTTGGCGATGGATCCGCAGCAGCGGTTGTTACTGGAAACGGTCTGGGAGGCAATCGAACACGCGGGTATCGATCCGACGAGCCTCCGCGGTACCCAGACGGGCGTCTACGTCGGAGGAAACGGCCAGGACTACTTGCTTCCGGCGATGAACCAGGACCATGGCGGCTTTCTGCTCACGGGCGTTGCGGCGAGCGTGTTGTCGGGCCGTGTCTCCTATGTGCTGGGTTTGGTGGGTCCGGCGGTGTCGGTGGATACGGCGTGTTCCTCGTCATTGGTGGCGTTGCATCAGGCGG
This sequence comes from Nocardia lijiangensis NBRC 108240, assembly GCF_001613045.1. Classification (GTDB taxonomy): domain Bacteria; phylum Actinomycetota; class Actinomycetes; order Mycobacteriales; family Mycobacteriaceae; genus Nocardia; species Nocardia lijiangensis. Next base: position 80,988 of record NZ_BDBP01000041.1, on the reverse strand, counting down.
TGGCGTCGCTGCGTGCGGGTGAGTGTTCTATGGCGCTGGCCGGTGGTGTGACGGTGATGTCGACCCCGGGTTCCTTCGTGGAGTTCTCGCGTCAGCGTGGTTTGGCGGCTGATGGGCGGTGTAAGTCGTTCGCTGCTGCGGCTGATGGGGTGGGTTGGGCTGAGGGTGTGGGAATGCTTTTGTTGGAGCGCCTTTCGGACGCGCGGCGGCTCGGGCATGAGGTTCTTGCGGTGGTGCGTGGTTCGGCGGTGAATCAGGATGGTGCGTCCAATGGTTTGACTGCGCCGAATGGTCCGTCGCAGCAGCGGGTGATTCGTGCGGCGTTGGCCAATGCGGGGTTGCCTGCGAGTGCGGTGGATGTGGTGGAGGCGCATGGTACGGGTACGCGTTTGGGTGATCCGATCGAGGCTGAGGCGTTGTTGGCGACTTATGGTCAGGATCGTCGTGTGGGTCGGCCGTTGTGGTTGGGGTCGGTGAAGTCGAATATCGGTCATAGTCAGGCGGCGGCGGGTGTGGCTGGTGTGATCAAGATGGTGATGGCCATGCGAGAGCAGCGGTTGCCTGCCACCCTGCATGTGGATGCTCCCTCGCCGCATGTGGATTGGTCCAGTGGTGCGGTGGAGTTGCTGACGTCTGCGCGTGCGTGGGATATCGAAGGTGATGAGCCGCGTCGGGCGGGGGTGTCGTCGTTCGGTATCAGTGGCACCAACGCCCACGTCATCCTCGAAGAGGCCGTGGATTCGGTTGTGTCGGAGAGCGGGGAGAAGGTCGACGAGACTGGTGAATCCGGTGTGTCGAAGCGGCCACTGGTGTGGGTGGTGTCGGCGAAATCCGCTGCCGCGCTGAGCGATCAGGCCGATCGTCTGTTGTCCCATCTACAGGATCGTCCCGATTTGAACCCGGTCGAGGTGGGGCGGGCGCTGCTGGATTCGCGGACTTTGTTCGACCATCGTGCGGTGATCGTCGGGGGTGACCGGGAGGAGCTACTGGCGGGATTGGGGCAGGTGGCGGCCGGACAGCACACCGCCGGTGTGCTGTGGGGCGAGGACGTCGGATTTGGTGTGGTCGCCGGCGCGGTGACGGCTGTGGATTCCGGTGTGGGTGTGGTGTTCTCGGGTCAGGGTTCGCAGCGCGTCGGAATGGGCCTAGGGCTGTGCGTGTTTCCAGCCTTCGCCGAAGCTTTGGACCGGATGTGCGCGGTGCTCGACCCCTTGGTCGGAACCTCCATACGTGAGGCGATCGCTTCCGGCGCCGACTTGGACGAGACCGGTCTGGCCCAGCCGGCGTTGTTCGCGATCGAGGCAGCGTTGTTCGAGCTGTTGTTGGCGTGGGGCGTGGAACCGCGGGTGCTGGTGGGTCATTCGGTGGGTGAGATCGCGGCCGCGCACGTGGCGGGGGTGCTGAGTCTCGAGGATGCGTGTGTGCTGGTGGCGGCGCGTGCGCGGTTGATGCAGCAGTTGCCGGTCGGTGGTGCGATGGCCGCTGTTGCCGCGTCGGAGAACGAAGTCCAGGCGATCCTCGACGAGGTGTTCGCCGAGACCGATGATGCTCCGGTGATCGCGGCGGTGAACGGTCCGGTGGCGGTGGTGGTTTCCGGTGCCGAGCAAGCGGTCACGCGGGTTGTGGAGGTGGTGCGGGAGCGTGGTGGCCGGGCGCAGTCGTTGCGGGTGAGTCATGCGTTCCATTCGCCGTTGATGGCCGCGATGACCGAGGAGTTCGCGGCGGTGTTGTCCGGGTTGACGTTCGAGCCCGCGCGATTGCCGATCGTGTCGACGGCGACCGGGACACTGCTCGAGCCGCAGGCGTGGACCGATGCTCGGTACTGGGTGGATCAGATTCTGCGTCCGGTGCGTTTCGCCGATGCGATCGCCGTGGCGGCCGAGCAGGGGATCGTCGGGTTTGTGGAGTTGGGTCCGGACCCCAGCCTTGTGGGCGCGGTCAGTGATGTTCTGGCGCAGTCGTCGCCAGGGTCCACGGTCACGGCTGCGTTGCGTCGGGATCGGTCCGATCCGCAGTGCTTGATGACGAGTCTGGCGGAGTTGTTCGCCGCTGGTGTGCCTGTCGATTGGCCTCTCTCGACCGGGAGTGACACCGCTACAGGGAGCGAAAACCGACGAATTGCACTGCCTACGTACGCATTCCAGCGCCAACGCTACTGGCCGAGCGACAACGGTGCCACCCCGTCGCGGGTCGGTAGATCGGAGCAGACGGTCGAATCCAGCCCGGCGCTCCATGGTTTGACAGCGCAGGGCACTCTCGAGGTGATCAGGAACGAGGTCGCTCGCGTCCTGGGCCATGCGGATCCCGAGGCGCTGGATCCGGCGATGTCGTTCCAGGACCTGGGTCTGAGCTCGGTCACCGCGATGGATCTGCGCAAGCGCCTCATGCTCGCTACTCCGCTGGAGATCACCGCGGAAAGGCTCTTCACGAGCACTCTCGAGCAGCTCAGCGGATGGCTCCACGAATCCTCGGCCGTGCACTACCAGCTGACCGAACCGATGCCCGCGTCACAGGCGACCTCGCTCGTACCGCTCTTCCTGGAGGCGTGCCGAAAGGGTGAGATCGGGCACGGTATTCGCATGCTCGATGCTGCGTCGTTCCTGGTACCGAGGAGCCACCGACCCGAGGACACCACCCGGACGATTCCCTTCCGGTCCGGGGTACCGAACCGACCGATGGTCGTCTGTGTGCCGTCGCTGGTCGCGCCAGGACATCCGTATCAGTATGCGAGATTCGCTTTCGCTCTCGGCGAGCATCCACTGCACATCGTGAAGCTGGCCGGATACGAGGCCGGTGAGCTACTGCCTGCGACAATCGACGAACTGATAGCCGTACACGCGACCGCGGTGCGGGAACTGGTGGGATCGAACGATTACGTATTGGTCGGATACTCCTCGGGTGGTTGGCTGGCGCAGGCGATGGCCGAACGCTTGTCCGAGACCGATCAGCGACCGGTCGGCCTTGCGTTGATAGACACGTATCTCCCCGGTAGTCCGGGAATCAGGCGGATCGAAGAATCTTTGTTCGATCAATGGAAATCCGATTCCGAGTTGGCCGGCCTGCTGGATGATGTAACGTTGACCGCCATGGCGCGATACTTCTCGCTGTTCGCGAGTTGGACGCCCGTGGAGAGCGAAATTGCGTCTACTCTTTTTGTGCGTGCCGGGGTATCATCGTCGTACATAGAGATGCGCGATTCGACGTGGCCTCTACCGCATGTTGGGGTGGATATTCCAGGTGATCACTTCGATGTACTCGGTGCGAAATCGCATTTGACAGCGGATGTTGTTTCGGGGTGGCTGTCGGCTGTGTGGAAAGGTAGATTCAGTGGGTAGTGCAGACGGTAGTTCCGGTCTTATGAGTGCCGCCGCAGTGGCTGATCCATATCCGTTGTACGACTCCATGCGCGAGGCCGGCGGAGTGACGCGGAATGTGGTGAAGACGATCTACGCGGAGGTCGATGCGTGGATCGTCACCAGCTACGACGACGCACGCGCATTGCTCGCGGATCCTCGTTTGTCGAAGGATCCTGCCAAGCTGCCGGCTATCACGGCCAAGCATGCCACCGAAGCAGTGGAAGTGGCATTCTATCCGCCGAATCTCCTCTTCAGTGATCCTCCGGAGCACACCCGACTGCGCAAGGTCTTCCAGAAAGCCTTCACTATGCGCCAGGTGCAGCAGATGCGACCCTGGATAGAGGCGATGGCCGACGAGATCATCCAGACGATCGAGCCCGGCCGCGAATTCGATCTGGTGGAAAAGATCTCGATGTCGTTGCCGATCGCGGTGATCGGAAAATTGCTCGGATTGCCCGAAGAGCGCTTCGACGAGTTCCGCCAGTGGAACGCCGTGCTGGCCAGCGTCAATTCGCCGCTCGCCGAGAAGCAGGGCGCGCTGGGCGCCGCCTTCGTCGCCATGGCGGAGCTGATCAAGAACAAGCGGGTCGAGCCGGGCGAAGACCTCGCGACGGCGCTTATCCAGGCGGCCGACGACGACGGCGATCCGATGACCGAGGCGGAAGTCATTTCGACGCTGCTCCTGGTCGCCAACGCCGGATACGAGACCACGGCGAACATGATCAGTACTGCAGTGCTTGCGCTGGCCGAGCACCCGGAGCAGCGGCAGCTGCTCAAATCGGAACCGTCCCGGATCAATCCCGCGATCGATGAATTCCTGCGGTACGAGAGTCCCTTGAATTTCACGACGGTGCGGTTTACGAAGGAAGCTGTTGAAGTCAGTGGCACGACCATTCCGGCAGAGGAAATCGTGTTCATATCGCTGTGTGCGGCCAATCGGGATCCGAATAGATTCGAGAATCCGAATGCCTTAGATCTCGCGCGCGGCGATCGTGGCCACCTGGCTTTCGGGCACGGGATCCATCACTGTGTGGGGGCACCGCTCGCACGCATGGAAGGTGAAATCATCCTTCGAAAACTAATCGAGACCTTCGATGTATGGAAGCTGTCCGTACCCGCGAGGGAGCTGAAATGGCGGAACAGCATGCAGTTCCGTGGCCTGGTATCACTCCCGCTGCAAATGTCCTGAATTTCGCCACAATTCGAAAGGTATTATATCCATGTCCAAAGGCATTGTTGAACAGTTCTTCGAGGCATGTTTGACCGACGATATCGAAGCAGCCGTCGAGTGTTTCGCTGAGGACGGTGTATGGGTTCTTCCGATGGGGCCCGAGCCGGGGACCACCCACAAGAAGGAGGAAATCGGCGGAATCATCGCGGATATGAACAAGCTGCGCGATGAAACTACCGCGGCCGGTGTCGCCGTGTACTTCTCCGACCCCATTTACTTCGCCGACAAAGCCTATGTCGAATTCTCGTTGACCGACCAGGCTGGTAAGCTCATGGAGCGGGGCATCGATATCTTCACGATTCGAGACGGAAAAATCATCTCGAAGGATATGTTCCGGAAAGCGTAGTGGCGGCGGTTTCGGGAGATCGAGGAGATATATGGAAGACCAGGATTTGATGAGTCCTGAATCGGTTCAGGACCCGTATCCGCTGTACGATCGGCTGCGGGCGGTCGGTGGCATCAATAAGCAAGTTGTGAGTTCCACGATCGCTGCACCGATGCACGCCTGGGTGATCATGGATTTCACCGTCGGACGGCAATTGCTGGCCGATTCCCGGCTGTCGAAGGATGCCAAAACGCTGCCGGATGTGATCGCAAAGCACGTTGTCGAGCCGTGCGCCTCGATCCAATACCCCGAGCACATGCTCTTCAGTGATCCGCCGACACACACCCGCCTCCGGCGGCTGCTGGGACGCTCGTTCGGCATTCCGCAGGTCCAGCAGATGCGGACGTGGATCGAGAAGCTGACCGACGATCTCCTCGACTCGATCGAACCTGGTGCGGAATTCGATGTGGTGGAGACGATTTCGGCTCCGCTGTCGATCGCGGTGATCGGCAGACTGCTCGGGATCGACGAAGAACGCTTCGATGAATTCCGGCGCTTGAACGCGATTGTCGCCAGCGTTGACGCCCCGATGGACGCGAAGCGGACGGCCTACGGCCATATCGTTCAGACTATGGCGGGATTGATCGAGGCCAAGCGCGTGAACGCGGCGGATGATCTCGCCACGCGGCTCATCGAATCCGCGGACGGCGATGAGGACGCGACCACCGAAGCGGAACTGGTCGCGACCTTGCTGCTGATCGCGAACGCGGGCTACGAGACCACGGCGAACATGATTAGTAGCTCGGTGCTGGCACTGATCGAACATCCCGATCAGCGCGAGTCACTGCGGGCCGACCCCGGCTTGATTCCCCGGGCGGTCGAGGAGTTTCTGCGCTACGAGAGCCCGCTGAACTTCACCACCATCCGTTACGCAAAGGAGCCGATCGCGATCGGCGACGAGGTGATCGCGGCGGATGACATCGTCTTCGTGTCGCTCTGCGGCGCCAACCACGATGCGGAGAAGTTTCCGGAGCCGCACGTCCTCGACATCAAGCGGGATCAGGGCAGCCACGTAGCCTTCGGTCACGGTGTCCACCACTGTCTGGGTGCGCCGCTGGCCCGGCTGGAGGGCGAGATCATCCTGCACAAGCTCGTCGAACGGTTCCCGGAGTGGGAATTGGCTTGTGCGAAATCGGAACTCGCTTGGCGAGCCAGCTTGCACATGCGCGGACTCGCCAGGCTGCCGGTGCAACTGCGCTGAGAGGAATAAGATGGCGGCAGCTGCCAGCAGTGCGCGGATCTGGCGAGTTCGGGCATGTTGTCAGCCCGATCGCCGAGGGCGTCAATCCCGCAGCACATGGACTCTCGGCCCCCGCTGCACGTCCTCGACAACCCTCGGGCGCTGCCGTGCTGGAATTAGATGCTTTTCGGCCGCGAGACGAATACAAGTCCGAGACCTGGTCGGGCCAGCAGCGTGAGGAACACGGGTGGTCTACATGTAGTGGGCATACCGGGTGGCGATGCGCGCGCCCTCGGACACATGTTTGAGGATGGCGCCGACGCGGTAGGCAGTGCGCAGCGTTAGCGGGCCGCGTTCCTTGAGCTGGGCGTTGTTCCAGTTTATCTTCGACAGCGCGAGTATGTCGATGCCAGCGGCCAACAGGTCGGTGCTGGCCGACGCGGGCCGGATCAGCAGCGGCTGAGGGACATACAGGCCGGGGTATGTGCGGAAGTACGGCACCGATCCGCGGGTAGAGAAGGAGCGAGCGCTCGTCCAACTGGACCGATGGGCGCGGGTGGTGGCATTGCTGTCGGCGGTGTTGGCCGTGGTTGTCGAGGTGGTGGCCGCAGAGTTCAGCCTCGCATCGTGTTTCTGTCGTCGGCGACGACGTAGTGGCCTGTCCCCGGTGAATGAGTCCACTCGGTTTTAGAGTCCTGTTTGGCCTGGTGAGGGCCGAGAAGGGACCCTGAGGAACATGGCAGGACGGAAGCGGCATTCCGCAGAGGAGATCGTGCGGAAGCTGCGTCGTGCCGACGAGCTGATCGCGGCCGGCAAGACGGGCGAGGAAGCTGCTGCTGAGTTGGAGGTGTCGGCGGCGACGTTGTACAACTGGCGCCGCTAGTACGGCGGGGTCGACACCGACGCGGCCAAAGAGCTCAAAGAGCTGCGAGAACAGAACGCCCGGCTCAAGCGGCTGTTGGCGGATGCGGAGCTGGAGAAGGACGCGCTGCGGGAGATCGCCAAGGGAAAATGGTGAGCCCGGCGGCGGGCCGCCGCGTCGTGGACATGCTCAAAGAGGTGATGGGCATGTCGGAACGGTTCGCGTGCAGAGTCGTCGGGCTGAACAGGTCGACGTATCGGCGGCTGCCGGTGGCGTCGACTTCCTCTGATCCGGACGCTGCGACGCGGGCCTGGCTGCGTTCCTACGCCACCAGGAACCAGGGGCACGGGTTCCGGCGGGCGTGGGCGGCGTTGCGGTTCGATGAGGGTAGCGGCGTGAACGTCAAGAAGGTGCATCGGCTCTGGCGCGAGGGGGGGCCTGCAAGTGCGTGCGCACCACCCGCGTAAACGGGCCGGGGTGTCGTCGACACCGCCGGTGGAGGCCGATGCGCCGAAGGTGGTGTGGGCGTTGGACTTCCAGTTCGACTCGACGGTGGACGGTCGGGCGGTGAAGATCGCGTCGATGATCGACGAGCACACCCGCGAATCGCTGTTGCATGTCGTGGAGCGCTCGATTACCGCCGATCGGCTCGTCACCGAGTTGGAGAAGGCGTTCGCTGCGGCCGGCGGCCCACCGCGGGTGCTGCGGATGGACGACGGACCGGAATTGATTTCGACTGCCCTGCAACGGTTCTGCGCGACGGGGTCGGGATCTGCTATATCCCGCCGGGCACGCCCTGGAACAACGGCTTCGTCGAATCATTCAACCGCCGATTGCGGACCGAGTGCCTCAACCGCAACCACTGGACCAGCCTGCTCGAGGCACGCGTGGTCATCGGTGACTTCAAGACCGACCACAACCGACGCCACCGACATTCGGCGCTGGGCTACCTGACACCGGCCGAGTACGCTGCGTCCTGCACCCACACCCACCACCAGGTGGCATGCGGGACCAACTGAATCTGGACGAAACAACCCGGACTCTATTCCCGCGTGGTCTCGTCATCGGGGACCGGTCAGTAGGGCCGAGGCGACGATTCCCACGTAGCGCTTTGGCGTGCTGCCGGGAATACTGGTGGTGTCGGTCGCGGCTGCGCTGTTCGACCGGGATTGGGGGCGGCGTAGCATCCTGCATCTCGGACCTGGTGTGGGTAGCGTCGTTGTCTGCTCGACCGGGTATCGGGTTCTGTGTCTCCGGTGAGTCCCTGGGGACGGTCGGTGGGTTTCGATGAGTTGGGAGTGGGGTTTCTGGCATGGCGCGCAAGGTTGTCGTCACGGTCGTCGATGATTTCGATGGTCACTCACCCGCGGTGGAGACGGTGTCTTTCGCCGTGGATGGTGTCGCGTACGAGATCGATCTGTCGGAGGAGAACGCCGCGCGGTTGCGAGTGTTGTTCGCGCAGTGGGCTGCTTACAGCCGGAGGGTTGGCAAAGCGGGTCGGCGCAGCAGGCAGATCGCAGCCGCGGCTAGCGATGGACCTCGTCCGGGCCTGGTGCGGGAATGGGCCAAGGCCAACGGGTTCGACGTTCCCCGACGAGGGCGCATGCCAGCCAGTGTCGTAGCCGAATACAACAAGGTCGCGTCCTAGGCGCGGCGGTCTTCGCGGGGGTCCGTCCTCCCGAAGGGAGCACGGGAGGACGGACCCACTTCCCCGTCGGCCGCGGAAGCTCCGCCACGTTTCCGAGCCGACTCGACCCTATCGGCCGACGAGCGGGCACAGGTTGTTCGACGCGAACCAGGCGGTGGCGCTTAGCTCATCGAGAGTTGCCGTAGCGGTCAGGGCTCGGTGTGTTCTCCTTGCGGGGCCAGTGGATGCGGCTCGCCGGGTAAGGGCGGAAAGGGCTTGAGCCACTTCCTCGATTCCGGCTCGGGTGTAGAGGGTAGTGCTGCCCCCGCCGTTGGCGTCGGTGTGTCCTGCGTAGGCGCGGGCGACGGCATGGCCGAAGTTGCGTTCGACCCAGGTCACGGATTCCATTGCCGTGCGCGGGGAAACTGGCATAGCCCGCGCCACCGGCGACCTCGCCGAGATCGCCGCAAACCCGCGAGCTCTTGTACAGCTGGGGTACTCGTTGGCAACAGACCTGTTCGGTGAGTTCGCGGTCGCCGACGCATGCGTACTGCGTCCGGATGGGTTCATCGAATTGGAGCGTCTCTTGGACGAGAGGCGACCAAAGTATGAGCCCTGGGCAGTTGAGCAACAACTCATCTGACCGACGTAAGCTGCGGTGCAGCGGCCCGTCGGCGCCGACAGTTTTCCGTTTCGGAAACGACTTGGGCAGGTGTGAGGCCAGCAGATATGTTTGCTGAGCGATAGCCGTCCATGCAATGTCCTCGGCGTGGCGTGAATCGACACGCCGATCGAATGCTGTGGCACTAGAACGGCAGGGGTCCGGCAAAGTCGGTCCGCGCGGCCCGATCTGCGGTTTTGTGCCGGATTTGTCCGACACGCCGGGAAAGAATTGAGGGGCGGGCACGGCAGCACTCGAGATGATCGGCTCTTCCACAAGTTGTCACACCCGGAGTTCTGTCGTGCCCGCCTCATCATCTCCCATGATTACCCCGCCCGTCGAGTTGGTTTGCGAGGGTGGTGAATCGGTCCCTCTGCCCGCTGCGATGAGTTTGCTGGACGTGTTGGGGGAGGTGGTCGATCCGCGAGCTCGCCGTGGTGTCCGGTATTCGGCGGGGGCGATGTCGGCGGCTGCGCTGGCCGCGGTGGTGGCTGGTGCGAGGTCGTTGACCGCGATCGGTCAATGGGTTGGTGAGGCGCCGGCGTCGGTGCTGTCGCAGCTCGGATTCGAGGGGTCGGCGCCGACGGAATCGACGATCCGCCGGTTCCTGCAAGCGCTGGATCCGGATGCGTTGGACAAGGCGATCGGCGAATGGATGTGGCGGCGCACTGCCCCAGCGCGTGGCCGCCGGGTGGTGTCGTTCGACGGCAAATCATTGCGCGGTACCCGTGAGGGTGACGGTCGGTCGACCCACCTGCTGTCTGGGGTGTGTCAACAGCTCGGGGTGATCCTCGGGCAGATCGGCGTGGACACCAAGACGAACGAAATCCCAATGCTGCGTGAGCTTTTGGCGGGTATCGACATCGACGGGATGATCGTCACCGCCGATGCGATGCACACCAACCGCGACACCGCCACCTACATCACCGACCTCGGCGGGTATTACCTGCTCACCGTGAAGGACAACCAGCCCAGCCTGCGCAAAGCGCTGAAAAGGCTGCCGTGGCATTCGATCCGCACCCACGACCGCGCCCGCACACGCGGGCATGGGCGCCACGAGACCCGCACCCTCAAAGCCCTCGAGATCGTCGGCGGTGCCAGCACGGGAGTCGAGTTCCCGGGCGCGCGGCTGGCGTTGAAGATCACCCGTCCGCGCGTCGATACCCGGACCCGGAAATTCCAGAGCGCGACGGTCTATGCCATCACCAGTCTGTCGGCGGCCGAGGCCACACCCCGTCAGATAGCCGCCTGGTTGCGCGGGCACTGGCACATCGAGAACCGGGTGCACTGTGTCCGCGACGTCACTTTCGACGAGGACCGGTGTCGCGTCCGCACCGGTGCCGGAGCCCAAGTCATGGCCACTCTTCGAAACACAACGATCGGTCTGTTACGCCTGCGTGGCCATCACAGCATTGCCAGCGGGCTCCGCTACCACTCCTACCAGCACGAACGCCCCCTCGAACTGCTCAAAAGTTGCTAAAACGGACTTTGCCGGAGCCCTGATTCGTACTTGCCGACATTCGGTGGGCAGCTAGGCCCTGTGTCGAAGTCCCATCCGGCGCCTCCGCGGCCCAGATCGCCGCCTGGCCGCGTTGTCGTCGTCACCGATACAACCCCGGTATCGGCTCCTCCTCCGCCTTGCCAGGCGACGATCTGAGCCACGGATGCATCCGGCCGGACTTCGACACAGGGCCTAGCGATTGTCGTGAACCCGAATCTGCAACCTGCCCCAGAAGTCCAACCTTTGCATGAACCCGGTCGAGCCCGATGGCTTAGCTTCACGGGCCGAGGCGTCTCACCAAAATCTCACACTTTCGGTGGGAAACGATGGGGTTTTTCGGGTCATGACGAGTGGTCTTCATGCGGCCAAATCTTGTTCCGGCCAGTCGTTTTGGGCATTGGTGGGACACGTTCAGATCACTAGAACCTGTGTCAAGTGGTCGCAGGTTCAAATCCTGCCAGCCCGAGCCTCTCATGGGCGCCCCCTATCTTCTCCGATGCCGAGCGCGGTCGACAGCACGAGGAACACGTCAGGCAAATCGCCGAAGACCGTATGCATCGAGGTAGGCGCGGCAGGCAGGGTGAACACGCGGCGGGTCACCGTTTCCCCAGGTGAATCTCTGTGGTTAAGGCATGTATCCCCCTCCGGACACCAGCGCTAAACACAGCATCGGCCCTGACAACGGCAATCCGTTGTCGGGGCCGATACCGTATGCCCAGGTGGAGTGCTCGGTAGAGATCCGCTTTGTCGGATTGCGCGCCCGCGGCGAGGACGGCTGGGATGTCCCCGAGAGACTCGATGAGCTTGCGGATCTCGGTCTCTGTTAGCCGGGGGATGCTGGGCAGGTTTTGTAGCTCTGCTTGGGCTGCCGCTTTGTCCGCTTGGGCGGTGTTCATCACACGGCGACGAGGGCTTGCGGGTCCACGCCCGCTTCGATGGCGGCTAGGTGGCGTTCGAGCTTGGCTTGGGCGTCAGCGATACGTCGCCGTAGCAATGCCCGATGTGTGTCGTGGTCGTTGCCGTTCTGGGCCGCGAGCAGGCTGGCGATGGTGTGATCGCGATTTGCCCGATTGAACAGGGTGGCCAGCCATCGGTCGATCGGTGCGGCGAGGATGTCCTCGCGCAGGTTGACTGTGAGGGGATGCTCAGCCAGAGCTGGGCTACCAGGGGTCAGGGTCTTTGCGCGACAGCGGTAGTAGACGACTCCTCGGACCACTCCGGGCTGCATTTTGCGGCCGCAGACATCGCAGCGCACCAACCCGCGAAGCAGGTACTCGCGTGGGAAGGGTTTCCTTGTGCGTTCCAGGCGGCCGCGGGCGCCGTTTCCTGTGCTGGCGCGTCGTCTGCGGATGAGTTGGGCTTGGGTGAAGGTTTCGACCGAGATGATGGCGGGGTGCGCGGGTTTCTTGGATCGGATGATGCGGTGGTTGGGGGAGCGGCGTAGGCGGGTGATGTGGTCTGCGGCGACGTCGTCGGGATCGAGGAGTTCTTCGTGTTTGTTCCAGCGGCCGAAGATGGCGTAGCCGGTGTAGCGAGGGTTCTGCAGGATGGCGGAGACGGTGCTGGCTTGCCAGCCGTCTTGGGATCGGTGCCGGTTCTGTTCGGGCCGGTGTGCTGAGGGGCAGGGGATCCCCTGGCGGTTGAGTTCGTGGGCGATGGCTTTGTCACCCTGGCCGGCGGTGTAGTCGCGGAAGATTCGTTGGACCACAGGTGCGGTGGCCACGTCGAGTGACAGGATCCGCAGTCGGGATCCGTCGGATGCCCGGTTGGGGTTCGGATGTGGTGGTCCGTCGACGACCATGTATCCGTAGGGTGCTCGGCCGCCTTGGTGGCGGCCTTCGTCGAGGACTTGGGCGTCCATGCTGGCTCGGGTGCGCTGTTGGACGTGTTGGCGTTCGGATTCGCTGAGGCCGCCGAGCATGCTCATCATGATCGAGTGGGTCACGTTGCGGGAGTCGAAGCGTCCGCCGAGCTCGGGCACCCAGACTTCGACCTTGTGCGCTTGGATGCGGGGCGCTACGAGACTGAACTGGTTGCCGAACCAGCAGCGCGTCCCTTCACCGACCACGATCGCCGACCAGCCACGTGTGTGGCTCTTCAGGTCTGCCAGCAGGCGTGCGGCTTCGGGGCGGCGATGCCATGGCACTGAGCGTGACTGGCCGACGTCGAAGTAGTCCTCGACGATCGAGCCGTCGGCTACGAACTTCTCGGCGTTGCCGCGCTGCCACCGATACGAGGTTTCGGGGTCTTGGTTGTCCTCGGTGGAGCATCGCCCGTAGAAGGCGAACCGCCGATCCGTACTCGGCTCAACGGTTTCGGGGACGAGCCCGAGAAGTTCGTCGAGTACGGCCCATTCGTTGAACGCGGTCGGCATCGTCATTCTTCCTCTCACCAGAACCATCATGGGCATGTCGAAGAAGCAGCTGAAGCAGCAGCCTAGCTGCGGCAGGGGACAACTCAGGGGGATCGTCTGGGCAGACGACCTCGATTGATCCGGCGGGGTGTCTGCGAGAAGGATGCGCAACCATCGGATTCAGCTCTCACGACCACAGGGGAAGCCCAGCACGGCGGGTCGAAAGCCTGTCGGCTTTGGACTCCCGCTGGCTGGTCGATCATCGACACTTCGATGTGAGAGGACGAGATGACGAGGGCGTTGAAAGTCTGTCGTGCGCCTGCGTTCTGGAGGCTCAGTATCCGACATGGTGCCGTCGGAGTGAGCTACCGACCGCTTGTTGTGAATCAAAGGCATGGGACATCGCATTCTGGCCCGTCTAGCCTGATTCACCCACTTACATGAAACCCGATCTTCTGCTTCTGCGCCATGACCAAGCCGGTGCGCTGCTACAGGTGGCGAGGGTCGTGTGCACGCCGAGAAGATGGTTGAGCGATGGGCGTTGAGGTCCCGGGTGGTGGTGGCGGCAGCGGGAATGGGGAGGAGGCGGCGACAGTCGGTTCTGCCGCAAGCGTTTGTGGTGCTGACTGCCGGTCGGAGACCAGGCGGCTGAACGATCATTCGACTCAGGCCGAGCAACCGGCCTCAGATTGGCGCCAACGTTGGAAGGGTTTTAATGCGTTTGCGTAGTGCGTCCGTTGTCGCTGGGGTGGTCGCTGTCAGTCCAGTGGCGTCGGCGTTCCCGTCTGGGAGTGGCTCTGAGGCGCCTTCTGCGCTGGCTGGCCGACGGGACGATCGGCGGTCATGCGGATCCACGTATGCGCCGGAGGTGCGGACCTCGCGCACGGCTGATGGTCGTACCGCATACTGCGTACAGGTATCGTACACGGATGCCGGTCGTTGACGCCGGAACCGCTTCCGGTCGATCCGCACTCGCGCGTGTCACCAGGGATCCATGTCTGGATGAGAGTGCACGGTGGACGGATCTCGACGGTCGACCAATCGTGTGTGGGAAGACGCAGAACGGGCGTATGGCGGGTGATCTGCGATGGATGTTGGTGGTCTAATGACCAGCGGGGGTCGTGCTTCGTCAGCCCTGGGAGCCGGTGACGTCCGTCGCTACGGAATAGTTGTTCCTACATCTGTAAGGGTCCACGGCGCGCTGCACGCTCGCAACGCGAATGTGTTCATGTCGAGCGAGATTACACCTCCATGCTCTCCTCGGGCGACTGCGTGGTCCATGGCCCGCCTCTGCAGGTCGCACATTCATGCCCTGGCAAGCCCGCATCGACGGTACGGTCAGCCCGTAAATCCCATTCCACCAATACGATTCCGAGGGTAACGCGAGGCAGTCGTTGCCAACGTGCCGCGAACCCAGCGAGGGTTGCGGGGTTGGTCTAGGGAGCCGCCTAGGCTTTGAAGTTGGTGATGGAGTGGTCGTTCCGGGTTGTGTGTTCGGTTCGGAACCTGGGGCGCAACAGAAATCCCCGGAGGGTTCCGAAGTCACGACGTGGGCGGATTGCGTCGACGAGTTGTCGTTCATCGGTCGGTGTACTGTCTCGCGGAGCATAACTGCAGCTCATCCAGGGCAGCGCCGGACCTCCGGGTCCGGCGAGAATCTCAACTGGCCTCCGATAAGTGGGCGAACTTGGGCGTCAGGACTGAATAGGCAGCGCGATCTCGCAGGGACGTGACTCAGTCGTCGTCGGGTCGGGGCACCAGGATGACGACGATGCCGATTCGCCGGATCCACCGCAGCAGCGTCTTCTTCGCGTGCTGCCACCCCAAGTCGAGAAGCAGGTAGCCGGCGACTAGTACCGCTGTCCAGTGGGCTCCGAGTTGCACTGCGGGCCAAGGCGTTGTTGCCGTGTTGACGATCAGGTCTACGGCCAGGGTGACGCTTGCCCAGCGGTGACGTCGGCCGAAGGACACGACCGGCCCTGACGGGTTCACCATTTCTGCGTCCATCCATTCGAGGGGGGCGGATGAATGAGATTGAACTGACGCGGCCGTGCTCTGGGAATGTCGGATCGCGTGCGGATCGCGTGCGTTTGGTGTGCTTCGGCGCGTGTCTCGAAACCTTCGTTTCTCCGACACCCGGCATCCGGAGGCGGTGCGTCCGGATGTCAATGTTCGAACTCCTCTGCACTGTTGTCGTGGGGTTCGGCTCTGCGTGCAGCGGATTTCGAACATCGGCGTGTCGCGAACTCGCCTGCATTACCGTGCTTTTCGTTCGAACTCGTGTGCGCTGGGGGGTTGTGGTTATGGCCGGGGATACGGCTGCGGATCGTGGTGTGGTCACCGCAGGCGAGGCCCGTTGGCAGTTGGCGGTGCGTCGGGCGGAGGTGATCGGTCGTCTGGCGCGCGACGATCGTGTGAGTGCGGCGGCTGTCGATGAAGCGGGCGCCGAGCTGGGGTTGAAGCGTCGGCAGGTGTATGCGCTGGTGAAGCGGTGGCGGGCTGGGGATGGTCTGGCCTCGGATCTGCTGCCGGGCACCTCGAGTGGCGGTCGTGGTGGTGAGCGGCTGGCCGATGAGGTGGAAGCGGTCGTGCGGAAGGTGCTGCGGACGAGGTATCTGACGCGGCAGCGTCGGTCGGTGGCGGTGATCTGTCGCGAGATCGCCCATGTGTGCCGGGCCAAGGGCCTGCGCCCGCCGTCACGGTCGGCGGTGGTGCGGCGGATCGGCCGGTTGGATCAGGTGAAGGTGGTCACCGCGCGGGAAGGATCCGACGCGGCCCGCCCGCGGCGGGCGGCGGGTGGTTCCACGCCGCCGGTGCAGGGGCTGCTGGAACGGGTGCAGATCGATCACACCCCGGCGGATGTGATCGTGGTCGACGAGCTGCACCGGTTGCCGATCGGCCGGCCGTATGTGACCGCGGCGATCGATGAGGCATCGAAATGTGTTCCGGGGCTGGTGATCACCCTGGAGGCGCCGTCGGCGACCTCGGTCGGTTTGTGCCTGGCGCAGATGGCGATCGACAAGCGGGCCTGGCTCGAACGCCTGGGCGTGGATGCGATGTGGCCGATGAGCGGTAAACCGGTCCAGTTGTATGTCGACAATGCCAGCGAGTTCAAGAGTGAGGCCTTGCGTCGCGGCGAGCATCGCTGCTCTGGCCCGCCGGCACCAGGTGAGCCGGGTTGCGATCCGCACCGCCCTCGACGACCTACTGCCCGACCGGCCCGAACAACCCGCACGCACCGACAGCCAACAACCACGCCCGATCCGAATCGAGATGCCAGGCAAAATCGCCCGCCACCTCACCGGCCAAACCGCCGCCCTCGGTGAAGCCGAACGCGACGCCCTGCGACAAGGCCGAGAAGTGCGCCGCGGTCAGGGCTACAGCCTTCACGTCACCGCACCACTGCACGTTCACCAGGCGCTGCTGGCCGCTGCCGAAACAGTCGGTGAAAGCGCGTCGGCCGCCGATCGCAAGGCATACCGGATCTACCGGGATCGACTGCACAACGCGACTACATGATGATCATGAGCGGGTGTTGGGGTGTACCTCAAGGCCACACCCGACTATCGAGCTGACCTCGATACGCACTGAAAGGCCGTTGTCGAGTCCCACGAAGCCTTGGACGAGCGATTTTTCTTGTCGTATGTGGTTCCATGCGCGAAACCATTGCTGTCCGGGGTACCCGTGTAGTCGCCCTGAGGGCCGCTGCTCCAGTTGATCGTGAAGCTGACCACCGCAGGGTTGTTGTCGTTGGTCCAGCTCGAGTGCCAGCCGACCGTCCCGTCCATCATTTTGGCGCGGGGCGAGGTGGCCAACGCTCGTGACGTGACCTGTTGGCCGACGCCCGTGAAGGTCACGGTCCAGCCGTTGCTTTGGGTGATGCGAACGATGCCGTCGGCGGGGAATGCCCAGAGAGCGCAGGGACCGGCCGCCTCGGCGGTGCCCTGACCTACAACGAGCAGTCCCGGTATCGCTGCGGCGGCGGCAGTCAGGCATCGGAGTCGCTTCGAACGATCGCGCGATTCTACAATCGCGCGGAAACCTCTACGGGCGGTGACGAATTGCGTGCCGGATGCCATGATGGGCTCCTTGTCGATGCGTTGTACTTATCGGAAAAATTGCGCTCGCCGAGGCCGGGACCCGGGCTCTCCAGTCGTCGGCGGCCCGTGCCCGGCCGGGCACAGGGGCGGCCAGCGTCCCGACAAGAAGTGCCGCGCTGGCGCGAGCGGCGACTGTCCTGCGAGTTGACGGAATCATGGCTTCATCCGGCGAGTTTCGGCCGGTGAAGCGCGAACGGCTGGTACGGGATCGCTATTGGGCGGTTTCGCGGGCCTCGGTGACGACCAGGGGATGGTCACCGAGTTCGGTGTGGGATTCGACGGTGTAGAAGCGGATTTCGTGTCCGTCGGGGTCGTGTAGCTCGGGCAGGATCCAGCCGATCGTGGCGAAATGCACCCCGGCGTGGGATTCGCCGAGATTTGCCAGGTTCGCCGCGAGTGCTTCCAGCGCCGTCTTGTCCGGCACGCCGATGGAGAAGTAGTCGAATCCCGCTGCGGCCGCGGCCTTTTCCGGGTCGCGCCGAAGACCGAGCATCGGACCGCCGGCCGAATGGTGCAGCGCCACGCCCATCAGGATGCCCTGCTCGTGGAATTCGATGCCGACGACGTAGCCCAGCCGGGTGCGGTACCAGTCGATGGAACGCGTCAGATCGGACACGGGAAGTTTGAGGTGATGCACCCCAGCGAGTGTGGGAATCATCGCTGCTATCCTTTGCAGAAGTCATGTAATGGTGCAGCATTACTGTAGTAGTGCAGTAAGGATGCGGTAAATGAGTGAGGGTGTCAAGGGTCCGGCGAGTAAGAAGACCTCGCCGTTATGGGACGCGCGCAAGGCCGAGACCGAACAGAAGATCATCGACGCGGCGACCCGGCTGTTCATCGCCGACGGCTACGCCGCGACTTCTCTCGCGGCGGTCGCCGACGCCGCGAAAGTGGGGTCACGCACGGTGTACCTGCGGTTCGGGTCCAAAGCAGAGCTGCTCAAACGCGCTATCGACGTGGCGATCGTCGGCGACACCCAACACGTCGATCTGGCCCATCGCGACTGGTATCTGCGCGCCGGGACCGCCCCCACTCTGCATGATCGCATCGCTGCCTACGCGCCCGGAACACGGGCTCTGATGGAGCGCGTCGCCCCGCTCATTGCGGTCGCCGTCCAAGCCGAGGCCAGCGAACCGCTGATCGCGCAGGCCGCACAGGCCGGACGAACCGCCACGCAGGACAACATCGCCGGAATCTGGCGCCGGATGCACGCCGACGGCTTGCTGCACCCCGACGCCGATCTGGACTGGATCATCGCCACCGCCGGCCCGCTCGGGCAAGCCGAAACCTACATTCTGATCACGCGCACCCTCGGCTGGGACCCCGCCACCTACCAGCAGTGGCTGCACGACACCTGGCTGCACTTCGCGACCACCCCATCACGACCAGCCCAGCCGCACCCGTAACCAGTCCGACCCGCACCGCGTATCTCCACGACTTGCTTCATGCCCGCCACCAACAGGCGCGGTGGGTGA
Organism: Nocardia lijiangensis NBRC 108240; assembly: GCF_001613045.1. Taxonomy (GTDB): domain Bacteria; phylum Actinomycetota; class Actinomycetes; order Mycobacteriales; family Mycobacteriaceae; genus Nocardia; species Nocardia lijiangensis. Next base: position 62,257 of record NZ_BDBP01000041.1, on the reverse strand, counting down.
AACGATCATTTCCGACCCAAAACCGGTTCGCCACACTGTCGTTCGTGAAACCGCAGGTCGCTCGAACCCTCGATCGAGTCACAACCCGCGTGCGGAATCTATGGGACCGCTCTGACCAGGCCGTGCAGACCAGTTCGGTCATCCATGCAAACGACTTCGAACATTGACACCGGAAGCCCAGGTCAACCGAACCGGGCATGTGTCGACAAAACGTGTCGAAAAGGATTGGTGTCCAACAATTCTTGTCGGCCCTTTCTCGTACAGTCCCGCCCATGAACGACACCTCCGCCGCGACGCCGGCGCTTGTCCTCGACGGTGACGCCCTCGACCCGATCGGCGGCGGTGGCGCGCTGGTCGGCTACGCCCGGGTCTCCACCACCGGTCAGTTATTCGACCGCCAGCTGCATGCACTGCGCGAGGCCGGATGCCAGAAGGTCTTCGCGGACAAGAAGTCCGGCAAGAACATCGAACGCGAAGAACTGGCGAAGTGCCTCGACTACCTCCGGCCCGGCGACACCCTCATCGTGCCCACGCTGGATCGGCTCGGCCGCTCCCTGCAAGACCTGATTGCGATCGTCGCCGAACTCCGTAAGCGCGGCATCGGATTCCGGTCCCTGCACGAAGCCCTCGACACCACCACACCCGGCGGCCGCTTGATCTTCCACGTGTTCGCCGCTCTCGCCGAGTTCATCCGCGAGCTGATCGTCGACGGCACCAACGAGCCTAGCCGCAGCACGTGCCCGCGGGCAGCGTCTTGGGCGCCCGCCAGCGATGAACCCCGAGCAGATCCGCCAGGCCCGCGTGATGCTCACCCGCCCCGACGAATCGGTGTCCTCGATCGCCCGCCTGCTCGGGGTCTCGCGGTCCACGATCTACAAGTACGTGCCCGAGGCCGCCGGTGGCCGACTCACCGCGGGCGCGGATCGCCCGCTGCCCGACGTGAGCAACTACGACGACCTGCTGCCCTCTCGCTGATAGGGGGCCAGACGCGGCGCTCGGCCTCGGGTGGATCCCATGAATGCCACTTCTGTCCGGGAAGATTCAGAACTGACATGTACAGAACCGCGGCCACGGTGTTCCGATCTCGTACATGGGATACGCACCTTCCGGGCGCTACGCCATGCCGGAACTGGGCCGCTCGAAGTGTCCGATGGTCGTGCTACGCGCGAATCTCGCCACCGCCACCGCCACCGCCACCGCCACCGCCACCGCCACCGCCACCGCCACCGCCACCGCCACCGCCACCGCTGAGGCTGTCGCGTCCTGCCGTGCTGCCGGGCACTGCTCATTGCCGAATTCGACAAGCTCCACGGCGCTCGGCCCGAGACCTGTCACATATCAAGGCTCCAGCCTCCCGGCTGGAGCCTTGAATATGTCTCATTGAAAGAGCATCGGCCGGCGTCAGTCCTGGCGGGTAATCCTGGTGTCCACGTTGTGATCCGTGGCGAAGCACATGGATCGATATGACCGACACCAACCTCTCGCTCCGCCACACCCGCGCGCCCTGCGCGCCCGCTCCACCAGGCCGTGCTCTACCACGGCTACACGCCGGTGTTGCAACCCTCACCGCCCATGCCGAGGGTCTCGCCACCTGCGGTTTCTTGCAACTGCAACATCGAGTTTCGGTGCTCGTAGTGTCCTGATCGCCCATTCCGAACGGGACCACGAGACGCCACCCGGCGACCTCGGCCCGTTCGGTCCGCCCCCAACCGAAACGGAATTATCCGATGACCATTTCGACCACCGCCATGTTCCACATCCTGGCCGCCCTGCTCATCCTCTCGATCGGCGTGGCGGGCGCGCTCTTCGCCGCGCTGATGTCGCACCACGACGGGGACGGCTGGACCACGATCATCCGGCAGGGTTTCAAGGGCCTGGGCGCCACGATCACTGTGCTGACCCTCCTGTACGGCATCGCCGTCGTGGCGTTGTGACAGCTCCGGGGTGTGGCTCCGGGTGGTAGCCACACCCACGCCCGCCGCGGCGCCGGTACCGGACGGCATGCGGACGTGCACCCCGGCATCGAAGGCATCGAAACAGCCGCATCGGCCGTCGGCCGAACAGGTTGCCCGGCGATGAACGCCGAGCAGATCCGCCAGGCCCGCGCGATGCTCACCCGCCCCGACGAATCGGTGCCCTCGATCGCCCGCCGTGTCTCGGGGGTCCGGGAACATCCGCGAGAAGAGTCACGCTTAGCGGATGGTTAGCGGACCGGGTTTGGAGGCTGCGCCGCGCTGGCTACGGCAGATCTTCTTAGGCCCCTGACTGCCGTTGCCCAGCCAGCTTCGAGCTCTGCATCTTCCCGTTCCGACACTGCCACAAGCTGGTCGAGCGCCGTGTCGCACCAGTAGGCGACATAGCGGTCGAAGAGCCGCCTGAACGTCGGCCGGTGGAGTTCGCCTGCATCGAGAAGCATGGCGACCAGTTCGAAGAAGTGCACAACCCGGGAGACAGCGATCCAGTCCTCTTCTTTCTGGGCCTCGAGAAGAGCGCTTGAAAGCTGGCTGAAGGACTTGGGCGACTCGGCCGTGAAGTTGCGCTCGAGTATCCAGTTCGCCCGTATACGGGCTGTGAGCATCTCTGTGTCCTGCCACTCTTCGTAGAGTCGCAAGGTTCGCAGCATCCGCTCCGAACGGGCGACCGCTTGGGTCTGCACCACGTATGAGATGTAGCCTCCCAGTGCGGATCCGATGATCGCGCCGAGAATTGCGGCGAGTAACTCGGTCACGCCGTCCATCCCCTTCCCCCGCAGCCAATTCGCAGACCGAGCGCGGTACCCGACGCGAGGCGTTCTGACTGTTTCACCTTCGAGTGTAGGGCGGGAAGCCCTCTTCTCGCCAGGAACCCTTCAACCAATCACGTTGCAGCAGAACATTTTCAGAAACAGCACGCCCGGAAATACCGCACTCACTCAGTGACCTGCTGATCGGAGGTCAGGCGGTGACGTGGCGTTGGGTGTGGAAAGCCGGACCCTCCTGGTGCGGAATCGTCGCGGCGCGCCCGCGCTGGCCAAACCGAAATGGAACGCCCCGGAGCCAGTGCGCTTCGGGGCTTCTTCCTTCTCGGGGTGGTATCGGCGCCAAGGAGGACGCCGGACCGTCCACGATGCCGATGCCGAAACACTCAGAACCGGTGCGCGAAGGGCGATTCGGCCACGCGCGGACGTCGCGGCCCGGAACATGAAGAAGTCGAACTCGTCGGCGTTGCGCGCAGATGCCGCGCAAATCTTAAGTGCTACGCTGCTGTCGCATTTCGATTCGTAAGCGAGCGGAGCTGGGCGTTAGGGAGAGATCCATGAGCGAGCAGGCTGTACCCACACCGTGGGAGACCAAGCGATTCGGTGAGTACGCTCTGCCGTTGCGTCGCGCGATCTGGAGGGGCCTGCAGGCCGCTCATCAGCGGGCGTTGGCCGCCCACAAGGGTTTAGGGCTGGCCAGCAACGACGGCTACGGCCTGATCTGGCTGGTCCAGCACGAAGAGTTGGGCTTCGCGGTCGAGGAAGTGATCCCCGACATGCGCCGGATCAAGCCGGCGCGAGCCCGCTACGAGCTGAACGTGGTGGGCGAGGCCAACATCATCCTGTACCCGTGGAAGTTCGCCGACGATGCCCACACCGCCGTGGCGATGGCGAAGATGACGATGTCGGAGTTGCGCAAGAATCTGCTGGCGCTCGCCGAGAAGACATCCGACCAGCTCACCATCGATCAGGCCCATCTCACCCAGGAAGAACTCGACGCCGAGGTCGAGGAATTGGACACCTTCCTCACCGACGCGGTGGAAGCGGGTCGGCTGGTCATCATCGCCTACGCCGCCAATCCGCACTCCGGTGTGTTGCGCGCCTACTGGGGCGAGGCGTCCCAGGCCGATGACCAAGGCCGGTTGAACTGGAGCGACATCGCGCAGATCCCCGCGCCCGCCGACACCGGCGGCGAGGAGGTCCCGCTGCGCCCCGCTGGTCCGATCCCGGTTCCCGACCCGAAGCCCGCTGCGGGCCCGCGCTTCGATCAGGCCCCCATGGCCGAGATCGCTCTCGCGCACCGCAATCCGTTGACCACACCGGACGGCGGACAACCGCCTACACCGCAACCCGAGACTGCGAGCGATGACTGAACGCCCACCTCTCAACCTGTTCTCCAGCGACACCACCGCGGCGATCTCGGCTTCCGACGTCGCGTTGGTGTTCGACCCGGCCCGGTTGACCCAGGCCCGCCAGCTCGCCGGCTTGACCAAGGCGGCCCTGGCCGCGCAGATCGGGGTCTCGGGTGCGGCAGTGAGCCAGTGGGAATCGCTGGCTTCACCACCGCGCCCGGACCATCTGAAGCGGGCGGCCGAGGTCCTCGACGTCCCCGTCGAATTCTTCGCCGCGGGACGGCCTTTCGCCCAGCTCGACGGCGCTGGCGCGCATTTCCGCAGCCTGCGCTCGACCAAAGCCGCCCAGCGCGCCAAGGCTGTCGCCTTCGCTCAGCAGGTGTGGGAGCTGACCTACGCGCTGGAGAAGCACGTCCAGTTCCCCGCGATCGACCTGCCCGGGTTCCTGCCCGACGACCCCACCCGACTCGGTGACACACCGGCCGAAGCCGCGCGGGCGTTGCGAGCGCACTGGGGCCTCGTACGCGGGCCGATCCCGCACCTGGTGCGCACCATGGAGACGCGAGGGATCGTCACCATCATGGTGGCCTTCGCCGACAAAGACACCCCCACCATCAACGCCTTCTCCACCTCCCGCATGCCGCGCCCGACGATCGTGCTCACCCCCGACCGCGGCGACGACGTGTACTGGCACCGGTTCACCGCAGCCCATGAACTCGGCCACCTCGTCCTGCACCGCAACGCCGCGCCCGGCGACGCCGAGCAAGAACGCGAGGCCGACGCCTTCGCCGCCGAATTCCTCACCCCCGCCGACCAGATCACCGACCGGCTCCCCCGCCGCTTCGACTTCAAAGCCCTCCAACAGCTCAGCTACGAATGGGGCGTGTCGATCAAATCGCTGGTCTACCGCTCCCGCGAAACCGGCGCCATCTCCGACGCCGTCGCCCGCCGCGCCTTCCAACGCCTCAACCACCTCTACGACATCGGCATGCTCGGCGCCGACCCCGTCACCCAATACCCCGGCGAAACCCCCACCCTGCTCGCCAAAGCCTTCGAACTCGCCGAAACCCACGGCACCCTCACCCTGACCAGCCTCGCCGCAGAACTACGCTGGCGCCCCAAACGCCTACGCCAACTCCTCGACCGATCCGACCAACGTCCCATCCTGCGACTGGTCACCGACACCGAAGCCGCCCCAGGGACAGGAGCCCCTGAACGCCAGGCGCAGTCGACGTCATCGGCAAGCCTGGAAGGGATAGCAGGCCCCCGCCGCGCCTAAGAGTCGACCGCGGGTCAGCGCTGAACACGACCGCGGCTGACTCTGCTCGCCAAGTTGGTTGGATTTCCGGCAGACCCCAGAGCGCCGATCGCCACCCCTGGGCGAGAGTGCCCCGAAATCACATACGCGCCGGGGGGCTTTCTCGGCCGCCCCCGAAGAGAGTGAACAGGACCACGGCCTCGATCGGAAACCCGAACACGCCCACGACAAGTTTCGGCTCTCGGCCCGCTTAGCGCCGGATTCCGTTCAGCTGCACCCCAACCCCCTACACCCGGCCGACCGCCGAGGAGGAGTTCGCGGCTGGGGCTGGTCTCGCAGTGGATCACTGAACTGACTCGCCCGGAATCGGGGGTTTCGTGTCAAGTTTCAGGGCCTCGGGCGGTCCCATACGGACGACCCGAGGCCCCTAGTACTCCAGCATCACTTCGTGATGTTGTTGGGTAGCATAGGGTTTCGTGCTGGTTGATGAGGATCTGGCTGCGTGGACGGCTGGGCTCGAGGAGTTGTTCGCGCGGGTCGCGGGGCGGTTTCATCGGGCGGAGCCGCGGTTGCGGGCGCGAGGGTATGTGCGGGGCCTGCTTGCGCCGCTGGCGGGGAAAAATGGCTGGACCTTGGCTGAAGCCGCGGGTGATCTGACACCGAACGGGATGCAGCGGCTGTTGAACAAGGCGGCGTGGGACGTCGACGGAGTCCGCGATGAGGTGCGCGCGTATGCGGTCGAGCATCTGGGCGACGTGGACGGTGTGCTGGTTGTCGACGAGACCGGATTCCTGAAGAAGGGTGTGAAATCGGCTGGGGTGCAACGACAATACTCAGGAACAGCCGGCCGGGTGGAGAACTGTCAGCTCGGCGTGTTCTGCGCGTACACGACCGTCAAGGGCCGCACCCTGATCGACCGGGAGTTGTATCTGCCGAAGTCGTGGGCCACCGATCGGGACCGCTGCCGGGAGGCCGGGGTGCCCGACGAGGTCGACTTTGCCACGAAACAGGTTCTGGCACAAAGGATGCTGGGCCGTGCGCTGGATGCGGGTGTACCCGCTCGCTGGGTAACCGCCGACGAGGCCTACGGCGGTGATTCGAAGTTCCGCAGATGGCTCGAACAACGGCGGATCGGGTATGTGGTGGCGGTACCCAGCAGTGCGCCGATCGTGTCCCTGTCCGGCAGCTGGCGCGCCGACCAGGTCGTCGCGGACGCACCGCCCGTCGCATGGAAGCGGCGCAGCTGCGGCGAAGGCGCGAAAGGCCCCCGACTGTTCGACTGGGCCGTGGCCACGCTGCCCACCGTCAGCGAAGCCGGCGCAGGGTGGCGGCGCTGGCTGCTCGCTCGCCGGTCGTTGACCCGCAACTCGAAGGGTGAACTCGAAATCGCGTGCTACCTGTGCGGCGCCCCGGTCGGCACCAGCGACGAGGATCTCATCCGGGTCGCTGGTGCCCGATGGTCGGTCGAGGACTGTTTCCAGACCGCGAAGACCGAGGTCGGGCTCGACCAGTACCAGGTCCGCCGCTACGACGCCTGGTACCGGCACATCACCCTCGCCCTGCTCGCCCACACCTACCTTGCGGTGACGGCCGCTGTTTCCCCAAAAGCGTTGGCAGCGGCCTCATTCCACTCACGCTCGGCGAGGTCAAGCGTCTCCTGGCACACCTGATCACCCCACTCCCGAACCCGGCCCTGGCGCGCCGCTGGTCGATGTGGCGACGACGACACCAACACCAGGCGAAACAAGCCCACTACCAGCGAAGAATGGCACTACATCACGAAGTGATGCTGGAGTACTAGTCGGCGCCTTGGGTTCCACGTGATCGTGGATTGAGTCCTCAACGTTCCGGGGCGAGCATCGGCAGCTGCTTTGTGTTTCGTGTGGTCGAGATCGGTGCGACGGCGATCCGGGCGCACTGATCGACGCCGTCGGCGAACCCCGGACCGGAAACCTGGAGTTCGCCCATGCCCTCATCACGTCCGACTGGCCGACCGCCAGGAACTCCGCGAGATCGGCCGGGAATGGGCGCACCGCATCGACATTCGCACGGCCAAGACCGATGATCAACCGGCCGACGCCCTGCTGATCCGCCCGGACGGCCACATCGCCTGGGCCGCGACGATCGGCGAACCGGCCGATACCGCCGCACCCACGCTGTGCGAAGCGCTGTCGCACTGGTTCGGCGCTGCGGCCGTCGCGTAATCTCGCGCGTCCCACCGCATGCGGCTCGACCAGTGACACGGTGCGCAGCACATGCATGAGGGCTGATTGTTGCAGATGTTCGTCGGCGAGGGGCCGGGGGAGGGCGGGGAAGCTGCGTGGGGTTCGGTGGTTGCCGTGCATGTCGCGAATGAAGTGCCGTTGCCGGCGATGCGCGTCGGCGCGCGTGATTGTCCGGATGTGGTGAGGGTGAGGTGGGACTAAAATTCCGGTGATGGAGCGACGTAGCGAGGCCGCGCGAAGTCGTGGCGGAGGTGATCGCCGGTCGCCGTTCGACCGGTTCGTCGAGCAGGCCGAGCTGCGAGTGAGTCAGGCTCCGTTCTTCTTCGTCTGTGCGGGGATCGTCGTGGCGTGGCTGATCAGCTTGCCATGGTGGACGGACCTCAAGACCTGGCAAGTTGCCATTCATACCGTTGCGAGCGTTTTCACGCTGCTGTTGGTGGTGCTGCTCGAGAACTCCAGTCGCCGTGCAAGCGAGGCCGCGCAAGAGAAACTCAATGTCATCGCCGAGGCGCTGGCGGCGCTGCTGGCGTCATCGGCGTTCAACGATTCCGAGCTTCGAACGGCCGCAGAGCGGCTGCGGGAAGCTGTTGGGCTCGAAGAGCGCCACTGAAATGTGGTTTGTACGGGGATTCACCGGCGGCGAAGTCCGCCGCCCAGTGATCGGGGCCCGATAGGCGGGGACCGGATCCGCTCTCACCGGCCACCTACACGGAGGCCCGGCTATGGTCATTACCGCAGCCTTACTGCGACGTGTCGGATGCGTACGGCCCGAACCGGACAGATCTGGAACGGACACACCCGCACAAGGTGGCTCAGCCGTCTGAGTTCGACGGTGTCGAAGATGAGTTGCCAGGCGGCGGCGCAGGGGCCGGGTTGTGATGTGGTGGCGGTGGTGGACCCACCAGGTGACGGTGCCGGAGTGGGCTGCTGAGACGCCGCAGGTGCTGGGGTTGGTGGGGTCGCGCCAGGTCGTGAGTGCTACGCGCTGGTTCAGAGAACGGGTGGCCGCCCGACGGCAGTTCGCGCCTGGGACCGTGGTCAAGATCGCGGCGGCCCGGAATGAGTCGGACGCCGCGCCGTGGCCCGCCTGATGAACGGGGTTTGTCTGGTCCCTCGGATTCGAGCAACGCGGCTGTAAACTCGCCTGCGTCTCTCGGGCGATCCTGGGAGATTTTCGTGGGACGCATCGACTGTCCCCGCGTCCTGCGGATCCGGAAGTACGGGTGTGGCGAGGCCGCGCTCGGTCTCGCCACACCCTTTTCGGGGTCGCTGCGGGGAGTAGTCGTTCCGCAACCTGCGCGAACGAAGCCGGCGGTGTGGCGGCTGTTATCGCTGGTCGGGGCTTGGCACGATGGTGGTTGTGGCCGATGCGAGCGCGCAGCTGACTTACGTGGTGGAGTTCTCGCTGCCCGGGCGCGTCGATCAGCGGTGGTGGCAGGTCGGCAATTCCGGCAGCGCTGCGCAGACCTCGGCGGCGCTCTCGGAGCTGGCCACCCGCATCTGCCGGGATCTGCTCGGCCCGCGAGCGGCCGCGCTGCATCGCGGCCGCTGTTGGTATCACTGCCTGGTGTGCTGGCCGGGTGGGGCGGTGCTCGACGAGGTCGAGGGCTCGGTGCAGGCGTGTCTGCTGGCCGCGGAGTTGTGGACGACCGCGGCCACGATCACCGCGGTGACGCGAACACCGCGGGCCGGTTGCTCCGACACGCCGGAAAGGTGATCCTCGACGTCGGCGGCTCCGAATCACTTATACGGCGCGATCGCATGTTCGCGCCGGTCTTGGATACGGTGTCGTCGAGGGGGATTCCACCTTCGGGCCCCTCGGCGACACACCACCCCAGCAGCCCTCTGAGCGCGTCGACCCCGACAGGCGGTCGTCCATCACGCTGATGCGCACCACGGGGCTGCGCAGCGGGTGGTCGGCTGGCGACAGGAAACGTCGAGGTGTGCGGGTAGGCACTTGTCATGTGATGTGCCGCTGTGGTTCACAGGGGCTGGGGTTCGGTGAGGGCTTGCTCGCGCAGCCTGGTCAGGGTGCGCGACAGGATTCGCGAGATTTGCATCTGGGACAGCCCGAGGCGTTGGGCGATCTGGTCTTGGGTCATCGACCTGTAGTACCGCCAGATCAAGATCTGGCGATCTCGTGCGGGCAGCGCCGCGATCAACGGCCGCACCGCCATCGCGTCTTCGAGCAGCTCGTAGCAGGGCTCCTCTCGACCCAACGAGTCGGTCAGCGTTGGGAGGCCCTCGAGGTCGTCCTCGCGCAGGGCCGCTTCCAGGGAGTTGGTGGTGTAGCAGTTGGAGGCGGTCATCGCCTTGGTGACCTCGGTCAGCTCGATGTCGAGTTCGGCGGCGAGTTCGCGTGCGGTGGGCAACCGTCCCAGCCGTTGGGCGAGGTTTTCGGTGGCCGGGCCGATCTTTGTGTGGGTTTCCTTGACGCCGCGTTCGACCTGCACCGCCCAGGCGCGGTCGCGGAAGTGGCGGCGGACCTCGCCGATGATCGTCGGCACCGCGAACGCCAGAAACGACGTGCCGCGGGTCGGGTCGAAGCGGTCCACGGCCTCCACCAGTCCCATCCGCGCGGTCTGGAGCAGATCCTCGAACGCCTCGCCTCGATGGGCGAAGCGGCGCGCGATGTGCTCGGCCAGCGGCAACCCGCAGGCCACTATCTGCTCGCGCAGCCGGGCCCGTTGCCGATCACCGGCACACAGGGCGGCGAGCCTGCCCAGCCACGGCTCGAGATGCTCGTATCCATCCGCGGCCGAAGGACCGTCAACGCAGACAGGTTCAAGGACAGCTGGTGATGTGGCCGTCGACTTGGTCATCAGGACCCCTTGGATGTCCTTGGACTCGAATAACCCGACCTGTGTGCACCGACCCGACGTAAAGGACGGTACGCCGTCGGCGCCGCCGCCGAAACGTGATCGCTACGCGCATCGAACAGGAGTCTTCGGTTCGGCCGGACTCAGGCTCGCCCACCATGCTGATGACCATGGGGATCCTCGACGAAGTCACGAGCCAGCAGCGGGAGGCAGTCACATCGGGGCTCCCTGCTGCGTGCAGTACCCATCAACCGTGGGCGCCCTCACCCCTCCGGCCGATTTGCCCACCCGCGAGATCTCCGAACGGCAGATACCTCCCGCCCGTGCCGACCAATGCGGTACGGGACCGAGCGAGGCCGCGGTGGAGCTGCTGGAAAGTGGGGGTGCGTTCCCGGTTCGGCCCCTTCGTCAGGGCGGGAACGTCAGCCGAAGTCCAGCCCGGCAACGCACCCGCTCCTCACATACCCGCTCTCGCGACGACGATGCCACCCGATCCGGTGACCCGACATCATTGATCAGTGGGCCGTGAGCCAAAGCTGGACCGGGGGTGAGCAGGTGGTCGAATCGGGTGCGGGTGTGCACCGAGCCGCCGCCGAAAATCGCGCAGGCAGCGACGAGTTTCTCGGCGAGGATGCGCAGCTTGGTGTTGGTCTGCTGCGAATGCCAAGCCAGCACGTTGGACGCCTGCTCGGCACTGGTCGCGTAGATCGGCATCGGCGCGCCCGTGGCCTGCTCGATCACCGCCCGGGCTTCGACCGGTTCAGGCAGGCCTCGTCCAGCGCGGCTTGGCGGCATGAACTTCACCTGGATGCCGGAACTGGAATGGAAACAGGGGCTTCCTGGCCACCACGTTGATGATGGTGGTCGCGGCGGTGATTCCGCTGGCCTACATCGAGCAGCAGGGCTGGCTACGTCGATCGCCCGACATCCAAACGGAGGCGTGTCATTTACCGAATTGAGAAGACCGGCCGAGCCGGCCCAGCTTCGCACCGACGCAACCAGCCGTGCCACGTGAGACGGCGAGCGTCCCCCCGGCGCAGTTGTGTGGACAGGCCCCACAACTGCGCCCAGGTCTCAGTGCGCGCACGCTCCCTCGATCATCGTGACCACGTTGGCGGGGCTGTCGACCTCGACGACCAGTCGTGCATAGCGCTCGTCGACCAGTTCGATCACCACGGCTTTATCCGGGTTGCGCACATCCCAGAACACACGTTCGCCGTCGATGTGGAAGGTTCCAGCGGTGATCACGCGGGGAAAGTGGGTGCCGGGCGCGCGGATGCCCTTGCGTTCCTTGACGATTCCCGGGTCGACGGTGGCGCCGCGTACATTTGCCAGCGGAATCACGAGGTGACTCTTCAACGCCCAGAGCTTGTCCAAGCCTTCCATGCGGACCACCAGATCCGTACCGTTGATGCTGACCTCGGCCACGTCATTCTCCTTTACTCATATTCACTGATCGGTCTGTGTTCGTCCGGTCAACTCACCGGCGGCACGGGCCACATCGTCACCAGCGCGTGCGCGCAAGCGAATACCTAGCAACGTCGCTGTCGACAACGTTCCGTTGCCGAGCGACGCGGTGATCGCATCGAGTTCCGCGAAGGCGCCAGTGACCTCGGCGGCGACTTCCGGGTCCGCAGCGCCTTGCTCGATCGCCGCCATCAACAGCAAGTCCAGACTGCCGATCCCCTCGGAAATCACTGCTGCGTAAAGCACTTCCAGTGGATCATCGGCGGCGGCGATTGCGTACAGGTTCTGTTTCCGAGTCGCTCGCAACGCCCGCAGATATAGCCCGCGCTTGCTGCCGAATGTTCGATACAGACTGTGACGGTGTACGCCGAGCTCGCCAACGAGGTCATCAATCGACACGGCGTCGAAACCGCGCCGGGCGAACAGCTTTGCCGCCGCCTCGACGACGGCAGCCTCATCGAATGTTCTCGGTCGTGCCATGCCGCCACGATACCCAGTTTGGGAACACTCAGTCAAGAACGTTCGTTTCCAAACTCCCGGACCTCCTCGAGTGGCGGGGTGGACGGTGGGCATGCCTCACGTCGCGCCGGCGCGGCGACCAATGAGCAGATGGGCGAAGCAGCAAGCCGGGCAGCGGAATACGCACCCGGAGGGTGATCGTGCGGGAAGCGCAAGGACGGGAAGGTGGGTTTGCCCGGAGGGGGACGAAGCAACGCCCACCTACGCGCCTCTGCGCCGGCAGATCGTGCAGAGCATCGGGCGGCACGGGCGGGATCGGGATCGAACCGCGGAACGAGGTGAACGGAGAGTGGAAGCCCCTGAATATCCCCGACCCTGGCCCAGACTCCAACGCGCTCGCCGATGCCGTGGCAACCGAACAACTGGCGGACCCGGCAGGAGCGGTGTGGGCTGCGGCGTAGGTCAGCGCGTTGGTGATGGTGCGCTGCGATCTCGGTGAAGTTATCGACCCCGAGATGAATCCGGGATGCCTCGAGTAGCATCGCGTAGGCAGTGGTCGTGGTTGAGCAGCCCCGCTCCGACCAGACACCCGAGACTGTTGGCGGCCGACAGTATTGCGCGATGCCGGGCACCGGTGTACGTGGGGTGAATCCGGTTGGACTGATTGAACAGAGCGGCGCGGACGTTGGGATGCGCGATCGACACCGTGCCTTCTCGCGGGCGGGTGGCGGCGGTGCCAGTGAGCTGGATTAGTCACTGCGGCAAAGTGATCGGGACTCGAACCATCGAGGATCTAGTAGGAGCCGTGGTCGAGTCGGGATCCAGCGGCGACGACGTATCCGCCTTCCCCACGGCTGTCGATGAGCCAGCCCAAGCGCGCGATCGCGGCGCACAACAGGGGGTTGACGGTGCGCGGGCAGTACAGATGCATCCCGCCCGAGAGTGTGACGACGGCGTAGGTGGGACGGGTCGCGGTTCTGTGACCTTGGACCAAGGCGGCGCGGACTTCGCCTCCGCCGTTCCCGTCGGGTGTGGGTGCATGGTCACAGGAGGAGGGGTCGAGGACGGCGAGTGCGCTGGAGCCGCAGGCAATGCCGACATTTGACCGAACTACCGGTCTGAGGACTCGGTTCGGATTCGCGGGATCGGTTGGTGGTCGGCGCCGATCGTCGTCGGTGGTGTGAAGTTGCATCGACGATGCGTGCAGACCATCGAGGTGGTCCGGTGCGCTGTCAGCCGCAGGCTTCTGAAAGATGAGGGTGGACTCGTAGTCTCGGTGGTGGAACTGAGTGGACGCGACACGCGCGTCGCCAGTGGGGGTGTTCATCGGCGGTGGTGGGAGAGTCGAAGGCATGAAACGTTCGCAGGCGCCTTCGACGGAAAGCCCGTTGATCGTCATGATGCTGGCGGGTGTCGGGTGCGCGATAGGTGTCGCCGTCGGGTTTGCGACTTCGGAGAAGCTCTTTCTCTCCCGGCCTGCGGCAATACCTTGGGTTGTTCTCATGGGCGCGAACGTGGCCGCATGGTTCATCTTCACCGTGCCAGCCATTCGGAGGTTCCGGGCCATCGAGGCCATCGCCGTTGGGCGTCTAACTCAGCTGGTCCTGACTTGGGTTGTTTTCGCAACCCTGGTCGTCGTCCCGATGCTACCTTCGGTCGCGGAGCGGATCTCAGGAGTCGAGCCGGCCCCTGGAGACTACCCACTGCTGTTTCTCGGGGGGCTGGTGGCCAGCGTACCTATGTTTGGGATCTGGCGAATCTACGCTGTTACCCGGCAACTTCGACCCAACGGAGGTAGCGGCGGCGATTCTCCCCTACACTCCGTGAGGCTCTATCTGACCTTGCGGGACGATCTTCAAGCCTTCCTTTGGATACTCGGCGTGGTCATCAGCCTTGGTACGTTGGCTCTAGGATTCGCCTTACAAGCCCTGATTCACGATTCCGATACAGACGATGCGCAAAGTCAAGTGAGTCAGGCGGTGTGGGTTTACGGGCTTTACTACACGGCTCTTCTCGCTCTCTCCTATGGGCCCGCGCACGTTGCGTTGCTGTCGGTTGGTCGATCCATTCGAGACACGATCGTCGGAGGCACGCCGATAGGTAAGGCCGAGGTCGAGGACTGGCTTCGGCGACGCCAGGAACTCGATGGACTGCTCCAACTCGGTCAGAATCCAGTGAGCAATATCAAGGCCGCGACACTAGTTGTGAGCCCACTACTCGGCATCCTTCTAGGCGCATTCGTAAAGCAGTGACGAATTCATCTCCGAGTTGGCGCGGGCGAGGGCCGTTGCTGTGAGGCATCGTGAGGCCTGGCGCCGCACAGCGCGCACCAGGCGACGTAGGGGCTGAGCCCGGGCGACGAGTTCAGCGCCCCGGCGGCGGCCAGACGCAGTCCATGCGGGTGCAAGTGCGGTCGGTGTCGAGGTAGGTAGTCCTCGCCGAGCCGGGCGAAACCGAGCATCCGCGACGCCGCCTCGCGCAGGTTGTCGTAGCGGGCCTTCCCGAACGGCACCCCGCCGAGGACCTCGAACGCGTGCGCATGACCTTCGAAGAACGCTTCCTGACCAGCAGAGAGGAAGCAACGGTGGACTGCCTTGCCCGAGAACGACATGCGCAGCGCATCCGCCGCGCTCGACCAAGCGGCCCAGGAAGCTCGCGATGCCATGGTGCAGGAGATCGGCCGCGCCCTGGGCCTGGTCGGCGATGAGAGCACCGAGCCCGAGCAAGTGATCGCCGAACTCACCGAACGCGCCAGCGCCTCGGACCGCAAGCTGCGCGACTACCGCA
Source organism: Nocardia lijiangensis NBRC 108240 (assembly GCF_001613045.1). Classification (GTDB taxonomy): domain Bacteria; phylum Actinomycetota; class Actinomycetes; order Mycobacteriales; family Mycobacteriaceae; genus Nocardia; species Nocardia lijiangensis. The sequence continues at coordinate 47,153 of NZ_BDBP01000041.1, read as the reverse complement.
TCAAAGACGCCATCGCCGCAGCCGCCGACACACACCACGGCGACCACAAGCTGCTCATTCCGTACCTGCGCGGTCTCGGTGCGCTCGATGAACTCGACCCCGACGCCACCGATTTCACCACTCGCGTCGACGGCCTGGTCGCCGAGGCGATCACCACGAACCCGAAACTCGCCAACACCCCGCCGGTCGAGCGGTCGGGTGGGGATTTCACCGCGGGCAACGCCACCCCACCCGCACGGCCGCCTGAGGACGACATCGAGGCCATCCGCCGCAAGGTCCGCGACTCGATCGCCGAATCCCGCACCTAAGTAGGAGGTCCTCGTGCACAACAGATTCCTCACCCCCGATGTCCTGGCCGGCGCAGCCTGGCCAACCTGTATGAGCTCACCGTCATGCTGCCGCTGGTCTACCGCGACGTCTCCACCTTCGGCTCGCAGAAGGTCGGCAACACCGTCAACGTCAAACGCCCGCCGCAAGCAGACCGCGGTGTACCAGCTGTCGTTTCGGTCGTTGTAGCGAGGCAGCCGCTAGCTAGTCGATCGTTGTGGGCAGTATCGGCGACATCGCTGCGCGTCATGCCGCCCCGATCGCCACCCCGGTGCGCGGTACTCAACCCGCGCGTGTCGTTGTCGACGGGTCAGCCGCCGCGACACTTGGGCAGCCAGGGCTTCTTGAGGCAAATTGTGTCTTCTTCGTTCGGATCGACGATCTTGATTTCGACAACGAGCGTTGTCGAGGCAGACAAACCATCGATGTCACTGACCTCCACGTCGAGTGTCCGCTCGACGACATCACCAACGACGCCGGTTATTCCGGTCCAGACAACCGTCGTTTGCTTCATACCTTGGTTGACGATGGTTCCCCCGTTCGCTGTCCACACGATCGATAAACCATCGTCACCGCGAAGCTCCTGTCCGACCACACCGTAGGGAATCGTGTAGGTGGCTCCGGTCGCGGGGCCTGCAACGACTAGGTTGCGTGGCCCAGCAATCCACACCTCTGGCTCTCTGCCTGCCAGATCGAATGTTCCTGCGGCGATCATGCCGATGCTCGACACTCGCACCCGGTTGTAGAGGGCTATAGCCTTCAGGCCGAGCGGCAGAAGCGCTTCGTCGATGAAGAAGTTCTCCGCTATTACGCAACCTGGCCCGCCGATATTCGGAGGACGACTGGTCCCGAATGTAGTTTCGAATATCCCGATGCTCCCCGGAATGGGGGCGACCAACGGCAGAAGTGCAACCACCAGTACGCTGGTAAGGACGTTGGCCCAAGTCTCGTGCGTGTCAAGTTCGGTGGCACTCGTACAACCGATTCCGAAACCCGCCACGGTGAGCGTATCGGTCACCGTGATCGTGAACGACACATCTGGCCATGGCCGATCGTCATACCCGCGGATTTTCGTGACAACTCGATCCGGAGCCATGAATTGCAGTTCGTATCCGGTGATATGTACGGAACCACCGGGATCCGGTGTCCCGTAGCTGTTGTAACGCTTCGGGTTTCGAGCGAATTCAGCGCTAACGAGCTGGCGAATGAATGATGGGTTCACCCAGATACCCAGGGTTTCATCGTCCAGCAGAATGTCGACCGACTCCAGCCCGCGCTGGCGCGCATCCTTCGCGGCATCCGTCGGTGGCGGTGTGGTCCAGACACCCACAGTTGTTGCGGACCGATCGCCGTGCTGTACGCAACCGAGTTGTATATCGGCTTGCGGATACTCTGCTGCGAGCGCCGACCGGATCCCGTCGATGAGCGGCTGCTCCAACCCTGCGGAGACGCAGCCCAGCGGCAACTGGTAAGGATTGCGCACCTGGAGCGCGAAATCGGGAAGCCAAGTCGCCGGCCGGGGCGGCAATGGTGGCAAATCGATTACTGGGCCATCCCGCAACCTACTAGCCACAGGCTCACGCACGTACTGAATGGAATCCTGGCCGGATTGGCCGCCGATCCTCTTGGCATCCGACTTGGACCTCGACTCGGACATACGGCCCCCTTGGGGTTGTACGCGCAAATCTTGGTTCGAGATCTTGATTTCAAGATCCCACCTCCTGGCGCGACGTGTCAATACCCCTGCTCAGCACCCCAGATCGACACAGCGTGACTGGAGATCTTCACCGAGATCAGACGATTGGAACACCTGCTCACCGCCGGTGGCGGTGAGCGGCCGGATGGCAACCTTTTGAAAGTAGGCACGGTCAGGCATTCGATGACGGCGTCGCCGACTCGCCGGGTGGGGAGGGCCTGGAGATCTCGGCATCGCCGTGCCCGCCCCGGTGCCGGGCACTAATTCAGCTGGCGCGGCCCTACCTCCGTTGCCGCCGCCACCCTCGTTACTGGTGGCAGGCTGCGGCAGGTCGAATGGAAGGGAGCTGTATATGGCGGTAGCTACGTCCTCGGCGGCGCCGCCGCCTCTCGGCCCAGCTGTAGAAGCCCGTGCGGTGGAGGTTCGCAAGCACGGGCTTTCGGAGATCGTGCGCCGCACCGCGGTGCGACGTTTCGCGCCCGGCTTCGCGGAACGCGATCCCGATGCGTATGTGGCGTCGCTGCTCATGCTCTCGACGATGAAACCGGAGGGGTATGCCGCGTGCTGCGAGGCGCTGGCAGCGCACGATGCCAGGCAGTTGCTACCTCGTATTGCCGCACCGACGCTGATCCTGGCGGGGGAGCACGACCAGGTGACCCCGCCGTCGCTCGTGCGGAAGATGGCCGCGCTGGTGCCGGACGCGAAGATGCGAGTTATCCAAGGCGCGGGGCATCTGGCCAGTGTCGAGAAGCCACTGACCTTCAACACATTGATCGCGACACATCTCGAGGATTACCGCCGAGAACAACCGGCGCCGTTCCGTCCAGCGGCACGACCATCTGGGCCCTCCGCGGGTACCGGGTCATGATTCTGACGGCAGTCGAGGAGAGGATGGGAATGCAGTGAGCACAGCCAACATCGACGCGACGATCGTGGCGATTGCCGCCGATCGAATCACCGACGCGCTGCGCACAGGGCAACCGGTCGAGCCGGTTCGCACCCTGCTCGGCGGCGGCGGTATCGCACTCGCCTACGCCGTACAGGAGGAACTGACCCGCCGCCGCCTCGCTACCGGCGCGGTGGTGGTCGGCCGCAAGATCGGCCTCACCTCACCCGCGGTGCAGCAGCAACTCGGTGTCGACCAGCCCGACTTCGGCGTCCTGTTCGCCGACATGGACGTCTCCGGTGTGGTCGAGGTGCCGTCGCGGCGGTTGCTGCAACCCAAAGCCGAGGCTGAAATCGCGTTCGTCCTGAAGCACGATCTGGCCGAAGGGGACCTCGACGACGCACAGATCCGTGCCGCCGTCGACTACGCCGTGGCCGCTCTGGAAATAGTCGACTCTCGCATCGCCGACTGGGACATCACCATTACCGACACTGTGGCCGACAACGCCTCCAGCGGGCTGTTCGTCCTAGCGGATGAGCAACTGACCCTGGCGGACTTCGAACCCGCCGAAGTGACGATGCGGATGTACGCCGACGACGTACTGGTATCCGAAGGAAACGGCGCGGCCTGCCTCGGCGACCCGCTCAACGCATTGGTCTGGCTGGCGCGCACGGCCAGGGAATTCGGAAATCCGCTGCAGGCCGGTCAGATCGTTTTGTCCGGAGCGCTGGGGCCGATGGCGCCCACGCCGCCCGGTACCCGCATTCGCGCCGAGATCGGCCCGTTGGGATCGGTTCTCGCCAACTTCTCCCCGAAGGAGGGGCAATGAGCACACCGGCTGCACAGAAGACGAAAGTCGCCATCATCGGGTCCGGCAATATCGGCACCGACCTGATGTTCAAGGTGCTGCGCCTGTCCGACAACCTGGAAGTGGGGGCGATGGTCGGCATCGATCCGGCCTCCGACGGGCTGGCGCGTGCCGCGCGGTTGAAGATTCCGGCCACCCACGAAGGAGTCGACGGGCTGATCGGGTTGCCGAACTTCGACGAGATCGACATCGTCTTCGACGCCACATCCGCCAAGGCACACATCGCGAACGCGAAAAAACTCGCACCGCACGGCAAGACGCTGATCGATCTGACCCCGGCCGCGATCGGACCGTTCGTGGTGCCGCCGGTCAATCTCGACGAGCATCTGGATGCCGGTGTCGACAATGTCAACATGGTGACCTGCGGCGGTCAGGCGACCATCCCGATGGTCGCCGCGGTGTCGGCGGTGACGCCGGTGCATTACGCGGAGATCATCGCATCGATCGCGTCCAAGTCGGCAGGTCCGGGAACCCGGGCGAATATCGACGAGTTCACCGAAACCACCTCGCACGCTATCGAATCCGTCGGTGGAGCGGCGCGAGGTAAGGCGATCATCATCCTGAACCCGGCCGAGCCGCCGCTGATCATGCGTGACACCGTGTTCTGCCTGATCGGCGATGCCGACCACGAGGCCATCCGCGCCTCGATCGTGCAGATGGCCGAGCGCGTCGCCCAGTACGTCCCGGGCTACCGGCTCAAGCAGGAGGTCCAGTTCACGCCGATCGCCGCCGGCGAGCCGGTCCACACGCTGGTGCCCGAGGGCGCGGGGCCGGTGACCACCCGGGTGTCGGTCTTTCTCGAGGTGGAGGGCGCCGCTCACTATCTGCCCGCATACGCAGGCAACCTCGACATCATGACCTCGGCGGCATTGCGTGTGGCCGAGTCGATCGCGCACCGGAAAACGTCTGCCGCGGAATCGGATTCGCGGCCCATTGCGGAGGCTGCCCGATGAACTCTCAGCTCTATATCCAGGACGTCACCCTGCGTGACGGTATGCACGCCATCCGTCATCGCATCGATCCGGTCGACGTCGGCCGCATTGTCGCTGCCCTCGACGTGGCAGGTGTCGATGCCATCGAGGTCGCCCACGGTGACGGCCTGGCAGGCAGTTCGGTGAACTATGGTCCCGGCAGCCACACCGACTGGGAATGGATCGAAGCCGCCGCCGCCAACATCGCCAACGCGGTGCTGACCACGCTGCTGCTGCCAGGGATCGGCACGATCGTGGAACTGAAACGCGCCTACGACCTGGGTGTCCGGTCGGTGCGGATCGCCACGCACTGCACCGAGGCTGACATCTCCGCTCAACACATCGCCACAGCCCGCGACCTCGGCATGGACGTGTCCGGGTTCCTGATGATGAGCCACATGGCCGAACCTCAGCAGCTTGCCGCCCAGGCGAAGCTGATGGAGTCGTACGGCGCGCACTGCGTATACGTCACCGACTCCGGTGGCCGGCTGACTATGAACGGCGTGCGCGATCGCGTCCGCGCCTACCGGGACGTGCTGGATTCGGCGACTCAGATCGGCGTCCACGCCCATGAGAATCTGTCCCTGTCGGTGGCCAACAGCGTGGTCGCAGTCGAGGGGGGCGTCACCCGCGTCGACGCTTCGCTGGCCGGTCAGGGTGCCGGCGCGGGCAACTGCCCGATCGAGCCGTTCATCGCCGTCGCCGATCTGCTCGGTTGGAAACACAACTGCGACCTGTTCGGCCTACAGGACGCGGCCGACGACCTGGTGCGCCCGCTGCGTGACCGGCCGGTGCAGGTCGATCGCGAAACGCTGACCCTCGGTTATGGCGGTGTCTACTCCTCGTTCCTGCGGCACGCCGAAATCGCCGCCGAGCGGTACGGTGTCGACGCCCGCACCCTCCTGTTGGAGGTCGGCCGCCGCGGCCTGGTCGGCGGCCAGGAGGACATGATCGTCGACATCGCCCTGGACATCGTCGGCGGGAAGACTACCGTGCCCGCGGTCTGACCCCGAACCGGCGATCGCCGATCGGCCTGCCTCGCATTCGACTTCGGTCCGTCGCAGCGAGGCAGGCCGTCGGTCTTTTCGTGGCTCGGTAAGCCATGCCGAATTGAGGCTTCGATGGCACTCGAGTGGTCGGTGAGCCAGGGCTGTCAGGCGGCGCGATCAGCGCACGGTCGGCCGGACGTGCTCGGCGTAACGTGTGCTGATATGGCGCACCCAACAGGGCCGGGTCCGCGATGAGATCACCGGAGCTGGCCGCGGAACTCCGAGGCGAGATTCCCGAACTGACGCGGCGGTTGATGGCGGCTGTTTTCACCGACAATCCCGAATGGACCGACTACTCGGCGGTAACGCGCGCGGATCTGCGGGATGGCTGCCAGCGGTTCCTCACCAGGGTTCTGGATTTGCTCGGTGGGCAGGCCGAGGGGCCGGAGCAGGACGACGTGGCTGCGTCGATCGGTGAGTTGCGTGCGAAGCAGGGGGTGCCGCTCGAGGCTATGCAGCGGACCTTCCGGCTCGGTGGGCGCATTGTGTGGGAGGCGCTGCTCGACATGGCCGGCGATGTGGCGCCCGCACAGTTCCGGGAGACGGGAACGGCCATCTGGGCGGTTATCGATGGTATGTCGTCGGCGCTGGTCACTTCCTACCGCAACACCGAGCTGGATCGGGTCCGGCGGGATGAACGGCGCCGACACGGTTTGATCGAGGATGTGCTGGCCGGGCGGGCGCACGATGCCTTGTTCGCGGCTCGAGCGGCTCGGGAGCTGAACCTGCCGGTGCACGGGGGCTATGCCGTGGTCGTGGTGCAGGGTGGGCCGCATCCGCTGCGCACAGGATCGGAAACGGCGTTGGCTTCCATGGGTATTCGCTCGTTGTGGCACGATCGGACGGATTCCACGGTCGGATTGGTCGCGCTGGAGCATCGATCGGTCGAACCGGTCCTGCAACGGCTGCGGCCGCAGGTGCGCGGGCGTGCGGCGGTCTCCGCTGCGGTTGCTGGGTTGGCTGAGATCGGTACCGCGCATGCACTGGCCCTGCTTGCGCTCGACACGGTGCCGGACGATGCCGTCGGCGTGCTTGTCTCGCTCGACGAACGGTATCCCGAAGTGCTGCTACTGCGGTCGCCCGACCTGACCGACCTCTTGGTGAGGCGCACCCTCGGACCGGTGCTCGATCTACCGGTCAAAGAGCGGGACATCCTCCTGCGCACCCTGGCGGTCTGGCTGGCCGAGAGCTGCTCGGCGGCCAATGCCGCGCCGCGACTGCACTGTCATCGGAACACCGTGCTCAACCGGCTACAGCGCATCACCACGCTGCTCGGCCGCCCGCTGGAGGGACAGCGTTCCTACCTGGAGTTCTCGCTTGCGCTGGCCGCTCTCGACCTCGGCGTCCAGGCCCGCGACTGACCCGCGCCAAATCCCCGATTCCCACTACCGAGATTGGGCGCAGCGCCCAGTCCGGGCCCCGGATGTCTGGACGGCGAGGTGATTGTTCGTGCATCGGGTAGCCACAACACTCGGTTGAACGACCCGCACCGCAACCAAGGTGGGGTGGTTTCATTCGAGGATTAGGAGCACCACGAGTGCCGGATTTCGATCTACTGGTGGTCGGCGGCGGCCCCGGCGGCTACGTCGCGGCTATCCGCGCGGCGCAGCGCGGGCTGCGGGTCGGCTGGTCGAGAAGGAGCGTCCGGGCGGGGTCTGTTTGAACTGGGGTTGCATTCCGACGAAGGCCATGCTGCGGTCCGCTGAGGTTTTTCAGATCATCAAGGGCGCGGCCGAATTCGGTGTTCACGCTGATAACGTGGGCTTCGATTTCGGCGCTGTGCGACAGCGCAAGGACGGCATCGTCAAGGAACTCACCGACGGTGTGGCCGGGCTGCTGAAGGCCAACGGTGTGACCGTGATCGAGGGGCACGCGCGGTTCACCGGCCCCACCACTGTCGAGGTGTTCGAGGCGGGACAGTCGCCAATCTTCCCCGGCGGGCCCCGTTACGCCGCCGCACCGACGGCCACCGCCATCCGCACGATCAGCGCGACCGACGTGATCGTCGCGACCGGCTCGGTGCCGGCGGCACTGCCGGTTCCGGGCGCGGATCTGCCCGGGGTGGTCACCTCGGACGGCGCGTTCGGACTGACCGAGGTGCCCGGGCGGTTGGTCGTCATCGGCGGTAGCGCGGTGGGTGCGGAATGGGCCAGCCTGTTCGCCACCTTCGGCAGTGCGGTCACGGTCGTCGAGATGCAGGATCGCCTGGTTCCGTTGGAGGACAAGGAGATCGGTGTCGCTCTGGGCCGTTCGTTCGGCAAGCGCGGCATCACCGTGCTGACCGGATCGACCGTCACAGGCATCGCGCAGGCGGATGGCGCGCTGCGGGTCGGCGTCGGCGGTCCGCAGGCGGGCGAACTCGACGCCGATGTGGTGCTCGTCGGCGTCGGCCGGCGCCCGAACACCGCCGATCTCGGTCTGAATGCCGCCGGAATCGGCACGGATGCAAGGGGTTTCATCTCCATCGATGAGAAGCTGCGCACCGGTGTGGAGCACGTGTACGCCATCGGTGATGTCACCGGCAAGGCGCTGCTCGCGCATGTTGCCTCGCATCAGGCATTGACGGCGGCCGATGTCATCGCCGGTCACGACGCCCACATCGACTACGCCGTGATCCCGGCGGCGACCTTCACCCATCCGGAGATCGCGTCCGTCGGCCTCACCGAGGACGCCGCCCGCGCCGCAGGCCACGAAGTGATCATCGCCAAGTTCCCGTTCGCGGCCCTGGGCCGGGCCAAGTCCTTCGGCGACACCGAGGGCTTCCTGAAGATCGTCGCGGGCGCGCGACACCAGGAGGTGCTCGGCGTGCACATCATCGGCCCGTCGGCCAGCGACCTGATCACCGAAGGCGTACTGGCCATTGCGCTCGAGGCCACCCTCGAAGAGCTCGCCGACACCATCCACGCCCACCCCACCCTCGGCGAGATCGGCATGGAAGCGGCCCTGACCGGGCTTGGCCTGCCGGTACACGTCGCGCCGCCCCGCAAGCGTTGAGGAGACCCCTCGTGACAACCAGCACCGCACCACGCAAACCCGCCAGCAAGATGACCCGCCGGACCAGCTCGGCCGCGGCCGACGGTTCCGCTGCGACTCCTGCGGGGGAGTCGATCGCATCCGTGGTAACCGGCCCGGTCGCAACTCGTATCGCCGCAGAGGACCCCGAGACGCTGCGTCGGCTCTACCGCGACATGCTGTTCATCCGGCGGTTCGAGGAACGCACGGCACAGAGCTACCAGCAGGCCAAGATCGGCGGATACTGCCACCTCAATCTGGGTGAGGAGGCGACGGTGGTCGGGTTGGGGGCGGCCATGCGTCCCACCGACTACCTGTTCACCAACTACAGAGAACATGGCTACGCACTGGCCAAGGGCATCGAACCCGGCCGGGTGATGGCGGGCTGTACGGCCGCTCCACCGGCACCTCCAAGGGCTGGGGCGGGTCGATGCACATGTACGACGTCGCGACGCGCCTGTTGGGCGGGTACGCCATCGTGGGCGGCCAGCTGCCGCTGGCGGTCGGCGCGGCACTGGCCATCGACTACCGCGGCGGCGATGACGTGGTGATCTGCCAGATGGGCGAGGGCACAACGAACATCGGCGCGTTCCACGAATCGCTGAACATCGCCGCGCTGTGGAACCTGCCGATCGTATTTCTGGTGATCAACAATCAGACCGGCATGGGCACCACGGTCGAGAAGTCCTCGGCCGAACCGGATCTGTGGAAGCGGGCGTCCTCCTACCGCATGCGCGGCGAGCGGGTCGACGGCACCGATGTGCTGGCCGTGCGAGATATGGCGAGCGAGCTGATCGAAACCGCTCGACGGGAAGGGAAACCGGCGCTGTTGGAGGCGGTCAGCTATCGACTCAAGGGCCACTCCGTGGTGGATCCGGCGAAATACCGCACCAGTGAGACTGTTTCGGTTGTCCGCGAGAACGATCCGGTTGTGCTCTGGCGTGCCGCCCTTGTCGAGGCCGGTGTGCTGACCGAAGATTCCGCCGCCGCGATGGAGCGAGAGATTTCCGCCGAGGTGGTGGCCGCGGTCGAATTCGCCGAGTCCAGTCCACATCCGGAACCGGCGAGCCTGTTCGACTTCAACTACGCCACGCCGGTGGCCGGTGACTCCCGCCGTCTGCCCGCCGACCCGCTCTTCACCCACTAAGGACATCATCGTGGCTGTCATGACCTACCGTGAAGCGCTGCGCGAAACCCTCCGCGAGGAGATGCGGCGCGACGACGACATCTTCCTGATCGGGGAAGAAATCGGCGTCTTCGAAGGCTCCTACAAGATCACCGCCGGCTTGCTCGCCGAATTCGGCGAGAAGCGCGTGCGCGACACTCCCATCGCCGAAGAGGGTTTCGTCGGTGCGGCCATCGGCGCGGCCATGCTGGGCCTGCGTCCGGTGGTCGAGATCATGACGATCAACTTCTCGCTGCTGGCACTGGACCAGATCGTCAATCACGCCGCCAAGATCTACGGCATGTTCGGCGGGCAGACCAGCGTACCCATGGTCATCCGCACACCCGGCGGCGGCGGCCAGCAGCTGGGTGCGACGCATTCGCAGAACATCGAGCTGTACTACGCATTCGTACCCGGCCTGAAGGTGGTCGCCCCCAGCACACCCGCCGATGCGCGAGCGCTGCTGAAGGCCGCGATCGATGACGACGACCCGGTCCTGTTCCTGGAGAACCTCGCCTTGTACAACACCAAAGGTGAGGTGCCCGAGGATCTTCCGCCCGCCGAGATCGGCAAGGCGGCGATCACCCGCATCGGCAGCGACATCACACTGATCGGCTACTCGCGCATGGCTACGGTAGCCACCCAGGTGGCGGAACGACTTGCGGGAGAGGGAATTTCCGCCGAGGTGATCGACCTGCGCAGCCTTCGTCCGCTGGACCGCGACACCCTGATCGCCTCGGTGCGCAAGACCGGCTGTGCGGTGATCGGCGAGGACGACTGGCTCACCTACGGCATCGGCGCAGAAGTCGCGGCCTCCATCTCCGACGGAGCGTTCGACTACCTCGACGCCCCCGTGCGCCGCGTGGCCATGGCCGAGGTGCCGCTGCCGTATGCCAAGCCGCTCGAACAGCTGGCCCTGCCATCCGCCGACTCGCTCTACACCGCCGCCGTGGAAACCCTCGCGGCCGTCGGCCGTCGGCGCTGAGAACCGGGAAGAACAACAACAATGCCTGAAATCACCATGCCCCGGCTCTCCGACACGATGGAGGACGGCGTCGTCTCCGCCTGGCTCAAACAGGTCGGCGACCCCGTCACCCGCGGTGAAGTGCTCGCCGAGATCGAGACCGACAAGGCGCTCATGGAACTCGAGGCCTACGACGACGGCGTGCTCGAGCAGATCCTCGCCGCGGAGGGCACACGCGTCCCGATCGGCGAGCCGATCGCCATCGTCGGCGACGGCAGCGGCGCCTCGTCGGCAGCCGCCAACACATCCGCACAGCCCGCTGCCTCGAACACCGCCACTCCGACCCCCGGAAGCGCTCCCGCCATTGCGGCAGAGAATTCCGGCACGTCGGCGGCTCCCGCGCGCGCCGGTGGCTCAGCCGCCGTCGAAGCTGGCGTGCGAAAGAAGTCCTCGCCGCTGGCTCGCAAGATCGCGGGGGAGCTCGGCGTCGACCTGGCCGCCGTCGTCGGCACCGGCCCTGGCGGTCGTGTGACCAAGCAAGACGTCGAATCCGCCCATGCCGCAACCCAAATCGCTTCCACGCCCGCCGCCGAACGCACCGCGGCCGTCGCGATGGTAGCCGAATCTGCGGTTCCCGCAGCGGTCTCGGGCGACTACGACGAGATCCCGCTGACCAACATTCAGCGGGTCTCGGCCACCAGACTCGCCGAGAGCAAGCAGCAGGCACCGCACATCTACCTGACCAGCGCCATCGACGTCACCGACCTGTTCGGCTTCCGCGCAAAGATCAACGCCACGCTCGCCGAATCCGGCGTCGGCAAGGTCAGTGTCAACGATCTGCTGGTCAAAGCGGTTGCCGTGGCGCTGCGGGCGAACCCGACGGTAAACGTCTCCTTCGCCGACGACAAACTACTGCAGCACAAGGGCATTCATCTCGGTGTCGCGGTCGCGACACCGGCCGGGCTGCTGGTTCCGGTGATTCGGGACGCCGACCACAAGAGCGTCTCCGCCATCGCCGCCGAAAGCCGCGACAAGGCCGAACGCGCCCGTGACCGCAAACTGCGTCCCGACGAGATGGGTGGGGGCACCTTCACCATCTCCAACCTGGGTATGTTCGGCATCGAACACTTCACGGCCGTGATCAACCCCCCGGAAGCGGCCATCCTCGCCGTTGGCGCGGCCACCGATGAGCTGCGACTGGAGGACGGGCAGGTGGTGAGCCGGAGAATCCTTCGCCTAACCATGTCCGCAGATCACCGCGCCATCGACGGGGCAGTCGCCGCACACTTCCTGGCGCAGTTGAAGGATTTGCTGGAGCATCCTTTGCGGATCGTCGCATAGCGCTGGGGGAGCGGATGCCGCTGGTGCGGCGAGTCGCTTCCCCGAACACGTCGTGGAAGCTATCCGCGAATGATCACGGACGAGGCCAATGCTCGGCTCCCCGCCCGATAAAATTGTTCTTTCCGGCACAGTACGCCTCGGTGAAATCGGTCGACGAGAATTATTGGGATCGTCAGCGGGGTGTTCCTGCAAGAAATCGCCAACACGAATTCGTTGCCACCGCCTGGAAACTGAGGCGCGGCGTCGTATACGGCCCGGAGTGCCGGAGTCGTACTGGCGTCGTGTGTCCGGACAAGACTGGCTATCGACAGCTGCGCGGAAAACCGGAGTGCTCGCCGCCGGAATCGAATGGTGTCGGGCTCGTCATGAGTTCCGCGACTACGCTGATTCGCTTCGGCGTTCTCCGTCGATGATGGCGACTGTTCCGAGGATGTGTTGGCGCATGGCCTCGCGGGCGAGGTTCTCGTCGCGGTCCCGGATGGCTGCCGCGATTGCTTCGTGGTCGCATTGGCGTTGGGGAATCGCGTCGGAGAGCGGATTGCTGATACCAGCGGTGTTGATGAGGAAGTCGGATAGGTCCCACATACGCTGGCTGGCTTCCTCCATGATGCGAGAGTTGGCCATTGCATGGATCGCGGCATGGAACTTGGTTCTACAGGTCATCTTCGACGTCACTTACAGGTGGATCTGAATGTCACGGGTGATCCGAAGATGTTGGTACAGACGAATTTCGACATCACCTGGTGATGATGGTGGTAGGTTGCGCCGCAACGTTCTGTGTGCTCTGTGCGAGGCCCGGAACCTGTCTTCTCGTAGGAGCCGTCGTTGCCGCCGCCGCGTCAGTCCAAGGTGGAGCTGTATGCCGCTATCCGGCGGGATTCGCGGGTCGGGGCGTCGGGTCGGGATCTGCAGCGCAAGTACAACGTCGGGTATCAGACGGTGCGCGCGGCGTTGTGGTCGGCGTGGCCGGCCGAGCGTAAGAAGTATCCGTCGCGGGCGTCGAAGCTGGACGAGTTCAAGCCGGTCATCGACGAGTGGCTGCTGGCGGATCTGGATGCGCCGCGCAAGCAGCGGCACACGGTGCGACGCATCTTCGCCCGGTTGATCGATGAGCATCGGATGGTCGATGTCAGCTACGAGACCGTGCGCGAGTACGTGGCGAAGCGGCAGCCGGAAATCCGTGTCGCTGCCGGTCGCGGCCCGGCCGAGGTGTTCATTCCGCAGACGCACCGTCCTGGTGAGGAAGCCGAGGTCGACTTCGGGGAAGTGATGGTGGAGCTGCGCGGTGAGAGGGTCAAGATGTTCTTGTTCTCTTTCCGGCTCTCGTTCTTTGGCAAGGCGATTCACCGGATGTCCACCTCGGGTGGGCAGGAAGCGTTCTTCGAGGGGCATGTTCACGCGTTCCGGCGGTTGGGCGGGGTGCCGTTCGGGAAGGTGCGCTACGACAACTTGAACGCGGCGGTCGCGCGGGTGATCGGGTTGTCGCGGTTGCGGGTCGAGACCGATCGGTGGACGGCGTTCCGGTCCCACTGGAATCTCGATGTCTTCTACTGCCAGCCAGGACTTCCCGGGGCTCACGAGAAGGGCGGCGTGGAAGGCGATATCGGCTTCTTCCGCCGCAACCACCTGGTACCGGTGCCTCGCGTGAGCTCGGTTGATGAGCTGAACGCGTTGATCGATGAGTTCGACGACGCCGATGACGCGCGCCGCATCGGTGCCCGTGCCCGCACGATCGGGGAGCATTTCGAGGTCGAAAGGGCGCTGCTGAAGCGTTTGCCGGACGAGGAATTCGAGACCGGTCTGTGGTTCACCCCGCGCGTGGACAGGTATTCGCTGGTCACGGTTCGCACCAATCGTTACAGCGTGCCGATCCGGTTGATCGGCCGCCAAGTGCGGGTGCTGTTGCACGCATCAGAGCTGGTCGTCTACGACTCCCGGACCGAGGGCGCCCGGCACGAACGGATCGCGGGCAAGGGACAGACCCGCATGGACCTGGATCACTACCTGGAAGGGCTGATGCGCAAGCCCGGCGCGCTGGCCGGGGCGACCGCGTTGGAACAGGCCCGCGCGGTCGGCCAATTCACTACGGCGCATGACGCGTGGTGGGCCGCGGCCCGCAGGGCCCACGGCGACCGCGACGGCACTCGCGCCCTGATCGAGGTGCTGCTGCTGCATCGGCACATGCCTCACGATCAGGTCGTTGCCGGGCTGAAGGCCGCGTTGGAGGTCGGCGCGCTGACCGCCGACGCGGTGGCGCTGGAGGCCCGCAAGATCGCCGACACGGAGCCGCCGCGGACACCGGTGGAATCTGGATGAGCCCAATCCTGTGTCGTCGCTGACCGCGCGCCGGGTGGCGCACCTGCCACCCGACACCAGGCCTTTGCCGTCGGTGGCCGTCTACGACCAGTTGTTGCGCCGCCCCTACCCACCCGCAGAAGGAACCAGTACATGACCATCAGCACGCCCCGGCGCCGCGGAATGACCGAGCAGGCCGCCGACGCCTCCATCGACCAGGCATGCCGGATGCTGCGACTGCCCTCGATCCGCCAGCAGTTCACCGAGATCGCCGACACCGCCGAACGCGAACAGATGTCGTATCGGTCGTTTCTGGCTGAGCTGCTTTTGGCCGAGTGCGACGACCGCGCCCGCCGCCGCAGCGAGCGCCGCATCCGCGCGGCCGGGTTCCCCCGGCGAGAAGTCGTTGCGGGCCTTCGATTTCGACGCCAACCCGAACGTTGACCCGGCGATGATCCACACCCTGGCCACCTGCAAGTGGGTGGAGAAAGGGCTGCCTCTGTGTCTGATCGGTGACTCCGGCACCGGCAAGAGCCACCTGCTCATCGCGTTGGGCACCGAGGCCGCGATGAAGGGCTACCGCGTCAAATACACCCTCGCCACGAAACTCGTCAACGAACTGGTCGAAGCCGCCGACGACAAACAACTCACCAAAACCATCGCCCGCTACGGGCCGAGTCGATCTCCTCTGCCTCGACGAACTCGGATACATGGCCCTGGACCGCAGCGGCGCCGAGCTGTTGTTCCAGGTTCTGACCGAGCGGGAGGAAAAGAACAGTGTCGCCATCGCTTCCAACGAGTCGTTCGGCGGTTGGACGAAAACGTTCACCGATCCCCGGCTCTGCGCGGCGATTGTCGATCGATTGACCTTCGGCGGGCACATCATCGAAACCGGCACCCAAAGCTACCGGCTCACCCGAACAGCGCAGACCGCAGCCCGGACGATCCCACCGGCGAACCATACAGCGAAGGATCCAGCACCCGAGCCGCAACACTGATCAATCCCCCCAGAACCCGAGGTGGCGCCGGAATTCGTCGGGAATCAGCATGTCAGACATGGTGTTTGGGGTCATCGGTCGAGTGCGACGTGACTGTCTGTTCCGGACAATCCTCGCGGGTGATCGAATCACTGACCTTCGGCCGAAATCTATTGAGATCTGCTACCCGACGTTGTCTCAGTGGCTATTTGAAGGCTGCGGTGTTGCGGGCGGCCCACTCGGCGAAGGTTCGCGGGATGCGGCCGAGCAGTCGTTCGGTGTCGGGGCTGACCTGCTGCTCGGCGGGTTTGGGTGAGCCGAGGATGTCAAGGGTGGCCTCGACAATGGGTTCGGGCATGAACCGCACCATCTGCGCTTTGGCCTGGGCGCGGGACAGTTCGACGAAGCGGACCGGTTCGCCGAGTGCCGCACCGATGTCGGCGGCTTGCTGGCGCGGTGAGATCGGTGCTGGCCCGGTCAGGTCGTAGGTTCTGCCGTTGTGACTGCGGTCGAGCAAGGTGACAGCGGCGACGGCGGCGATGTCGGCCGGATCGATGACCGGTAGCGCGACATCGCCGAACGGTGCCGAGACCGTTCGTTGCGTGCGAACCATTTCCGCCCACTGCAGCGCGTTGGATGCGAAGCCTCCCGGCCGCAGCATCGTCCACTCGACACCGGATTCTTTGACGGCGTCTTCCACTGCGGACGGGTGGCTGCCGGTGCTGACCCCTTGCGAGGACAGCAGAACAACCCGCCGAATACCGGCGCCCTGCACGATATCCATCACATCAGCGACATTGCCGCCGGCGGCGACGAAATCACCGGACGTCAACAGAAAAAGCGTGTCGGCCCCGTCGAACGCTGATGCCAGGTTCTCCGGCCTGGCGAGATCGACCTGCTGCCACCGGACTCCTGCGGGGACCTCGGATGCTGTCACCGTGCGCGAGACCGCCGTCACATGCTCGCCGGCCGCGACCAATGCCTGCACCAGCGGCCGACCGACATTGCCCGTCGCTCCGGTTACCACGATCATGTTCATTCCCTTTCCGAGTTCGTCTGCGGACTCGGGCGACGTTACTATTGCCGAGGTAGTAGGTTCCTAGACGAAAGTAATGGAGTTCAGGGGTATCTGTGACGAGTAACACGGTATGGGACGCGCAGGATGCGGTTGCTCCGGAGAACGCGTGCCCGATCGCTCCTGTGGTCGAGGTCGTGTTCTCCCGTTGGACAACGCCGATCCTGTGGGTGTTGCACCAGTACGGGCCGCACCGCTTTGTCGAGCTGCAGCGGCGCATCGGCACGATCACTCCCAAGGTGCTGACCGAACGATTGCGGCAACTCGAACGCGACGGGCTGATCGAGCGCACCTACTTCGCCGAGGTCCCACCGCGGGTCGTATACGAGATCAGCGATCTGGGACGCAGCCTGGCACCGCTGTTCGCCGCGCTGGCCGAGTGGTCGGTGAACCTCGGCGAGGTCGACCAGGCTCGCGGGATCTACGACGCCAAGCAACAAACACGCCACCGACGCTGATCCGGCCTTCCGACCCACCCTTGGGATGGTGTCGGATCCGTGCCGACAAATTGCACGACGTCGGCGGCGACATGGGCTGGTGGACGAAAATAGAGGCGTTCGTGATGATCTCACCGCAACCAAGCACACATATGGTGCATTGTTGACTCCTTGGCGCACAACGCATTCCACCTCGACGCCTCCGACGCCGCGGAGCTGGCGGAGATGCTCGGGTTCCTCCAAGACTTCTTCCAGCGCGCGGACCCCGGAGTCGCTGCCGCGTTCACCGAGTCCGTCGGTGCTCCCGGCTTCACCCTCGACGAGCTGTGCTGCCACCTCGAACGGTTCCAAATCCTGCTTGGCGGCGACCCCGGCGACGAACTGCCGCTAGCCGACTACTGACCCGGGCCTCACCGGACCACCCGAGTGACGCTATTTTCGTCTGGATCCAGAGCCCCTCGAGCCCATCTGTGACGCTCAAATTCATCTGGAATCGACGCCAGAATCCACCTGTCTAGCCAGGAACACGCGGTTGTGAATGCGATAGCCGTGGGCGCGCGCGGTCGGGTCGGCCGAGTGCATCAGTGTGTGGCCGTCGGCGGCGATACGATCCAGGGCTTCCAGCTGGTGATCGTTGCGCCGTAACGCGGCGACGGTTGCGATGGTGCCCTCGAGGTCGCTGAAGAGCAGGAATTCGCCCTGGTCCCTGGGCCCGCCGATCGGGAGGCGATCGAGGCGACGATCTCCGCGTAGCCGACCGGCGTCACCCGCGCGACGGCGTGCACTATCGGGATGGCCGCCTGCACACCGCAGGTGACCATGTTGACATTGTCGTCGTGATCCCCGAGGTGCTCGTCGAGGTTGACCGTCGGCACGACGTACGGTCCGATCGCCGCTGGAGTGAGATCGACGAGTTTCTTTCGGTACGGGGTGAGCGCGGCGGCATTGACCGCATGGGCCCGGGCCGAGGTCGCGTCGAAAACAATATCGATGTCGGCGAATCCGTCGAGGGCGATGAGCCCCTCGACGCCTGCGGCGGTGGTGGGAACCTTCATCCGCGCCGCGCGAGCCAGCCCATCGGATGCGGGATCGATGCCGACCATCGCGCCCATCTCGAGGACTTCGGAGTGCCGGAGCACCTTGATCATCAGGTCGGTGCCGATATTGCCGGAGCCGATGATCGCGACTTTCGTCTTGGTCATGACCGTCCCTTCCGGGAGAATTTCGCGCTGACTTGGCCCAGGCCGGACAGTTCGGCGCGTAGGGTGACGCCGGGCGGCGCGGGAATCATCGGACCGAGGGCCCCGGAGAGCACGACTTGCCCAGAAAGCAACGGCTGTCCGAGGTTTCGCGCGGTGCGGGCCAGCCACACGAGGGCGGCGAGCGGGTCGCCGAGGCAGGCCGCTCCGGTTCCTTCGGAGGCGAGGCAGTCGTCGGAGAACAGTCGCATCGTCACCTCCCGTGGCTCGAGCTCGTCGAGTGGCAGCCACCGATCGGCGAGGACGTAGAGGCCGCTGGAACCGTTGTCGGCGACCGTATCGGTGATGGTGATGTCCCAGCCGGCGATGCGGCTGTCGACGATCTCCAGCGCGGCCGCCGCGCCGACGACGGCGCCGCGCACTTGTGTCGGGTCGAGCGCACCGTCGACGAGGTCTTCCGCGAGCAGGAAGGCGATTTCGGCTTCGGCCTTGGGTTGCAGCAAACGGTCGCTGGGTACTTCGTCGTAGGCGGAGACGTCCATGTCGTCGAACAGCACGCCGAAGTCCGGCTGATCCACGCCGAGCTGGTGCTGGACGGCCGGGGAGGTGAGACCGATCTTGCGGCCCGTGACAGTGGCGCCTGCCGCAACGCGCTGATCGACCCGCAATCTCTGCACCGCGTAGGCGAGCTCGATGTCGGAGCTTCCGATGAGATCTCGAACCGGTGCGCACGGGTGACCCGAAGTGGCTGCGGTGCGGAGTCTTTCGGCGGCCTGTTCGACAGCCGGGTGCGAGTGCGTGATGGTCGATGTCGCTCTCATCGTGATCCTTGGGTGATGGCGGTGGTGATGGCGAAGCCGGCGATCCACTCGGGAATGGGCACGTAGAACCGTGATGTCATCCGATAGGGCCCGCTCGCGGCCAGCGAGGCGTATGCCGCGACCCACGTGCGCACCTCGTGCGCGGAGCCGCCACCCTCGGCGCCCATCCACTCGGGCGTCCAGTCGTCGATATCGGTGAGTTTGCCGTGTTCGAAGGTATCGAGGACGAGGTTGTCCCACCGGGGATTGATCGGGATCATCCTGGTCGACCCCGCCGCGTAGGAATACCCCGCCTGCAACACTCGATGCTCGCTGCGGGCGCGCTGTTCGGGCGTCGGCGGATGGCCCTCGATGAGCGCGTCAGCGACGCGTCGCGGCGCGTTCTCCAGAACGGGCACCGGCGGGTCGTGGGACAACCCTCCGGATGCGACGAACAGAACCCGCGTGCCGAGTTCCCGCGCGGCCGCTCCGAGAGCGGTTCCGAGAGCGCGGATTCGGTGCAGGGGACCGAACGGCGCGGCGACGCCGTTGACGAAGACGGGGACGACCGGAACGCGGTCCATCCCGCCGAACAGTATCTCCAGCGGCTGGACGAACCCGTGATCCACCGCCATACGCGCAGAGATGGGCAGGTCGATGCCGCGCGCCAGCACGCCCCGCGCCAGCTGCTTCGCCGCGGCCGAGTCGACCGAGAGCGAGCCGACTCTGGAGCCGAAGTCGCCGACCGAATACGCCTCGGTTCCCAGACAGAACGGTGGCATCTGGCGGTAGAAGAACCCGTTGTAGTGATCCGGTGCGTAGAGAACAACCAGATCGGGCGCGAACTCGGCGACGAAGGCGCGCGCGGCCGAGATTTCCGCGTAGACGCTCTGCAGGATCTCCGGGGCCGGATCGTTCTTCCCGACAAGGGGTGAGTGCGACAGCCCCACGAGCGCGGCGGTCATGAACCCGCTCCTTCCCGGTCCGGACGGACGACGAGTTTCCCGGTCAGCGCGCCGTCGATCATGAGCTGAAAACCCTTGTGGATCTCGGTGAGTGGCAGCGTCCGGTCGATAACCGGTCGAACACCGGTGGCGTCCATCATTCGCAGCATCGAGACCAGCTCACCGCGGGTGCATCCGGTCGAACCGAGGATCCGCTGCTGCAAGTAGAAGATGCGGTTGAGCTCGGCCGGTGGATTCGCTCCACTGGTCGCGCCCGCGACGACAACGGCTCCGCCCGGCCGAAGCGCTTTCATCGAATGCGACCAAGTCGCCGCACCCACCGTCTCGATCACGACATCCACTCGTTCGGGCAGGCGCGCGCCAGGTTCGACCGCGGCGCGTGCGCCCCAGGACAGCGCCATACGTCGTTTGTCCTCGCTGCGACTGGTCGCGTAGACGACGGCGCCCGCCGCGGCGGCCAGCATGATCGCGGCCGAGGCGACGCCACCGCCCGCGCCTTGCACGAGTACACGATCGCCCGCCTGGATTCGCGCTTGGGTGAACAACATTCGGTAGGCGGTGGTCCACGCGACCGGAAGGCAGGCCGCCTCGTCGAAGGACAGCCAGTCGGGCTTGGGGATCAGGTTGCGAGTGGGGACCGTCAGATACTCCGCGAACGCACCGTTGTGCCGTTCGGACAGCAGGGCGCGATTCGGGTCGAGCGTCTCGTCACCCATTCCGGCGTCCGGGTCGGCGATCACCGGAAAAACCAGGACTTCGTTGCCAGACTCGTCGTAGCCTGCGGCATCACAGCCGAGCACGATCGGCAGGTGTTCGGGCGGATGACCGATCCCGCGCAGCGTCCACAGATCATGCATGTTCAGTGTGGAGGCGACGACGCGGACAACGGACCATCCGGGTGGGGCTTCGGGTTCGGGAATTTCGCCGAGAACGAGGCCGGACAGTGGGTCGTCGGCGCTCTGCGAGATTGCGGTAGCAGCGAGCATGGTCGTCACCATGCCCGGTGAGCTGAGCCGGATCACAGCACGCGTTACCTACAGCGGAACGCGCTATGGATCGGCGCGCTCGCAGGCGCTTGTCTGACACCATGACCTCCACCATCCGGCCCGCCGCCGCGTCCGGTGCTTGCGGCGGAGCGGGCGAACTCTCACGCACCGCCCTCGGGCGAGCGCCCCGCGGCGCACTGAGCCGTCCGGCCCCGATGTTCCGCAACCTGGACGTATCCGGTCTCGTCGACGTCGAGACCGGCTTGCTCGATCGCGCGATCTTCACGCACGAGGATCTGTACCAGCAGGAGATGCGGCGGGTATTCGCGCCGAGCTGGTTGTTCCTCGCCCATACCGATCAGTTCCACAAGCCGGGTGACTTCTTCGCCACCTACATGGGTGCGGATCCGGTCGTCGTCACACGCGACAAGAGCGGAAAGATCCGCGCGTTTCTGAACTCCTGCCGGCACCGAGGGGCACGAGTGTGCCGCGCGGATTTCGGGACGACGCGCAGTTTCACCTGTAGTTACCACGGGTGGTCCTACGATCTGGAGGGCCGCCTGATCAGCGTTCCGAACCGGGACGGATATCCGGATTCGTTCCACCCGGACGACTGGGGGCTGGTCGAGGTGCCGCACGTGCAGAGCTATCACGGCCTGATCTTCGGCACCTGGAATCCCGACGCGGCCGCGCTGGTCGACTACCTCGGCGATATGGCCTGGTACCTGGACGCGATGCTCGACCACGACGCCGAGGGCACCGTGGTGGTCGGTGGGGTTCACAAATGGGTGCTCGACGGGAATTGGAAGCTCGCAGCCGAGCAGTTCGCCACCGACTGGTATCACGTCAACATGAGCCATGCGTCGGCTCTGATGGTGCTCTCGCCGGAAGGCAAGGCGCCCAAGGACGAGATCATCCATCGCACCGGGCGCCAATACGTCGATCCGAACGGTCACGGTGCCGGATTCCCGGTGCACCCGAAGAATCGGTTCGACGCGCGCACCGTGCACGAATGGATGGACTATTCCGCGTTGCGCGACCGGCTCGGTGACGCGCGTGTCGAAGGGCCGCTCACGAACGGGCACGCCACCGTTTTTCCCAACTTCTCCTACCTCCCGGTGAACGGGTCGATTCGGGTCTGGCACCCGAAGGGGCCGGACAAGATGGAGGTCTGGTCGTGGACCATCGTGGACAAATCCATGCCCGATGACGTGCGAGAGGCGCAGCGACTGTACAACTTGCGCACCTTCGGGCCGAGCGGCATCTTCGAGCAGGACGATGGCGAGAACTGGAGTGAAGTCCAAAGCATTTCACGCGGCTTCGTCACCAACGGCGTCGCGCTGAACTACCAGATGGGCATGGGCTCCGAGCGTTATGACGGCCGCTACCCGGGCCGGACGAGCGAACTCTACAGCGATGCCGCCGGTCGCGCCTTCTACGCGCGGTGGCAGGAATTGATGAATACACCGGCCTGGCACGAGGTGTCCGAATGAATGCGGGAATTCGAGTGGCGGCCCTTGCGGACATCGACGTCGGGGCCGGCATCGCGGTCGGTAAGTCCGTTACCGGCACCGCCGACGACATCGCGTTGCTGCGTGACGAGCACGGCACGGTCTGGGCGCTGGACGACACCTGCTCCCATGCCGACGCATCGCTGGCCGAGGGGTGGATCGAGGACGGGCACGTCGAGTGCCCGTTGCACGCGAGCAGGTTCTGTCTGGAAACCGGCGCGGTCGACGGACTTCCAGCCACCAAGGGAGTGTGCCCGCACCGGGTCGAGGTGCGCGATGGCGAGGTTTTCCTGTTTCCGAACGAGGCGCCTGGCTCATGACCGGCTCGATCGATCGTGTGGTAGTCGTCGGTGGCGGCATCGCCGGTGTGAGTACCGTTGGCGCCTTGCGCTCCGGGGGTTTCGATGGAGAACTCACCCTCGTCGACGCGGGCGAGTTCCCCTACGACCGGCCGCCGTTGTCCAAGGAATACCTCTGTGGCGAAAGAACTTTCGAACAGATCGCACTTCGATCCCCGCGGTGGTATCAGGACGAGGAGGTGCGCCTGATCAACCTGTCCATGGTGACCGCGCTGCGGCCCGCCGAGGGCAAGGTCGAGTTGGGCGACGGCCGCTTGCTGGCCGCCGACCGGGTCGTGCTCGCGACCGGCGGGCAGGCGGCGCGTCCGCCGATCGCCGGAGTCGACAGCCGACGCGTCCACGTATTGCGGACCGCCGACGACGCCGACCGTCTTCGCCGGGTGCTTGTTTCGGGCTCCACGGTTCTCATCGTGGGCGCTGGCCTCATCGGCGCCGAAGTAGCCTCTGCCGCTGTAGAACTCGGCTGCAAGGTGGTTCTGGTCGAGCCCACGTCACCGCCGCTCGCCGCGGCCCTCGGTGTGGAGGTCGCTGCGTGGCTGCACGCGCTGCACGCGGACCGTGGCATCACCACGGTCGCGGGCCCGGTGGTGTCCTGCACCGAAGTCTCCTCCGGGATCGAGGTCCGGATCGGTGGGCATGCGCAGGCTCGTGTCGTCGATGCCGTGGTGCTCGGCGTGGGGATGGTTCCCGAGACGAGTCTTGCCCTCGGCGCCGGGATCGAGGTGGATCGCGGGTTTCTCGTCGACTCCGGTCAGGTCACCTCGAATCCCGCGGTGCTCGCGGTCGGCGACCCGGCTCGTTGCCGCGGCCGCGACGTGCCGCGGGCCGAGCATTGGGAAGCAGCCCAACTGGACGGGCAGCGTGCCGCCGCGACAGTTCTCGGCGCGGCGCCTCCGGTCCCGATGGCCCCTTGGTTCTGGACCGATCGTCATCACCGTCATGTCGAAGTGGTAGGACGGATGTCGGACGCGGAGCGCACGGTGACCCGCGGCGCATTCGGGGGAAGAGCCTTCTCGGTCTTCGGTCTTCGTGGCGATTCGATCGTGGCCGCGGTCGCGATCGACGACTCGATCGCCGTCCGCGCCGCCCGGCGAATGATCGACCGCTCGATGATCGTCGATTCCGCATCGCTCGCCGACCCGGCCGTCGACCTGCGCAAGCTCTTGCGCGGCTGAAGCGCACGCGGCACCTGCCATCACTCGCCTCCGAAGGATCGAAGCACCGTGACCCCTTTCGAATCCCCACAGTCGACCGCATCGCCGTCTGAGCGGCCCGCGGACCGCGACACGCATTTCGAAGTCGAGCAGTTCTACTACCGGGAAGCCGGACTTCTCGATGACGGCCGGTACGCAGACTGGCTGGATCTGCTCGCCGACGACCTCGAGTACTGGATGCCGACCCGAACCAATCGGCTGCGACGCCAGCAGGCGCTGTCCATCGCCGCGCGGGGCGAGGCCGCGTACTACGACGAGACAAAGGAGAGCCTCGCCTGGCGTATCCGTCGTTTCGATTCCGGGATGGCGTGGGCGGAGGATCCGCCATCCCGAACCCGGCACATGGTGTCCAATGTCGTTGTCCACCACGTCGATCCGGCTCGCACCCCTGGTTCCACCGAGCGTGATCTGGTGGTGCGGTCGGCATTCCTGGTGTACCGCAACCGCCTCGAACGGGACGAGAACGTCTTCGTCGGTTCCCGCACGGATCTGCTGCGCCGTACCGAGCGGCGATTCCAGGTCGCCCGGCGAACGATCCTCCTCGACCAGAACGTCTTGCAGTCGAAGAACATCTCGACCTTCTTCTGACTCGGCTACTCCACACCAAGGAAAGACGATGATCACGAAAACTATCGACGCCGACATCCGGCACCATCGCGTGCCCACCTCACTCGGCGAAATCGCCGTGGCCGAAGTCGGCAGCAGCGGACCGTGTTTGGTAATGTTGCACGGAGGCGGACCGGGCGCGTCCAGCCTGGCCAACTACCACCAGAACCTGCCCGCGCTGGCGCGGCACTTTCGCATCCTGCTGCCTGATCAGCCGGGATTCGGCGGCAGCTACCGGCCGACGCAGGACGACCTCGACTACCGATCCATCACCGAGATCACGATGGATGCGCTGTTCCAAGCTCTCGACGCGCTCGGTGTGGGCACCTTCCATCTGCTCGGCAACAGCCTGGGCGGCGCGGCGGCCATCGCCATGGCGCAGACACAGCGCGAGCGCGTCACCGGCCTGGTGTTGATGGCGCCGGGCGGAGGCTGGTTGCCTTTCGGGCCCACACCGACAGAGGGCCAGAAGGAGATGTTCCGGTACTTCAACGGCGGCGGCCCGAGCGAGACGAAGATGGCCGCCTTCATCCGGACAATGGTGTTCGACCACAAGCAGTTCGGCGCCGAAGTCGTCCGCGAGCGCTACGAAGCGTCCCTGGATCCCAGTCACATCGAGTTCTACCACCGGTACAACGCCGCTTTCGCCGCCCGCAACGGCATGGACCCGCTGTGGAAGAACCTGCACAAGATCAAGGCGCCGACCCTGCTGCTGTGGGGACGCGACGACCGCACGATCACTCTCGACGGCGCCCAGATCATGCTCAAGCAGATCCCGGATGTGCAACTGCACGTGTTCGGCCGATGCGGCCACTGGGTGCAACTCGAACGCCGACAGCAGTTCGAACACCTGGTCATCGACTTTCTGCGGGAACTGGCATGAGCGGCTGGCTCGAGGGATACGCGGCGCTTGTCACCGGCGGCGGGTCGGGGATCGGGCGGGCGGTCGCGGAGCGCTACCTCGCCGAGGGCGCCTCGGTGACGATCGTCGGACGTACCGCCGAGCAACTGACCCGGGTGGTCGCCGAGTCGGCGGACCCGGGACGGATGCATGCGGTCGTCGCCGACACTCGCGACTCCGAGCAGCTGCGGAACGCGGTCGCCGAGACGGTGGAGCGGTTCGGGAAGCTCGATACTCTCGTCGCCAATGCCGGTGTGTGGGACTATCAGCGACATCTCACCCGGCTGACGGCGCGGGAGCTCGGCAACACGTTCGACGAGATCTTCTCGATCAACGTCAAAGGCTACTTCCTCGCGGCCGAAGCGGCGTGGCGTGAACTCGTGCGGACCAGGGGCAGCATCGTGATGACGCTGTCGAATGCCTCCTTCGATGTCAACGGCGGAGGCGTCGTCTACACCGCGAGCAAGCACGCGTGTCTCGGTCTGATGCGTGAGCTCGCCTACGAACTCGCACCGAAGGTACGTGTGAACGGGGTCGCCTGCGGCGGAATGAACACCGACCTACGCGGGCCCGAAACGCTCGCCATGCAGAACCGATCCCTGTCGGCGTCGTTCGCGAAGCGCGGTGCGGGAAGTCCACCGCCGCCGATTCCGCTGCACGACTCCAGTACCGACCCGCGCGACTTCACCGCGGCCTATGTCCTGCTGGCATCGCGCGAGCAGAGCGGACCGATCACCGGCGAAGCGATCCGCGTCGACGGCGGCATCGGTGTGCGTGGCTTTCACACCTCCGCCGGTGGCGACCACCTGTGACCAGGGAGCGACAGTGATACAGAGACGATGGAGGACATACCAATTGTCGGCGGGTCCGGAGAACGTGCCGGTGATCATCGATGTCGAGCGTTGTGCCGACGGGAGGCTGCGGTCCGCCTACCCGGTCGGCGCCCATGATGTGGAGATTCGCATCACCGGGGCGCCGAGTGCCGAGGTTCTCACCGATACGCTCGCTGCGGCGACATCCGCGGTCCTGGATGCCGATCCACAATGTCGCCGTGTGGTTTTCGCGGTTACGGCAGGAGACGAATCCGGACTGGCCGCGGCGAAGCTCGCTGGTTTCCGGCATGTGGTCGACGTCGATGTTCCAGGGCGGACAATGGGGCTGCTGGTCGTGGAACCGGCGTGGGTCACCATGGTCGATATCGACATCGAGCGCGTCCCTGGCACCTGATCGCACGGCCCCGACGACGCTGCCGACCGCGGTATTCAGAGCCGCGTGTTCTTGCTGATCGACTCCGTGAACATCTGTCCTGCGGCGGCAGCGACGCGGCGCAAGGTCGGAACATGCCGGCGGATATCGATGCTCCCGGTCGCGCCCGCGATCGACAGCGCGGCGACCGGACAGCCCGCAGGACCGAAGATCGGTACCGCCACACAACTGAGCCCGCGTTGAATTTCCTCGTCGTCGAACGCGATTCCGTCGCGACGCACGCGTGCGAGCTGCAACGACAGCGCGGCCGCGTCGGTGACGGTATGCGAGGTGAAGGGCCGCAGCGTGGCGGCCGCGGTCGCCGCCGCGTCGCTGTCGTAGGCCAGCAAGATCTTGCCGACGGCCGTGCAGTAGGCGGGCGCGCGGCCACCGATCCGGGAAGGCGACCGTATTCTGCGGTATCCATACAGCTTCGCCAGATACAGCACGTCGGCGCCGACGAGTACCGCCAGATGCGTGGTTTCATGGGTCCGTTCGTAGACGTCGGCGACGAACGGAATCAACATATCTCGCAGCGCCTCGTGATCTGACGTGTAGGCGCCGCGGCTGAGTTCGTGCAGCCGCGGCCCCAGTCGATAGCTAGTCCCGACCCGCTCTACCACGCCGTTGCGCTCGAGGATGCCGAGCACGCGGAACGCGGTCGACTTGTTGAGGTCGGCGCGTCGAGCGAGTTCGCTGACGCCGACCCCGGTGTTCGCCTGGTCGCGAAACGAGACGAGGAGGCTGATCGCCTTGTCGATCGCGGCTCGATCGTCGCGGACGGCATGGGTGATGGGCCTTGTGGTCATACGATCTCGTGCGCGAAGGGGTAGGCGTTCAAGCGTGCGCGGAATTCGCCGAGGCGGTCCGGGTCGGCATGGTTGTCCAGGTCGATCAGTGCGTGTGCGCGGCCGCCGCGATCGGTCACCCGCACCGCGCCGGACAGGCTCGCGTCCCGGAGTTCGCGCAGCACAATACGATCCACCGAATCATGCGCCAGGGCGACCTTGTTCACCTTGCCGACCGCGGTGACCGGGATGGCCGGGATGATGTGGATGACCTTCGGGACAGCGGCCGGTTCGGGCGCGTGCTGCGCCGCCCAGGCGTTGAGCTCCCCGGGATCTGGATCGGCGCCAGGTCGCAACACGAGGTAAGCGGCTGGGACTTCGCCCGAATGCGCGTCAGGACACGGGACCACGGCAGCCGCAACGACATCGGGATGAGCCAGCATCGCCTCCTCGACCAGGCGCGGGTCGATGTTGTGGCCGCCGCGGATGATGATGTCCTTGGCGCGCCCGGTGAGATAGACGAAGCCGTCGGCGTCGACCCTGCCGAGATCGCCGGTGATCAGCCAGCCGTCGACGATAACACCCGTGGGATCAGGGGCAGGACCGTCCGGCCCCGGCCGGAGATATCCCGGAAAGACGCTGGGGCCCTTGATCGCCAGTACGCCGACCTCGCCGGGCCCGCAGTCGCCGAGCGGAAGTCCGTCCATTCCGATCCGGAGGGCTTTGATCTGCTGGTAGGGCAGCGGAAGCCCGATCGACCCCGGCTTACCGCCGGTCATGGGTCCGATGGTGTTCGCGCAGGTCGCCTCGGTGAGCCCGTATCCCTCGATCATCGAAACACCGGTGGTGGACTCGAATTCGGCGCGCACCAGGCCCGGCAGCGGTGCCGCGCCGACGATTCCGGCGCGCAAGCTGGAGAGGTCGACACCGTCGGGCACCGGCGGCAGGGCGGCGTATACCGTCGGAACCGCCGAAAATGTCGTGATCCGGTAGCGTTCCACGATTCGCCAGAAGTCGGCCACCGCCTCGCGATCCCGGAACCCGAGGCTGCCCAGCGATACCACCGTTCCACCCTTCAGGAAGGGCGCGAGGGTCGAGATGAGGATGGCGTTGACGTGGAACAGCGGCAGACCGGTCAGAACCACCGTCTCACCGCCGAATGCGCCGTGCTGCCCGAGCGCCCAGGCGACGTAGACCTCGCTCGCGTGGGTGTGCGGGGCCACCTTGGGCACTCCGGTCGTGCCGCCGGTATGGAAATAAGCGGCGATGTCGGATGCGTCCGGCCGGTTCTCGATGGTGAGTTCGTCCGAAGGCCGGGAGGCAGCCAGCTGTTGGAAATCGCCGACCCAGATACCCGGCGCGGTGCGCACCGGTCCGCCGACGGAGACCAGCGCTCGCAGCGAGGGCAGCGCCTCCGCGACCGCGCACGCCTTGTCCCAGCCGTCGGGATCGAGTGCGGGCGCGGGCGCGACGAGTATCCGTGCCTCGGTGAGACGGAGAATCTCGACGAGGTGTTCGGTGGCGAGCATCGGATTCACCGGGTTCGCGATGCCGATGGCCTGGGCCCCGAGCAGCGCCGCATAGGTGGTCCTGGTGTTCGGGAGCATGAGGCCGACGACACCGCCGGGCTCCAGTCCCAGTGCTGCATAGAGATTTGCGGCCTGCGTCGTCCGTCGAAGCAGTTCGGCGTAGCTCCAGGTCTCCGGTTCGTCCCAGCGGTTCCCGCCGGGGAGCAGATGGAGAGCGGGCTTCTCGCCGTGCTGTCGCGCGGATCGTTCGAGCAGGTCGTAGGTGGTGGCGGGCAGATCGCGATCGGACAGCGGCACATCGGTGAGCCGCTCGAGGTCGTGGCCGGCGATGTGCACGTTCGTTTCGGCGTTCACGCGGAGACCACCGGATTGCTCAGGACGCCGATCCGCTCGACTTCGACCTCCACGATGTCGCCGTGGCGCAGGAAGCGGCCGGAGAACAGCCCGGCGCCGCGTGGGGTCCCGGTGCAGATCACGTCGCCGGGCAGCAGCGTCTGGTACTTCGACAGGTGCGAGACGATCTCGGGAATCGAGTGGATGAAGCTGCTCGTCCGATCGTCTTGGCGCACTTCGCCGTTCACGCGGGTCCGAAGACGGAGGTCGACTCGGCCGGTGAACTCGTCCGCAGTGACCAGGCACGGGCCGAGCGGTTTGAAGGTGTCGAAGCTCTTGGCCACACCGATCGAGGCGACGGGGTCGCCGGTCATCGCGCGGCGCTGGATGTCGCGTGCGGAGACATCGTTCGCGATAGTCAGGCCCGCCACGTGATCCCAGGCGGTCTCGACCGGCACGCCGGTGGCCGCCCGTCCGATGACGACGGCGAGCTCGCCCTCGTAGTCCACTTCCCCGGCGGCGACCCCGGGCAGGACGACGGTGTTTCCCGGTCCGGTCACGGCCGAGCCCGCGACTATCTGGAGGTTGGGTTCGGTGGGCATCTCGATGTCGGTGCGGTCGATGGCGGCGAACGCCGCCAAGGCCTCCTCGGCGTGGCTGGGGTAGTTGAGTCCGACGATGACGATCTTCCCCGGTCTGCGCACGGGAGCATGCAGCGTCGCCCCAGCCAAGGGGATCTCGCGGAGCGTTCCCGCCGTCCGCGCGGCGTCCAGACCGGGGCCGTCGAGCAACTCGCCGAGATCTCGCTGCGGCAGGTCCAGCACGGAGAGCACGTCGGCTCGGTCCTCGCGTGCGATTCCCTCGTTGGTTGTGTACAGACGCATCTCGGTACCTCCGCGGTCGAATGGCGGCAACCTCACCGCTCTTGTCTGACAGTTAAGAGCAGTCATGGCGCACAGTCAAGAGGCGGTCGCGGGGCAGTAAGCTCACCTCATGCCCAGGAATCGACAGCAGATCCCGAAGGCCGAGCGTGAAGCGGCGGTCGTCGAACACGCTGTGGAACTGTTCGCCGCCAACGGTTACCGGGGGACGAGCGTGGCCGCGGTCGGTCGCGCCGCCGGTATCGCCCCCGCGGCGGTGCACTGGTACTTCCCGACCAAGGACGATCTGTTCGCCGCGGCATTGACCTCTATCTTCGCCACGGCGCGCCACGGGGTGGAGGCCGATCCCGAGCTCGGCGGGGATCCGCGCAACGAGCTCGTCGGGCTGCTGGTCGCGGTGCAGCCGTACCGGGCGCTGCATCGCGAGGCGTACGAGCGGATGGCGGACTCGGAGTCGGTCCGCGTCGCTTACGAGCAGATCCAGCGATGGCTCGAGGAGCGTCTGTTCGCCGCGATCGCGAACAGGCTGCCCGAGGGCGCCGATGTGGCGCTGATCGCCGATGCGGGGCATGTGCTGTTCGAGGGGGTCCTGATCAGCTCGCGCCGCCTGGATCGGCCGATCGGCGATCTGATCGATCTGGTGACCGATGCGCTGGTCGCTTCCGCGACCGCCAAAGCTGCTCGCTGACGTCGTCGCCGCTGGTCGCGGCCATGTAGTTCGGTGATTCACCCGGGGGTGAGCGTTCGGGATCTGAACGACGCCCTTGTTCGCGGCGTCGACCCTGTCGGCTGTTCCCGTTGGTCCTGTCGTGCGCTGAGGCGTGTCCGTCCTGCCTCGGCATCGGTCTGTGTTGTCTCTTGACTGTCATTCATGAGAGCGCTACCGTGTCTTGAGTCACATTCAAGAGAACTTCTTCTCGCCATACCGTTCGGAGGTGCCAACGATGGCGTCACCCGTCAAACTCGCCCACATCGTGTTGCGAACCAATCGTCTGCAGGAGATGACCGACTGGTATCTGCACGTGCTGGAAGGTCGCGTGGCGTTCGCCAACGACATGTTGGCGTTCATGACCTACGACGACGAGCACCATCGGGTCGCGTTCATCGCGACCGGCGCGTCGGAGCAGCCCACCGACGCGCACACCGGCATGCATCACATGGCCTTCACCTACGCGTCGCTCGGGGATCTGCTCGACAACTACAAGCGGTTGAAAGCCGATGGCGTGCAGCCGTTCTGGAGCATCAACCACGGTCCGACGATGTCGATGTACTACCGGGATCCGGACGGCAATCAGATCGAGTTGCAGATCGACAGTTTCGTCACCGAGGAGGAGACGCAGGCGTTCTTCGAGTCCGACGCCTTCGTCGCCAATCCGATCGGCGTCGACTTCGTGCCGGAAGAGCTGATCGCCCGATTCGAGGCGGGCGAACCGCTGGCGGAGCTGGTGAAGCGGCCGTGAACGACGAACTCATTCCGGTCCTGATCGTCGGCGCGGGCCCGGTCGGGCTCGCGACCGCGTACGTGCTCGGCAGGCACGGCGTGCGCAGTGTCGTCTGTGACCAGTTCGACGACATCAATCCGCATCCACGCGCGCATGTGGTGAACACGAGATCGATGGAGCTGCTCCGCCTTTGGGGCGTCTACGACGAGATCATCGCGGACGCGGTCGATCTGAACTGCGGGCTCAGCTTCGTCTGGAAGCACACGGTCGCCGGTGAGGAGTTCGGGCGGATCGACCTCGCGGACGCGCCCGCGGAGCACCTGGCGAGACGGCTCGGGTCGTCGCCGGTGACCGTCGGCTCGTGCGCGCAGGATCGGGTGCAGCGTCGGCTCCTGGAAGCGGTGTACCGGCAGGGGATGGCCGAGGTCCGCTACGGCACACGCGTCACCGCGGTGCGGGATCTCGGGGATTCGGTCGACGTGCGTGTCGAAACACGCGAGGGCGAAGAGCGATTCGGCGCCGGTTACGTCGTGGCCGCCGACGGAGCATCCGGAAAGATCCGGCGTGGCCTCGGCATCGAGATCGAGGGCGTTCCGGAGTTCGGGCACCTGATCAACGTGTACTTCCACGCGGATCTGTCGCGCTGGGCGGACAGGGATCCCGCCTTGCTGTTCTGGGTGCTGAACACCGCCTGCCCAGGCGTGTTCATCCGCATGGGCGGCGACCGCTGGACATTCCACCTCGAATACGACCCGGCTCGGGAGTCGGTCGCCGATTACACCGCGCAGCGCTGTGCCGACCTGATCCGGAGCGGAATCGGAGCGCCCGACCTCGACGTCGACGTCCGGTCCGTCGGCACCTGGACGCTCGGGGCGAGCACGGCGCGGCAGTATCGCAAAGGGCGAATCTTCCTCGCCGGCGATGCGGCGCACCGGTTTCCGCCGACCGGAGGTCTCGGCATGAACACGGGACTGGTCGACGCGGACAACCTCGGGTGGAAGCTGGCGGCGGTGATCGGCGGCTGGGCGTCCGAAACCTTGCTCGACACTTATGAATCCGAGCGCAGGCCGATCGCCGTCGCCAATGCCGAAAGCAGCATCACCAACGCGGTGAAAATGGCCGATGCCGGGATCGGGCCCAACACCCTCGACATGGCCGCCCGGCTGGAAAGCGGGGATCCGGCGGTGGCCGCGGCCGAGCGAAAGCGATTGGCGGAGTCCGTCCCCGCGCAGCGCCCCCACTTCGACTATCTCGAACTCGAGATCGGCTACGTGTACGGCGTCGGGTGCCCCTCGGAGACGCAGGCGGACCCGCTCACCGTGGCGGTGACCGGTGGCAGGCTCCCGCACGCGTGGATCGACAGGGACGGCTTCACGATCTCGACGCACGATCTCCTGATGCCAGGATTCACGCTCATCACGGGGCCCGACGGTGCGGTCTGGGCCGCCGCTTTGGCGGAGATCGACACGGATGTCCCGATCCACGCGTGCGTTCCGGGACGTGACTTCGAGGTCACCGTGCCTGGCTTGTGCGGGATCCCCCATGACGGCGCGATCCTGGTTCGTCCCGACGGGCACGTCGCCTGGCGGGCAGAGGGGTTGTCCACCAAGCCCGTACGAGACCTGTCGGCCGCGCTCGACGCCGCGTGCTGCGGGGCCACCCACTCCGTCTCCTGACCGTCTCTTCGTTAGGAAATCCTCTGTCGTGACGAATCAATCAGCGCCGGTGGCGTCACCTCGTGACCGATATACCGTGCAACACGGGCGTGTCCATCTCACCGGAATCCAAGCACTGGCCAGGATTCCCCTGGATCAGCGACGGGCGGACGACCGAGCAGGGCGCCGCACCGCCTGTTTCATCTCCGGATACGAAGGCTCACCGCTCGCCGGATACGACACCGAACTCGAACGCAATGCGGCGTTGCTCGACCAGCACGACATCGTGTTCCGACCGGGCGTGAACGAGGAGCTCGCGGCGACCGCCGTGCAGGGAACGCAGCTCGCCGCAAGGCAATCCGACAAGCGCGTCGATGGGGTCAGTGCGATCTGGTACGGGAAATCCCCGGGGCTGGACCGTGCGGCCGACGCGGTTCGGCACGGCAATCTGATGGGCACCCATGCCGAGGGCGGGGTGCTCGCCCTGGTCGGCGACGATCCGGCGGCGAAGTCGTCGTCCGTACCGGGAGCTTCCGAACTGCTCCTGGCCGACTTGGGACTGCCGGTGCTCTATCCGGCCGATCCGCAGGAGGCGCTGGACTTCGGCCTGCACGGCATCGCCATGTCGCGTGCCTGCGGGTTGTGGGTGGCCATGAAGGTGGTGACCAACGTCGCGGACGGGTCGGGAACGGTGGATGTGGACCCGGACCGGGTCCGTCCGGTCGTTCCCGACCTGACCGTGGACGGCGCCGAATACCGGCACGAGGTGACCGGCCAGGTCCTGCAACCGACGTTGGGTGCGCTGGAACGGAGCCGGGATGGCGCGCGCCTGGAGATCGCCCGTCGATACGCCGCGGCCAACGGGCTCAATCGCATCACGCATTCCGGTTCGTCGGACCGGGTCGGCATCGTCGCCGCGGGAAAGACGTTTCTGGATCTCCGGCAAGCCCTGCGCGCTTTGGGATTCGACGACGACGAGCTGGCGCGGCGCGGCGTGCGGCTGCTTCAGCTCGGCATGATCCACCCGCTCGAGCCGACCGTCGTCGACGAGTTCGCCGAGGGGCTGTCCGAGATCATCGTCGTCGAGGAGAAGCGGGCGCTCATCGAGACCGCGGTCAAGGGCCTGCTGTACGGCAGGCCCGACGCGCCCGCTGTCTCGGGCAAACGGACGCCCGGCGGCGCCGCGCTGTTCCCGGCCGACGGCGAATTCGACCCCGATATCGTCGCGAGCCATGTGGCCGCGCGGCTGTCCGAAATCGGCGGCTTTCCCTCGGTCGACGACTGGTCGGGGAAGTCACGCCGCCGGCGTGGTCCGATCGCGCTGCCCCTCGTCACCCGGACGCCGTATTTCTGCTCGGGCTGCCCACACAATGTCTCGACGAAGGTCCCCGCGGGCGCCACCGTGGGCGCGGGAATCGGCTGCCACGCCATGGTGACCTTGATGGATGCCAAACAGGTGGGCGAGGTGGCCGGGATGACTCAGATGGGTGGCGAAGGTGCCCAGTGGATCGGTATGGCGCCGTTTCTGGAGCGCGACCACCTCATCCAGAACCTCGGCGACGGTACCTTCCATCACTCCGGCAGCCTGGCGATCCGGGCCGCGATCGCGGCCGGGGTCGACATCACCTACAAACTGCTCTACAACTCGGCCGTGGCCATGACCGGCGGGCAGCAGGCCGTCGGGCTGATGACGGTGCCTGCCATCTGCGAGGCGATGGTCGCCGAGGGAGTCGTGCGCATCATCGTCACCACCGACGATGTCAGGAGCTATCGCAAGACGAAACTCCCTCGCGGAGTGGAAGTCTGGCGTCGTGACCGGCTGATCGAAGCCCAGGAGGTACTCGCGCGCACGCGTGGTGTCACCCTGCTCGTTCACGACCAGGAATGCGCGACCGAACTGCGGCGCAAACGCAAGCGCGGGCTCGCGCCGGAGCCGGCGCAGCGGGTGGTGATCAATGAACGGGTCTGTGAGGGCTGCGGGGACTGCGGCGAGAAGTCCAACTGCCTGTCGGTCCAGCCGATCGCCACCGAGTTCGGACGCAAGACGCGCATCGACCAATCCTCGTGCAACAAGGATCTCTCCTGCCTGTCGGGTGATTGCCCGTCGTTCATCACCGTGGTGCCCGCGGGGAAGCGCGCGGGCGGTACCCGGGCGTCGCTGCTCGACGCCGACGCACTCCCGGAGCCGGTGTTCGCGCTCGATGGAACCCACACCACGCGCATCACCGGTGTGGGCGGGACCGGTGTGGTCACGCTGGCGCAGGTGCTCAGCACCGCCGCGGCCCTGGCCGGTCGCCATGTCCGCACCTTGGACCAGACCGGTCTCGCGCAGAAGGGGGGAGCGGTCGTCTCGGACCTCAAGATCTCCGCCGAACCGACCGGCCAGGCTGGGAAGGCGGCGGCCGGGGAGTGCGATCTGTATCTCGGATGCGACATCCTGGTGGCCGCCGACGAACGATACCTGGCGGCGGCGAGCGCCGAACGGACCACAGCGGTGATCTCCACCAGTGAGGTTCCGACGGGACAGATGGTCATCGACACCGCCGTGGGTTTCCCCGACGTCGGACCCATCCGGGACGCCTTGCGCTCGACGACGCGCGAGGCGATCTTCCTCGACGCCCGTCGCGCGGCGAACGCCTTGCTCGGCGAGGATCAGTACGCCAACTTCCTGCTGGTCGGCGCGGCGGTGCAATCCGGTTCGTTGCCGCTGTCGCCCGCGGAGGTCGAGCACGCCATCACCCTGAACGGCGTGCAGGTCGAGGCCAACGTTCGAGCGTTCCGTTACGGCCGCCTTTCCGTCGCGGACGCTGCGGCTTTCGAGGCCGCGGTGGCGGAGAAGTCACCTGCCGAGGGCGCGAATCGTGAGCTGTCACAGGCAGTTCGGCAGTTGTTCGCTCAGGTGGCATCCGGCCGGGAGACCGAGTTGACGCGGTTGATCACCGTCCGCATCCCCGACCTCGTCGACTACCAGAGCCTCTCGTACGCACGGGAATACAGCCGGTTCGTCGAGCACGTGCGGCAGCGTGAGGACGAGCGGATTCCCGGTGCGACCGCGCTCACCGAGTCGGTTGCCAGGTACCTCTACAAGCTCATGGCCTACAAGGACGAGTACGAGGTCGCCCGGCTGTCGATCGACCCCGCCCTGCGCGCCGCCATCGAGGCGGAGTTCGGGCCCGGCGCCCGTATGTCGTACCGCCTGCACCCACCGATCCTGCGGGCGCTCGGCATGCGGAACAAGATCGAACTCGGTCCGTGGTTCCGGCCGGTGTACGGGCTGCTGACGGCCATGCGCCGGGTCCGGGGCACTCGCTTCGATCCGTTCGGAATGGCCGAAGTACGCAGGCAGGAACGCGCGCTGATCGCCGAGTACCGTGCGCTGGTCGAGAAACTGCTGGCGGATCTGCGACCCGAAAACCACACTCTGGCTGTCGAAATCGCCGATCTGCCGGACATGATTCGCGGATACGAATCCATCAAGCTGGCGAATGTCGACCGCTACCGCGCCCGAGTAGCTGCGCTGTTGGACACCTACCGCGCCGCCCAACCGGTGGTTGGTGTGGCGTAGTGCCTCGTCCGGAGTCGGCCTGGCGGCGTTGCGCCACTTCCACCGGTGTTGCCGGTGGAAGTGGCGCAACAGCCGGTGAGCCAGCGGCGTCCGCGCACTCGGTGACGACTCCGGAAGAGGCGAGGTAACAGGCCATGACCGCGGAAGTCCGGTTTCGATCCGATAGTGATGTGTACCTTCGGATTTGGCTGACCGACATCGCATTCGACTATTGGGCTGATGTCGCGGCGATACCCAGCTTGGTCCGTGATTGGCGGAAAAAGCGTTGGTGCACGATCGAATTGATCCAGAACGCTGTCGACGACTGTCGGCGGTTGCCACGCCTGCCGTGTGAACGATTGTTTCTCGGGCCCTGATCGGCTGCGTCGAAAGTTCGGTCCGCGAGCTCTCCCGCTACGGCCGAGCGTGGCGCAGTGCGGCATCACGAATAGCGCGCGGCACGACGAATAGCGCGGCCCGCTGCGGCAAACGCCGGGCGGGCCGCCTGAGGGGTGCGATCAAGCTGTCAGGACATGATTGCTGAGTATCCCGACGCCTTCGACTTCCACATCCACGACATCTCCGTGCCGCAGGAAGCGCTCGTTGAACTGGCCCGCCCCGCGCGGGCTTCCGGTGGCGATGACGTCACCGGCTTCCAGTGTCTGATAGCGGGACAGGTACGAGACGAGCTCCGGGATGCGGTGCAGAAAGTTGCCAGTCCGATCGTCTTGGCGCAGTTCGCCATTAACCCAGGTCCGGATGCGCAGGTCGAGGGGCTCGGTGAACTCGTCGGTCGTCGCGAGGCAGGGGCCGATGGGCTTGAACGTGTCGAAGCTCTTGGCGATCGCGATCGAGGCGATGGGATCACCCGCGTAGGCGCGGCGCTGGATGTCGCGGGCGGTGATGTCGTTGATCACGGTCAGCCCGGCGACATGACGCCATGCTTCGCCTGCGCCGACATCGGTGGCAGGGTGACCGATCACCGCGCCGACCTCGCCCTCGTAGTCGACGTAGCCGGGCGCCACCGCGGGCAGAACGATCGGCCCGTCGTGCGCGGCCGCCGCGGACCCGGTCGTGACTTGCACATTGGGCTCGGTTGGCAGCGTCACGTCGTGGCGCCCGGCTTCGGCGAACTTCTCCAGTGCCTCCTCGGCATGGCTGGGGTAGTTGAGGCCAACGGCGAGAACCTTGCCGGGACACGGCAGAACGGGATGGAGTTTCACTCGGCGCAGCGGCACGATCTGCCTCGGCGGCGCCGTCGCGGCGAGTTCGAGACCCGGTCCGCGCAGAAGTTCGCCGACGTCGGCGAACGGGAGGTCGAGGACGGTGAGTACTCCGGGGCTGTCCTCCCGGGCGATGCCCTGGTCAGTGGTGTAAAGACGCATGATGTCTCCCTAAGTTTGTGGCTGTCTGGGGTTGGTGCCCTGGATGCCCAGGACGGTGGGGTGTGGCTGATGATTGCTTGCCGCTGTTGTGGCTCCCGAGGAATGGCTGCCCCGCCGTGCTGGACGCTCCGGCCACTTATTGAGATCTGATGCGGTTCGTGCTGGTTAGGGACCTGATGGCGGGGTTGTCCACGGGCTTCGGCGGCGTGAACGGGAGTGTGAGAGTGGTTCGGCGTCAACGGCTCTGGATCGGGATCGATGTCGGCAAGGCCAACCATCACGTGTGCGTGGTCGACGAGAACGCCAAGGTGTGCTGGTCGGGCAAACTCGCCAACGACCAGCGGGCGATCGAGGCGGTGATCGACCGCGCCCGCAACACCGGGATCGAGTTGCGGTGGGCGATCGATCTGACCAGCCCCTTTGCCGCGCTGCTGATCACGGTGCTGCTGAGCGCCGGCGAGTCGGTGGTCTACGTGCCCGGCCGCATGGTGGCCACCATGACCGGCGTCTTCCGCGGTGAGGGCAAAACCGACGCCAAGGACGCCCGTGTCATCGCCGACACCGCCCGCATGCGCAACGATCTGACGCCGGTGACCGCGCCCGACGAGCTGATCGCCGAGCTGACCCAGCTGGCGAGCTACCGCGCCGACCTCATGGCCGACTGGGTGCGCGGGGTCAACCAGCTGCGCGCCAAGCTGGCCTCGATCTTTCCCGCGTTGGAGGCCGCGTTCGACTACTCGGCGCGTTCGCCGCTGATCCTGGTCGCCGGATTGTGCACCCCGGCAGAGATTCGTGACGCCGGAATCAGCGGTGTCGCAACATATCTCACCGAGAACGACGCATGGCGCAAAGGCATTGCCACCATGGCCACGGCGGGGGTGGCCGCCGCGGAAACTCAAGATATCGCCGTGCCCGGCGAGGCCACCACCGCCACACTGATCAAGCGGCTCGCGGCCAAACTGCTCGATCTCGATCGCGAGATCAAGGACCTCGACAAGCACATCGCCACCCGCTTCCGCACCCACCCGCAGGCGGCGATCATCGAGTCGCTGCCCGGCATGGGCCCGCACCTGGGCACCGACTTCCTCGTGAGCACCGGCGGCGACGCGCTGGCCGAGTTCACCACCCCGGGTCGGCTGGCCTCCTACGCCGGGCTCGTGCCGGTGCCCCGCGATTCCGGCCGGATCAGCGGCAATCTGCACCGGCCCGAACGCTACAACCGCAGACTGCGGCGCGTGTTCTTCATGGCCGCCCTGTCCTCGATCCGCAACGAGGGACCCTCGCGAACGTTCTACCAACGCAAACGCACCGAACGACTCATTCATACCCAGGCCCTCCTAGCGCTGGCCCGGCGCCTGGTCGATGTGCTGTGGGCCCTGCTGCGTGACAACCGCGCCTTCGACACCAAGCCCCCAAGCGTCACCGGAGTCCCGGCCGCGGCTTGACATCGTCATTGAGATTCCTCGGCGAAGCTTTGCGGTGGTTTCGCGCTCGGACGGTCAGCTCGGGAGCGACCCGAGGAACGACAGCAGCGCGGCGTTGACCTCGTCCGGTCGCTCCGCCTGAATCCAATGACCGGCCCCGTCCAGGAAGGTCGCTGTTCCCATCGCCTCCGCCGCGGCGCGAAAGCCGGGGAAGTGCAACACCGTGTCGGCGGTGCCGCCGACATAGCCGCAGGGCACCGGCAGTGCGGCGCCGTTCCATGGGGCGGTGAGCTCCCAGTTGCGATGGAACACCCGGTAGCCGTTGAGGCCGCCGCGAAATCCGCTGCGCGAGTAGGCGGTCGCGTAGACGTCGAGGTCGGCGTCAGACAGGAAGCCGATCGCGCCCGCGGGGGCGGGAAGCACATCGATCAGGGTGCCGCCTTCGGGCACCGTCATGAGGAAGGGGACGTGCGGATTCTCGCCGGAGTTGGCGTAGACGATGCGCCGCAGGCTTTCGGTGACGTCGCGTTCGAGATCCCGTTCGGCGCGGCCGGGCTCCTGGAAGTAGACCATGTAGAAGCCGGGCGGGACCGCGCCGTCGAACGATTCGAGAATACTGAGCGGACCCCGCGGAATATAGGGAACCGACAGCCCCATCACACCGCGCACTCGATCGGGTCGCATCAGCGCCGCAGTATAGGCCGTCAACGTGCCCGCGTCGTGGCCGACGAAAGCCGCTCTGCCGATACCGAGTTCGTCCATCAGGCCGATGACGTCGCCGACCGTGCGGCACACGTCGTAGTCCTCAATGTTCGCCGGAGCGTCGGACTCGCCGTGGCCGCGCATGTCCAGTGCGATGGCCCGGTAGCCTGCCTGCGCCAGTGCGGGAAGCTGATGGCGCCAGCTGTACCAGAGTTCCGGGAACCCGTGACACAGGATGACGGTCGGGCCTTCTCCGGCCTCGACGCAGTGCAGTCGGATGCGATTGACCTCGACATAATGATGGCGCAGGTCGGTCATTGTGTTCTCCTCGAGAAGGAATCGGCAGGCTCGACAGCGGGCGTCACGCCCAACGCACGACGTCCTCGTGGGCCAAGCGAGGCAGTCGTTCGCGCCACGCGTTCTCGTCGGGGTGTCCAATGTTCACGACGAGGATCGATCGCCAGTGGCCGTCGGCGAAGAATGCCGAATCCACTCCGGCGCGGTCGAATCCGCCCATCGGCCCCGCGGCGAGACCGACGCTGCGCACGGCCAAGACGAAGTAGCCCGCCTGCAGGGCCGAATTGAACGCGCCGGTGGCGGTGCGCAGCTCCGCATTGGCTTCGAAGAGCCCGGCCAGTTCGGGCTTGAAGGGCAGCAGGGTCGGCACATGCTCGTGGAAGCGGGTGTCCACCGCGAGGACGGCGACGGCTGGGGCGGCCGCCGTCTTGGCCTTGTTGCCCTCGTCCATGTGCTCGACCAGCCGGGTGCGGCCCGCACCCTTGCCGACGAAGAGCACACGCAACGGCTGGGTGTTCGCCGCGGTGGGCGCCCACCGGGCGAGCTCCCAAATCTGCGTCAGCTCCGCGTCGGTGACGGGGGTGTCGGAGAAGGTGTTCGCGGTCCGTGCCGCCGTGAACAAGGTCGCGCGCGCGGCGGGATCGAGGGCGGGTAGGGCAGGTGCGGTCAGTTCGGTCATCAGTAGGGCGCCTCTCAGCAAACAGGTCTTGAACAATAGTTAAGAGCATCTCATGACTGCCGGTCAAGAGGTGGAAGTGTATTGGCGCGGTCACTTGGCCTTCTTGGGGGTGGGTGACCTTGACAACGCCGGCGCACGAAGACTGCGGCTTGGGCGCGGTCACCGCGCGGTGCACGATTTCGGTGGCCCGGCACGCTCGAGCGGGGCCGCTGTCGAGGCGGCGTACCCGATGCACCGCCCATGCGCATGAGTCGAGGGCGGCATCGGCGAGGGCGTGGACTTTGACGGCGCGACGGGCTGTTCGCGGAGCTGAGACCGTGCGTGCTCTACTTGCGGCAGGATTGCCCGATAGGGTTCGGGTCC
Organism: Nocardia lijiangensis NBRC 108240; assembly: GCF_001613045.1. Taxonomy (GTDB): domain Bacteria; phylum Actinomycetota; class Actinomycetes; order Mycobacteriales; family Mycobacteriaceae; genus Nocardia; species Nocardia lijiangensis. The sequence continues at coordinate 5,282 of NZ_BDBP01000041.1, read as the reverse complement.
GCAAAGGCGGCCAACCGCGGACCGGAAATCGCACTAGATCGGCTTCATCGAGGTCTACATTTACTCTACTTTTTCAACACAACATGGTCGAAGGTGGCAGAACGCCAACGCATCCGAGAGTTCTTCGTCTCTCGGGATTTATGCTGATGGAAACATATATCCGAACACATCGCGGTCGCGGTGAAGCTGTCCATCAGCTATGGACTTGTACTCCATTGGTCGCGGGTTCTGCCACTCCTGCGCCCACAGACGCCTTCTCCGGGGATAGTCACATGCCCGGATCGCCGAGCAAGTCGTAGTGGTGTCACCGTCACCCAAGCACTCGCTGTGGGGGCGCGGCAGACATCGACGTCGGCAGGGCGCCTGGAGCAGAGCTTTGGCCGCCCAGGCGTGCGGACAGCTTGGACCAAGTGATAGACAGGGAGTTGCTCCGGGTGGGGCGCACGCTCACCCGGAGCGTTTCTATCGGCGCACCACCTTTAGTGGCCGGGAGTGCGACTCGTCTCGGCATGCGGTTTCATCGACCTGAATGCTGCCCATCCTCGGATGAAGTCAGCTCGGTCCGAGAAACGTGACGTTTGCCGGCCGTCGGGGCAGGCATCGGAAGATGGCCGCATCGGTGTCTGTCATAACCCAGAGGCATCAGGCTCGAACTATGACCCGGCCTACTGACTCGTGCGATCAGCGCCGCGACCTCTCGGCGAACTTCTTGCCTTGCCAAGATGTGCAAACACGCGATGCTGTCGTAGGCCCTGAGTGACACTCGAAGGGTGCGTGGAGCAGATCCAACGTCGCGATCGTCAACGAGCGTGAAGCTGGTCGTGTTCGCCACTATTGCGGCCGGATGTGCGGTCGTGCTTGTGTTCGTTGCCCTGCAGTGGGGCGACCTCCAGCCCGGGCAAGGAGCCGTCATCGGGGGCGGCAGCGTGCTCGCCGCAGCTGGGCTGACCTTTACAGCCAACACAAGACCAGGTCGAGTGAGGAGAGACAGGCGGAGAAGGCACTGAAGGAACAACTGGCAGCGCGAGAGCAAGCCCATCAGCGGGAGATTGTGCGGGCGTTACACGATCGGTATGCCAGCGTCACGGTACAGCTCGCCCACTCGTCGGCTGCCGTTCGGCTCGCCGCTATCTATGCAGTGGCATCGCTCGGGGACGACTGGAACAGCATCGGTGATGCCAGGCAACGGCAAGTGTGTATTGACCTACTGCGCGCGTACCTCCGGGTTCCTAGGTCGCCTTCTGTCAAGGAGCTGGCAGGCGAGGCTGGCAATTCTGTCGAAGCATTTGGGGAGAATGAAGTACGGCAAACCATTGTGCGGGTTATCGCTACACGGCGGCGACTACCACCCGAGGAATCCACCTCCTGGTTGCGGGCATCCACTGAAATGCTTCGGTCCTCGCTCGAGGGCGTCGATCTGCGCGGCGCGGACCTAATCGGCGTGGTTTTGAGGGCTGCGGACTTGACACGCGCAGAGTTGAGCCTCACTGACCTGCGGGAGGCGGATCTGCGCGACGCGAACCTCAGTGGTGCAAAACTTCGAGGAGCAGACCTACGAGGCGCTGACGCGCGAAGCGTGAACGTGTGCGGTGCAGACCTCTCCGGCGCAAAGCTGACGGACGTGAACTTCGATGGCCTGAGTGCCAACGATCAAACGATATGGCCATGGGGATACGAGCTGCCGCTCAGTGCTGTTCCGTAGACCTGATCTCATGGACGAACTTCCGCAGCCGCACGACCGACACGTTCGACCAGCCGGCTGCCGAGTCGCACACTGTCGGCCGCTTCGTCTGACTTGGACGCCGAAGCGGTTCGCTTCCACGGACGAGCTGCGATGCGGATCCAGATTAAGGCGCTGATCAGCCGGACATTCAGTGCGTCGTCCGCTCGCGGCTCGACCTCCGACTTCGCGAGATGTCTATCTGGTGTCGAGCAACGAGTCTGTACAAAATCCTCTGTAGCGCAACGGAAACCGTCGTCAAGGAGGTGTTGGTGAGCTGGTCGTGTCTGGACCGTCTATCGACATGGAGACGAACAATCAACACCGGAGACACCCGAGGTGGAAACCCTGTTCGAAGGCTTCCGTCCTGTGGCCTTGGCTTTCAGGGATTCCGGCATCGGTGCAGCGGTCCCGGTCACCAATCCACGACTCAGGCAGGTAGAGCTCTCGGTCGATCAGCGCCCGCCCTGAGCGCCCGGCATAGGCCAGGAACACCCCGAGCTGGGAATTCTCCACTCGCCCGGCCGTGCCCGAATACTGGTGTTGCACCCCGCCGACTTCACACCCTTCTTCAGAAACCCGGTCTCGTCCGGGACCAAGACGCCATCCGGGCAGGCCAGCGCCTCGGCCACATACGAACGCAGACGATCACGCAGCTCATCGGCATCCCATCGCGACCGATTCAGGAAATGCTGTAACCGGCTCGGATCCACCTGCCCGGCGGCCTCGGACAACTGCCACGAGTTCTTCCGCTCCACCGGCGCCAGCCCCCGTCAGATACGCCCGCGCCCACCGCCGCGGCTCCGCCCGATAGAACACCCCAGCCACCCGAGCGAACACCCCATCGAAACCCACCCGCCACGCCGAAACATCCTCGGCCACAACATCACCCAACGCAACGAGGAAAGCTATCCCGGCCTCGACACCAATGCAAAACAACGAAATACAACTGTCGTGCTAAGTAGGGGAGCCATTTCAGTGAGTTGCCGAGACTGCCGTGCCGGCGACGTACTACCGGCGCACCCACCTGGTCGCCGGGGCGGCTGTTTACGGGACGTTGGTCGTCATCCACGCCATCGCCATTCCGGCACCGATGCCCCTCCAGCGTAGATAATGACTATGCGGCGCAGACGATTTCACGTCGTGCCGCCGCCGGTACGCCGTGCCTGTTCACGCAGTCGAGGCCTTCGCCGACATCGATCACGTGCCAGCGCATGTTCCGCGTTCCACGCGGAGTACTGGAACAGATACATGACCGGATGCAGGGTGCCCTCCGGTTGGCTCATCGCCGAGGCGTAGGTGCTGCTGCACCGTGCGCGCTGGAGATCTGCCAGCGGATACTTAGGCCGCGAAATCTGTCCGGTGCTCGGTCGACGAGCGCCGCGACGTCCTCGTTGCCGATCAACGGCCCGCTCGGCGCGTGCCATGCGGACATCAACGCCAGATCCACACCCGCGGCGTCCATCTCCCGCAGCGTGGCGTCCACGCCGGCCGCCAGCTCCGAGGACCGTTTGCCGGTCCGGCGCAGCAGGTGAGGCCATCAACAGCTGTGCGGCCATCCGCGGGCTCACCTGCTGCGCCCAGACATCTGTTACGCCCATGGGAGCCCTACTCGGATATACTTCACTACAAAACTATGCGAGTTGGGTGGCAGGAATGGCAAAGGACCCGTACCGGCTGATCGGCCGTATTCAGCAGGTCGCACATTCCTTCCGTAAGTGGTCCGATCGGCTGCTGGCCGAAGCCGCGGATGTCACCACCGCCCAATCCGGGATCTTGGCTGTCATTGCTGACGATCCGGGTTGCTCGCAACGCGATGTCGCCCGGCGACTGCGCCTCGGCGAATCCGCCCTCGTTGCCGGGGTCGGTCGTCTGGTGGACGCGGGCCTCGTCGAGCGGCGTATCAGCGAAAACGATTCGCGGGCCGCGGCCCTTTTCCTGACACCCCACGGAGCCGAGACCACGGCTCGTGCCCAACAGGTTTTCGAGGTGATCAACGATCTCGTCCTGGACGCGCTCGGTGAAGACGGCCGCGTCCGGTTCGCCGAACTGCTCGGTGCCCTGGACCAGGTCGTTTCCGCTCCCGAGCGCCGGGGCGATGAGAAAGCCGGGAACGGCGGGAATGAACGCCGCCTGCACCGGGGATACGCGGAGGCCTCGGATCCTGCCGCACAGTGTGTCACCGAGGCATCCGCTGGGGCCAGGTGTGAATGAGCGCGTGCAGATCACGCGGATGTCACCGGTCGAACAGGCACCGGCTGCTCGGTCCGACTTCTATCATGTCGCCGATGGCAGGTGGCGGAACAAACCGGTGCCTTCCCAGTGGTGCCGGCCCGGTCGGCGGTCGCTCCGGCACGGCCGCCGGCACTGAGCCGTAGTGACCGTGCGGTGCACGATTTACGGACTCACGTTTCATCTTGGAGTGTCATGCTGTATGGACGCCGCGCGGAGCTGACCGTCCTGGGGGAGTTGCTGGAGGGCCGGTGTGGCGCGCTGATCGTGCGGGGCGAGGCCGGTATCGGGAAGTCGGCGCTGCTGGACGCCGCGGCCCGGCGAGTGCAGGCGCGGGTGCTGCGGGTGACCGGGGTGGAGTCCGAGTCCGATCTGCCGTTCGCGGCTCTGCATCTGCTGCTTCGGCCGGTCCTCGATCAGATCGACACGTTGCCGCGGCAGCAGAGCGAGGCGTTGCGCGGTGCGCTCGGCCTCACCGGCTCCACCCGGGGCGACCGGTTCCTCGTCGGACTCGCGACTCTGGGCCTGCTGGTCGAGCTGTCGGCGGCCGGCCCGGTGGTCTGTGTGATCGACGATGCGCAGTGGCTGGACGGCGAGTCGGCGGATGCCCTGCTGTTCGCCGCCCGGCGCCTGCATGCCGAGCCTGTCGTGGTGCTGTTCGCCACGCGGGAAGACGGGTTGCGCGCACCAGGGTTGCCCGAGCTGCGAGTGGGCCGGCTCGACGACGGTGCGGCCCGGCGCCTGCTTGCCGAGCACGCGGACGATCTGCCGCCGGCGGTACGCGATCGGTTACTCGCCGAGGCCGAGGGCAATCCGCTCGCACTGATCGAGATTCCCCGGATGCTCACGCCTTGGCAGCGCCGCGGCGCCCTGGGATTGATGCTGGTCCCATCGGCGGGGCCGGTGACCGATCGGGTACTGATCGGCTTCCGTAACCGGATCTCGGGCCTCGCTCCGGCCACCCGCCTCTGTCTGTTGGTCGCGGCGCTCGCCAACTACGACGAGTTGCCTGTGCTGGAATACGCGGTCGGCCAGCTCGGCGCCGCACTGGCTGACTTCGCCGAAGCCGAGCGCGCTGGGCTGATCCAGGTGCATCCGGAGGGCGTCGAATTCCACCACCCTTTGGTGCGTGCCGCGGTGATCACGGCCTGTGGTGTGGCCGCGCGGATATCCGCGCACCGGGCGCTGGCCGAGGCATCCGATATCGACCGGCGCGCCTGGCATCTGGCCGCGCTCACCTTGCAGCCCGACGAGGACTTGGCGGCGCAGCTGGAGGAACTGGCATTACGGGCGCGACAGCGCGGCGGGCAGGCCGCGGTGTCGGCGGCGC
>NZ_BDBP01000040.1 GCF_001613045.1 Nocardia lijiangensis NBRC 108240 | reverse complement strand
GGCCTCGGCGGCCTCGGCCGACTCCGAACCCGCGCGCCGCTCCGCCGCGGTGGCAGTCGGCTCTGCCGCGCGCACTTCGCCGCTGAGCACGCTCAGCGCGCGATGGGCGATCCTGCGGAAGACGTGCACCGGCACCACCCCGTCGATGACGCCGCGGTGATACAGGTTCTCCGCTACCTGCACGCCCTCCGGAAAGTCCTTGCCGTACAGCGCCTTGTAGACGCGCGGGCCGAGGAAACCGACCAGCGCGCCCGGCTGCGCGAACGTCATGTGCCCGAGCGAACCCCACGATGCGAACACTCCGCCCATGGTCGGGTCGCGCAGGTAGACGAGGTAGGGGTGGCCTGCGGATTTGTGCGCGGCGACCGCGCCCGCGATCTTCACCATCTGCACGAAGGCGACGGTGCCCTCCTGCATACGGGTGCCACCGGAGGTAGGGGACGCGACGAGGGGGATACCGAGTTCGGTGGCCCGCTCGACGGCCACGACAATGCGTTCGGAGGCCGCGACGCCGATCGAGCCGGCCAGAAACCCGAACTCGCAGGCGATGACGGCGACCCGCCGGCCACGCAGCAAACCCTCGCCGGTCAGCACCGACTCGTCGGTGCCCGCCGTCGCCGATGCCTTGCGCAGATCCTCGCGATACCGCGGAGATGCGGCCACCTCGAGCGGCGGCCTATCCCAGCTGACGAACGACTCCGCGTCGAGCAGTTGCCCGAGCCATTCCCGCGCCGAAATTCGCATCGCGCGAGCATATCCGCACGGTCGGACGGCACAGCCGCTCGCGCCGCGGAGCGATCGGAGACGAGACAGCCGCGGCAAAGCCGCGGCTGTCCCCCCGTGATCAGTAGCCCTGCATCACCTTGCGCAGGGCGTATTCGGTGAGCGAGACCAGCGCATGCTTGGCCGGCTCACGCCGCCGCGCGTCGATGGACAGGATCGGCACGTCCGCGGGTATCGCTAGTGCCTGACGGATGTCCTCGACCGGATAACGCGGTGCGTCGTCGAATTCGTTGAGCGCAACCAGGAACGGCAGGTTGCGCGCCTCGAAGTAGTCGACGGCCGCGAAGCTGTCCTCCAGCCTGCGGGTGTCGACGAGCACCACGGCGCCGATGGCGCCGCGGATGAGGTCGTCCCACATGAACCAGAACCGGTACTGGCCTGGCGTACCGAACAAGTACAGCACCAGATCGTCCGCAAGGCTGATCCTGCCGAAGTCCATGGCCACCGTGGTGGTCGACTTCATCGGAATGCCTGTCAGATTGTCGATTCCGGTACTGGCATTGGTCACCAATGCCTCGGTGCGCAGCGGAACGATCTCCGAGACAGCACCGACCAACGTGGTCTTGCCGACACCGAAGCCACCCGCGACCACGATCTTCGCCGAAGTGGGCTTGCTGGTGCGGGTGTCGACCTGTGCCGTCGAATCAAATACGCCGGAGTCCACTGAGAACCCTTTCGATCAGCTCGCGACGTTCATCGTCGCTGGAATCGTCTTTCAAAGTCGCCGAAACGCGCACGTGCCCGGCCTCGATCAGGTCTGCCACGAGTACCCGTGCCACACCAATCGGTATTCCGAGTCGCGCCGCTAATTCGGCAACGGACGGCGATTCTCTGCACAACTCCACGATTGACGTCTCGATGTTGGTCAGTTCGAACTGCCGCTCCATGGCGACCGGATGCGATGCGACAAGGGCCTCCAACGCCAACTCGACCGTGGGCCTGGTCCGGCCCGCGGTCAACGAGTATGGGCGAACGAGGCTCGGCTCGGCGCTCCCCACGCGGTGATCTTCTATGTCCATCCCACCATCAGGAACCCATCGTGACGCGTGGCGTGGCCTGCACAGTCTGGCCCACACGCTCCACCAACAAAGCCATCTCGTATCCGACCTGTCCGATGTCGCAGGACGTGTTGGTCAGCACCGCGAGATAGGAGCCGTCGCCGACTGCCATCAGCAGTAGGTATCCGTGCTCCATCTCTACGACCGACTGCAGCACCGTGCCGCCCTCGAACAGGTTCGAGACGCCGACCGAGAGGCTGGCCAGGCCGGCGGTGACCGCCGAGAGTTGTTCAGCACGATCGACGGGCAGCTGGGCACTCGCAGCCATGAGTAGGCCGTCAGCCGAGACCAGGACGGCATGAGCTACGCCAGGAACCTCGTTGGCGAAGTTCGAAACCAGCCAATCCAGCTGACGGTTCGTACCACCTAGATCGGGGTTCATCGGTCTCCTTTGTCTCCGGTTAGGTTCATTTCTCTCATCGCACGGCCATCCCGGACGCCCTGCTGGTGACGGCTCAAGCTGGACCTGATCGATTCCGGATCTCGGCTCGCCGCCCGATCCGCGGTACCGCTGACGGCACCGGGGACCAGCCTCCCGCCCGGATTGCGTTGAGGCAAGCCGGCAGCGGTTTTTGTTTCGGCTTGCGCCTCGCTGGCCCGGCGTGCGGCCTGCCAACCTTCGTCGCCAGGCGACTCGAAGGAGGCCGCGATCTGGGACCGATCCGGGTTCGGATCGGCCAGCCACGCCGACATCATCTCGGCGAAGATCGGGCTGTCCATCGTCGAACCGGGCTCGGCTGCAGGCTGCAGGCGAGTCTGGAAGAACGACGCCGTCTTCGACGGATTGGACTTGTAGCTGTGCTTGCCGGGGTCGCGGCCCGCCTGCGTGCTCGGCTCGGCTTCCCGCTCCGCATGGGTCGCGGCGGGCTGCACGGTCCGTTCCCGTTGCGGCAGACCGACTCCCGGCGGCACCTCGCGCTGCGGCAGCACCGTGGCGCCCGGATCCCGCTGCGGCAGGCCGGTGGGCGCCGGTGCGGCGGACGGACGCTGCGCGAGCCCGTTGGAGGCCTCGCGCTGCGGGAGACCACCCGGGGTCGGCTCCCGCCGCGGTGCGCCGCTGGTGCCAGGCTCGCGCTGAGGCAGGCCGTTGCCGCCCTGCTGACGCTGCGGCAGACCGCCGGAGGCGGAATCACGCTGCGGCGAACCACCGGCAGACGGGTCGCGCTGCGGCAGACCACCGGAGGCGAAGTCACGCTGCGGCGAACCACCGGCAGACGGGTCGCGCTGCGGCAGACCACCGGCAGACGGGTCACGCTGCGGCAGACCACCCGGCGCGGAACCGCGCTGGTGCAGACCACCGGAAGCAGAATCACGCTGCGGCAAGCCGCCGGACGCCGACTCACGCTGCGGCAAACCACCGGAGGCGAAGTCACGCTGCGGCAAACCACCGGCAGACGGGTTGCGCTGCGAAAGACCCGAGGACGAATCCCGCGCAGGCGCACCGTTCGCACCGGGCTCCCGCTGCGGCAGACCGCTCGGCGCCGCGTCGCGCTGCGACAGGCCGTTCGAAGCGCTCTCGCGCTGCGACAGACCGGAAGACGGCTGATGCGGCGGCATTCCATTGGCGCCCGGCTGACGCTGCGGCAGGCCACCCGGACCACGCTGCGGCTGACCGCCCGCGGCGGAATCGCGCTGCGGCAGACCACCCGCGGCCGAATCGCGCTGCGGCAAACCACCGGCAGACGAATCGCGTTGCGAAAGACCCGAGGACGAGTCCCGCGCAGGCGCACCGTTCGTGCCGGGCTGGCGCTGCGGCAGACCGCCTCCAGCTGCCGGCTTCGAAATGCCGTTGGCGCCCGGCTGACGCTGCGCGAGATCGCCGGACTTCGGCGTCTCGCGCTGCGGCGGCGTACCGCTGCTCGGCGTCGCGCCGCTGACGGTCGGCGGCGTCGGCGGCCGCTGCGGGCCGCCCGGGGATAGGCTGCGCTTGGGCAGGCTCGCCGCGGCGAGCTTGCCGCGCTGCGGACCGTTGGACGTCTGGCCGGGCTGCGGACGCAGGGTCGGACTCGACTGGGCCGAGTCCTGACGCAGCCCGGTCGGCACCGCGTTACCCGGCTGGCGCTGCGGGAGTCCGGCGGCGTCGCTCGTCTCGGCGGGCTTGCTGACCGGAATCGGTCCGCTCACCCCGGGGTCGACGGTGACCATCATGTTGCCGCCCGGCGTGCGGGTGATCCCGCGCATCTGCATGGACGACGACGGCGTGGACTGTCGCTGCGGCGCGGCGGGCGACGGAGTGACGGGCGCGGGCGTCACGGCCTGCGGCGAGATCTCCACCCCGGCGACGATCAGTCCCACCGGAACGTGCACGGTCACGGTCACGCCGGGATCGCGCGCGGTGTCGAAGGTCGGGCGCAGCCGCACGGTCAGGCCGTGGCGCTCGGCCAGGCGGCCGACCACGAACAGACCCATGTGGCGTGCGGTGTCGGGACCGGGCTCGGCGGTCTGCTCGAGCTTCCTGTTGATCTCGACCATCTCCGCGGGCGGCATACCGATGCCGCGGTCGGCGACCTCGATGAGCATGCCCTGGTCGTGCGCCTGCGCGAAGGTGAACTTCACGTCGGTCTCGGGCGGGGAAGCCCGCAGCGCGTTGTCCAAGAGCTCGGCGAACAGGTGCGCGAGGTCGGAGGCGGCCGGTTCCTTCAGCGAACCGCGCGGCGTGGCGCCGAGCTTGACCCGCTCGTAGTCCTCGACCTCGGAGATCGCGGCGCGTAGCACGTCGGCGACCTCGACGGGCACGGATTTGCCTCGGCGCTGCTTGACGGTGCCCGCCAGGATCAGCAGGTTGTCACCGTTACGGCGCATACGGGCGGCGAGATGGTCCAGCCGGAAGAGGTTCTCCAACAGGCGGGGGTCCTTCTCGTCGTACTCCATCGCCTCGATGAGGCTGAGCTGATGGTCGACCAGCGACTTGGAGCGGCGGGCCAGGGTCTCGAACATATCGTTCACCTGGCGACGCATCTGCGCCTGGTCGCTCGCAAGGCGCAGCGCCTGGCCGTGGATATCGTCGACGGCGCGGGCCAGCTGGCCGATTTCCTCGGTGCTGCGCACCGGCATCGGCTCCAGCGGCACGTCCTCCGGCTTGGCGCCGTTACGCAGCTGGGCGACCTCGTGCGGCAGATCGCTCTCGGCGACACGCAGCGCGGCGAGGCGCAGGCGGTGCAGCGGCACGATCATCGAGCGCGCGACGAACACCGCGAGCAGCAGCGCGGCGAGGATGGTGGCGATGACGACCGCGGTGTAGCTCCACGCGTCCCGGTTGGCGGTGGCCGCCAGCTTGTCCATCGCGCTGTCGATGTCCTTGGTCGCCTTGGCGACCACGAGTTCGTAGACGTCGACGCTGCCGGTCAGCGAGTTCTTCAGCTCACCGAGCGGGATCTTGCCCGCCTGCGCCTCCGGACTGCCCAGCAGCGAGACGCGGTTGTCGATGCCCGCACGCAGATCCGCGATCGAGGCGTCGCCGTCGGGGAAGCGGTGCGCGAGCACGTTCAGCAGCTGCCGCTCGGAGTTCGCAGCGATCAGGAAGGACTGGATACCGGACTCGGTGCTGTGCAACACGTCGTTGAACGCGGCCAGCTCGCTGACGAGGGTGGCTCGGGTGTTGAGCGAGTCGACCAGGCGCAGCTTCGCGGCGTCCAGCGCCGGGTCGGAGACCTGCGAGACGGTGCTCTCCACGATGCGCACGCTGTCGTTGCGGATCCGGTCGATCCCGCCGAGCGCCTCCGCCGGGTCGGCGGCCGCCTTGCCCCTGGACAGGATCGCCTTGGCTTCGGCGATCATGTTCTGTAGCGCGGCCTCGGCCTTCGGCTGTCCGGACAGGTTGCCCACCGCGCTCTGCGCGGCGGTGATCGCCTTGTCCAGGTCGCTGAGGTTCTGGTCGGTCACCACGCTCTGGCCTGGCAACAGCGAGACCATCTGCGAACCCGCGACCGTGGCCGAGTTCGCACTCAAGCCGGTGACGGCCGGGATCGCGGCGATGTTCTCGGCGACCCCTTCCAGGCGGTTCGCTTCGGTGAACTCCGAGGTAATCCTCGACACGCCGAGCCCCACCGCGACCGCCAGCGGCACAGCGAGAACCGCCGTAACCTTCCAGCGCAGGTCCCAATTGCCGAGCTCCCAGCGCCTTTTGCCGGACCTAGCGGCGTCACGCATCTCCCACTCACTTTCCAAACTGGCCCCATCCACGCGCCATCAGCGAACCTCCACAATCGCATGCTTGGCTCGACGGGTGGAGCTGGCCGAGAACTGCGGCTGGCCGAGAAATTGCGTCTTCGTCTACGACGGCCCAAATAAGTGACATCAGATTCTAACGGATCAATAACAGCTTGGGTGACATCGAGTATAGCCACGGGCCTTGACCTGCCCGTTCCAGGCAAAACCAAAGGTCGCGACACCCACCCGGGCGTCGCGTGAAGTCTGCCACAATCATGCAGATCTATCGAGGCGGGCATCGAGGCGAGCTAGGGAGTCACACGGTTGAGCACAGCATCACAAGGTGATTCGGTGGGGGGCGGTGGCCGGACGACGGGTGGACACGACTACCGGCCGGTCTATCAGACCAGCCTGGTCGATCCCGTCGAGTTCTGGGCCGACGCGGCCGAAGCGATCGACTGGGAGGTGCCCCCCGGCCAGATCGTCGACACCACTGCACGCCCCGTGGCCAGGTGGTTTCCCGATGCTTCCCTCAACACCTCCTTCAACGCTCTCGACCGCCATGTGCGCGGCGGCACCGCGGACGAGGGAAGCTTGGCCGATCAGCCCGCCCTAATATACGACTCCGCTATGACCGGCGCCAAGGTCGTTTTCAGCTACGCCGAACTGCTGGCCGAGGTGGCCACCTTCGCGGGCGCGATGACCCGGCTCGGCGTCCGCAAGGGCGATCGCGTGATCATCTACCTGCCGATGATCCCCGAAGCCGTGATCGCGATGCTCGCCTGCGCGCGGATCGGCGCGGTGCACTCGGTGGTGTTCGGCGGCTTCGCCGCGCCGGAGCTGGCCGCCCGCATCGATGACGCCAAGCCTGTGCTGATCATCACAGCCTCCGGCGGCATCGAGCCGGGCCGCAAGATCGAATACCCGCCGATCGTGCTGCAGGCGCTGGACATCGCGGAGACCACCGCGCCGCGGCACGTGATCGTCAAGCAGCGCCCCGACCAGTTCACCCCGATCACCTTCGCCGCGCCCCAGGCGGCCACCGAGACGCTGCCGAGCTCCGAGGACACCGTCGCGGCGCAGTGGCTGGACTGGGAGGACGCGGTGCGCGGTGCCGAGCCCGCCGATCCGGTCCCGGTCGCGGCCACCGATCCGCTGTACATCCTCTACACCTCGGGCACCACCGGGAAGCCGAAAGGCGTGGTGCGCGACAACGGCGGCCACGCGGTGGCGCTGGCCTGGTCGATGCGCAACATCTACGACGTGGGGCCTGGCCAGGTGATGTGGGCCGCTTCCGACGTCGGCTGGGTGGTCGGCCACTCCTACATCGTCTACGCGCCGCTGCTCGTCGGCGCGACCACGCTGCTCTACGAGGGCAAGCCGGTCGGCACCCCCGATTCCGGCGCCTTCTGGCGCGTGGTCGCCGAGCACGGCGTGCGCGTGCTGTTCACCGCGCCGACCGCGCTGCGCGCCATCCGCAAAGCCGATGCCGAGGCGAAGCTGGCCCGCAACTACGACTTGTCCTCGCTGCGCGCGCTGTTCTGCGCGGGCGAGCGGCTCGACCCGGCCACCTACGAGTGGGCGACCGGAACCCTGCTGGCCGGACGGCCGGACTGCCCGGTCGTCGACCACTGGTGGCAGACCGAGACCGGCTGGCCGATCTGCGCCAACCTGCTCGGCCTGCAGGAGCTGCCGATCAAGCCGGGTTCGGCCTCGGTGCCGGTGCCCGGCTTCCGGCTGCGGGTGCTGGACGCCGAGGGCAACCCGGTCCCCGCGGGCACCGAAGGCAACATCGTCATCGGGCTGCCGATGCCGCCGGGCACGCTGACCGGGCTGTGGCAGGACGAGCCACGGTTCGCCCGCTCATACATGTCGGCCTTCCCCGGGCACTACTTGACCGGCGACTCGGGCTACTTCGACGAGGACGGCTACCTGTACGTCCTCGGCCGCAGCGACGACGTGATCAATATGGCGGGGCACCGGCTGTCGGCGGGCAGCATCGAAGCCGCCATCGCCGGGCACCCCGCGGTGGCCGAGTGCGCGGTGATCGGCCTGCCCGACGAGCTCAAGGGGCAGCGCCCGATCGCCTACGTGGTGCTCAAGGAGGGCGTCGAGATCGACGCGGCGCGGTTGCGCGAGGAGCTAATCGCCCTCGTCCGCGAGCAGATCGGCGCGATCGCCACGCTGCACGACGCGGTCGTGGTCGCCGGGCTGCCGAAGACCAGGTCGGGCAAGATCCTGCGCAAGACGATCCGGCAGATCACGGCGGGCGACACCTACGACATGCCCTCCACCATCGAAGACCCCGCGGTGCTCGCCGCGCTGGAGGATCAGATCATCACCACCAGGGCCGACGAGGAGGAGGCGAACGCGGCGGCGGACAACGGCGAGGCGACCCTGCCCGATTCGGATCCTGTTGCGCCGTCCTGATTCCGCGCCGTCGGCGAACCGGGACCTCAGAGCTTTCTCAGGGATTGCTCACACGCGTGCCAGCGCTGCGCAATAGCGTCGAATGCGCTCTCGCTCCGTCCCTCGAAGAATTGGAGGCACCCTCGATGAACTCTGTCCGTCGTCGCACCGGTCTTGCCGCGCTCGCCGCGGGCGGCATGGCCACGGTGGCGATGTCCCTTTCCCCGGCGATCGCGTCGGCCGACCCTGCGGAGCTGGTCGGTCCGCTGCTCACGTCGAACTGCACCTTCGCCCAGGTCGACGCCGCGCTGCACGACAAGGCGCCGCAGCTGGCCGCGATGCTCGACGCGAACCCGTCGCAGAAGGCGGAACTGCAGCGCCGCTTCGACCAGCCGGTGGAGCAGCGCCGCGCCGACTTCCAGCGCATGGTCGAGGAGAACCCGGAAGCCGCCCGCGACGCGGAGAACGATCCGCGCGCGGCGAGCCTGCGCGAGACGATCGCGACCGTGGCGGCGACCTGCCACAACTACTGATCGCCCGCTACCGACGACCGCGCCCGGGACCGGCAGAATGAACGACGTGACCCCCTCGACGCCGACCGTCCTCGTTGTCGATGACGACGAGGACGTGCTCGCTTCTGTCGAGCGCGGGCTGCGACTGTCCGGGTTCCGGGTGCTGGTCGCCCGGGACGGCGCCGCGGCGTTGCGCAGCGTGAGCGAGCACGCCCCCGACGCCATCGTGCTGGACATGAACATGCCGGTGCTGGACGGCGCGGGCGTGGTGACCGCGCTGCGCGCCATGGGTAACGAAGTGCCCATCTGTGTACTCAGCGCCCGCGCCTCGGTGGACGACCGGATCTCCGGGCTGGAATCCGGCGCCGACGACTACCTGGTGAAACCCTTCGTGCTCGCCGAGCTCGTTGCGCGGATCCGCGCGCTACTGCGCCGCCGCACCGACGCCCCCACCCCCGCCACCCCCGGCGCCATCACCGTCGGCCCGCTCGAGATCGACGTCGCCGGGTATCGCGCGCTGCTGCACGGCACCGAAATCGAGCTCACCAAAAGGGAATTCGAACTGCTGTCGACGCTGGCGCGCAATGTGGGCGTGGTGCTGAGCCGGGAGCGTCTGCTGGAATTGGTGTGGGGCTACGACTTCGCCGCCGACACCAATGTGGTGGACGTCTTCGTCGGTTATCTGCGCCGCAAACTCGAAATCGGCGATACCCCGCGACTATTGCACACCATCCGCGGCGTGGGATTCGTACTGCGAGCGCCGAAATGATTCCGTGGGCGCCGTGAAAACACGTGGGCGCAAAACCTTTTCGCTGCGCACCCGAGTTGCGGGTGCGGCAGCGGCGGGCGCCGTCATCATCGTGACCGCACTGAGCGCGATCACCGTGCAGGCCATCGAGCGCACCAATCTGCAGCAGAGCGACCAGCAACTCTCGGTCGCATCCCGCCTGGTCCTGCTCGACCCGGTGATCGCGGTGGGCGTGCTCGGGCTGACCGGACTCAACGACGACATGGCGATCACGGTGCGCGACAGCGGTTCTCTGGTGGCGAGCAGCCCGGTCCAGCTCCCCGACCTGTCCACCGGATCGCGCACCGTCACGGTGGGCGACGTCCCGTACCGGGTGCTCACCACCACCGAGAACCAGCCCCCGAATCGCACTGTCTCCCTGGGCATTCCGGCCGACGAAGCGGCCCGCGCCACGGCCGAGCAGCAGCGCTGGGTGATGGGCGGCGCGCTGCTCGCGGTGGCGGCCGCGGGCGCGCTCGGCTGGTTGCTCGCGGGCCGCGCGGTACGGCCGATCGTCGACCTCACCAGTCAGGTCGGCGCCCGCAGCGCCTTCCCCGATCCCGACAATCCGCAATCACCGGTCGACGGCAAGGGCATGAGCGAGGCCGAGGAACTGGCCGACGCGGTGAACCGCATGCTGCAGCGGGTGGACCAGGCGCAGGAGGAGACCGCGGCCGCGCTGGAGACCGCGCGCGATTTCGCCGCCGTCTCCGCCCACGAACTGCGCACCCCGCTCACCGCCATGCGCACCGATCTGGAGGTGTTGCGCACCCTCGACCTGGACGAGGCGCAGCGCGCGGAGATCCTCGCCGACCTGCAACGCAGCCAGGGCCGGGTGGAGACAACGCTGGCCGCGCTGGAACGGCTGGCCACCGGCGATCTCACCAACGAACGCGACCACGTGGACACCGATGTCGGCGACCTGTGCGACCAAGCCGCGCACGACGCCATGCGCCACTTCCCCGGTCTGACCGTGCGCATCGAGACCGACGCCGAACTGGTGACCCGCGGCCTGCCCGCGGGCCTGCGCCTCGCGGTGGACAACGCCCTCGCCAACTCGGTGAAGCACGGCAGGGCCACCGAGGCGCTGGTCTCGGCGCATCGGACGCCGCAGGGCCACATCGTGATCGCCGTCGACGACAACGGGCGCGGCATTCCGGTCGAGGAACGCGCCGCTGTCTTCGCCAGGTTCTACCGTGGCAGCCAGGCGAGCAAGGGCGGCTCCGGGCTCGGCCTGGCGCTGGTCGCCCAGCAAGCCCAATTGCACGGCGGGCGGGCCTACTTCGAGGACAGTCCCCTCGGCGGGGCGCGTTTGGTCCTCGACCTGCCGGAGCGGCATCGGACAGGCGATCAGGTCACGCCCAACGGGCCCCGCGTCCGCTGAGCTGGGCTATTCGAAGTCTCGCTGATCGGCGGGAGGCGGGCGGTGCCCGGGGTGCGGAAGGGTTCGAGCTCTGAGCACCCTGGCGCGCATCGCGGGTGTGCGATCGAGCGCAACGAAAACCCGTGCGCCCTTACCGAACTCTCAGAGAAACGCCAAAGGAGCCGTTAGCGGCGATCCATAGGGTCGGTAGTCGTGATCGGACATCGCGGCCGCTGGGCCCTGCTCGCCATTGGGATCGTCACCGCAGGAGCGATCGGAGGTGCTCTCACCGCCTGCGCGGGCCCCGGGTCGGCGCCGTCGGGAATCGCCCTGGTCAACGCCGACACCGGGCCGACAGGGGCGCGCATCGTGCAGGCGCTGGAGCAGAACGGCGCGGGCTACGAGTGGACCATGGCGAAACCGGGCGAGGCGAACGCCGACGACTACGCGGCCGTGATCACGCTGCCCGCCGATCTCACCGAGTCCATGGGCACGCTGGCCGGTCCGCAACCGCAGCGCGCCATCGTCACCGTCGCCGCGCACGACAACGCCGACGGCGATCTGGTGAACGGCGCCGTCCAGGCGGTGACGCATCGCATCGGCGCGACCGGCGTGGACGCGGCGCTGGCCGCCGTCGCCCAGGCTCGCAGCCAGCTCACCGGAGTGCAGTTCACCGCCCAGCTGCTCAGCGCCGGGGTGAACGCCGCGGCCTCGGGCGCGGATCAGTTCAGCGCGGGCGCCGACCAGCTCCTCGGCTTCCTGGAGTTCGCGAAAGAGGGCTCCGCGCAACTGACTTCGGCCATCGCCATGCTCAACGACACCGTGGACGGCGCGGCGGTGCAGGCGAATCAGCTTGCCGAAGCGCTGGATTCGACCGGGATCACGATCGCACAGGTGCAGCAGACCGCGGGCACCGTCAGCACCGGCCTCGACCAGATCCTGCCGCTGCTGCGCGCGCTGCCCTTCGCCAACGATCCCGCGCTGGCCGACATCATCGGCAAACTCGATGCGCTACGCGCTGTTTCGGGTCAGGCGGGCTCCCAGCTGGAGGGTCTCGACCTGCTCGTCGGCGGCGCCGTCGACCCGAACACCGACCTCGGCACCCTGCTGCGCACCGTCGTCGGCCGCCTGCAGTCCGCCAGCGCCCAGCTGAACGAAGGCGCCGAGCTCGCGGAGGGCCTCCCCCAGCTCGCCGAACAGGGCGGCGCGCAACTGGTGGACGCGATCAGCCAGCTCACCGGCGGGGTCACCCAGCTCCAGCAGATCGTGACCAACCTCAACACGCAGACCGGCAAGGCCATGGACGCCCTCCCGATGCGCAGCACCACCCAGCAGTCCGCCATCGCGCTCGCGCTCACCGACCCGGTCGAGATCGTCCGCGAGTGAGCGCGGCCCCTACGCAGGCCGGCGTGGGTCGTCGAGACGTTCGTCCTCGGCGTCCCGCAGTCGCTGCACGGCGCCGTCGATCCACTTCGTGAACAAGGCCGCGAGATCGGCGGGATTCGTCGGCCGCACGCTGATGTGCTGGGCGCGGACCTCGGTGTAGCGACCGTCGTCGGAAATGTCGTACCACTGCAACGTATTCACGGCGTCGGGCCGGGTGTGCAGCGGACCGACGCGCAGGCCGGCCGAGCCCCCGCCATTGGCGGCCCGGCCGAGCAGGCGCTGATACTGCTCGCGCGGGGTGTTGCGGGCATTGTCCTGCAGGTAGGTGTCCCGGTTCGGGCGCAGGTCGCCCGGATGGAAGGTGGCGGGCGGCTGTTTGCCCGGCTGGCACGGCGGGATGGACCGCACGAGCTGGGCCGCAAGCGATTCCGGGCCGCAGGTCCGCAACCGGATGGGGCCGTTTTCGTCGCCGAGGACGGTCTGGAACGCGACCACCGCGTGCGAGAAATTGCGCGCACCGAGGATGCGGTACTGCTTGACGTCGCCCGTGCTGTTCTTGTGTTTGCGAGAGCCACCGAGGATTTCGATGCGCATGTCCGAGGTGGACAGCGTGTGCATCGCGAACTCGATCTCCTCCAGCTCGTCGCGCGAGTAACGGGCCCGCACCCCGAGACGGTGTTGATCGAAATCGTTCTGCACGGCGAAACGGCTGAGGTACTTCAGCGGGCGTGGGAACCGGTCGTTGGCGTCGCTGTACCAGAGCGCTGCGAAATCTTCTGCGTCCCAGTTCCATTCGGGCATCGTTGGGTCCGTTCCGTCGTGCTGGTCGTCGGGGGCGTGACGCGCCGTCCGCGCGCGGCTCTCCTCGCGCGCGGTCGGTTCGCTCGGCGGACTACTCGACGGGATGGTCGCCGATCACGCCGCCCGGCACCGTCTTCGGCATCTCACCGAGCAACTCCTCGGTGTTCTCCATGGTGATCAAGTAATCCGGAATCTTGTGGTCGGCGTCGTCCTCGGACTTACCGCCGGGGCGCGCACCGAGCCCGCCCATGCCGGGCATGCCCGCCATACCGCGGCCCGGGGAGGACGCGGCCGCCGCGGCTGCGGCCGGATTCGTGCCAGGGGTGCCCAGGACACCGGGAATGCCTCGCCCCGGCGACGGCGTCCCGGTACCCGGCCCGGGAGCGCCGGGCCCCGGGCCGCCCGGTACACCCGCCGGGTTGGTGCCCGCGGGCACGGTCGGCTGATTGGCGCCGGGCTTGGTGGGATCGGTACCGGTCGGGGTCGTCGAACTCGGCGTGGTGTCCGTCGAACTCGGATCGGTCGAGGTGTCGTCGGTGGTCGACTCGTCGGTCGGGTCTTCCTCGGTCCCCGGCTCCTCCGTGGTGGGGTCGTCGGTGGTCTTCGGATCGTCGCCGTTGTTCACACCCGCCCCGTTGCCGTTGCCGTTCCCATTCCCGTTGCCGTTGCCGTTGCCGTTGTCCTTGGTGGGCTGCGAGATGTCGAGCGGGTTGGTGGGATCGATCGGTTGCGGCAGTACCGGGATCTTGCCGTCGAGATTGACGAACGGCGTGACGTAGTAGTCCTTCATGACCGCCTGGGCTTCCTCTTGGCGGTCTTCGATCACACCGTCGCGGTTCGTGCCGACCCAGGGCCAGGAATCCTTGTGCCACCACGGTTTTTCTTCGACGGGGTCGGGGAGGCGGTTGTTGGTTTCGGTGATGGCTTGGGCGGCTTCCCCGACTCGGGCGCCGAGGTTGGTGAGAGGGGTGGTCAGATCTTGCGCGGACTGGGTGTAGCGCTTGATCGCGTCCAGAGCCTTGTCGGCGGCATTGCCTTCCCAGGCGCCGTCGATCGATTTCTTGATGCTGGAGTAGAAGACTTCGACGCCTGCTTCCCACTGTGTGGCGAGGTTCTTGTAGCGGCCCGCGATGTCGTGGGCGAGCGTCGGCTGAAGCGGATTGAACGCGCCGCTGATATCGACGTGCTTGAGTCTCTTCGGGCGCTCGCCACCATCGGTGATGCGTGTGGGTTCGTTCTCGTTCACGACGGTGTTCCTTGCGGCGCAAGTACTTCAGGGTGGCCAACCCCGGGTTGGCTCACGGCAGGATCGATCGGTGTCACCTGCTCGGGGAGGCGCTCGATGATTGCGCTCACGCGGCGCGCGAAATCTGCGTCCGCCTGTTCGTAGCGCTGACGGATTTCGCGATGCAAGGTCTGGATATCGTCGACGATCTTGTAATGCGATTCCAAGACTGCATGGATACTGTTATCGGAACCCTTGCCTTTCGTACGGAACCGATCGACCAGCGTCTGCGCCGAGGTCAGAATCGTGTTGTCGGCACCGATTCCCCACTGCTTCTTCTCGATTTCCGAAATTGCTTGCGCCTCGTCCTGCATCGACTGGATCAGCAATTTGAACCGTTCGCAATCACGATCGATGTAGACGAACTCCTCCGGTTCGATCCGCAGCGTCAGCCGTCCCTCCCGGGCTTCGGTGATCAGGTTCGCGATAGGCCGCGCACTTTCCGTCATGCCGTTCTCTTCCCTCCCTGTGCGATCTCCCCATTGATATCTGCGCTCACGCGCCGGTAGGCAGCGTAGGAACGACCTTCTCGGCGAGGACAAGTCCCAACTGGCAGGTGTCGATACGTCCTGTTTCTCGACGAGACGGCGGATTGTCGAGATGAAACTCCAACGTGCCACCTCTCATCTCTACATTGATGCTGCAAACCTCACTGCTGCGTGTATCACTTCGCCGTGCAGTGATTGCGGGGCGACCCGCTATCGCGAGTTCGCGTACGTCATTGAAGTAGTGCTCGCGAACGAACGGAATAGTCATGTTGGTTACCTGGATGCTCACGGCATATCCGTTCGACTGAACCCACCGACATCCCCTCCACTTGATACCATCCGGCCCATCGGCATTCGCCTTGTTGTCCGCGACTCCCTTCACCAACCGTTCCGAACTCAGAACGCTCTCAGGCACATCCGTACATGGGTTGTAACTCGTGGGCACATCCACAGCCAACCCCGAACCCGTTGCCGCACTGCTCGTAACACCACCGGAAGGCCGCGCCTCCCCTTCGGTAGACCCCCCACACCCCGCCAACCCAACCCCCGCCGCAAGCACCCCCACCAACAGCACGGCCTTCTTCATCGCTCGCATGCTCACCCTGCTTCCCCTCCGCGGCCTAGGTTTCCCGGCGACTATATCCAATACCCCCACCGCAGATCCGACCGATCGGTGTGGGCCGGAGAGCATGCGGCGGCGGTCCCCCTCGGACGAGGGCCGACGGCGCCGAACAATGCCCACACCAACTTCGACGCAACGGAACCCGTTCTGGTTCCATCCAATTCCCCCGAAGACGACTGTGGCCCGCACTCCGGGGAGTGCGGGCCACGATCGGGTAGTCAGCTGATCAGTTCGCGTTCAGCAGGTCGATCACGAAGACCAGGGTCTTGCCAGCGAGGTGGTGTCCCGCACCTGCCGGGCCGTAGGCGAGCTGCGGCGGGATGGTGAGCTGGCGACGACCGCCGACCTTCATGCCGGGGATGCCGTCCTGCCAGCCCTGGATCAGGCCGCGCAGCGGGAAGCTGATGGATTCGCCACGGCTCCACGACGAATCGAATTCCTCGCCGCTGTCGAATTCGACACCGACGTAGTGCACCTCGACGGTGCCGCCAGCGACGGCCTCCTTGCCCTCGCCCACGACAAGGTCCTTGATCACGAGCTCGGTGGGCGCGGGGCCCGCCTGAAATTCGACAACCGGCTTGGTCATTCGGCTATCTCCTTCGATAGGTGGATTGGATTGTCAGCGGTTGGTGATTTCGCGGTAGTCGCGCGCGCCGTAACCGGTGTAGACCTGGCGCGGGCGGCCGATCTTCAGCGGCTCGCTGTGCATTTCGCGCCAGTGCGCGATCCAGCCGGGCAGCCTGCCCATCGCGAACAGCACGGTGAACATGCGAGTCGGGAAGCCCATGGCCTTGTAGATGACGCCGGTGTAGAAGTCGACGTTCGGGTACAGCTGGCGCGAGACGAAGTAGTCGTCGGTGAGCGCGGCCTCTTCGAGCGCCTGGGCGATGTCGAAGAGCTCGTCGTCGCCGCCGAGCTTGCGCAGGATGGCGTCGGCATGCTTCTTGGCGATGGAGGCGCGCGGGTCGTAGTTGCGGTAGACGCGGTGCCCGAAGCCCATGAGCTTCACGCCGTCTTCCTTGGCCTTGACCTTGCGGATGAACTCCTTGACGTTGCCGCCCTGAGCCTTGATGTCGTCGAGCATCTCCAGCACGGCCTGGTTGGCGCCGCCGTGCAGCGGACCCCACAGCGCGTTGATGCCGCCGGACACCGAGGTGAACAGGTTGGCGTCCGAGGAGCCGACCAGGCGCACGGTGGAGGTGGAGCAGTTCTGCTCGTGATCGGCGTGCAGGATCAGCAGCATGTCCAGCGCGGCCGCCACTTCGGGGTCGACCTCGTAGGGCTCGGCCGGGAAGCCGAAGGTCATGCGCAGGAAGTTCTCCACCAGGCTCAGCGAGTTGTCCGGGTAGAGGAACGGCTGGCCGACCGACTTCTTGTACGAGTAGGCCGCGATGGTCGGCAGCTTGGCGAGCAGCCGGATGGTGGACAGCTCGACCTGCTCGGGGTCGCGCGGGTCCAGCGAATCCTGGTAGTAGGCCGACAGCGCGTTGACCGCGGAGGAGAGCACCGGCATGGGGTGCGCGTTACGCGGGAAGCCGTCGAAGAACCGCTTCAGGTCCTCGTGCAGCAGCGTGTGGCGGCGGATCCGGTCGGTGAACTCGTCGAGCTGGGCCTGGCTCGGCAGCTCGCCGTAGATGAGCAGGTAGCTGACCTCGATGAAGGTCGAGGACCCGGCCAGCTGATCGATCGGGTAGCCGCGGTAGCGCAGGATGCCCGCTTCGCCGTCGATGTAGGTGATCGCCGACTTGGTCGGGGCGGTGTTCATGAATCCGGGGTCGTATGTGACATACCCGGTGCTGGCCAGCAATTTGCCGAGGTCGACACCGTCGTTGCCTTCGGAGGCTTCGGTGATCGTCATGGCGTATTCGCCACCCGGGTAGCTCAGCACCGGTTTGGCGTCGTTGATGTCGTTCTCGGGCACGGAAGGATCCCTCTCAGGCTAGGACCGTCGGCATCGGAGTGCGGTCGGCACGGCGGTGCGATTACCTAGACGCTAGTCGCTGTCCACGCGGCCCGAGAACGAGGGTGCCCACCTAGCGACCTCACAAACGCCGTGTCGTCACGTGAGGTTTCGCCGGTCAGGCGGGCAGCGATTCGGGGTGCGCGCGAGCGACCCGGTAGCGAACAAATGCCGGGAAGGCCAACGCTGCCAGCACGACACCGATCACGACCAGCACCCCGCCGCCCGCCGCGGCGACCGCGGTACCCAGGCTCGCCGCGGCAAAACCGTGGGCAACATCACCGACCCGCGGCCCGCCCGCGACGACCACGATGAACACGCCTTGCAGGCGACCGCGCATCTCGTCGGTGGCGACGGTCAGCAACATGGTGGTGCGCAGCGCGGCGGAGACTATGTCGACCGCGCCGCCGAATGCGAGGAACGCCACCGCGATCCACAGCCAGACGCCGAGCCCGAACAGTTGCCCGGCCAAGCCGACCGCGAGCCCGAAGCCGACCATCGCGAGCCCCCACAGCGCGATGCAGACGACCACGGCGAGCCCCTGGCGGCGGATGCGCGGAATCCACCCGGAGAACACGCCGCCGAGCACCGCGCCCGCCGACATGGCGGCGAACAGCAGGCCGAGCGCCACGCCGCCGCTGGCCGGGTCGCCGAAGGTCTCGTGCGCGATCTGCGGGAACAGCGCGCGCGGCATGCCGAACACCATGGCGATGACGTCCACCAGGAACGAGGCGAGCAGGATGCGCTGGGTGGCCAGGTAGGCGAAACCGTCAAGGACCGTGCGGAATCCGGCCCGGCGCGCGTCGCCGGTCGGCGGGAATGCGGGCAGCCGCCACACCGCCCACAGGGTGACGAGCAGTGCGATGGCGTCGACGAGGTAGAGCGTGGACAGCCCGATCAGCGGGATGAGCGCACCCGCGAGCACCGGCCCCGCGATGGCGCCGACCTGCTGCACGGTCATGCTCAGCGAACTGGCGGCGGCGAGTTGTTCCGGCGGCAGGATGCGGGAGATGGCCGCGCTGCGGGTCGGCTGGTTCACCGCGAAGAACGCCTGCTGCACGGCGAACAGGAGCAGCACCACCCAGACGTTGTCGAGCCCGGCCGCCGCCTGCGCCCAGAACAGCACCGCGGTGACGCCGGTGCCCGCGGCACCATGAGTTTGCGCCGGTCCATGACGTCGGCGAGGGCGCCGCCCCACAGCCCGAACAGGATCAGCGGCACCAAGCCGAAAAGCCCGGACAGCCCGACGTATCCGGAACTTCCGGTGATCTGGAAGATCTGCTGCGGCACCGCGACCACCGACAGCTGGGCGCCGACGACGGTGACGATGTTGGTCGTCCACAGCCTGCGGTAGTCGGGGTTGCGCAGCGGGGTGGTGTCGGCGAGCAGCTTCACCGGCCGGAGGTTAGCGAGTTTCCGGTCGGCCGGACGACGCGAGATTCATCACATGATTCATCTCTTGTCAGGGCTGCAAACGGTCGACCACCATCCGGCCCTCGGCGACGCGCACCCGGATCCGGTTGTGCAGCCGACCTCGTCGGCCCTGCCAGAACTCCACCTCGTCGGGTCGCAGCACATAGCCGCCCCAGTGCGGCGGCACCGGGATCTCATCGACGTCGGCGAAGCGCGCAGTGGTCTCGGCCAGCGCGCGATCCAGTTCGGCCCGCGACCCGATCGGGCGGGACTGCTGCGAGGCCCACGCCCCGAGCTGGGAGTCCCGCGGACGCGAGCGCCAGTACACCACGGTCTGTTCGGCGGAGGACTTCTCGACGGGCCCGCGCACGTGCACCTGCCTGCCGAGCGCGGGCCACAAGAACGTCGCCGCCGCGAACGGGACGGCGGCCAGTTGCGCGCCTTTCGCGGAGTCGTAGTTCGTGTAAAAAGTCACACCTTCCGGCGACAGCCCTTTGCACAGCACCGTTCTGGCGACCGGTCGCGGCGTGCCGCCAACCAGCAAAACCGTCGCGAGGATCATCGCGTTGGGTTCGGCGATGCCGACGGCGGTGGCCTGCTCGATCCAGTGGCGCAGCAGCGGCTCCCAGCCCCCGGCCAGCCAGGTTTCGTCCAGGTCGACGTCCTCGCCGGAGCCGAACGGCGCGCCGCCGTATTCCACCCGCATCGCGGACAGGTCGGTGTTCGCCGGGAGCTCGATCGCGTCCCCGTCTGCGGCCGTAGGGAGCAGGACGGAATCCGACGCTGAATTGTCCAGGTCACGCATGGGCCAGACGTTACTCCGCGGTAGCAGGGAGCTAAGGTTTTGGTGATCGGCATGTGCTCGGCGAGCAGCATCCTCTGCTGTGTTGTCTCGAGCGACCTGCAACAGTCGCCAGCGGCGAGAACTCATGCGACCCGAAGTGCAAGGAGAGTCACAACATGACTACCAGCCCCGCGGTTCCCGGTGGCCAGGCCACCGTACCCAGTGATTTCGTGAGCGGACTCGAGGGCGTGGTGGCTTTCACCACCGATATCGCCGAACCGGACAAGGACGGCGGCGCGCTGCGCTACCGCGGGGTCGACATCGACGACCTGGTCGCGGGCCGGGTGACCTTCGGCGACGTGTGGGCGCTGCTGGTCGACGGCGAGTTCGGCCGCGGCCTGCCGCCCGCCGAGCCCTTCCCGCTTCCGGTGCACACCGGCGACGTGCGCGTCGACGTGCAGGCCGGTCTGGCCATGCTTGCGCCGATCTGGGGCTACCAGCCCCTGCTCGACATCGATGACCAGGAAGCCCGCGAGAACCTGGCCCGCGCCTCGGTGATGGCGCTGTCCTACGTGGCGCAGTCGGCGCGCGGCATCTACCAGCCCGCGGTGCCGCAGAAGAAGATCGACGAGTGCACCACGGTCACCGAGCGCTTCATGACCCGCTGGAAAGGCGACCCGGACCCGCGGCACACCGAGGCCATCGACGCCTACTGGGTCTCCGCCGCCGAGCACGGCATGAACGCCTCCACCTTCACCGCTCGCGTCATCGCCTCCACCGGAGCCGACGTGGCGGCCTCGCTCTCCGGCGCGATCGGTGCGATGTCCGGCCCGCTGCACGGCGGCGCACCGGCCCGCGTGCTGCCGATGATCGAAGAGGTCGAGAAGACGGGCGATGCCCGTGCACTGGTCAAGGGCATCCTGGACCGCAAGGAAAAGCTGATGGGCTTCGGTCACCGGGTGTACCGGGCCGAGGACCCGCGCGCCCGCGTGCTGCGCGCCACCGCCAAGCGTCTGCAGGCGCCGCGCTACGAGGTGGCGGCCGCGCTGGAGCAGGCCGCGCTCGCCGAGCTGCGCGAGCGTCGCCCCGACCGCGCCATCGAGACCAATGTCGAGTTCTGGGCCGCGGTGATCCTCGACTTCGCCGAGGTCCCCGCGCACATGATGCCCGCCATGTTCACCTGCGGCCGGACCGCGGGCTGGTGCGCGCACATCCTGGAGCAGAAGCAGCTGGGCAAGCTGGTGCGCCCGGCCGCGATCTACACCGGTCCCGCCGCGCGCAGGCCGGAAGAGGTCGCGGGCTGGTCCACCATCGCCCACCTCTGAGGCAGCAACAGCACACGATCGCGAGCCGGACGCCGCGGCGGGTTTCCTTGCCCGCCACGGCGTCCGGCTCGTTCGGCCTCCGGGAGCGCCACAGACGACACCGCCCCGGGACGTGCCAGGCATGTCCCGGGGCGTGCTGCGGACCCGAATTACCGTGCGCCGATCGGCTTTCCGAAGAACGAGGCGACGGTCTCGCCGAACACCGAGGCCAGGAACGGCAGCTCACCGGGGGTGGCGAGCATCGTGGGCATGTCGCTGGTGCTGCACCCCGGCTGGGCGGGCACGCCCTCGAGCCGGTCACGCAGCCACAGCAGGGCCGCGGGGCCTCCGGTGACCTCGGCGACGATGTGCTCGCTGGCGTGGTCGCGGGTGAACTGCACCCGCGCGTCCGGGTTCTGGCAGTAGGTGTTCACCAGGTCGTTGGTCGAGCCGAGCGGCAGGATCTCGTCCCACGCCGAATGCCAGATGAACATCGGCACATCGGGAACGGTCTTGCCGAGCTTGGTGTCTTCCAGCATCGCGGCCACCACCGGATCGTGTAGCGGATCGCCCTGGGTCTGCATGAGTCCCTTGAGATTCAGGAAAGGGAACAAGGCCGACTGGTACTGCACGCACAGCGGCGCTTTGACCGCCACCAGCGCCTTGCCCAGCGGATTCAGGTTGCGGTCGAGAAATGCCGCGAAGTCGGGGTACTCGCGGGCCAGACCCATCACGGCGGCGAACACCAGTCCGGCGGTGGCCTGGTTGTTGGCCATGTTCAGCGTGGCGCCGAGGTCGGCGCCGACGCCGCCCTGCGCCGCGCCGACGATGTTCAATTCGGGCGCGTAGGTGGCCCGCATTTCGGCGGCGTGACCCGTCGGCATGGAACCGCCCGAGTAGCCGTAGAGCCCGACCGGCGCGTCCGGGCCGACTTCGAGCGGCGCGAACGAGGTCGCGGCGCGGATGCCGTCGAGGGTGATCCGGCCGCCGAGTGGGCCAGCGGCATACGCGGAATTCGGGCCCTGATGGTCGGGGATGACCACGGCCCAGCCTTGCTGCAACGCGGCCTGGGCGAAGACGAACTCGCCCGGCGCCACGATCTGCCCGAGCAGCGGCGCGACCGAGAGGTGCTGGAGCGCGTAGGAGGGTGTGCAGTAGCCGGCGGTGGAGTCCTCCGCGATCTGCAACGACAGCAACTTGCGCGGCTCCGGCGCGACACCGCGCGGCTTGATCAGCGTGGCGACGGCCGAAATGGGCTGGTCCCTGCTGTCGTTGGAGCGGTAGGAGACCTGCCAGGCGTCGACGTTGAGCGGGATGAGCCCGAAGTTCGCGAGATTGACCTGGCGTACCGCGATCACCTCGCCCGGCGCCGCGGCGGCGAGCACTTCCGCAGGCTGACGGTAGAAGCCGGGGTCGAGTTCGGGCGGCAGCGGCAACACCCGCGCGGCTTCGACGGGAGGGGTGACCGGCGCGTCCGGCTCCGCTCCCGCCTGCGCACCGACCCCCGCGAGCGAGACGGCGACCGCCGCGCTCATCGACACCATGCCGAACCGGCGCATCCGCCCCGGCCTCGTTCTGGTCCTCATCGACCCCACATCCTCACGATTTCCGCGATTGAGACGCCCGCGTCTCAATGTGGGCCACACTATGGCACGAATGTGTTCTGGATCGCAATCAGGCCGACGCGTCGCCCGGCAGTGCCAGCGCGGTGAGCAGCGTGGTCAGCACGTCGACGAGCACGTCGACGGGCGGGCGCGGATCATCGAGGCTCCACTGGTGCACGAGGCCGTTGACCGCGCCGATGAACGCCGCCATGGCTACTCGCCAGCCACCCGGCGGCGTGCGCACACCCGGCAACGACGCGGCCGCGGCCTCGACGACGGCGCCCCACCGATCCCTGACCTCGGCGCGATGCCGCTCCACCGCCTCGCTGACGCCGACGATCTCCACGAACGCAACCTTCGCCTTGCGGATGTCGCCGACGACGGCCTCGATGTATGCGCGGATGGCCACATCCGTCAGAACGCGCGGCTCGGTGGCGCCCGCCGTGACGAGCGCCTGCGCGACGGCGTCGCGCGCCTGCTCGTGAATCCGGTCGTAGACCTCGACGAGCAGTTCCTCCCGGTCGGTGTACTGCTCGTAGAACTGCCTGCGCGACAGCCCGGCTACCGCGCAGATATCGGTGACGGAGCTGTGCGCGTACGTCTTCTCCGCGAAGACCGTGAGCGCCGCGTCGAAGAACAGCGCGCGCCGCTCGACCTGCCGCTCCGCGACCGACTGCCCGGCGTAACTGTGTCTCGACCGCACCGCACCCACACCGGTCGACCCTAGTGCGACAGGCCGCGATCCACGCGGAACGCGTTATTCGTCGCCGAGCGAGGCCGCCCAGTCCACCGCGACGGATTCACCGCGATCGACGGCGAAGAACGCCACCTCGAGGTGCTGGCCGAGGTCGACGAGGCCGATCGCGGCCAGCGGCACCGGCTGGATCAGGCGGACCCGCCACGGCACCGGCTCGTCCCAGGCCCGCAGCTCGAGATCCAGGCGAAGCACCGGATCGTCGCGGCCGGAGTAGTCGGCCGCCACCGGCGCGGCCGCCAGCACGGTCGCGTCGGCCCTGCGTCCGTCGGCGAGAACCTTGGCGATGCTCACCCTGGTCGCCTCGCCCGCGTCGGGCACGTAGAGCACCAGCCGGTCCCGATCCCCGGGATCGACGCGGCAGGCGACCACGTCGGCAGGCTGCATCCACTCCAGGTCTTCCTCGCGCACCCGCTGCCGCACCCGGGTCTCGTAGGGCGGCTCCCCGTCGATCTGCACGCGAACCCAGAACACGTGGCCGGGCTCCCGCCGCGGCTGCGGCCCGGGACCCGCCCCGAAGGGCCGGGCGAACGCCGGGGCCGAACCCTTCCGCACGCCGAGAATGGTCGCCGATCCCGCCGTGCCGCGAATCAGCAATTCGCGCCGCGCCGCCCCCGACAGCGCGCCCGCCCGCAGGCCGAAGTTCCGTGATCGCCGGGCGCGTATCCGCCACCCGGAGTTAGCCGACGCCATGCCCATGGGCGGAAAGGGTAGCCGGACTGTGGCGCACGCCACAGCAATACATCGAACCTATGAGTAATTGATCACACCTTGGCCGGTTTCCGAGACGTCACGGGCCTCGGGCACCCACCCGCACGAACCGAGCAGGTCGGACACTCTTTATTCTGTTGGCCATGACCACTGCGTTCCCGACCATTCCCGACGATCTCAAGCCCGCCGACGGACGGTTCGGCTGTGGCCCCTCCAAGGTGCGCCCGGAACAGCTGGAGTCCCTCGTCAAGGTGGGGGCCTCGGTGTTCGGAACCTCTCACCGGCAGAAGCCGGTGAAGGACGTGGTCGCGCGGGTGCGCAACGGCCTGCGCGAGCTCTTCGCCCTGCCCGACGGCTACGAGGTCGTCCTCGGCAACGGCGGCACCACCGCGTTCTGGGACGCCGCCGCGTTCGGCCTGATCCGCGAGCGCTCGCTGCACCTGACCAACGGTGAGTTCTCCAGCAAGTTCGCCTCCGTGGCCAAGGGCAACCCGTTCATCGGCGACCCGATCGTGGTCTCGTCCGAGCCGGGCAGCGCCCCCGAGCCGGTGGCCGACCCGTCGGCCGACCTGATCGGCTGGGCGCACAACGAAACCTCCACGGGCGTGGCCATTCCGGTGCAGCGTCCGGCCGGTTCCGAGCACGCGCTGATCGCCATCGACGCCACCTCCGGCGCGGGCGGCCTGCCGGTGAACATCACCGACGCCGACGTCTACTACTTCGCGCCGCAGAAGTGCTTCGCCGCCGACGGCGGCCTGTGGGTCGCGCTGATGAGCCCCGCGGCGCTGGAGCGCGTCGAGGAGATCAAGAACAGCGGCCGCTGGACCCCCGAGTTCCTCTCGCTGCCGGTCGCGATCGACAACAGCACCAAGGACCAGACCTACAACACCCCGGCGCTGGGCACCCTGCTGCTGTTCGCCAACCAGATCGAGTGGCTGAACGGCAACGGCGGCCTGGACTGGGCGGTCAAGCGGACGCTGGATTCCTCCTCGCGGCTGTACGCGTGGGCCGAGTCGAGCGAATACGCCACCCCGTACGTCACCGACCCGGCGCACCGCTCGCAGGTCGTCGGCACCATCGACTTCGCCGATTCGGTGGACGCGGCACAGGTCGCGAAGGTGCTGCGGGCCAACGGAATCGTCGACACCGAGCCCTACCGCAAGCTGGGCCGCAACCAGCTGCGCGTCGGCATGTTCCCCGCCATCGACCCGGAGGACGTGAGCCAGCTCACCCGCAGCATCGACTGGGTCGTCGAAAAGCTCTCCTGAGCAACTTTCCCGGTGCCCGTGGTCTCATCCGAGACCACGGGCACTGTGCTTTGAATACCCTTGCGCCAGCACCGGCCCGCAAAAAACGGTAAATCCCTCTGAACAAACCGCAATTCCCCGCACCACCAGCCCCGTCCGGGGCGAGTCTTACGAGCCCGTTCGCGGCCGTCTCGCTTCCGAGCGGCCGAAGCGCAATAGGCGCAAACCCGCCGAAACGAACGCTCGATCCACGCACTCCCAGCCACCCCGAGGGCGAGTCTTACGAGCCCGTACGCGGCCGTCTCGCTTCCGAGCGGCCGAAGCGCAATAGGCGCAAACCCGCCGAAACGAACGCTCGATCCACGCACTCCCAGCCACCCCGAGGGCGAGTCTTACGAGCCCGTACGCGGCCGTCTCGCTTCCGAGCGGTCGAGACGCATGCGACGAAGTCGCGAGTCTCGGCCGCTCGGAAGCGAGACATAAGGGGCCGCGAACCCGCGCGCCCCGGCGCGCCGACAACACAGCGCCAGCGCGCAAAAAGATCACAGATTAGCGGTTTCTGACCGGGGGCGGCAGATTTTGGTGCCGCGTGTCTTGCCTCGAGATGATCGAATGTGCACTACTGTTTCGGAAAGTGGGCGGTGTCGCGAGTCGACGCGATAAGGAGGTAACGGTGCGTGAACTTCGAGTGATCGGGGTGACGCCCGACTCCACGCACATCGTGTGTATCGACACCGAGTCCGGCCAGAAGTTCCGGCTGCCCGCAGACGACAAGCTACGAGCCGCCGCGCGCGGAGACCTTGCCCGATTCGGCCAGATCGAGATCGAAATGGAAGCTTCTATGCGTCCCCGCGATATCCAGGCCCGTATCCGTGCCGGCGCCTCCGTCGAACAGGTCACCGAAGAATCCGGCATGCCCGCGAGCCGGGTCGAGCGTTTCGCGTATCCGGTGTTGCTGGAGCGTGCCCGCGCCGCCGAGCTCGCGCAGAAGGCGCACCCGGTGCGCCCCGACGGCCCCGCCGTGGAAACCCTGATCGATATCGTCACCGCCGCGTTCACCGAGCGCGGGCACACGCTCGAGAACGCCGAGTGGGATGCCTGGAAGGACGAAAAGGGCTACTGGGTGGCCCAGTTGCAGTGGCAGAACGGGCGTTCCGAGATCGCCGCGCACTGGCGCTACCAGCCCGACGCGCACGGCGGTTCGGTCTCGCCGCTCGACGATCCCGCCGCGGATCTGATCGATCCCGATTTCGGCCGTGCCCTGCGAGGTCTGGCGACCGTCCTGCCGCCGCAGGCCGAGCTCGAGGCGCCCGCACCGGCCGAACCCGTTGCCGAGCCGCGCAAGGAAACTCCCGCGGCCCCCACCGCGCGTCCCGCGACGGCCCGGCAGCCGCAGCCGACGCTGGACGAGTACTTCGTCGAGCAGCGGGCCGTCGCCGCAGGCGGCAGCGCCGCGGCGATCCCGGCCGCGAGCGGCAGCACCCCGGCGCAGGCGGCGAGCGCGAATGCCGCGCCCGCGGCGAGCACGAACACCACTCCCACCGCGAGCACGAAACCCACCACCCCGGCGGCGAGCGCCTCTACCAACAGCGCGCAGCCCACCGACACCCCGGCACCGGCCGCAAACCCCGCGCCCGCCGAGGAGAACACCAAGTCCGGCAACGCCAACGGCAAGTCCGCGCCCGCGAAGCCGAACCGCACCAAGCGCGGGAAGGCGCCCATGCCGTCCTGGGAGGACGTGCTGCTCGGCGTGCGCAGCTCGGGTCACTGAGTTGATATGACGCGCCGCGGTTTCGGCGCGTTCCCTGTTCATCCGAAGTTTGCTGGATCCCTCGGCAAGTTTGCTGGTCCCGAATTTTTCGGCGCGCTGGCGTGTTCCGTTACGGAAGCTGCGCCACGGGTCGTCCGAGGCGAGTAGATTTTTCGAGGTGGGCCGGATGGCGCGCGGCGTCGTCGGACACAAATGGTAGCGGGAAGTTCGCGGAGTAGTTTCGTGCGACCATCGGGAGGTGTCGGAAATGCTGTCGAAAGCCTCGTCCCTCTGGTATATCGACGCACCCGAGCCGTTGGCGGTACTGCGCGCCGATCACGACCCGGATCCCGAAGCCGCGCTGGCGCTGGCCAAGCAGCTCCACGCCGACCGCGATGTGGTGCCGATCATGGTCGGCACCCTCGGCGGCTGCGCGGGCCCGGACCGCGACGAGGTGTACATCGGCTGCTATCCCGGTGTCACCGTGGTGTGTTCGGCGCAGGCCGCACTACCGCGGCCGACGAAACTGGCGGAGCTGCTGGTGCGCCCGCTGGCCTCGGACCACACCTACCTGATCTCCTTCGACACCGCCATGGGCTGGGGCGCGTTCGCGCACTGGGAGCGCGGGGAATTCCGCCGTTCGTTCAGCTCGACCCGGGTGAACATCCTGGAGGACGAGGGTCTGCCGCTGGTATGGGAGCGGCCCTACTGGGCGGGCGAGCATCCCGTTCGCTGGCATGCCGGGGAATTGCCCGACCCGCAGACGCTCCCCTTCGACGCGCCCGATTTCGCCGACGCCGCGAACAACGAATGGCTCGGCTTCCACTACCGCGCTGCCCCGGCCCAGGGTGCGCTGGTGCCCGGTGATATCGCGGTGTGCGGGTTCACGCTGTACGCGAAAGGCGCCGCGCCCGACCACACGACCTTGGTCGATTCCGACAGGTCCGACCATGAGATCAAGCCGAGGCGAAGTCTGTTCGGTTGGCTGCGCGGAGGCGACCGGGTCGGCTGAGCCGGATATTCACAGCGCCGACAAGCCCTCGATGACGAGCGCCAGCCAGCCGAGCGCCACGCCCACCCCGCAGCCGAGCAGCACCCACCTGGTCACCGGTGTGTATCGCGCGCGCCACGCGGTAGGTGCCGCGCCGCCCGCCGCGACCAGGTTCACCACCACGGCCAGCAGCGGATGCACCTCGGCGAGGGCGATGCCGAAGGCGTAGACGGCCACGGCCGCCAACAGCGCGACCATCACCGTCACCGTGAGGCCCGCCGCCCACGGCGTCGGGTCCTGCGCGGGCGGATAGGGGCGGTACGCACCGTTCGTCGGGTGATCCACCATGTCCTCGTCCCTCACGACGTTCTCACTCGTTCATAGAACGCCATCGCCGCGGCCGTGGCTACATTCAGCGAATCGGTGCCCGGCGACATCGGAATGCGCGCGCGGATATCGGTCGCGCGCATCGCCTCCTCGGTGAGTCCGGGCCCCTCCGCGCCGAGCAGCAGCGCGACCCGTTCGCCCGTCATGGCGGTGGCCAGATTCGGCGCCGCGGGGTTCGGGGTGAGTGCGATGATCTGAAATCCCTTGCGTCGCAAGAGGTCCAAGCCATTCGGCCAGTCCGGCACCGGCGCGAACGGCACCCGGAGGACGTGGCCCATCGACACCCGGACGGCACGCCGGTACAGCGGATCGGCGCAGCGATCGCCGAACAGGATCGCCTCGGCTCCCAGTCCGGCCGCATTGCGGAACATCGACCCCAGATTCTCGTGGTCGTTGACGCCCTCGAGCACCGCGACCGTGCGCGCGCCCTCGGTCACCTCGTCCAGGGTCAGCTCCGCGGGCCGCCGCGCCACCGCGAGCACCCCGCGATTGAGATGGAAACCGACGATCTGCGCCATCACCTCGGCATTCGCCCGGTAGCACGGCACATCCACCCCGGCCAGATCCTCGGTCAACTGCTCGTACCGGCGCGCCACCCCGAGCAGGGCACTCGGCCGAAACCGCGAATCCAGCATCCGCTGCACGACCACCACGCCCTCGGCGATCACCAGCCCCTTGCGGCCGGGCAGGTCCGGCCGTCGATCCGCCGACGCCAGGTCGCGAAAATCGTCGACCCGGGGATCGCTGGGATCATCGATATCGATCACTTCGGCCACCGCCATATCCTGCCGGGCGCCACGCTCCCATCCGACACCGCACCCGGCGCATTCGCGACCATGGGCGATACCCGCCGCGGCGCGGCCGGAGATCGCCGTGCGGAAACCGAAGGCGCGCAGTTGATCGGGCGGAAATTCCGGTGCACGGCGACGTCGGCACATGGCACGATCGGCGTATGACGCTGATACCCGGCATCACCATCCGATCGGCGACCGAGGCGGACGCCGCCGGGGTCCGGTTGCTCGTGGAGACCTCGTTCGGCACCCGGTCGGATGAGGCGTGGCTGGAGCGCTCGGCGCATTTGTTCGATCCGCTGGACTCGGTCGTGGCGGTGGAGGGGGATCGCGTCGTCGGACATGTCCGGTCGCGGGAGATGATCCTGACCGTGCCCGGGGAGCGGACCGTGCCGGCCTGCGGCATCGCCGGGGTCGGGGTCGCGCCGACGCACCGCAGGCGCGGCATTCTGCGGGCGATGTACACCGAGCAGCATCGCCGCACCGAGGCGCAGGGCCTGCCGCTGACCATCTTCACGGCCAGCGAAGGCGGCATCTACGGGCGGTTCGGCTATGGGCCCGCGGTGCGCCAGAACGCGGCGACGATCGATCGCAGGTTCGCCGAATTCCTGCCGACCACACCGGATCCGGGTGGTGTCGAACTCGTGATGCTCGCCGACGTCACCGACCGAGTGTGCGAGATCTACGACCGCTGGCGCAGGCTGACCCCGGGCGCTCAGGTGCGCCCCGAAGCATCGTGGGGCAACCTGTTCGCCGATCCGGAGCGGTTCCGCGGCGGTGGCTCGGATCTGTTCACGCTGCTGCACCCGGACGGCTACGCGCTGTACCGCTACTTCCACGAAGGCAGGGAGATGGTCGTCGACGTCGTCGAGATGCGCACGGTCACCACCGACGCACACGCCGCGCTCTGGCGCACGCTGTGCGGTCTGGACCTGGTGGCTCGCGTCAAAGCGGAACTCAGCGACAACGACCCGCTCCCGTACCTGCTCGGAAACCCTCGGCTGGTCCGCACGACCGGCCGCTACGACGGCCTCTGGCTGCGGCTCATGGACGTCCCCGCCGCACTGACCGCCCGCGACTACCGGACCGATCTCGACGTCGTTCTGGCCGTCACCGACCCCTTCCGCGCGGCGGGCGGCACGTTCGCGCTCACCGTGCGCAACGGACACGCCGAGTGCGCGCCCACCGAACGGGACGCCGACATCGAACTCGGCATCGACGTCCTCGGCAGCATGTACCTCGGCGCGTATCCGGCGCGCGCGTTCGCGGCGGCTAACCGGCTGCAGGCCAAGGATTCCGGCAAACTGCGCGCACTGGAGGAGGCGTTCGGCGCCGATCGGGACGCGGTGCTCGGCTGGTTCTTCTGACCGCGTCTTCTTCCGACGGGGCAGGTCAGGCGCTCGACCCGGGAATATCCCCACGGTCGGCGGCAGGCTGGCATGCTGGAGATATGAAGCCGCTTCAGCTGGTTCTCAATATCCTCTGGCTCATCTTCGCCGGGTTCTGGATGGCGCTCGCCTATGTCCTGGCCGGCATCATCTGCTTCATCCTGATCATCACGATCCCATTCGGCATCGCCTCGTTCCGCATCGCGGCCTACGTGCTCTGGCCCTTCGGCCGTACCACGGTGGAGAAGGAGGGCGCGGGCGCGGGCTCGCTGATCGGAAACATCATCTGGTTCATCGTGGCGGGCTGGTGGCTGGCCCTCGGCCACCTGCTCACCAGCATCCCGCTGTTCCTCTCGATCATCGGCATCCCGTTCGGCTGGGCCAACCTCAAATTCATCCCGCTCTCGCTCTTCCCGCTCGGCCGCGAGATCGTCGACAGCGATCAGCCCTTCGCCGGTCGGTGAGTACGCCGGTGCGCGGTGCCCGCGCAGTGTGCGGCGTGCAGCGAACTACTCCGATTCGGTGACTATCTGTTTCATGATGGCGACCGCTCGGGTGAGGACCACGAGCTGCTCGTCGGTGAGGCCTCCGAGCTGCTCGGTCATCCAGGCCTCGCGGGCGCTGGCCTCGTCGGCGATCAGCGCCCGGCCGGATTCGGAGAGCGAGACGATGATCTGACGGCCATCGGTCGGATGCGGCTTGCGCTCCACCAGGTTCAGATCGGACAGCGACGCGATCACCCTGGTCATCGACGGCGGCTGCACTCGCTCCTTGGCGGCCAGCGCGCCCGGTGTCATCGCACCTTCGCGCGACAGGGTGGCGAGGGCGGAGAGCTGGGTCAGCGAGATCTGTGAGTCGGCGCGACGCCCCCGCAGGTGTCGCGTCAGCCGAACCACCGCCAGCGAGAGTTCACCGGCGAGGGCTCGAACATCCGATGGCGTTGTCACAGTGGCAAACGATACGGGACCCGCTGGCTGCGGGACGTGGGTTCCCGCCGCTACGCTGAGCCCGTGACCCAGAAAGTGCCGGAGATCCCGCCGCGGCTGACCGATCCGCGGCCGGTGCTCGCCGTGGGCAGCGCCCTGTGGGTGGTCGCCGCTATCGTCGTGTGGGCCAGTGGCGAACGCTGGGAGTGGGCGCGGCCGGTCTGCCTGATGGGTCTGGTGGTCGGCCTGATCGGCTTGACCATCTTCCTGATCCAGCGCCGCGGCGCGCGCCGCGGCGACAAGGGCGCGCAGACCGGTCTGCGGTGATCAGCTCACCTGAAATTCCGCGCTCACCCCGGTGAATGGCCGCAGCACGCCGTCGGCGCCGAGGCTGTCGGCGAAGTGCACAAACCGGTAGTCGCCCGGCTCCGCGCCGTCGGGAACGTCCCAGCTGAACTGTGCCACCGATTCCGCGGCACCGCGCTTGCTCCAGTGGTATCGCACCGCCCACTCCCCCTCGTTGGCGGCGCGCACCCAGCCGGTTCCGGTCCGGCGCTGCACCTCGAGGAAGGTGCCGTTGCGTCGCGGATTGTGCTTCGGATGTGCCGAAACGAACTCGGCGACAACCCGTTCCCCGCGGGCGCAGGAGGCAGGCTGGGTCAGCACGTCCCCGAATCCGCGTCCCGGCGGGGTGGCGTCCGGACCCGGCGCTGGCACGAAGTTCGGCTGCAGGTTCGACACGTCTCGCGGCGCCGGGCCGCGCGGAACCGCGGCGCGGGCCACGAAAGCCGTTGCCAGGCGATGGAATTCCTGCTGGTAGGCGGGCAATGTGTAGCGCCCGTAGAGCGTCGACGCGCCCTCGTACTGCTGGGCGTCGTATTCCTCGGGCGTGGTGACGTATTCGTGGTAGGAATTGGCATAGCCCTGCAACAGCACCTGTTCCAGGCCGACGCCGAGCGCGTCCGCCACGGCGCGGCGCACCCGCAGCCCGGACACGATGGTGAACTCGCCGCCCGCGGCGGCCAGATACAGCTCGCCGATCCGCACCAGCTGGATCGGCACCACGCTCGGCACCCACGGCACCGGCGGCAACAGACCGAGCGGCACGGCAATCGCCTTGGGCGCCTGGGCATCCGCGAGCCAGGCGGGCGCCGGCTGGTTCGGATCGCCGAGCGCGCCGAGAAACGGATTGCGCACACCCTCGGGAATCGGGCCGCCCGGCAGGCCGGGCCCGTCCTCGACACTGCCCGCGATCAGCGAGACCCCCGCGGCGGCCGGGGCCGTGTGCCGCGGCTGTCCGTCCGGCGTGAAGCGTCCGTCGACCGCGATATCGGCCAGGTCGATGTAGCAGAGCACGGAGTCGACCGGTCCGCTCATCGAGCGCGCGGCGGTCAGCGCGTCCTTGGCGGCGCGATACTGACGCTCACCGATGAGGCGGGTGTTCTCGAACTCGTCCTCGGTCGGTCCGGAACCGGGGCGCAGATTGAGGTTCGGCGACATGTCACCCGCGTTGGTCTGAGCGAAGGCGGACACGAAATCCGTTGCGCCGTCGAGGTATCGGACGCCATGTTCGGTGTGCTCGTGGGCGAAGGAGGCGTAGCCCTTGTTGTCGCCGCTGATCAACCGGTTCGCGTTGGTCATCGAGGTGTTGTGCGTCGCGAACCAGGTGATGGCGCCGACACGCTTGCCGCCCTTGGTAATCGAGAGCGTGGTCACGGCCGGGTCGATGGCGGCGGGGAAGTACTCGCGGTCGGCCGCGGGGTTGCGGTCGAAGGCGACGCGCGACCGATTGACGCTGGCGTCGTGCAATTCGGCACGGCCGAGCGCGAGGGAGGCGGGCGCGAGATCGGCGTGCGCGGCCGCGATGGCCTCCACGATCCCGTTCACCTCGGCGTCGTACACCTGCTGCTGGAAGCCGAGGATGGACAGGTTGTAGGCGTAGTCGTGGCTGGAGCCGCCGCAGGTCGCGTGCGAATGAGTCGAGGTGAGCAGCACGTTCTGCTCGGTGTAGAGATCGCCGAAGCGGCGGGCCAGCTCGAGCAGCACGCCGTGGTGCACCGACTGGAAGATCATGCCGTTCTCGGCGACGACGAAGACGACGCGCCGCCCGCCCGCCGCGATCGCGTACGCGCGCGCCCGCGGACGCAGATGGATGCCCGCGGTGGTCTGCTCGAGCTGGGAGTAGCCCATCATCCCGCACTCGGCGGCCGGACCGGTGATGTCGGAGATGCCGACGCCCACCTGATAACCAGTATCCGGCGAGGCGGCGGCCCCCGTGCCGAGCCCGGCGGTCAGGCCCGGTCCGGTGGTCGCGGCAGCGGCTAGTGCGGCCGAACCTACCGCGGTCCGGGCGAGAACCGTTCTGCGTGACACCGGCATCCGTGCCTCCCTTCGTCCGTTTGGCAGCGAACCACACAACTGGACGTTCGTCCAGTCTAGATTTTTCGGCGCCGCGAATTGACTGCACGCTCCGCGGGCGCTTAACTCGCTGAGGTGTCCTCCCGATTGAGCGTCGAAGAACGACGGGCCCACCTTATCGAGGCCGCTATCGGCCTTGCCGAAAAAAAGGGCGTCGCGGGCGTGACCACGCGCGATGTCGCTCAAGCAGCCGGTGTCTCACTCGGTGTGGTGCATTACTGTTTCGAAAATAAGGACGCGCTGATGACCGAGCTGGTCAAAGCGCTGTCGATGGAATTACGCGATTCCGTCGACGCCAATGAAACAGTTTGGCAAGACGTCGAAAGTGGAAAAGAAGCGCTTCAAAAATTGGTGCGCGCCGGGCTCGAACTGATGTGGCTCAACATCGAAGCCACGCCGGAACGACAACTGCTCACCTACGAAACAACAACTTATGCGTTGCGCGAAGGAGAGCAGACTCCGAAAAAGCTCGCCATCGCGCGCGAACAGTACAACTTCAACGACTCCACGGTCGCCGACCTCCTCGACCACGCGCGCGACGCCACGTCCACCTCGTGGTCGGTGCCGGTGCAGACCCTGAGCCGCTTCATGCTCAACGTCATCGACGGCGTCGTACTGCGCTGGCTCGTCGACAACGACAGCGAGGCGGTGCGGGTCCAGCTCGATCTGCTGAGCGAGATGCTCGCGGGGTACGCGGAGTAGGAGTCCGCCGCTCACGAAGTCGCGGGCGGCGTTCCGTCGACGGCGACCGGGATGCGGATGTGCGTCTCGGTTCCCGATCGCCACCAGGGCACCGACACCGTCCCGGCCACCGCGCCCGACAGGCGCACGCGCAGGTCCTCCTCGTGCAACACCAGCTCGCCCTCCTGCGGTGCGAGCGAGAACAGTTGGCGCAGAACCACTCCCAGCGGTTCGGCGGACCAGGAGGTGCGTCGTCCCGCGCCGAGCACCTCGGCGGTGACCGACTCCGACACCAGCGGCAGGTCGAGCAGCGTCGCCAGCCCGGATGCGGTCTCCTGATCACCGAGCACGAGGCGATCGGACGGCAACACGAGGCCGAACCACGGCAGGTCCAGCACCATCGCGCCTATGGCGGGCACCGCCGCGCCGGACAGCGCGCGCACCCGCTCCGGCAGCTCCAGCTCGGTGAGGTCCAAACGGGATGCCGCGGCGGCCAAGTGGCGGTGTGCCCGCGAAACGACTTCCGGCTCAGGGTTGTTCGCCGGATCGGCCAGCGCCGCGAGCAGGGCGTCGGCCAGGTCCGTGGTGATCTGCTCCGGATTCGCGAGGACGCTGCGCAGCACCTCCAGATTGGTGTCACTCAGCCCCGGCACCGCGAATTCCGGTAGTAGCCCGGTGAATTCGGTGTCGCGGGGATGGCGGTAGTGGCCGAGCGTCACGCCGTCCAGGCGGGCGTGCCTGCGCAGCCACCACGCGGTGTAGCCGTCCGGATCCGCCAGCAGACGCCTCGTCTGCGGCTCGGCCAGCAGCTGGTGCAGTGCGTCCGGCCAGGCGATGTCGTCGACCAGGTCGAGATCGCGGACGGCGGCGAACTCGGACGGTTCCTCGGGCAGCCCCTCCCACCAGGCCTCTTCGTCGTCCAGATGGTGATCGGGTCCGGTCGGATCGGACTCCGCGACGACGCCGAAATCCCAGCCGACGCCCACGGCCCGCAGCGCCTGCGCGCCGTACTCGTCCACGACCTCCTTGGCGACGATGCCGAGCGGCGCGTCCTCGGCCAGTAGCGCGTACAGCGGCGCCTCGGGCAACAGCAGCTCGTCGGCCGGGAGCAATTCGCCTGTGGTGTCCGGCAATTCGATCATGCCGAGCCAGGACGGCAGCGCATCCGGATCGGCGTACGCGGCCAAGCGCAGCACCGCGTCGATCAGGTCGGGATCGTCCGGGTGGTCCGTCAGGTCCGCGTGCAGCGCCGGATCGGCGAGCAGTTCCTCCGCGGTCGCCGAGCGGGCGCCGAGCCGCGACAGCAGCGGGTGCGCGGCCTCCGGATGCACCAGGCGCGCCCAGTGCAGCGGGATGGGTACCTCGAGCATGTCGTCCAGGACGACGGTGCGCGGGCCGGTCACCAGCCGGCCGTCGGCCAGCGGAACAGCCAGCGCACCGAGCTCTTCGGCGGTCAGCGGGTCGACGACGAACGGCTCCAGCGCCACGTACCAGTCGCGCCACCAGGCGGGCGGGCGATCCACACCGCCGGACAGCTCCGCGAGCCTGGCCAGCCCGAGGCGGTGTACGTCGAGCACCGCGAGTGCCTCGGTGTGGGCGCGGCCGGACAGGCCGGGGATGACCAGGGGGCCGACCACGTCGTCCAGGAGGTGGGCCAATTCCGGTGTGAGGTAGGGGAAGACGCTCGCGCGGGTCGGTACCGCCGTGGGTACCGCGCCACCGTCGGAGTCGATGCCGTGTCCGAGCCCATCGGCGAGACCGGCCGTTTCCGCGTCCGCCGGATCGGACTCGGTGCGCCGCCCTGCCGCGTCGGCGACGACCACCGGCAACCACGAGTGGGTTTGCAGTTCGCGGACGAGTGCCTCGCGGAGCAGGCCGTCGGCCTCGCTGCGGGCGAAACCCGGTGCGGGGACCAGCACGAGCCGGTCGCCAGGGGGCAGCGCTCGCGCGAAATCGGCGTAGCCCGAAGCCAGTTCGGTGACGCGAGTGCCGGGCAGCAGGCGGCGGCGGTCCGGCTGCATCGGGATGTCGGCGATCAGCAGCGCGGGCAGCGAGAGTTCCTCGTCGGAACGGGTGGGCGCGCGCAGTACGTCGTGCGGTGCGGCATGGGGTTTGCCGTTGCGCACCGGCAGCAGCCATCTCGCGCGCGGTGTGCGGAATTGCCACCAGGTGCGGTGTTCGTCCGGCCCGGTCACCCGGAGTTCCTGCAGGCCGTCGCCGAGTTCGCGCACCGCGGAGGTGAACTCGGCGTCGGCGATCCGAATGGATTGCAGCGCGGGCAGTTCCAGAAGCAGGTTCGCAGCCTCGTCGCGCATTACGGCGAGCAGAGCGTCGGCGTCCACGTCGGCGTGCAGGCGCAACACGACTTCGGTATCGAAGCCCGATGCGGGCGGCGCCTCGACCGGCCACACCAAGCGAAGCGCCGGCGCCAGGAAGGTCGACGCGGCACCGCCGTCCGGCGTGGCTATTCCGGTCTCGCGCAGCGCCTCCCGAGTTCTGGTGCGGGAGAAGTGCAGAGATCCGGTGGTGGAGCGGAATTCGATGTCGTCGCTCGCCGCGAGCACGGCGGTGAAGCCGACGCCGAAACGGCCGACGGTGGCGGCCTCGGCCTTCCCGGAAGCCCGTAGGGCGGTGAGGGCGTGGACGCCCGAAAGGTCGAGGGGCGCACCGGTGTTCGCGATGGACAGCGTGCGACCGTCCAGCCGCACCGAGACCAGGCCCGGAACACCCGCCTTGGCCGCGGCGTCGGCGGCGTTCTGCGCCAGCTCGGTCAGCAGGCGGTCGCGGTACCCCGCGCGGACCAGATCCGCCTCGGTGGCGGCGTCCTCCCTGAGCCTGGTCGGCGAATCACGCCAGGACGCGAGGACGGCGGCACGCAGCCCCTCGGTGCCGAACGGATCGGCCGAGCCGGTCAATTCCGCGGCGATGACCCGGACTCCGGCCGCGATTGTCCATCCTCGTCCGCACGCGCCTGCGCATCGGGCGCCGAACCTTGCTCGGCGGCAATGCCGTTCACGGGCGCGTCGGCATCCGGCTCGGCCGCGGCGTCGTCATCCGAGGCCGACGGCTGCACCTCGCCTGCCTCCGACTTCACCACACTCGACTCGGCCGCGGTTTCGGTCACCGCGCTCGGCTCAGCCACAGGCGCTGCATCGGCTGCGGTTTCAGTGACTGCGCTCGGCTCTGCGGCGGACGTGGCGTCGGCGGCTACTGCCGACTCGGCGGCCGAAGCGTCGGCGACCGCGTCCAGATGCGGTTCGGCCGTGACGGATTCGGCGACCGCCGCACTCTGCGCGTCCGCCTGCTCGATGCCCGGAGCCTCGGCCTCATCTTCGATCGTTGCTTGCTCGTCGCGGGCGACCGCGGCCTCGGCCGACGAATCGGCCGTCACGATCTCCTCGGCGCGGACTTCCGCGCTCGGCTCGGTGGCGATCGCAGCCGTCTCGGCCGGAGTTCCGGCTTCGGTATCCGCCACTGCCGTCCGCGTCGCGTCCGCGGATTCCGCCGATCCCGCCTCGTCACCGGAGACCCGGTCGGCCCGAACCGCGGACTTGCCCAGCTCTTCGGGCGAAATCACGTCGAACGCCGCGTCGTCGAACGCCTCGTAGAGCGGCGAGCCGCCGCCGGTCGGCGCGACCACGTCGGAGTGGGCGCCGCAGCCGTATTCGACGTGCACCACGTGACCGTCAGCGCCCATCGCGTTGCCGCAGACGCCGAAGGCGGCGCGCAGGGCGCCCGCCAGCGGCAGGTAGAAGCCGCACTTGCCACAGGTCGAGGGGGCGGCCTTGGCCATCTCGGTGTCGGGGCCGTACTCGGAGTACCAGCGTTCGGCGGCCGCGAAGCGGCCGTCCTCGCTGAGCACCTTGGTGCGGCCGAGGCCGATCTCCAACGCGGTCTCGTCGACCTCGGGATCGCCGCCGGACACGTAGCCGGGCACCAGGCGCGGGTCGTCCTGCGGCGGGGCGAGCAGGTCGCCGGGGGCCAGGTCGCCGGGGCGGATGCGCTGATCCCACGGCACGAAGTCGGGTGCGACGAGGGCGTCCGGGCCGGGCAACAGCGCGGACTCGCTGACCGTCGCGTGGTCCGCGTCCTGCGG
This sequence comes from Nocardia lijiangensis NBRC 108240, assembly GCF_001613045.1. GTDB lineage: Bacteria > Actinomycetota > Actinomycetes > Mycobacteriales > Mycobacteriaceae > Nocardia > Nocardia lijiangensis. The sequence continues at coordinate 47,033 of NZ_BDBP01000040.1, read as the reverse complement.
CGCCGCCACGACCACGGCCCACTGCCAACCGCGATAGCCGGGCAGGGTGGCCTCGAATCGATGGGTCGCCGCGCTCTCGTCCTCGGCGCTGACGCCGAGGTGCGCGCCGACTGCCGAAGGCTCCAGCTCCAGGAGCGCACGGCGGGCCAAGTCCACGGCGTCGGCGAGTACCGGCCGGACGTCGGGCTCCGAAACAGAAACTGCGCTCACGACCTACATTTTGCCGTATGAAGCTGAATCGGCGTGCGTTGGCCATAGGTGTGCTCGTCGGGTCGCTTCTGACGAGCGGTTGCGGCGGCGCCGAACCGGAGCCGCCGCGGCTGCGGATCGAGGTCGTCGGCGTCCGCCCGCACGATCCGAAGGCCTTCACCCAAGGTCTCGACGTGGATGGCGACATCCTCTACGAAGGCACCGGACTGCGCGGCCGCTCCGACGTACGCGCCACCGATCTGCGGACGGGCGCCGAGCTGGCCCGCGCCGAGTTGCCTGAACCGTATTTCGGCGAGGGCATCGCCAGGACAGGCGACACGTTGTGGCAACTGACCTGGCAGGACGGCATCGCCTTCGCCCGCGATCCGGTCACCCTCGAAACCCGGACCGAGGCCGCCTACCAGGGCGAGGGCTGGGGACTGTGCGCCTTCGACGGCAGGCTGGTGATGAGCGACGGCACGAACACGCTGACCTTCCGCGACCCGGGCACCTTCGCGCCCACCGGAGCGGTCACGCTGCGGGACCGCAGGGGCGCGCACCTGAACGAACTCGACTGCGCCACGGACGGTTCTGTCTACGCCAACGATTACCCGACGAACCGAATCCTGCGCATCGACCCCGATTCCGGCGTCGTGCTCGGCGTCGCCGACGCCTCCGAACTGCTCACTCGCGAACAGCGCGCCGGCGCCGACGTGCTCAACGGCATCGCCCAGCTGCCGGGCACCGACCGCTTCCTGATCACCGGGAAATACTGGCCTGCCATGTTCGAGGTCCGTTTCGTGCCCGCCTGAGCCCGGCGGGACGCGAGGAACGTCACTTCTGCACCGAACGTGGAGCGCCGGTGAGTTCCTGTCGCCGCTGTACGACAGAATTGAGGGGTGACTACTCCGCGCGATCCCTCCGGTCCCGAGCGTGGTCCGTGGGATGGCGAGGACGCCCCGATCGAACGGCATCCCGGCTACGACCGGTATCCCCCGCCCCACTCGACGTCCCGGCGCAGGCCGCTGCCACCGCTGAATCCCGGCCGCAACGCGCCACAGCGCGGCCCGCTCGGTCCGTTGCGCAAGTCGTCGCCGCCGGAGCCCGAAGCGCGCAGGCAGCCGGCCCGCCCTGGGCCGCCCGACGAGCCGACCCGCAAGACCCCGCGCCGCGTCTTCCCGCAGGCCCCGGCGCAGCAACCCGCCGACACCAAGCGTCTCGAGACGCCGGACCTGCCGCCCGAACCCGAGCAGCAGGACCCGCCGCCGGGCGAGCAGCGCACCCCGCGCAAGCTGACCGTCACCAGGGTCGCCGCGCTGCGCGGCAGGGAGCTCACCGAAAAGGGCATCGCCACCTTCCAGCGCGCCGCCAAGGCCGACGGAGCGGACAAGTCCGGCCTCACCGCGCTGACCTACGCCACCATGGCGAACTTCGCGCTCGACGCCGCGATCGCGGTGGCGCTGGCCAATACCCTGTTCTTCGCCAGCGCGACGGCGGAGAGCAAGTCCAACGTCGCGCTGTATCTCTTGATCACCATCGCGCCGTTCGCGGTGATCGCGCCGCTGATCGGCCCGCTGCTCGACCGGCTGCAGCGCGGCCGCAGGCTGGCGCTGGCGACCTCTTTCGGCGTGCGCGCCGTGCTCGCGGTGGTGCTGATCGTGCAGTTCGACACCTGGGCGCTCTATCCGCTTGCACTGTGCATGATGATCGGCAGCAAGTCGTTCTCGGTACTCAAGAGCGCGGTGACGCCGCGCGTGCTACCACCGGATATCGACCTGGTGCGCACCAATTCCCGGCTCACCGTCTTCGGCCTGGTCGGCGGCACCATCGGTGCTGGCACCGTCGCCGCGCTGATCGCGACCATCGCGGGCTCCACGGGCGCGCTCGTGCTCGCCGTCCTGATCGCGGGCGCTGGCACCTCGCTGAGCCTGCGCATCCCGCGGTGGGTGGAGGTGACGGAGGGCGAGGTGCCCGCGACCCTGAGCTATCACGGCGACGACGCGCACACCGAAGTGCTGCGCGAGGGCGCGCAGTCGGCGGTGCCCGCGCGCAAACGCAGACAGCCGCTCGGCCGCGCCGTCGTCACCGGGCTGTGGGGCAACAGCGCCATCCGCGTGCTGACCGGTTTCCTCACCTTCTACGTGGCGTTCGTGGCCAAGGCGACCGAGCACCGTCCGGTGCAGCAGGCGGCGATGCTCGGCGTGGTCGGCGTGGCCGCCGCGATCGGCAACTTCACCGGCAACGCCACCGGCGCCCGTATCGCGCTCGGCAAGCCCTCGCTCATCGTGCTCGGCTGCACCGCCGCGTGCACCGGGGTCGCGATATTCGCGGTGTTCGCCGACAACCTGCTCGGCGCGGCGGTGGCCACGCTGGTCGCGGCGGGCGCGAGCGCGCTGGCGAAGGTGTCGCTGGACGCCTCGATCCAGGACGACCTGCCGCCGGAATCGATCGCCTCCGGCTTCGGCCGCTCGGAGACCGTGCTCCAGCTGAGCTGGGTGGTCGGCGGCGCGGCGGGTGTGCTGCTGCCGACCGACTACTGGAAGGGCTTCGCTGTCGTCTCGGGAATACTCGTGCTCGGGCTGATCCAGACCTTCGTCAGCTACCGCGGCCATTCGCTGTTGCCCGGCCTCGGCGGGAACCGGCCGCAGCATGCGGAACAGGAAGTGCCCGCGGCGCGTAAACCGCACGGCGACAGCATCCAACGAGAAACGGGAGATCCGATCTGGTGAACAAGCTCACTGGCCGCACCATCGCCGCGCTGGCCGCGGTCGCGCTGTTGCTCGTCGCCGCCACGGTCGCCGTCGTGGTGACCGTGGCAGTGCGCAACGCGCCCGAGCACGACCCCGAGATCACCGCTTACGCGCACGGCAAGTCGGTCACGGTGCCGCCGTACCAGTACTGCGACATCCGGATCGTCGGTGACGACCAGCTCGACCTGTCCAATTGCCGCGTGGGCGAATCCATCGATCTCGAGGTGCCTGCGGGCTACCCGCTGCAACTGTCGCTGCCGCGCTCGATCGCCGATGCGCCATGGCTGGCGCAGCTGGTCTACGCGCTGCCCAACGGCGACATCGTGGACCGCATCATCAGCCACAACGATTACCCCGAAGGCACGCCGGCGCTGACCATCGATTCGCGCCCGCTGCCCGAACTTCGGCTCATCGGCGTGGAATTGCAGCTGCCGGTGCCCGCGATCGACGAGAGCGGCAGGGAGACAACCGTTCCGCACGCCGCGTGGTCGATTCGCACGGCCTGACCGCTCGATCCGCCGGGCGCGCAGGGCATCCCGGCGGATCTCCAGACTCCGCTGCAGCGCCTCGCGCAGCGCGGACTCGCGGTCCTAGTGATCGAGTTCGCGCGCGACGGCGCGGACGACCTCGGAAATGGTGCGCGCGAACTTGCGATCCGGGTACCGGCCCTTGCGCAGGTCCGGCTGCACCTTGGTCTCCAGCAGGGTGATCATGTCCTCGACCATCCCGTGCAGTTCGTCGGGCGTGCGGCGCGGCCCGGCAACGGGTTCCTTGCGGGCGCCGCGCTCACGATCCTGGCCCTGCCGCACCGACGGCGGCGCCTCGAGCAGCTTGAGGCTCAGCGCCTGCGGGCCGCGACGACCCGCGGCCATGCCGAATTCCACACGCTGCCCGGGCTTCAGGCCCTCGACACCGTCGGGCAGCGCGGACGAGCGGACGTAGACGTCCTCACCCTCGTCCTGGGAAAGGAAGCCGAAGCCCTTTTCGACGTCGTACCACTTCACCCTGCCGGTCGGCACTGCGCTCACCCGTTCATCATTCGACACCCGGACCCGGTCGGTCCGAGCACACCCTGTCTGCACGAAACTGCGCGGCGAATTCCCGCCGGGAGCAGCTCCTGTCAGTTTGCGTAAAGAACGCGCCCCACAAGCCTGTAGGACGCGATTGTTATGAAGTCTACCCCGGTGGCGATAACCGAAGCACATCAGTTTTACCGTCGAGAGGTGACGAACCCTTCCGTACCGCCGCCGCCGAGCAGCTCGCCGCGCCGCTCCGGAGACTGGTTGTTGAAGCTGGCGCTCGCTCTGTTCGCGATCGGATTGCTGGCGATCATCGCGATCTTCCTGACGCCGATACTCACCGACGGGCAGCCGGGGCTGTGGCTGTATCTGCTCGCGATGCTGGCGCCGGTCGGCTTCCTCTGCGCGCTGGTGTTCACGTTGTGGTCCGGCCGCCGGTCCAGATGACCTGAAACCGGGTACCCGAGCTGTTCGTTACCCAATCCCGGGTGTGATCCTCGTCACATCACGAGCAGGTCACGGACCGGCAACGGAGCAGAACCGGCCGCGCGCTACGCGCCTCTAGCTGCGCCGAAGCGATTTCGCACCCGCCGAGACCACATCGCGACCCGCGAGTACACGCCGGTTACCAAATGGTGATTTTTCGCGCCGATCGACGTACGGTCTATCCCAGCCGGGGACACCCGGCACCACCGGCCCGCCGCACCGAACCTCGCCCCGCGGGTACCGGACCCCGACGGATACAGGGGCGTGGGCGGGACGGACGACCTCTCAGTCCGAACCCGAGCGAATCCTCGCAGGTGCGGACGAGAGGAAGACACCCGATATGAGTGGACGCCATCGCAAGCCGACCTCCACCGGGCGCACCGTAGCCAAGGTCGCCGTCACCGGCGCGATCTTCAGCACCGCAGGTGTGGCCCTCGCTGGAAACGCCAGCGCGGCTCCCGACTCCGACTGGGATCGCCTCGCGCAGTGTGAAGCAGGCGGCAACTGGGGCATCAACACCGGCAACGGTTACCAGGGCGGCCTGCAGTTCTCCCCGAGCACCTGGAATGCCCACGGCGGCGGGGAATTCGCGGCCAGCGCCAACCAGGCCAGCCGCGAAGAGCAGATCGTCGTCGCCGAAAAGGTCCTGGCCTCGCAAGGCTGGGGCGCTTGGCCCTCTTGCTCGGCCAAGCTGGGGCTGAAGAGCACCCCGTCGCAGCGCAGCGCTCCGTCCACCGTGGACACTCCGCGATGGAACCCCGAACCCTCCGCCCCGCAGGCCCAGGCCGCCGACGCCAACCAGGAAATCTTCCAGGCTGTCGACCGCGCGATCGCCACGGTGCAGCAGCAGGGCGTGCAGATTCCGCAGCCCGCACTCGATTTCTTCAACGCCGCCAAGGCGAGCGGGGTCACGCTGGACCCCGCGGTCGTGAACTTCTACGAGGCGAACAAGGGCCTGCTGCCCTCCTGAGTTTCGCGTCGTTCACGAACAAGGCCCCCGCATCAACGAGGATGCGGGGGCCTTGTTCGTACCTACGGCCGTGATCGGCGAGATCAGCGGTTGATCACCGTGTGCGGGTGCACGTAGGCCAGTTGCTCGGCCGGGACCGGGAACTCGGTGTCCTCGCCGTAGGGCGACAGGCCACCGGAACGGGTCGACGAGAGCTCGGTGACCGCATGGTCACCATCGGCCACCTGGGGCCAACCGTTGTCGACATAGGGTTTCTTAGATTTGTTCACCACAGCCTCATGCTAGCGGGCGTGTGCTGTTCCGCCTCCCCGCGGTCAAGGCCAGACTCAGGTGCGGGGCTGGGTGACGTTGGCGACCGGCGGCGAGGGGCGGGCTGAGTTGGCCCGTACCCGGTGAGTTACCCGGGCCGTGCGAAATCTGTCGTCGCGTTGGGGATGTCAACGGTTGCCGGGACGCAAGGATGTACCGCTGCGGCATGGTCGGGCCGACCAAGCCTCCGCCCAACCGCCAACCGTCAACGCGCCCCAGCCCGCACCTGTGTCTGGCCTTGAACGCGGGGAGGCGGGATAAGCTGGGTCGGATGAGTCTGACCAGTGCCCTAGCCGCGTGGCTCGGTGCGCGCAGCGATGACCAGCTGGTGCAGCTGCTGCAACTGCGGCCCGATCTCGCCGTGCCGCTGCCGTCCTCGATGGCGGTGCTCGCGGCCAGGGCCGAACAGCGCGCCTCCGTGCTGCGCGCCACCGACGACCTGAACACCCTCGACTTCTCCATCGTGGAAGCACTCGCCGTGCACGGCGCGACGCGGGCGCCGGGCGACAGCGCGCCGCTGACTCGAAAAGCGTTGCACGCGCAACTGAAAGGACGCGCGACCAAAGCCGCGATCGAGGAGTCGCTCGCCCGGCTGACCGCCCGCGCGCTGGTCTGGCTCGACGGAGACGACCTGCACCTGGCCGCCGCAGCGGCCGAGGCGCTGCCCTGGCCGATCGGCAGCAGCACCGAGGTGCCCGACGCGCTCACCGAAGCAGAGATCACCGCGGCGCTGGCGCAGCTCGCCCCCGCCGAGCGCGCCCTGCTCGAGAAGCTGGCGAGCACCGGTCCGCGCGGCCGCACCAGGGACGCCGCACCGGAAACCCCCGCCGACCGCCCGGTGCAGCAGCTGCTCGCCCGTCGGCTCTTGCACCGAATCGACGACGAGACCGTGGAGCTGCCGATCACGGTCGGCCAGGTGCTGCGCCGCGAGCCGGTGACCCACCCGCATGCCCTCACTCCCCCGAAGCCGGAGCTGACCAAGCACGCCCCCGCCGACGTCAACGCCGTCGCCGCCGGCGAGGTGGGCGAGCTGCTGCGCCACTGCACCGACATCCTGGAGGCGCTCGGCCAGACGCCCGCCCCCGCCCTGCGCTCGGGCGGGCTCGGCGTGCGCGAGCTGCGCCGCATCGCCAAGCAGACCGGCATCGACGAGATCAGGGCAGGCCTGCTCGTCGAGCTGCTCGCGGCCGCGAAGCTGATCGAGAAGGGGCAGCCGGACCCGCTGCCGGATTACGATTCCGTGGACGACTACTGGGCGCCGACCCCGGCCGCCGACGGCTGGCTGGAGGGACCGGCGGCGCGCCGCTGGACGGTGCTCGCCATGGTGTGGCTCGACCTGGACCGGATGCCGTGGATGATCGGCATGCGCGATGCCAACGACAAACCGCTGGCCGCGCTCTCGCTGGAGCTGCGCACCCCGACCGCGCCGCGCGACCGGCGGGCCGTGCTCGAACTGCTCGCCGAGTATCCGTCCGGCGCGGCCCTCGATCCCGCCGACATCGGCCGCATCCTGGCCTGGCGGCAGCCGCGCAGGCGAAGGCACTTCCGGCGCGAGGCCGTCGAGAACACGGTGCGCGAAGCGGCCGAGGTCGGTCTCGTCGGACGCGGCGCGCTCGGGTCGCCGGGCCGCGCCCTGCTGCACGGCGGGGTGACCAGCGTGGCCGACGCCGAGACCGCCATGGAGGCGGCGCTGCCCGCCCCGATCGACCACGTGCTGGTGCAGGCCGACCTGACGGTGATCGCGCCGGGCCCGCTGACGGCCGAGCTACAGCAGCGGGTAGCGCTCGTCGCCGACGTCGAATCTGCCGGTGCGGCAACGGTGTACCGGATCGGCGAGGACTCGGTGCGGCGCGCGCTCGACGCCGGGCTCACCGCCGCCGAGCTCCACACGCTGTTCACCACGCACTCCCGCACGCCGATCCCGCAGGCGCTGACCTACCTCATCGATGACGTGGCCCGCAGGCACGGCAGGCTGCGGGCGGGCATGGCGCAAGCGTTCGTGCGCAGCGACGACACGACGCTGCTCGCCCAGGTGCTCGCCGCACCGGTCGCGTCCGCGCTCGCGCTGCGTGCGGTGGCCCCGACGGTCGCGATCTCCCAGGCTCCGCTGGGCGAGGTGCTCGAACAGCTGCGCGCGGCCGGTTTCGCACCGGCGGGTGAGGATTCGGCGGGCGCGATCGTCGACCTGCGCAGGCGCGGCGCCCGTATCTCGGTGCGGCCGAACGCACGCCAGGCATACCGGCCGACGCCGCCGAGCACCGAACAGCTCGAACTGCTCGTCGCCGAGCTCAGGGCGGGCGAGCGGGCGGCGAGCGCCCGCTCGGGCCAGTCGGTGCGCACGGACGGCACCAGAACCAGCACGGCCGCCACGCTCGCGCTGCTGCAATTGGCGGCGCGAGTGCGGCGGCCGGTGAACATCGGCTATGTCGACGCCTCGGGCGTCGCGTCCCAGCGCGTGGTCGAGCCGCTGAAGGTCGGCAACGGACAACTCGACGCGCTGGATCCGGTGACAGGCGCGGTCCGGCACTTCACATTGCACCGGATCGCGTCGGTCGCGCTGCTGGAATGATCAGCTGGTGGGCTTGCCCACGCAGAACAGGGTCTTCGGGTCCGAGACGGTGATGAATTCCTCGGCGCTCTCGCAGAGCAGTTCGTCGGTCTGGCCGTCGACGCGCTGCACGACCTTGAACGTGGCCTCGGTCGAGGAGCAGTCCACCCACTTGTACGGCGAGGTGCCGACGTCGTTGTAGCAGCTGCCCTGCGCGAAGTTGGGCGCAAGGCACAGGAACGCGGTGCCGCCGCTGGCCAGCTGCTCGGTGTAGCTGGTGTACTCCTTCGACGCGCATTCGGTCTGCTGGTCGAAGCTCTGGTGCACCTTGTACACGGCCTTGGGCGAGGAGCAATCGATCGGCTCACCCTCGGTGGCGGTGGGCGAGTTGTCGGTGATGTTGATGCAGTCACCGACCTTCGTCTTGGCCACGTCGGACTTGGTTGCGTTGTCGATCGCAGAACAGCCGGTCACCGCGACCGCGAGGGCGGCCACCGCCAGGAGGGCGAGCACAACGCGTGCCAGCAGCCTCGTTCCTGGGAACTTCACGGGAAAACCTCTTTCACCGAATTCGTTCACGGGCGTGAACGCGGTGAGGATACCCGCACGGTAGCGGTGACCGCATCAACTCGGCTGACGGCCGGTTCAGAAACCGGAGCCGTACATCCCGAGGAGCGCGAAGCCCAGCACGCGCGGGAGCAGTTGACCGAGCAGTTGCAGACCAAAGTAGTTCACTAGCAATGCCTTCCGCAGATCGCCCACTTGGTGGACGTTCGTCCAATACGTCGGGTCTGTCGTCCGCGGAGTGCATGTCGTTACGCTTGGCAAGTATGACGCTCGAGGACGTCGCCGACGAGCTGTACTCGGTGCAGCCCGCCGAATTCGTCGCGGCGCGCGCCGCGCGTGTCGCCGAGGCCAGAGAGTCCGGCGACAAGGAGCTCGCGTCCGCCATCGGCAAGCTGCGCAAGCCGACGGTGACCGCGTGGACGGTGAATCTGCTCGCCCGCTCGGCTCCGGACGACGTGGACGCCCTGCTGCGACTCGGCGATGCCCTGCGCACGGCGCAGCGCGAGCTGTCCGGTGAGCAGCTGCGCACCCTCACCACGCAGCGGCAACAGGTGGTCAACGCATTGTCCAGGCGGGCGGGAGCGCTGGCCGCCGAGGCGGGCAAACCGGTGAACGAAGGCGTGCTGCGCGAGGTGGGCCAGACCCTGACGGCGGCACTTGCCGACCCACAAGTCGCCGAGCAGGTGCGCACCGGCACGCTGGCCACGGCCGCGAGCTACGAGGGATTCGGTCCGGCGGGGCCCGCGCTGGTGGCGGTCGATGGCATGGGCTCGGCTCCTGCAGAGAAGAAGGTGCGCAAAGAACCGCAGGGCGCGAAGAAGGCTCCCGACGCGGCGGCCGAGCAGGAGCTCGAAGACGCCCGCGCCACCCTCGAATCAGCCGCAACCGCAAGGGATTCGGCGCAGCGGGAGGCCGACGAGACCGCGGCACGCCGCACCGAGATCGAAGACAGGATCACCCGGTTGCGCACCGAACTCGAGCACGCCGAGCAGGAGAAGCAGTTCGCCCGTACCGCCGAACGCAGCGCACAAGAGCAGCTGCGAGCGGCGCAGCGGCAGCTCGATCGGGCGCAGCGGGGGGTACAGCGGGCGCAGGAGCGGGTGCGGGACTGACCCGGATCAGAGTCGCAGGTCGCCCGGGTAGAGGTATTCGTCGGCGGGCGGGGTGGTCTGGTTCAGCCACGCGTCGAAGAATCCCGTCAGATCGGTCCGGGTCTTCGACTGCACGAAGGCGCGGAACTCGGGCATCGAGGCGTTCCCGTAGGCGTGCCTGTGCAGGAATTCCTTGATCGCGCCGAAGAACACGTCGTCGCCGAGTTGCTTGCGCAGCGCGTGCAAGAACAGCGGGCCGCGGTAGTAGACCGAGGTGAATTCGAAACCGGCGCCGGGGTTTTCCAGCGGGATATCCCAGAACCGCTGCTCGTCATACCATTTCTCGATGGTCTGGCGATACTGGGCGTCGACGTCCTCGCCCTCCATCCGCTCCGGCCACAGGTAGTCGGCGGTGTAACTGGCGAAACACTCGTTCAGGCAGATGTCGGACCACTGCCGCACCGACACCGCGTCGCCCCACCACTGGTGCGCGATCTCGTGCACCACGGTCGGCAGGCCTGCGCGCGGCGAGTAGATCGGGCGGGTCTGGGTCTCCAGCGAGAACGGGATGGCGGCGTCGACGTAGATGCCGCCCACCGCCTCGAACGGGTACGGCCCGTAGAGCTGCTCGGTGAAATCTAGGATCTCGGGCAACCGCTCCTCGATCTCCACGTTGTGCTGGGCGTCGGGGGCGAAGGCGCTCAGCAGCGGGGTTCCGTTGGCGCGTTGCTGCTCGAGGAAGACGAAGTGATCGATGGCGACGGTGGTCAGGTACCCGATGACCGGAGCGCGCGATTCCCAGCTGACCGTGCGCTTGTCGGCATGCACCGAGTCCTGGGTGCGCAGTCCGTTGGACATGACCTCCCACTCCGCGGGCACGGTGGTGTGCAGCGCGAAAGTGGCCTTGTCCAAGGGCGTGTCGTTGAGCGGGTACCAGGTGGTCGCCGAATGCGGCTCACCGGCGACGAACGCGCCGCCGCTCGGCGCGAAGGTCCAGCCCTCGCCCTCGCTGCTCACCATCTCGCCCGCGTAGTCGACGGTCACCGTGAACGGCAATCCGGGCAGGATCGGCAGCAACGGGGTGACCGTGAGTTCGTGCTCGCCGTTGCGGTCGAAGGAGGCGGGCTGATTGTTGACCGAGACCATCCCCACCTCCGGCCCGGCGAAGTCGAGATTGAACACGCGCAACGGCTGCGTCGCGACGGCATCGATGCGGGCGCTGCCGGTGAGGTGACGGCTCGGGGGGTCGTAATCGATGGAGACGTCGTAGTGGCGCACGTCGTAGCCGCCGTTGCCGTCCAGGGGGTAGTAGGGATCGCCCAAGCCGGGAGCGCCGACGAACGGATCGGCGTTCGCGGGCCCCGCCGCCGTCAGCAGCAGCGCGGCCACCGCGGCACACACCAAGCCGGACAACCTCATTCGACTACCGCCCCTTTCCACCACACCCCGATCCCGGTACCGGCGTACTACGCAGGTGGATGGTAGCCGGTTCAGTCCGCCGTGCCCGAGAGCGCCACCGACGCGCCGAGTCCTACGATCATCGCGCCACCCGCACCACCGACGGCTTCGAGCCTACGCGGCGACTTGGCGAACCAGCTGCGGGCCGAGGCGGCCAGCAACGCCCATGCGCTGTCGGAGACCAGCGCGATGGCCAGGAACACCGTCCCGAGGACGACGAACTGCAACGGCAGCGAACCGGCGGCCGGATCGACGAAATGCGGTAGCACGGCGGAGAAGAAGACGATGCCCTTCGGGTTGGTCACCCCGACGATCACGCTCTGCCGGAAGACGCGGCCGCCGGCGCCGGTGCCGGCGCTCGCACCGAGCGCGTCGCGCAGCGCCTTGCGTTCTCGAATCGCCTGCACGCCCAGATAGACGAGATACAGTGCGCCCGCGAACTTCACCGCGGTGAGGGCAAACGACGACGCGGCGAGCAGCGTGCCGAGCCCGATCGCGACGAAGACCAGGCAGACCAGCACGCCCGCGCAGTGGCCGACCGCCGAGATCAGCGCGGCCCGCCTGCCGAGGGCCAGCGCCCGCCCGACGGTGAACAACACGCCGGGGCCGGGTATGACGACGATGAGGGTGGCTGCCGCCATGAACGCCAACAGGTTGGTCATGGGAACCATCAGGGCAGTGTAGGTCGCGGCGGCGGTGGCGCGGCGTGTCGAGCGATGCCCGGCGCGGTCAGTTGCCGAGATCGCCCGGCAGCTGCTGCGGATTCAGCAGCAGGCGTTTGGCCGAGGTGCGGCGCACCTGCGCGGCGAGCGCGAGATTGTCGGTGAGCAGCCGCCATTCGACCTCGCTGATGGCGGCGCGCGCCCGCTCGATGACCCGGCCGTCCCTGGTTCCCCAGGCAATCGGCATGGCGCTCACCGACTGCCAGCGCTCACCCACCTGGCGCGGCGCGCGGTCGGTGCGGATCGCGACCGAAGGCACCCGCTCGCCCGCGCGCTTCTGGTGACCGGGCAGATCCCGCACCTTGCGTATCACCAGGGCATAGCGCGGATCGGTCGCCTCGGGCGTCGACACGTCGACGAGGGCGAGCAGCACGACGCCGGTCGGATAGGTCTCCGAGACCACGGCGGGCACGAGTTCGCCGTCGGCGTAGAGCCGATCGATGCTGGACCGGTGCGGCGCCCACAGCGCGACCCACAGCGCGGTCACCGCGCCGAGCGCGAAGGCGACCGCGAGCAGATACGACCACGGGTGGTTCAGCCAGATCAGGTAGGCCGTCGCGGTGGCGGCGACGACGGCGGCGGCGATCGCGACGATGCGCAACCGGCGCAGGTCGGCGAACACTTCGTTCACCGCATGGGCATGCCTGCGGTCCACCGCGAATTCGAAGCGTCGCACGTCTTCTTTCCTAGCACACGTTGCGGAGGATTTGCCTCCACTTATCCGATGGCAGGTCCCAGCAGGTCGTCGGCATCCGTAATGCGATAGGCATACCCTTGTTCGGCGAGAAAGCGCTGCCGGTGCGCCGCGTATTCGGCGTCGAGGGTGTCGCGGGCCACCACCGAATAGAAGTGCGCCTGCCCGCCGTCCTGCTTCGGCCGCAACAGCCTGCCCAGCCGCTGCGCCTCCTCCTGACGAGACCCGAAAGTGCCCGAAACCTGCACCGCCACGGACGCTTCCGGCAGGTCGATGGAGAAGTTGGCGACCTTGCTCACCACGAGGACCGGAATCTCGCCGCGCCGGAATGCGTCGAAAAGTTCTTCGCGCTCTTTGGTTTTCGTGGAGCCCTGGATTACCGGCGCGTTCAGATCGGCGCCCAATTCATCGAGCTGGTCGAGATAGGCACCGATCACCAGACTCGGTGAATCCTTGTGCTTGGCCAGAATCGATTCCACCACAGCGATTTTGGTGCGGGCGGTCGAGCACAGCTTGTACCGCTCCTCCGGCTCCGCGGTCGCGTAGGCCATTCGCTCGGCGTCGGTGAGCGTCACCCGCACCTCGATGCAGTCGGCCGGGGCGATCCAGCCCTGTGCCTCGATGTCCTTCCACGGCGCGTCGTAGCGCTTCGGGCCGATCAGCGAGAACACGTCGCCCTCCCGGCCGTCCTCGCGCACCAGCGTGGCGGTGAGGCCGAGCCTGCGGCGCGACTGCAGATCGGCGGTCATCCGGAAGACCGGCGCGGGCAGCAGGTGCACCTCGTCGTAGATGACCAGGCCCCAGTCGCGGCTGTCGAACAGCTCGAGGTGCTTGTACTCGCCTTTGGTGCGGCGGGTGATCACCTGGTAGGTCGCGATGGTGACCGGCCGGATCTCCTTGCGCTCGCCGGAGTATTCGCCGATCTCTTCCTCGGTCAGCGAGGTGCGGGCCAGCAGCTCGCGCCGCCACTGCCTGCCCGCGACGGTGTTGGTCACCAGGATCAGCGTGGTGGCCTTGGCTTTGGCCATCGCCGCCGCGCCGACCATCGTCTTGCCCGCGCCGCACGGCAGCACCACCACACCGGAACCGCCCGCCCAGAACGAGTCCGCGGCCATCTCCTGGTAATCGCGCAGGTGCCAGTGGCCGCCTTCGTAATCGAGCTCGATGTGATGCGCCTCGCCGTCGACGTACCCGGCCAGGTCCTCGGCGGGCCAGCCGATCTTGAGCAGCATCTGCTTGATCCGGCCGCGCTCGGACGGGTGCACCACCACGGTGTCGTCGTCGATGCGCGCGCCGAGCATGGGGGCGATCTTCTTGTGTCGCAGCACCTCTTCGAGCACCGCGCGATCCAGGCTGACCAGCGTCAGCCCGTGCGCCGGGTGCTTCACCAGCTGCAACCTGCCGTACCTGGCCATCGTGTCCACGACGTCGACGAGCAACGGCTGCGGCACCGCGTACCGGGAATAGCTGACCAGAGCGTCGACCACCTGCTCGGCGTCGTGCCCGGCCGCGCGCGCGTTCCAGAGCGCCAGCGGCGTCACCCGGTAGGTGTGCACGTGCTCGGGCGCCCGTTCCAGTTCGGCGAACGGCGCGATGGCCTGGCGCGCCGCATCGGCCGACTGGTGGTCGACCTCCAGCAGCAGCGTCTTGTCACTCTGAACGATCAGCGGACCGTCGGTCACAGTCTCTCCTCGCATCGGGCGGGTACGGACGTGGTTCGCCCGTTCGCGCCGGTTCCGGCGCCCATTCTCCCCGAACCCACCGACAACCCGCAGGCTGCGGTGGGTACGCGCAGGGGGTCGGCTCCGGAGATACCAGCGTCCCACGCGGGCGTTTTGTTCCGTTGCCCCGGTCACGATGGGAGTCCACCGGCCTCGAAGTGGACCGAGACGCGGCGGCGGCCCGTCGGTGACGATCATGGGCATGATCGAAACGGCGGCAATCCTCGGCGTGGCAGCGGCCGCGCTCGGCCTGGTGCTCACCCCGGGGCCCAACATGATGTATCTGGTCTCCCGCACGGTGTCCCAGGGGCGACGGGCCGGGCTGGTGTCGTTGACCGGGGTGGCGGCCGGCTTCGGCGTCTATCTCACCGCCGCCACCGCGGGCATCACCGCGGTGTTCGCGGTGGTGCCCGGGTTGTATCTCGCGGTGAAGCTGGCGGGCGCCGCCTATCTGCTGTGGCTGGCCTGGCAGGCGCTGCGGCCCGGCGGCTTTTCGGTCTTCGCGCCCTCGGAGCTGCCCGCCGATCCGGCGCGCAGGCTGTTCACGATGGGCCTGGTCACGAATCTGCTCAACCCGAAGATCGCGATCATGTACCTGGCGCTGATCCCGCAGTTCGTCGCGCCCGAGCACGGGATGGTCTGGCTGCAGAGCCTGTGCCTCGGCGCGGTCCAGATCACCGTCGCACTGACCGTGAACGGGCTCATCGTTCTCGCCGCGGGCTCGATCTCGGGCTTCCTCACGGGTCGGCCACTGTGGCTGCGCGCCCAGCGGTACGTGATGGGCACGATGCTGGGGTCGATCGCGGTGCTGTTGGCGACTGATCGTGCCCGCCCGGCACCGGCCTGAGGCGCTGGTTCGGCTCGGCGCTATTCGGCACGGCGCGGGCCCGGTCCGCCCGGCCCCGGCTGGGCACGGGCCTCGGCTCGACATGCTCCGTCTCGACCGCATCTGCGGGCCTTGGTCTCAGGCGGGTCAGCGTGCCTCGATCAGCACGCGGGCCGCGTGTGCGACGAACGGTCCGTCGGATTCGATACCGCGCGGCGCAGCTCGAGCAGCGGTCCCAGCCGCGTCAGGGCGTCCGCGCAGCAACTTCTGATAGCCCCAGAGCCGACTGGTGAGCCGGGAAGCGGGTGTCGCGGAAATCACACCGCAACCGACGTGCAAACCTGCTGGGCGAGGAAGGTGAAAGGAGCGGTTCATGGTCGCCGGGTTGGACATCATGGCCACGCAGCTCGATTCCGCCGTAAACGCCGCCCAGCGCATCGGCGAGCTGCTCGGGGTGATCTCGTTCGCGGCGTCGGGCGCGCTGCTCGCGGTCCGCAAGAACCTCGACATCTTCGGCATGGCGGTGCTGGCCTGCAGCACCGCGCTCGGCGGTGGCGTCATCCGCGACCTGCTCATCGGACGCACCCCGCCCGCCGCCTTCACCGACCTCACCTACCTGTGCGCGTCCCTGCTGACCGCGCTGGTGATCTTCTTCAAACACCCCTCGCAGCGGCTCACCCGCGGCCCGCTCGAGGTCTTCGACGCCATCGGGCTCGGATTGTTCTGCGTGACCGGCACGGCGGTCGCGTATGCCCAAGGGGTGGGTGCGCCGACGGCCGCGCTGCTCGGCATGGTCACCGCGATCGGCGGCGGCGTCATCCGCGACGTGCTCGGCGGCGAGGTGCCGCGGGTGCTGCGCCCGGACCAGGAGCTGTACGCCGTGCCCGCGCTGTTCGGCGCCGCCGCCACCGCGACACTGCTGCACTTCGACGCGTACTGGGCGTGGACCGGACTGCTCGCGGCCTTCCTCGCCATCGGCTTCCGCCTGCTGGCCCGCCGCTACGACTGGCGCGCGCCGCAAGCTCTCCGCAACACCGGCCGCCTCGATCCCTCGTCGGACTGAATCCTCGAACCCGCGACACATACGCATTCGACGCCACACAGCACTACTGGGGCTGTGTGGCGTGCGAAAGGCGTGTGGCACCGGATCGAAAGGGACATGGCGGGTGCGGGTCGGCGGTCGTAGCCTCGGAAGGGTGGCTGCGATCGGGCTGGAGCAGGACCTTCGACTGGAGCGTGATCGTCGCCGGATGACCCGGCGCGCAGTCGAATTCGCGGTGCTCTACTTCGGGCTGGTCGGCGGCTACGCCGCACTCGGCAGCCCGGGCAGCCCCATTCCGCTGCTGATCGTGCTGTCCGTCGCCGCGCACTTCTGGTTGCGACGCCAGGGTGTGCGAGCCGACGGACTACGGGAACAGTTGCGCACGCTGCGCGCCGAACTGCCGTCGATGCTGGCGCTCTGGATCGTCGCGGCGATCGCCATCGCCCTGACGCTCGCCGTATTCAGCCCGGAGCGGCTGCTGTCGCTGCCGCGCACCGAACCGCTGCTGTGGGCTTTCGTGATGGTGTTCTATCCGCTGTTCTCGGTATACCCGCAAGAGCTGCTCTTCCGTAAGTTCCTGTTCCAGCGGTACGCACCGGCTTTCGGCAGCGGATGGGTGCTGATCGCCGCGAATGCCGCCGCCTTCGGGTTCGCGCACATCATCTTCGGCAATTGGATCGCCGTGGCGCTGACCCTGGTCGGCGGCGTCCTGTTCGGCTACCGATACCGGCGAACCGGTTCACTGCTGGTGGTCTCGGTCGAGCACGCGCTCTACGGCTGCCTCGCCTTCACCATCGGCCTCGGCGGGTTCCTGTACCACGGCGCGAACTGATCCCGCCGCTGCCGGATCAGCTCAGCTGGTAGGTGAGTTGCGCGAACTGCCCCATCCGCGCGACGTCGACCAACCGCATCCGGTCGGAGAGGATGCGGCGCGGCAGCAGCGGCGCCCCGCCGCCCAGCGTCACCGGCGTGATGCCAACGATCACCTCGTCCAGCAGACCCGCGTCGGCGAACCGACCGGCCAGCTCGCCGCCGCCTCCGGTCAGCGTTTGCCGCTCGCCGTTACGCCCGCGCGCAGCCGCCGCACGCCCTCGTCGAGGGTCTCGTCGCGCTTGCAGAAGGTGAACCGCACGAGGTGGTTCCACGCGGGCTTGTCATCGGCGAAGACGCTGACGGGTACCGCGGCCACGCCGATCCGCCCGGGGATCTCGCGGCAGAACTCGAGACCGTCGGTGTGGCCCGTAGGCGTGAGATCGGCGCACACGAAATAGCCTCCGCCGCTGGGCTTCACGCCGAACCCTGCGTCGGCCAGCGCTGCCGACAGGCGAAGGCGCTTGTCCGAGAGCGAATCTCGCAGCCGGGCGACCCAGTCGAGCTCGTTGGTCAGCGCGTGCGCGATGGCGGGCTGGAACGGGCCGCCGCCGACGAAGGACAGGAACTGCTTGGCGGCCAGCACGCCGTCGATCAGGTACGCGGGGCCGCACGCCCAGCCGATCTTCCAGCCCGTGACGCTGAAAGTCTTTGCGGCGCTGGACACCACGACGGTCCGCTCGGCCATGCCGGGCAGCGTCGCCAGGCTGATGTGTTCGTTGCCGTCGTAGACGAGATGCTCGTAGACCTCATCGGTGAGCACCAGCAGGTCGTGCTCACAGGCGAGCTCGGCGATCGCGGCGAGATCGGCCATGCCGAGCACGGTGCCGGTGGGATTGTGCGGCGAGTTGACCACCAGCATCTTGGTGCGCGGGGTGATCGCGGCGCGCAGGCTGTCCAGGTCGAGCACGAAACGGTCGCCCTCGGCCACCAGCCGCGCGGTGCGCCGCTGCGCGCCCGCCAGCGCGACCGCCGCCGCGTAGGAGTCGTAGTAGGGCTCGATCAGCACCACCTCCTCGCCCGGCTCGACGAGTCCGAGCATGGCGGCGCTGATCGCCTCGGTGGCACCGACGGTGACGAGCACCTCCCGCTCCGGGTCGTAGTCGGTGCCGTAGCGGCGAGCCCGGTCGACGGCGATGGCGCGACGCAGCACCGGCATGCCGCGGCCCGGCGGGTACTGGTTGACGCCGTCGGCGATGGCCTGCCGCGCCACCTCCAACATGCCCGCGGGGCCGTCGGTGTCGGGGAAGCCCTGGCCGAGGTTCACCGCATCGTGCCGGACGGCCAGATCGGTCATCTCGGCGAAGATCGTGGCGGCAAAGGGGCGGAGGCGAGCGACGGTCGCGGGGCGTGCAGGCATACCCCGGAGAGTAGCGGAGCGGTCGCCATTGTTGCCATTCGATAGCGAAAGGCTATGTTTCACATTCATTTTGGAGCTTCTACCTGGGCGGTTGTGCGTTTTCCCACGGAGAGCTAGCCTCGCCGTGTTCTATCTCACAAGCTGCCGCTCCCGCGGCGGTGTCTCGAAAGGGGCGCTCATGGCCTCGTATCTCGACCTCGTACTGCAGCCGGCCGCGTCGGAGGTCGCCGGATCCGTACTCGGTCTGATTCGTGAAGTCGCACACAATCTGATCGCAGGCACCGGCGATTGGTTCAACGGATCGTCGACCGGCGACTGGTTCACCGGGTCCACCACCGGCAACGGCGGCACCGGATCGTCGACGGGTGACTGGTTCACCGGTTCGACGACTCCCTGACCTACCCCGCCGGGTCGGGCGATGAGGGTCCGGCCCGGCGGCTCAGGACAGCCGCACGCCCGTCAGCTTGGCCGGGTTGGCGTGATCGTAAGTGCCCCAGACCAATCCGTCGCGCACCGCGAACCCGACGACCCGCGCCGGATGCCAATCCTGCTCCTCGGTCTCCGAATCCAGATTCATGACGAGGCCCAATTGCCCGTTCACCGTGGCGAATTCGTAGCGCGTCGCGGCGTCGTCGGAGTCGCCGATGCCGTACTTGTCGATCAGACCCAGCATGAAGCGGGCGATCTTCTCGGCCCCGCCGACGATGTTCACCGCCGTGGAGGTGGTGCCGTTGGCGTCGCCGATGAGCACCGCATCCGGGTGCAGCGCCTTGGCGACCGTGCCTGCATCGCCCGTGGCCAGCGCCGCGAGCAACCGGCGGACGGCCGCCTCGTGTTCGCCGTCGGACACCGGAGCAGGTACGCCCGCGACGGCCTTGCGCGCCCGGACCGCCAGCTGGCGCGCGGCATCCGCGGAAACACCGAGAATTTCGGCGATCTCGTCGAACGGCACGGCCAGTCCGTCGTGCAGGACGAAGGCCACCCGCTGCGGCGGGGTCATGGTGTCCAGCACGACCATCGCGGCCATCCGGTATTCGTGGCGGCGCACCACCGATTCCAGCGGATCCGGCGTGCTCGACGGGGTGACGCCGGTGACGACCGGCTCCGGCAGCCATTGCCCCACATAGGTTTCCCGCCGCGTCGCGGCACTGCGCAAGTGGTCCAAGCAGATTCGGCTCACCACGGTCGTCAGCCAGGCGCGCAGATCGTCGATCTCGGACTGATGCGTCCCCGCCAACCGCAGCCAGCTCTCCTGCACCGCGTCCTCGGCGTCGCCGACGCTGCCCGTCAGCCGGTAGGCGACAGAAAGCAAATGTGCCCGATGCGATTCGAACAAGTCGGCGAGAAGAGCGGCAACCATCGGGCTGATTCTACGGCCCGCTCGGCCGGGCGATCACCGCGGCGTATCCATCCGGTCATCCGATAACCGGATGCTCGTGCCGACCCGTCCGTGTCACGATGGCTCGATGGAGATCCGCACGCTCTCGGACGGCGCGGTCTGGCTTTCCCCGCCCACCGCGGCCGATACCGATGCCATCATCGCCTGCTGCCAGGACCCGTCCATCAGCGAGTGGACGACGATCCCGGTGCCCTACGGCCCGGCGGACGCCGAGAAGTTCTTCGCCGACTTCGTCGTGCCGGGCTGGGCCGCGAACAGCCCGACCTGGGCGCTGCGCCTCGCGGCGGACGGACCCGTCATCGGCATGATCGGCCTCGAGCAAAAAGACCCGACGGCGTGTGAGATCGGTTTCTGGCTCGCACCCGAGCACCGCGGCCGCGGCCACATGTCGCGCGCGGTGGGGCTGGTCTGCGGGTTCGGCTTCGCCACCGACGGCATGGGGCTGGCTCGCATCAGCTGGCGCGCGTACGCCGGTAACTACCCGTCGGCGGCCGCGGTGCGCCGCAACGGCTTTCGCTACGAGGGTCTGGCGCGGCTCGGCGGGTGGCAGCGCGGCGTCCGGCGCGACGAGTGGCTGGCGGCGCGCCTGCACAGCGATCCGCCGGGACCTGCGCACGATTGGCCCGCGGAGTTCACGGCGAACCGCGAGACTTTCTCCCATGGGTGACGACGGGAATCGCTGGTTCGTGGCGCACGGGCCCGCCGACGATACCTCCCGAGCCGAATGTGAAAGGGCGGTCGGCCGTGGGTGACGCACGCTTTCACTGGTTCGCCGACACGATGACGCTCAGGCGCGCGGATCGGGTGCTGGAGATCGGGCCCGGGGCGAGCCCGTCGCTGTCGCTACTGGCCGAGCGGGTGCCCGAGGGGCGCGTCATCGGGGTCGAGCGCTCCGCGACGGCGATCACCCGCGCGGCGGAACGGTTGCGCGCAGCCGGGCACGATCCATCGATCCACGGCGCAGCGCCCGGCGCGGGTACGCCCACCCGAAGCGCGTCGACAGATCGGACCGCGACGCGCGGCGGCGCCCCTGCCATGGCCACGCGCAGTGCGTCGACAGGCGGCACCGAGCCGCGCGAAGGCAAAGCGGCGCACAGTGATTCGGGCCGCGTCGGTCTGGTACACGCCGAGTTGACCAAGCTGCGGCCGGAACAGGTGCTCGACGATTTCGGGATCGACGGCTTCGACAAGATCCTCGCGGTCAACGTCAACATGTTCTGGACCAAGCGGCCCACCGCAGAGCTGACCCTCATCAAGAAGCTGCTCGCGCCCGGCGGCGGTCTGTACCTGTGCTACGGGTACGGCGACCCGGACGGCGCGGCGACCTCCCCGAAGCCGCCGCAGGGACGGCTCGGCGAGCACTTGACCGAGGCCGGGTTCACCGTTCGCAGCACCGCCTGCGGCGATCTGCTCTGCGTGCACGCCGTGCTGGGTTAGTTCCCCACACACCGTCCCCACGCCTCACAGGCTCGCGCGGCCTGTGAGGCGTCGAAAAGGCGTGTGTCAGCCGGCGCGGCGCTGGGCGACGGCGTCGGCGAGGCGGTCCAGCTGGGCCGCGGTGGTGGACCAGTCGATGCAGGCGTCGGTGATGGACTGGCCGTAGGTCAGGTCCGCGGCGTGGCCGAGGGTGAGGTCCTGGCGGCCCGCGACCAGGAAGCTCTCCAGCATGACGCCGACCACGCTGCGCTCGCCCGCGGCGATCCGATCGGCGATGTCGGTGACCACGTCGACCTGCTTGTTGTGGTCCTTGTTGCTGTTGCCGTGGCTGGCGTCCACGACGATGCGCTGCGGCAGCGCGGCCTTCTCCAGGCGCAGGCAGGCCTCGGCAACGGAGGCCGCGTCGAAGTTCGGGCCGTTGCTGCCGCCGCGCAGGATCACGTGGCAGTCGGGGTTGCCGGTGGTGCGGATGAGCGCGGAGCGGCCGTCGAGATCGGTGCCGGGGAAGACGTGGCTGGCCGCCGCGGCGCGCACGCCGTCCACGGCCACCTGCACGTCGCCGTCGGTGCCGTTCTTGATGCCGACCGGCATGGACAGCGCACTGCTCAGCTGGCGGTGCACCTGGCTCGCCGCGGTACGCGCGCCGATCGCGCCGTAGGAGACCAGGTCCGCGATGTACTGCGGGGTGATCGGGTCGAGGAACTCGCACGCCACCGGAAGACCGAGGGCGGTGATGTCGACGAGCACCTTGCGGCCGATGCCGAGGCCGGTGTTGACGTCGAAGGAGCCGTCCAGGTGCGGGTCGTTGATCAGGCCCTTCCAGCCCAGGCTGGTGCGCGGCTTCTCGAAGTAGACCCGCATCACCACGTGCAGCCGGTCGTCCAGCTCGGCGGCCTTCTCGGCCAAGCGCCGCGCGTAGTCCAGCGCCGCCGCGGGATCGTGCACGGAGCACGGGCCGACGATCACCATGAGGCGGTCGTCGGCGCCGTCGAGCACGTCGACCGTGGCCTTGCGGCCCGCGCGAACGGTGTCGGCCAGCGGATCGGTGATCGGGTGCACCATGCGCACCTCGGCCGGCGAGCGCAACGGGCTCACGGACAGGGTGCGCTGGTCGTCGAGATCGGAATGCCGCGCATCGACGTCGGCTGCGGTTGTCATCTGTGTGGGTTCCTTTTCCTCAGGCCGACCCACGGACGTGAATACCGTCGAGCCGGTCCATCATCCGGCTCGGGGTGGAAGAAAGTCAGCGCACGTGGTTGCCGCAGACCGACCCACCCAGGGCCGGCTTGCTAAACCAGAAATACGCGCACTGCACGTCGGCGACTGTACCAGGCGCTGGCAGCCGGGTGACGCAGCGGCCAACTTCCATGATCGAGATGGCGTCGGTCGTCACATCGATGCTCGCCGGCTACCGCCGTGCGGCCGGGAAACGATCAGCCCCACTGCCCGGGCTGGTAGCTGCCCGCGGGCGTGCCCGCGATGATGTTCATCCGGTTGTAGGTGTTGATCAGCGCGATGATCGAGATGAGCGCGGCGATCTGGTCCGTGTCGTAGTGCTTCTGGACCTGAGCCCAGGTCTCGTGGCTGACGCCGGTGTGCGCGTCGGCCAGCCGGGTGCCTTCCTCGGCTAGCGCCAGCGCCGCCCGCTCCGCGTCGGTGAACACGGTGGCGTCGCGCCAGGCGGCCACCAGGTTCAGCCGCACCTGATCCTCGCCCGCGTGCAGCGCGTCCTTGCTGTGCATGTCGGCGCAGAAGCCGCAGCCGTTGATCTGGCTGGCCCGCAGCTTGACCAGCTCCTGGGTCGCGCGCGGGAGGGTGGACTGATCGACCACCAACCCGGCGTTACCGATGCGCTTGGTGAACTTCGCGCCGATCTCGGTGCCGTAGTAGTCGAAACGCGCTTCCATGGTGTGCTCCTCGGGTTGCCGGATCGATGCTCCGGCGGGGGTGCCGGAGCGTCGTACACCAATACGACGCCCCAGCTCCGCGAGGTGTGACATCACCTGTTGTGAGCCAGGTCATAACTCCGTGCAGGCCCGGGCCGTGCCTGCCCCGCGGGCTCGGCCAAGGCCGGAGCGGTGGATCAGCGCGGCCGGGTGCCGGGCGGATCGGACGCCCGAGGTATGCCGTCAGGAGAACGAGTAGGTGACGCCGGTGAGCTTCTCCGACAGCTCCCACAGACCCCTGGCGACAGCCTCGTCGCGGGACTGCTTGCTCGAGCCCGAGGTGCCCGGGTAGCCGCGCATGCCTGCCAGCCCGGTGGGTCCGTAGAAGGCGCCCGGCTCGATCGGGGTGACGGTGGCGGCGTAAAGCTCCGGCAGCGCGCCCATTTCGGCGCTCTGCGCGAGCAGGCGGTTGCCGATCGACATGATCGGGTCGAGCAACGATTCGGTGTGCGACTGCAATTCGGTCGCGGCGTAGCCGGGGTGCGCGGCCACCGAGATCTTGGCGGAACCGGCCGCGGTGAGCTTGCGCTGCAGTTCGTAGGCGAACATCAGGTTGGCCAGCTTGGCCTGTCCGTAGGCGGCCCAGCGCTGGTATTTCCTTCGCTCCCAGTTCAGGTCGTCCAGATCGATCCTGCCGATGTTGTGCGCACCGCTGGACACGGTGACCACGCGGTCCGAAATCTTGTCCAGCAGTAGACCGGTCAGCGCGAAGTGGCCGAGATGATTGGTGCCGACCTGCATTTCGAAGCCGTCGGTGGTGCGGCCTTCCGGCACCGCCATCACGCCCGCGTTGTTGATCAGCACGTCGGCGCGGTCCACCGAATCGGCGAACTCGCGCACCGAGGAGAGGTCGGACAGATCGAGCTTGCGCACCGTGGCGCGCTCGCCGATCTCCGCGGCCACCCGCTCGCCCTTGGTCACATTGCGGCAGGCCAGCACCACGTCGGCCCCCGCCCCTGCCAGCGCACGCGCGGCCACCGCGCCGAGTCCGCTGTTGGCGCCGGTGACGATGAACGTCCGGCCGCTCTGGTCTGGGATGTTCGAGGTGTCCCAACGACTCATGCGGCCGAGTCTAGTCCTGCCGCAACGTCCCGTCGCCCCGATCGGAACCGGGGCGACGGGAGCGGCTCAGGCCTGCGCGAGGATCTCCTCGTCGGTCATGGCCGCGACCTCCAGGTACAGCCGGGCAACCTCGTCGAGCCGGTCCGGCGTGCCCGCCTCGGTCTCCTTCGCGAGCAGGCGTTCGGCCAGACCCGCCACCGTCCTGCCGACCAGGATGTCGGCGACCAGCGCGTGATCCACGTCGAGCCATTCGCGAACACGGGCGATCGCCGTGGTCGCGAGCACCGAGTCGCCGCCGAGCCCGAAGAAGTCGTCGTGCACGCCGAGCCGCGGCACGCCGAGCACCTCGGCGACGATCGCCGCGAGCGCCGCCTCCAGCGGCGTGCGCGGGGCGAGATCCGGGGTCTCCTGCGCCGAGGGCTCCAGCAGCGCGACCACCGCGCGGCGGTCGAGCTTGCCGTTGTCGGTGAGCGGCATGTCGTCGAGCAGTTCGATGCGGGTCGGAATCATGTAGCTGGGCAACAGATCCGAGATCGCGCCGACCAGATCCACGGTGCTGCCAGGGAACCCGGACACCGCGGCGACCAGCTTCGGCGCGCCCGTTCCGACCACGGCCGCGACCGCGTGCCGGACGCCGGGCGCGGTGCGCAGCGCGCTCTCCACCTCGCCGAGCTCCACCCGGTAACCGCGGATCTGCACCTGATGGTCGGCGCGGCCGAGGAATTCGATGGTGCCGTCGGGCCAGTAGCGAGCCATGTCGCCGGTGCGGTACCAGCGGATGTCGTCGTGCGTCACGAACCGCTCTGCGGTGCGCTCCGGGTCGTTGCGGTAGCCCGCGGCGACGTTCGCGCCGCCGACCCAGAATTCGCCGGGCACCCAGTCCGGGCAGTCGCGGCCCGCCGAATTCACCACGCGGCAGCGCACATTGCGCAGCGGGACACCGAACGGCACCGTGGCCCAGTGCGCGGGCGGGTCGCTCACCTCGCAGATGGTGTTGTGGATGGAGGTCTCCGTCGCACC
Organism: Nocardia lijiangensis NBRC 108240; assembly: GCF_001613045.1. Classification (GTDB taxonomy): domain Bacteria; phylum Actinomycetota; class Actinomycetes; order Mycobacteriales; family Mycobacteriaceae; genus Nocardia; species Nocardia lijiangensis. The sequence continues at coordinate 21,547 of NZ_BDBP01000040.1, read as the reverse complement.
GCCCAAGCCGGAGAAGCGGCAGCCCGGCACCTGCGCGGCGAGCCTGCGGGCGAGATCGGCGCCGACCCAGTCGCCGCCGAGGGTCACCGCGCGCAGCGAATCGCCCAGCTCCTCGCCGCCGATCTCCAGGATCATGTCGAGCATGCTCGGCACGCAGTTGAGGATCGTCACGCCGAAGTGCCGCAGCAGTTCCACCCAAGTGGTCGCCTCCTCGCGCTGGCGCGGGTTCAGCGCGACGACGGAGCCGCCCACCGAGAACATGCCGAAGATGTCGTAGACCGAGGCGTCGAACTCGAGCGCCGAGAGGCCGAGCACCCGGTCGCCCGGTCCGACCTCGAACCACTCGTTGACGGCGTCGATGGTGTTCATCGGGCCGCTGTGCGGCAGGTCGACGCCCTTGGGCAGGCCGGTCGATCCCGAGGTGAACAGCACGTAGGCGATCGCGGAGGTATCCGGAATCACGGGCGCGGCAAGCGGATTCGGGTGGTTCCTGGCCTCCGAGACGGGTACGCAGGCGATCTCGGGACGACCCATGTCCGCCCCGTCGACGGTCAGCGCGGCCACCACCTCGCCGGTGCGCAGGATCTCGGCCCGCCTGCCCACCGGCTGGTCGAAGCCGATCGGCACGTACGTCGCGCCCGCGGCGAGCACGCCGAGCACCGCGAGGATCTGGTCCGGGCCCTTGGGCAGCTGAACGGCGACCGTATCGCCCTGCTGCACACCCTGATCCCGCAACGCACCGGCGACGGCCAGCGCCTGCGCGGCCAGTTCGCCGTAGCTCCACCCGCCGTCCACGTCGTCGGTCCGCCACAGCACCGCGGGGGCATCGGGCGTCGCCGCGGCGTGCTGGAAGAAGCCCTCGTGCATGGCGCGACCGGACACCGGGCCGTCGGTGGCGTTCACCTGCGCGCGCACCGTGGCCTGCGGGAGCGGAAGACGGACCGCCGCTTCGGCGCTCCAGCCCGCTTCGCCCGCGCCGAGCCGCGCGATGGCGTCGGTGTAGCTGGTGAACATCGCGTCGATCACGCCCTCCGGGAAGGCGGATTCGCGCACGTCCCAGTTCAGCAGCAGACCGCCGCGCACCTCGGTGACCTGCGCGTCCAGCAGCACCTGTGGGCCCTGCGAGATGATCCAGATCGGCTCGCCGAAGGTCTCGGTCACCGAATCGGCGAACAGCTCGCCGAGGTTGAGCGCGCTGGTGTAGACGATCGGCGCGAGCACCGGCTCGCCACGGTGACGGCCGAGATCGCGCAGCACCTCCAGGCCGGAATAGGCGGTGTGTGCTCCGCTTTCGTGCATCGACCGCTGCAGCGCCTTGGCCCGGTCGGCGACCGTCATGTCGTCGCTGACGTCCACCTCGAGCATGATCGAGGAGGTGAAATCGCCGATCACGCGGTCGATGCCGGGATGCACCGGCTCCCGGTGGAACAGCGGCACATTCAGCAGGAAGCGGCTCTGCGCGGACCAGCCGCCGATGGTCTCGGCGAACACCGCGGCCAGCGCCATCGCCGGGGTGATGCCCCGCGCGTGCGCGGCGTCCAGCAGCCGCTGCTTGGCCTCCGGCTCCAGCCAGTGGTTGTAGCGGACGGTCCGGTGCGGGTCAGCCCGCTCGCTGACCGGAATGGTCGGCAGCTCGGGCGAACCGGGGAGTTCCGGGAGGCGTTCCTGCCACCACTGCTTGTCGCGTTCCCGCGCCGCCGTGTCGATCGGGCGTTCGGTGCGGTAGCGGCGGTAGCTGTAGGTCTCGGCGGGCAGCGTGCCACCGTGGTAGAGCTCGGCCAGGTCGGACACCAGCACGCGGTAGCTCATGGCGTCGCCCGCGAGCATGTCGACGTCCAGGTGCAGGCGGCTGCGGCCGTCGGCGAGCAGGCTGAGGGTGATGTCGAGAACCTGTCCGTCCTCGATCGCGAGCCGCTGGTGAGTCTTGGTGTCCCGCAGGCGCTCCAGCTCCGCATCGGCGGCCTCGGCGGATTCCGCGCGCAGGTCGACGACGGAGAACACCGGGCGGCCCGGCGCGGGCATGGTCTGCTGCGTCCCGTCCGGCAGCACCCGCGTGCGCAGCATCGGATGCGCGGCAATCAGCGCGGCGACGGCGCGCTCCAGTCGCTCGGGATCGACTGCGGATCCCTCGAATTCGACGTACAGGTGCGCGGCGACGCCGCCGAGGTCCTGCTCGTCGGAGCGGCCGATCCAGTACGCGTGCTGCATGGTCGCCAGCGGGAAGGGCTCGGACTCGTCGGCAGCGCCGGTCGCGGTGTCGGCGGGTGCGGCGTCAGCGGGCGCGGGGTCGGCGGGCGCGGCATCGGCGCCGAGCAGCCTGGACCATTCCGCGACGGTCGGCGTGGCGGCCAGCTGCGCGAAGTTGACGTCGGCGCCGCGCTTGCGCCAGCCGCCCGCCAGCTTCATGGTCCGAATGGAATCCAGCCCCAACTGGATCAGATCGTCCTCGTCGGCGATCGCGTCGATATCGATGCCGAGTTGCCCGGCGATCGCGGCGCGGATCTCGTCCCGGCCGATCACCGCGTTCGCGGTGGTTCTCGCCCCGTCCCCCGGTCGCTGTGCTGGCTCCATGTGCCGCTGTCACTCCTTGTTCGCCGCCGAATCCGGCGGATCGAGACTGCTCGGCGCTAGCGTATCGCACTGAGATAGGGTTGCCTAACCTATATAAAGAGACCCTAATTACTCGATCCGACAACCCACCCGTCCGGACCTTGTGAGGCAGACCGTGACCACCACATCCAGCACCCACCGCGAGGGCTACGTCCCCTTCCCCCCCGACGCGGCCGAGACCTACCGGGCCGCCGGCTACTGGACCGGCCGCGCGCTCGGCGACCTGCTGCGCGAGACCGCGCGTTCCGCGCCCGAGCGCACCGCGCTGATCACCGGCGACGGCGCCCACAGCTACGCGCGGGTGGACGCCGACGCCGACCGGATGGCGCACGGCCTGCTCGCGCTGGGCATCGCGCCGGGCGATCGTGTGGTCGTCCAGCTGCCCAACGTGCCCGAGTTCCTGACGGTGCTGTTCGGCCTGCTGCGGGCGGGCATCATCCCGGTGCTGACACTGCCCGCGCACCGCAGGGCCGAAATCGAGCACCTCGCGGCGCTTTCCGAGGCGGTGGCCTACGTGATCGTCGACCGGCAGGGTGATTTCGACTACCGGGAACTGGCCGCCACGGTGCGCGAGTCCGTGCCCAGCCTGCGCCACGTCCTGGTGCTCGGCGAGCCCGGCGCGTTCACCGACCTGAACACCGTGCCACGCGACGGCGATGCGCTGCCGGAGATCGACCCGAGCGACATCGCGCTCATGCTGGTCTCGGGCGGCACCACCGGCCTGCCCAAGCTGATCGCGCGCACGCACGACGACTACGCCTACAACGCCACCGCCAGCGCCGCGGTCTGCGAGCTCACCGCCGACGACGTCTACCTCGCGACACTGCCTGCCGCGCACAACTTCCCGCTGGCCTGCCCCGGCATCCTCGGCACCGTCAGCGTCGGCGGCGCGATCGCGTTCGTCACCGATCCCAGCCCCGAGAACGCCTTCGCCGCCATCGAGAAGCACCGGGTCACGGTCACCGCCGTGGTGCCGCCGCTGGCCCAGCTGTGGTGCGCGGCAACCGAATGGGAGGACGCCGACCTCGCCTCGCTGCGCCTGCTCCAGGTGGGCGGCGCGCGCCTGGCCGAGGTGAACGCCGTGGAGGTCACGCCCGCACTCGGCGCCACCCTGCAGCAGGTCTTCGGCATGGCCGAGGGCCTGCTCAACTACACCCGGCTCGACGACCCGGCCGAGCTCCTGCACACCACGCAGGGCAGGCCGCTGTCCCCCGCCGACGAGGTGCGGGTGGTGGACGGCGAGGGCAACGACGTCGCACCGGGCGAAGAAGGCGAGCTGCTCACCAAGGGCCCCTACACGATTCGCGGCTACTACCGCGCGCCCGAACACAACGCCCGCGCCTTCACCCCGGACGGCTACTACCGCAGCGGCGACCTGGTCCGCCGCCTGCCCTCCGGGCACCTGGTGGTCTCCGGCCGGATCAAGGACGTGATCAACCGCGGCGGCGAGAACATCTCCTGCGACGAACTCGAGGAGCACCTGCTCGCCCATCCCGCCGTCCGGCACGCCGCCGCCGTCGGGCTGCCGGACGCGGCGCTCGGCGAAAAGGTCTGCGCGGTGCTGGTCGTGGACGGCACGATGCCCACGCTGGCCGAGATCAAGTCCTTCCTCACCGACCGCGGCCTGGCCACCTACAAGCTGCCCGACATGCTGCGCCAGGCCGACGCGCTGCCGATCACCGCGGTCGGCAAGATCGACAAGAAGGCGCTGCGCGCCCAGTAGAAACGAGCCGCGCGGCGCGTACTTCCACCGCGCCGCAGGCGCGAATTCCACCCAGCGCCGCAGCGGTTTCGGCAATACGACGACGGGCCGCCCACCGAACGGTGCGCGGCCCGTGTGTCGTTCGGGACCGATCTAAGCCTTGACCACGTACGGCGCGACGCTGCCGAGCTTTTCGCAGGTCTCCTCGAATTCCCGCTCCGGACGGGACTGTCCGACGATGCCCGCGCCCGCGCGCAGCCAGGCGCCCTCGGTGGTCTGGTAGACCGCGCGCAGCACCAGGGTGGCCTCCATCGCGCCGGTCGGCGAGACGGTCACCACCGCACCGGAATACAGGCCGCGCGGCGCCCCGTCGAGACGGAAGACCGAATCGACGCCTTCGCGCTTGGGAATGCCGGACGCCGTGACGGAGGGGAAGAGCACCTCGAGCGCGTCCCAGCTGGAGCGGTCGGCGGCCAGCCTGCCGCGCACGGTGGAGGCCAGGTGCTGCACGCTGCCGCGCTCGCGCACCGCCATGAAGTCGGAGACCGCCGGGGTTCCCGGGTCGGCCACCGCGCTGATCTCGGCGAACGAGGTCTGCACCGAAATCGCGTGCTCCACGATCTCTTTCGGGTCGCTGACCAGGTCGGCGCGGGCCGCCATGTCGACGTCCTCGCCGAGACCGAAGGCGCGGGTGCCCGCGAGCGGCTCGGTGGTGACCACGCGGTCCTCGTCGACGGAGGCGACCAGCTCCGGGCTGAAGCCCGCGGCCTCGAGGCCGCCGAGCCGCAGCAGGAACGAGCGCGCGGGGGTGTTGTTGGCGCGGCCGAGCCGGTAGGTGCCGGGCACGTCGACCGCGAACGGCAGGTCGACCTTCCTGGACAGAATGACCTTCTGATAACGGCCGGAACGGATTTCGTCGACCGCGGTGGCGACCCGGTCGCGGTAGCCGGTCGGGTCCACCCGGATGTCGGTGGGGTGCGGCTGCGGCAGTTCGGCGCCCTGCGCGTCGGCGATGAGATCGTGGATGTCACCGGTCTCGGTGGGCGTCGCGCCCGAGATCCGTACGCCGGACTCGTCCACGCGGACCTCGATGCGCGGAATCATGAGGTGCGCCAGGGACGTCCGCTCGTCCAGGTGCGCCGTCGCGTCCAGCGCCCACGCGCAGAACTCGAATCCGATCCAGCCGTAGGCTCGGCGACCGTCCAGCGGCAGCAGTCCGAGCGCCTCGTCCAGCGCCCGCGCGGGCGTGCCAGCCCAGTTGCTGGTGGTGGTCTTCCCCTCCCAGGTGACGCGCAGTTCGTGCACGTCGAGTTCGATGCTGCCGATCGGATCGGCCGCGAACACCCACTCCCCCGGACGCTCGTACATCACGTACTCGCCGAATCGATCCGCCGCTGCCAGCCGGGACATCGCTGCCGCCGGATCGGTCACATACTCCACGCGCAAGCGCTCGTCCGTGGTCGACAACGATCCTCCAAAGGTAACCCTGACCTAACTTCGAGAGGTAAGGTTAGCATTACCTGGCCATCTCGAAAGTGTGCCCGCGGCCACAGAATGTTTCCTTCGGCAAACTCCCAGGGCGACACCGGTTGTCCCACCTCGACAGCCGCTCGGTGCGCACCTCGGGCGTCCGGCAGTCGGCGGCCCCGGCGATATCGGCCTCGGGTCGCCGAGAGTGTGGCGCGCACAGCCGATCCCCCGCCGCTGCTGCCCTACCGAACGAGCAGGCTCGGAGACCGCATGCGCAACCCGCCCCCGCGCGCCGAAGTTTCGCCATCTACGTAGCGGAATAGAACTCGCCGCGCGGAGTGCCTGCGCACAGCGACGCGAACGGCTTGAATGAAAGAAGCGTCACCTGCGGAGGGAAGAACATCGATGATCGAACACCGCGGCGGCTCGCCGACGAAGTCGGCTACCGCGCCCCGGTCGGTGGTGGCACTGGTGGACGCCACCTCCGGGGTCGAGCGCGAATTGGTCGGCGCCTGGCTCAGCGACGGCGGCATCGCCAAGGAGATCGGCACCGACGCGCCGATCACCCAGCTCGACCTGGACGCGGGCGCGATCGCGGGCAGGCTGGTCGGACGCCGCGACGATCCGCTGGTGGTGCCGATCCGGGTGCTGTGGCTGCCGCCCGAGCGCGACGGCGTGCGCCGGATGACCTTCGCCGATCTGGCGCTGCTCACCAACCCACGCAAACCGCACCGCCTCGCCCAGCGCAGGCTGGTGCGCAAATCGCCGGACCGGCACGTCATCCTGACCGGACAGCCCGCCCTGCTGAGCGAGTTGCGCGCCAACAACCCCGAGGCCGCGGCCCTGCACGCGGCGGGAACGTCCGAGCCGTTCGCCCGCGCTATCCTGCGCGCCGCCGTCGTCGCGCTGGAGCGCGCGGAACGCTCCGTCATCGGAGACCGCTACAAAGTGCCGCGGCTGGTGGCCGAGGAGATCCTGGACTCCCCCGACTTCCTGCGCAGGCTCGAGCTGATCGCCGACCGGATCGGCGCCGAGCCCCAGGAGGTGTACCGCCGCGCGGAGAAGGCGCTCAACGAACTCGTCGCCGCGCAGAGCAGGCTGGTCTCCGACCTGTTCACCCAGGCCATGCGCCCGGTGCACGCCTCGACGTGGAAGGTCGACACCGACGAGTCGGGGCTGGCCGCGCTGCGCGCGCTCAACCGCCGCCATCCGCTGATCTTCCTACCCTCGCACCGCTCCTACGTGGACGCGTTCGTGCTCGGCGATGTGCTGGCCCGCAACGACTTTCCACCCAACCACGTGATCGGCGGCGCCAATCTGCGGTTCTGGCCGCTCGGCCCGATCGCGCGGCGCACCGGCACCGTATTCATCCGGCGCAGCTTCGGCGACGACGAGGTCTACAAGGCGGTGGTCGAGGAGTACTTCGCCTACCTGGTGGCCAAGCGCTTCAACCTGGAGTGGTACTTCGAGGGCGGCCGCACCCGCACCGGCAAGTTGCGCCCGCCGCGCTTCGGCCTGCTCAACTACCTCGCCGCCGCGGTGCGCGCCGACCGCGTCGACGACGTGCTGCTGGTGCCCGTCTCGATCACCTACGAGCGGCTCAACGAGCTCGGCGCCATCGCCACCGAACAGTCGGGCGGCACCAAGAAGCCGGAGGGGCTGGCCTGGATGGCGCGCTACATCCGCAGTCAGCAGCATTCGGCGGGCCGGGTCTACGTGCGCTTCGGCGCGCCGCTCTCGGCGCGCGAACGGCTGGCCGCGAACGGCGACCCGCTCACCCCGCCGCGCGTCTCGATTCCCCTGCACCACACCGATTCCGTCGCCGAGCCGATCGCCGACACCGATCCGGAGACCGCGCAGCGGGAGCGAAAGGCGGTGCAGCGCCTCGCCTTCGAGATCGCCGTCGGGATCAACGCGGTCACCCCGATCACCGTCAACGCGCTGGCCACGCTGGCCCTGCTCGGCGTCGACGAGCGCGCGCTCACCCTCGGCGAGGTGCGCGCGTTGCTCGCGCCGGTGCTTGGCTATATCGAGAAGCGCGGACTGCCCAGCGGCGAACTCGACGCGTTGCGCGACGAGCAGAGTTTGGCCGTTGTGCTGGAACAGCTTTCGCTGGCCAAGGTGGTGACCGTCTATCGCGGCGGTCTGGAGCCGGTGTATTCGATCGAGAGCGGCGCCCACCTGGAGGCGGCCTTCTACCGCAACAGCGCCGTGCACTGGTTCGTGAACAGGGCGATTCTGGAGCTGTCGATCCTGGCCGCGGTGGACTCGGGTACGCCCGACCAGCTCAGCACCGGCTGGGACGAGGCGTTCCGGCTGCGCGATCTGCTGAAGTTCGAGTTCTTCTTCCCGGACCGCACGGAGTTCACCGCCCAGATCACCGCCGAAGTGCTGCTCGTCGATCCGGACTGGAACGCGCGCAGCCGCAAGGACACCCTCGGCACCGACATTCTCGGAAAGCTCACCGCGTCCGGATTCACGATGGCCCACCGGGTGCTGCGCTCGTTCTTCGATGCGCAACTGGTGGTCGCCGAGCGGCTGGCCGCCCGTGACCCCGGCGTCGCCATCGACCACAAGGAGTTCCTCGACGAATGCGTGTCGGTGGGCAGGCAGATGCTGCTCCAGCAGCGCCTGCACAGCCCGGAATCGGTGTCCACCGAGCTGTTCGGCAGCGCGTTGAAACTGGCCGACAACCGCGGACTGCTCGGGCCGGCGGCCACCTCGGCCAAGGACCGCGCCGAGTTGACCTCGCGCCGTATCGAATTCGCCGACTACCTGCGCGGCATCGGCGCGCGGATCGCGCAGGCCGCCGCCCTCGACCCCTCCAACATCCCGGGGCTGGGGACGCGATGAGCCGGGCCGCCGCACGCCCGGCCGCCGATTCCGAAGGCGGCCCCGCGAATTCACCCACCGATCTGGACACGATGCTGTCCGCCATCCGGTCCGGGCCGCAGGGGCCGGAAATCGCCGCCGTCTTCGACTTCGGCGGCGCCGTCGTCGACGGTTTCGCTCGGCCGCCGCTGTATCGCAGGGCGCTGCGCGGCCGCGGCGCTGGAGGCCTTTCCGCGACGCTGCTCGGCAGCATCCGCAACGGCCTCACCGACGGCGAGTACAGCCGCTTCCTGCAGCAGGCCTCGCATGCCATGGCCGGACGGACCGAGGACGAACTCGACGAGCTCGGCGTGCGCCTGTTCCGCCGCGCCATCTACGGCCACCTGTATCCCGAAGCGTGGCAACTGATCCGGACGCACGAGGCGGCTGGGCATACCGTGGTGCTGACCAGCTCGCTGACGCGGTTCCAAGTGGCGCCCACCGCCACGGCGCTCGGCATCGCACACGTGCTGTGCACAGAGATGGCCACCAGCGACGGCGTGCTGACCGGCTACGCCGAGGGGAAAACCCTGTGGCGCAACGGCAAAGCCGACGCGGTGCGCTCGTTCGCCGCGGCCAACGGCATCGACCTGAGCCGCAGTTACGCCTACACCGACGGGGTCGCCGACCTGCCGCTGCTCGCGCTGGTGGGTCATCCCGTCGCGGTGAACCCGGAACGCAAGCTCGCCGCGACGGCGACCGGCAACGCCTGGCCGTCTCTGGCCTTCCGGCCGCGCCAAGCGCCGCGGCCGCTGGACTACCTGCGCACGATCGCCGGTTTCGCCGCGCTGCTCGGCGGCGCGGTGTTCGGCGTGCTCGCCAAGTCGTACACCGGGCAGCGCAGGAAGATGGCCGACGCGCTCATGGCCTACGGCACCGGCGCGACGCTGCGGGCGCTGGGCGTGCGCATCCGGGTGACCGGCGCCGAGCACGCGCGCGCGCCGCGCCCGGCCGTGTTCCTGTTCAACCACCAGAGCCAGTTCGACGTGATCATCGTGCCGAAGGTGCTCGGTGGCGCGGTCACCGGCATCGGCAAGAAGGAGCTGACCCGCAACCCGATCTTCGGGCCGCTGATGCGCTTCGTCGGCGTGACCTTCATCGACCGCTCGGACACCCACCGCGCCAAGGCGGCCTTGGCGCCGGTGGTCGCGACGCTGCGCGGCGGGCTGTCGATCGCGGTCTCACCCGAGGGAACCCGTTCGTACACACCGGAAGTCGGCCCGTTCAAGAAGGGCGCCTTCCACATCGCCCACCAGGCGGGCGTGCCGGTGATCCCGGTGGTGATCCGCAACGCGGGCGAAATCTCCTGGCGCAATTCGATGATCGCGCGCCGCGGGACGGTGGACGTCGCGATTCTCCCCCCGATCGATGTGCGCGACTGGGATCCCGCGGCGATGAACGAGCAGGTCGAGGCGGTGCGCGGGCTCTTCCTCGAAACGCTGCTGAACTGGCCGGTCACCGCGTCGGGTGAGATGGAACACACAGCGCGCCACAGCGATTGACCTCAACAAATCTTGAGGTTCCAAGATAGGTCTCACAACGAAATCACAGCTTCACCTCAGGAGACCGTCATGTCCGTCGCGCACGTCACCACCGCACACACCATCCAGATCCCCGCACTGATCCGCCCGGTCGCCGTCCTGGGCGCGGTGGCCGCGGCGGTGCTGGCCAATCTCGTCGTCTGGTCGATCGGCGCTGCGGCGGGCGGCTCCTTCATCATGGTCGACGGCACGACCACCCAGGACGTGGCGCCGGGCGGTGTCATCGTCATGTCCGCCGTGCCGCTGCTGGTCGGACTGACCGCCGCCGCGCTGCTGTCCTACCGCTGGGTGGGCGTGCTGCGAGTGGCCGAGGTGGTCGGCTCGGCGCTGACCCTCGTCACTATCGCGGCCACGGTCGCGGCCACCTTCGACACCGCGTCGACCGTGGCCCTGTCGGTCATGCACGTGGTGCTGGTGCCGGTCATCGTGGTGAGTATGGAGGGCCTGCGCAAGCAGCTGACCGAACGGTGAACCCGCCCGAGCGATCCCCGGACGCACCAGCGCCCCGCCTCCGTTCTCCGGAGGCGGGGCGCTGTCGTCTGCGGTGCCCGAGCCTGGCGATCAGACCGAGCGGCCGAACAGCAGCTTCCACGGCATCAGCGCCGATTCCAGCTGCACCTTCAGGCTCATCTTCGAGGCGCCCAGGGTGCGCTCCTCGAACCGGATCGGCACCTCGGCGATCGCGAAGCCCTGCTTGACCGTGCGGTAGTTCATCTCGACCTGGAACGAGTAGCCGTTGCTCCGGATCGAGGCCACATCGATGGCGCGCAACGTGTCGGCCTGCCACGCCTTGAAGCCTGCGGTGGCATCCTTCACACCGAGGCGCAGGATCAGGTTCACGTAGAAGTTCGCCCAGGCCGAGAGCGCCTTGCGGTACCACTTCCACTCCGCGGCGGTGGAGCCGCCCGGCACGTACCGGGAGCCGAGCACAACGCCGGCCTCGGTGTCGCGCAGCTTCTCCAGCATGGCCGGAATCACCTCGGCCGGGTGCGAGAGGTCGGCGTCCATCTGGATCACCACGTCGGCGCCCTCGTCCAGCGCCCGGGTGATGCCCGCGATGTAGGCGCGGCCGAGACCGTCCTTCTCCGTGCGGTGCAGCACGCCGACCACGTTGGGCAGTTCGGCGGCCAGTTTGTCGGCGACCTCCCCGGTGCCGTCCGGCGAATTGTCGTCGACGACGAGAACGTGCAGGTCGGGCACCGGCAGCGCCGTCAGCCGCTCCACCGCAACCGGCAGATTCTCCCGCTCGTTGTAGGTCGGCACAACAACGGTAACCCTCAAGGGTCGCCCTCCCTGCTCACCTGGTCCAGCCCGCAGCCCACGCTGGACCACCGAGCACTCGTAAGATTCTGAGAAACCGTACTCGATGGACCTGATGGGCGCCTGAGCGGCTGCACGCGGTGTCAAGGGTATTGCGCGCCGGGACCCGGACCAAGATCAAGTCACGGACCTGCGGCGACGGTTCGGCGGCGGCCCGATCCGCCCGGCTTCGCGAGCGAAATCGGTTGTCGCGCAGCAGGGTGTCAGTCGCCGTCGCGCCAGGCGCGGTCGCGCGCGTCCTCGCGTTCGTTGCGCGCCCGCACGATGTCCAGCGCGCGTTCGGCCGTGGCCTGGTCCGGGTACGGGCCCATCCGATCCCGGAACCAGCACTGGCGTCCCTTCTCGGCACGCTGGTGCTTCAAGCAGTAGTACCACCGTTCAGCCATGACCCCAGCATCCCATTTCGCCGACCACCCGGCCCGCAGTTTCGGGCAGCGGACCGGACCGATCGAACGTCAGCGATGCTTCTCGGGGGCGGGCGACCGAGGCTCGGGGCGTTCGGCCGCGTCAGGCCGGTCTGGGACCTCGATGTCGGCCGCGGAACGGCGCAATCCGTCCTGCGCCGCCTCGACCACGATCGCCGACGAGTCGGTGCTGAGCGCGAGCAGATGCGTGACGGCGTCGACGTCACCGATGCGCCCCAGCGCCAAGGCGACCTGCCTGCGCACCATCTCGTCCTTGTCTCCCGCCGCCCGCGCGAGGGTCGCCGTCCCCTCCCGCGCGCCGATTCGACCGGTCGCGTTGGCGGCGAGCGCGCGCGTGGCCGCGCCCTCCGCGCGATCGAGCATGATCTCGCCGAGCCGGGGAATCGCGCCGAGCACACCGAGTTGCCCGAGCGTCGCGATCACCCGGTCGCGCAGCGCGGGCCTGCGTCCGATCGCGGGATCGTCGATCATCCGCACGAGCAATCCGGCCGCGTCGGGGCCGAGGGCTTCCCACGTATCGGCGGCCGGCGGTTCGCGCCGCAGCAGCAACTGCTCGACGCGCAGGCGCAGATCGGCGGGCGAATCCGATTCGCCCGCGGTCCAGTTCCCCTCGGGCCCCACGTCGGCGGCCCGCGGCGGCAGCGGCTCGTCGTAGACGCCGTCGGCCGATCCGTTGGCCGGCTCGGAAGGAACCGGACGATCCGACGGAAAGTCACGCTTGTCCATGTTTGTCTCCCTACGGGGTTACCGAGCGCACCAAGCCGTGCTTGCGCATCCGATTGATCTGGCAGCCGGTGATCACGTCGCTGTCCCGGCGCGACGCCGAGAAGATGAAGTTGTCGTCGATGTCCGGCGAGGCGGGATCGGTGTCGGCACACCCGTCCTCTTCGTCGGCGTGCTCGAGGCCGAGGTAGTGCCCGGCCTCGTGGGCGAAGGTCTGTCCGAGATTCACCGTGTCGCCGTCCCTGCGCAGGACCAGGCCGCTGCCGTCGCCCTGCTTGTCGACGGGACCGTCGGTGGGCGAACTGCCGAACGCGCCGTCCCAGCGGCCCTCGACGAAGAAGACGTCCAGATACCAGTTGTCCACCGTGTATCTGCTGCGCAGCTGGTTGATCTCGTCTTGACTGTCGATGAAGCGGAACCGCGCCCTGTCCGCGTCCATCTCCGGCGTGCCCTCGATCCGGTAGAGCTCGACGCCGTGCACTGTCATATCGCGGGATCGGAAGATGCCGGAGGCGATGTCGGCGGCGGCGCGGCGATACTCGTCGCGCTCGGCCTGGGTGAAATCGCCGACCCTGATGATGTTGTAGCCGAGGGTGCGCATCGTCCGCCACACCTGCGCGCGCGTCGGCGTGAATCCGGAGCCACTCATGCTGTAGGTGTAGGTCAGATCGCCCTTGGCGTGGAACACATTGAACGCGGCACTGCCCTCGTCGTGATACGTGTGCCAGCTCCCGTAGACGGTCGAGCGTGCCGGTATCACGACGTTGCTCGACAGGTTGAAGGTGAACGTGCCGATCTCCGTACCGCTATTGGTCATCCGTACCGTGACGGCACGGCCGAGATCGACCGGCCGGTTCTCGCCGTTCACCCAGCGGACGTCGGCGTAGCAGTACCAGCGACGCTGACCGAAGTCGAACTTCGGCGCACCCGCGACCCCGGACTGGGTGAAGTACGTTGGCGTGACGAAGATCTGGACGGGATTCCTGGTGAACACGCCGAAACTCGTCACGTACTCGTGCACGCCGCCGTCGGCATCCCGCAGCGTCGCGTAGACGTGCAGCTCGCCCGACTCGCCCGAGACGATGCCGCCGACCGTGATCGCACCGCGCTCGATCTCCTCCACCGTGAGCCGGAAGTGCGCGCGCCGCATCGCGCCCGACGGGAACCTGATGTCGAGCGAGAGAATCGCCGCCGCGACGATGCCGCCGCGGAACCGGACGTCCACCGCGAACTCCTCGCCGACGTAGATGTGCGAGGGGCCTTCGATGCCGGTGACCATCGGCCGCACCGGCACGTCACCGTACGCGACGTGCTCGAGCTCGCGCAGACGCCGCGACGTGATCAGACCCGCGTGCAACAGATCCGCGGGCGTTCGCACGGTCCGGCCCTTCCGCCACCGAGCTATCCTCCCCGCCAACGTCTTTCCGATCGCGGGTTGATTTCCGAGTTCGCGGACAGTCGCCTGATTCAGGTCGACCGGCGCGGGCACGTCCAGTCCGAGACGATGCCGCGCCGCCGTGAGTTCCGACCTCCGCGCGACGCGTCCCGCTCCCCTGTCGTGGTCCATCTCCACACCTCCGGGATCTGTGCTGTCTCGCCGACACCGGGTCGGCATTCGACGTGATCCAAAGGTAGGGAGGCCGGGGGCGGCCCGAACGAGTAGTCGACCACCCGTCTTCCTGAGACGCGCCACAGTGGGCGCGAGTACACAGCGGGTTCTTCAGCGCGGGGACGCGGAGTGACCGATCCACCGCACCGGGCTCAATCCTTCGGTAGGCCAACCGCGAAGCCGTAGGCGATGAGGACACAACTGACAACAGACAGGGCGGCGATACTCCACACGACCCAGACATTACGGACGACCACGGGCGCCGAGGAGACCCATGTCACACTCCGGCCACTACCCATATGGCGCCAACAGCTTGAAACGAAAAATCCCCCCACCGGATCGGCGAGGGGATGTGGTGGCCAGGGCCGGGATCGAACCGGCGACCTTCCGCTTTTCAGGCGGACGCTCGTACCAACTGAGCTACCTGGCCGCAGGCACTCGCTCCGAATGCCATACGCGAAGCGCCGGATTTCTCCGGCGCCCCTACTTGCGACCCTGACGGGACTCGAACCCGCGACCTCCGCCGTGACAGGGCGGCGCGCTAACCAACTGCGCCACAGGGCCTTGCTGTGCTTCCAACGATCCGAAGACCGTACCCCCTACGGGATTCGAACCCGCGCTACCGCCTTGAAAGGGCGGCGTCCTAGGCCGCTAGACGAAGGGGGCTCGTCCCGGATCTCTCCGGACCGGCTTTCAACGGGTGTCCGTTGGGAGCTCGCATAGCTTATGACAGTCTCGCCGAGTTTCCCAAATCAGCTGGTCAGAGGCCCAGACCGAGCTCTTCCAGCCGGGCGGACGCCCGCCACCCGTCGGCCCGGAACGCGGCGCCCCACTCCGGGGTGGACATCGACTCGACCACCACCTCGAGCACCTCCCGGAAGCGCGAGCGCAGATCGGTCGCGCCGCCGAGGAGGTCGAGCATGTAGCGCTGCCCCGCCAGGCCGGCGGCCAGCGTTCTGGTGAACCGGTCTGGGTCGGCGTCAGCGCGCAGCTGCCCGTGCTCGATGGCACGCACGGCCAGCACCCTGGTCGCGCGGCCGAGGATGCGACCACCGCCGGTCTGCACGTCGCGGTAGAAGTCCGGCTCGATGATCAAGCGGTACTCCGCCTGCACGATGATGTCGTGCTCCAGCCGCAGTGCCATCTCGTCGATCATCCCGTGCAGGGTGTCCAGCGGGCCGAGATCGGTTCTGGCGAGCCAGCGTTCGGCCGAGGACCGATACCGCTCCACCGCCGTTTCCAGTACCGCGCGGGCCAGATCTTCCTTGGAATCGAAATGGAAGTACATCGCCCCCTTGGTCGCGCGTGAACCTTCCAATATGCGGTTGAGCGATGCAGCGGCATAGCCGCTCTTCCCGAACTCAACGGCGGCGGACCTGATAATCGCCGCACGTGTCCGGCGGGCCCGCTCTTGCTGCCGTGCCATGCTCGAAACGCCTCCGAAGCCTACTCGCCGCCAATCGGTGCCCCCCATAGGAACGAACCCTTGACGCGAAGTTATGAGTTTTATCAATACTTCAAACCGGGTTTTCGCCCAGTTTCAAACTTTCGGTACGAAAACTTGCGAAAAACCTGAAACACACCAGCTGGTATAGTTTGCCTGCCCGGGTGCGCCGCAGGGGGTGCGCACCCGGGCAAACTCGTCTCGGATCAGCCTCCTGCGGCATCGACTCCTTGTTCGCCACGATCGGCCGTACCGGTCGCGACACGTTCGGGCACAACAACGATAAGCCGAATTCCAGTTCGCCGGGCGTGGCGGCGATTCTTCCGGAATTCACCAAGGCGTCACCGTACCCGGAAACGCGTACCGACACGCGGCAAACCGAAGAGTCAGGTAGCCGCCGAGTTCGGATATCTGTTACAGCAAACATTGCGCAATCAGAATCGTGCGCATGCCGGATTTCCGAATTCGCCAGCATGCCAGCGCCGTTCACCCGAGCCGACCGGCAGGCTCGGCGGCCGTCCGCCCTCCGCGCGACCACCGCCCGCGCCGCCCGCGCGCTCCCCCGAGCTTCGGTCTCCCGCCCTCTGTAAATCCAAAGTCCCTGGAAGCCAACATGATTGGATGATATCCAGGTATCGGAGGAATGAACAAAGCTGGGTGCCAAATGTTTACCGGCAGCATCGCCGCGCACGCTTCCCTTGTTACCGCACCCGCGGGCGCGCGTCGAACCGTGCCGCGCGCACGACCGCCACCCGCCGAACCCCGCGCGTGCCGACCAGCCGCCGCCCCAGTTGGGCGATACGGACACAGCGCACTACACTTGCCCTTCGCGCCCCTATAGCTCAGTTGGTAGAGCTACGGACTTTTAATCCGCAGGTCGTAGGTTCGAGCCCTACTGGGGGCACACCGCCGCAGGCGCCCGGAATCGCTCCGGGCGCCTGCGGCGTTTCCGGAGTAGCGCCGTTCTCGCCGGGGTATTGCGCTTCTCTGCAGCAACCGCGAAACCCACACTCCGAGCGGCTTTCCCCTATCCCGAGTGCGTCACCGGCAGACCCGGAGCATCCGTCGAAAGAAGCGGAGCCGATGACTCCTTCGACGAATTGCCCTCCAATGTTCCGATTGCCCGGATCACGCAAAGCTCGATGTCGACGAGGCCACCGCGCCCCAGCTCCCATTCGGGGGCGCGCAGGCCGAACGCGCAACAGGAGGGGGCGCCCCCGGACCAGCGCGACCCGGGCTCGGTCGAAGGTGATGGCCCAGCTGCTGCCCACCCTCACAGATCGTGTCGACTATTCGGCCGAGCAGGCGGGCGGCACTGCGACCACCCCGCAGGCGCAAGCCCTCTCGTCGGGCGGCGTGATCGGCGCACCTCACCTCGGCGGCATCCCAAGAGGGCGGCAGCGGCAAGCGAGAGCGGCGCGATCGGGGCGGCGCCGGTCGAGAAGGCGACCGGCCCCGGCGTGCCCTGCGCTGCGCTGGACAAGGTGCGGGGCCACCCTCGTGGGCGGCGAACTGGGCACCGCGCTCCGCGACAAAAGCTGCGAGACCGAGTTCGCGCCACGGTGAGCTAACGCCATCGAGCCCGCAGCGATAGACAGATCGCTGCGGGCCTACGTGTCTTCTGTCACCGGACGCAAAGCTCGACGCGGCTTACACTCGTTTGGTGCGCCGACCGTCAATGACGACGTATGAAGTGCATCACCGGGCACCGATTGTCCGCTGTATGCGCTTCGCATCACACCTACGGTGCCGTAAGGTATGGCCGCATCAGCACGGTCTACCCGGGGGGACGACCTGCAAGCGTGCACGCACTCAATGAAGGGCTATTACATGGCAAGGGATCTGACTCAACTCGAGCTGCTCACGGAGTTGGAGCCGGTTGCCGAACAAAACGTCAACAGGCACCTCTCCCTGGCAAAGGAATGGCATCCGCACGACTACGTCCCGTGGGACGACGGCCGCAACTTCGCGGCACTCGGCGGTGTCGACTGGGACCCGGAGCAGTCCCGATTGAGCGAGGTCGCCAAGGCGGCCATGATCACGAACCTGCTGACCGAGGACAACCTCCCCTCCTACCACCGCGAGATCGCCGAGAACTTCTCCATGGACGGCGCGTGGGGCACCTGGGTGGGGCGCTGGACCGCGGAGGAGAACCGGCACGGCATCGTCATGCGTGACTACCTGGTGGTCACCCGCGGCGTCGACCCGGTCGCCCTCGAAGAGGCCCGCATGGTCCACATGACCAACGGCTTCGCCTCCCCCACCGAGGCCGACGCCGGCTTCCTGCACTCGGTGGCCTACGTGACCTTCCAGGAACTCGCCACCCGCGTCTCGCACCGCAACACCGGCAAGGTCTGTGACGACCCGATCGCCGACCGCATGCTGCAGCGCGTCGCCGCCGACGAGAACCTGCACATGATCTTCTACCGCAACATGTGCGGCGCGGCCCTCGACCTGGCGCCCGACCAGGCCATCGAGGCCATCACGCTGATCCTGGAGAACTTCCAGATGCCCGGCGCCGGCATGCCCAACTTCCGCCGCAACGGCGTGCTGATGGCCAAGCACGGCATCTACGACCTGCGCCAGCACCTCGAAGAGGTGGTGCAGCCCGTGCTGAAGAAGTGGAACATCTTCGAGCGCGATGATTTCACCGCGCGCGGCGAGGAAGTCCGCGAGCGGCTCGGCAACTTCCTGGAGAAGCTGAGCAAGGACGTCGACAAGTTCGAGGAGCAGCGCGACCGCATGCTGGCCCGCGAAGCCAAGAAGCGCGAACTCGCCGGTGCCGCCGCGATGTGATGAATCGCTAAAAGCAAGCGCCGCCGCCGGAATCATTCCGGCGGCGGCGCCCTTTTGTCCGGCCGCTATTCAGTTCGACGGCAATGTCAGTTCAACGGCAATGCGCCGTCGGTACCGCCGACATCGGTGATCTTCCAGTCGGAGTTCTCGTCCACCGTGACGTTGTAGGTGACCGTGGTCTGCGCGCCCTCGGGGCTCTGCGCATTCGTGGAACTGACGTTCACGAAGACATTCACCTTGTAGACGCCGTTGTCCCCGGAAACGACCTTGGCGGAAATGGGCGAGGCGGTGGAGGTCCACTTCAGCGGGACCAGAATCTGCTCCAGCTTGGGCGCCGTCGCGTCGAATTTGTTCGCAAGCTGCGGGGTTGTATTGGCCTTCAACTTGCCGATCCACGCATTGATGTCCTGATAATTGACGGTCGCGGCGCCGACCGCGTAATCGGTGGCGACCTGTTCGGCGCGGCGGTCGTCGGCCGCTCGCTGATTCTGTTCGTCGAGATCGCTCTTTGCCGACCACCACAGGACGGCGAACAGTACGGTCAGCACGCCGAGAAAGCCGACGGCGGCTCCCCACAGCACCGACGACACCGGGATGGAGACAGTGGCGCCGGACTTCGGGGCGGGGGCTGGATCGTCCTTCTTCTCGACGCGCACGTCCGACGTGTTCTCACGCTGTTCCGTGGCGGCGGCCTTGTCCTCGTCGGGCGTGCCCGATTCGATGTCCTCGGCTGGCAATGGATACTCCGATGTCGTGTGGATACAGGTGACTGTCCCAGACTAAGCCGTCGAACGCATTCCGCCGCGGTCGAGGTGTTGCCTCGCCTGACCGGAACCCAGAGCTTCCCCGGCCTGGCCAGTGAATCAGCGCACGTCACGCGACGGCGCCGCCGGACCGAGCACGCCCTGATGAGACACTGGAACGCGTGACGATGACTACCGAAGCGCCGGCCACGCTGCGGATCGGGCCGTATCCGGTCGATCCACCGGTGGTGCTCGCGCCGATGGCGGGCATCACCAACCTGGCCTTCCGCAAGCTGTGCCGCGAGTTCGGCAGCGCCACCTCCATCTACGTGTGCGAGATGATCACCGCGCGCGCCGTGGTGGAGCGCAACGAGAAGACGCTGCACATGATGTCCTTCGACGAGGACGAGCACCCGCGCTCGATGCAGCTCTACGGCGTCGACCCGGCCACGCTCGGCGAGGCGGTGCGCATCATCGTCGGCGAGGGCTGGGCCGATCACATCGACCTCAACCTCGGCTGCCCGGTGCCGAAGGTGACCCGCCTCGGCGGCGGCGCAGCCCTGCCCTACAAGCGGGCACTGTTCAGCCGGATCGTGCGCGCCATGGTCGGCGCCGCCGAACCTGCGGGCGTGCCGGTGACGGTCAAGTTCCGCATCGGCATCGATGACGAGCACCTGACCTACCTGGACGCAGGCCGCATCGCCGAGGCCGAGGGCGCCAAGGCCGTCGCGCTGCACGCGCGCACCGCCGCCCAGCGCTACTCCGGCCAGGCGGACTGGTCGGCCATCGCCAGGCTGAAGGAGGCGGTGACCACCATCCCGGTGCTGGGCAACGGCGACATCTTCTCCGCCGACGACGCGGTCCGCATGATGGCGGAGACCGGATGCGACGGCGTGGTCGTCGGTCGCGGCTGCCTCGGCAGGCCGTGGCTGTTCGCCGAGCTGCAGGCGGCGCTGCGCGGCCTGGAACTGCCGGAGCCGCCGAACCTCGGCCGGGTCGGCGAGGTGCTGTACCGGCACGGCGCGCTGCTGTCCGAACACCTCGGCGAGGAGAAGGCCATGCGCGATCTGCGCAAGCACATGGCCTGGTACCTGATGGGCTTCCCGGTCGGTGCGGATCTGCGCCGCGCCTTCGCCACCGTGTCCAGTCTCACCGAACTGGGCGACCTGATCGGCAAGCTCGAACCGGCCGCACCGTTCCCGAAAGACGCCGAGGGACCGCGCGGGCGGCAGGGTTCGCCCGGCAAGGTCGCGCTGCCGCACGGCTGGCTCGACGATCCGGATGATCCCGCCGTGCCGACGGCGGCCGACGTGATGCACAGCGGCGGCTGACCGAGCACAACACGACGCCATCGGCACGGGCAAACCGACACACGCCGGAACCGGCCTGGTAACGGCTGTTTCGGCGCTGATTTCGCTACCATCCGGTTACCGAACAACAGCGAATTGCAAACGGCTTTGCGGCGTATTCGATCTCGCTCCGGACTGGCCCGCCGTGGCGGAATCGTTATCATTGGCGAAATCGGTCATGCTGGTTCGAGCTCGGCGCCGGCGGCAGCAAAGACGGAAAAGCGAGGTTCGTTGGTGGGTGACGATCGGCACGGGCGTGCGCCAGGGCCCGGAGGTCGCGCCCCGTGGGAGCGCTATCCCACGGAGGAGAACCCCGAACGCGACGGCGCGCGGACGTCCCGCCGCTCGCGGCACACCGAAGCGGCGGCCGACGCGGGCTCCACGCCGCTGACGGTCCAGGATCTGGTCGAGAAGGTCGACAGCGAGCGCATCGGCCGCAGGCGCCGCGCAGACAACGGTGGCCGCCCCGATCGCCGCGCGGAGAGCGCGCCGGGTCCCGCAGCACCGGTCCACCCCGCAGATCCCACCGCAGCACGCCGCGCGCCCGAGGGACCGGCTCCGCAGCAACGCCGCGCGCCCGAAGGCCCGCAGCGCGGTGCGCCCGAGGGTCCACAACGCGGAGCGCACGGGAGTCCACAGCGTCGCGCGCCGGAGGGTCCACAGCGCGGAGCGCCCGAGAGTCCACAGCGCGGAGCGCCCGAGAGTCCACAGCGCGGTGCGCCCGAGAGTCCACAGCGCCGCGCGGCTGACGGTCCACAACGGGCGAGCGACGGCGCTCAGCGAAACGCGCACGAGACCGCTCAGCGCGGTGCACCGAAGGCTCCGCCGCACAACGCCCCTGAGGGCCCGCAGCGCGGTGCGCCGCACGCTCCCCTGCGCAGCGGGACGCAAGCCTCACCACGCCGGGCCCCGGAAGCCACTCCCGCGAAGCCCGCACCGGGCGG
>NZ_BDBP01000039.1 GCF_001613045.1 Nocardia lijiangensis NBRC 108240 | reverse complement strand
GGCGGGCGCGGCCGAAGGATTCGCGATACTGCCGAAGCTCGCTCCGCGCCTCGCCGCGGTGGTGCACCCGTCGTTCACCGAACCGGAACTCGCGCTGCGGCAAGCCGGTGTGCCGGTCACCCGGGTGCTGCTCGAGCCGCCCTACACCCTCGATCCGTCCGCGGTGCCGGACGACGCCGATCTCGTCGTCCTCGGCAACCCCACCAACCCGACCTCGGTCCTGCACCCCGCAGACACCCTCCGCGCGCTGCGCCGCCCCGGCCGCGTGATCGTCGTCGACGAAGCCTTCGCCGACGCCGTCCCCGGCGAACCGGAATCCCTCGCGACCACCGCCACCCCCGACATCCTCGTGCTGCGCAGCCTCACCAAGACCTGGGCGCTCGCGGGACTGCGCTGCGGCTATCTCCTCGGCGCTCCCGATCTCCTCGCCCGCCTCCACCACGGCCGCCCGCTCTGGCCCCTCGGCGCACTCCAACTCGAGGCGATCGCCGCCACCGCCGAACCCTCCGCCGTCGCTGAAGCCCAGCGCCACGCGACCACCCTCGCCGTCGCGCGCGAAGCGATGATCGAACGCCTCACCGCTCTTGGTCTGCACGTTCACACGCCCGCCCACGGGCCTTTCCTGCTTCTGCATGTTCCCGGCGGCGAACTGCTGCGCGAGCACCTGGCCGCCCGAGGCATCGCGGTGCGCAGGGCCGACACGTTCCCCGGGCTCGGGCCCGACCACCTGCGCGTGGCGGTGCGGGACGAGGCCGCCGTGGATCGTTTGTGCGCGGCTATCCGTACCGCTCCTGGCCGCGTGTAGCGACGTCTGGGTCTCGAGACGGCCGCTGGTGCCGGTTCGGACGCACCCGTCGACCTTCGCGTGACCAGTGAGGCCGAGGCCGTCGTGGATCGATTGTGTGCGGCTATCCGCATCGCGCCCGGTCGCGTGTAGCAACCAACCCTGGGTCATGGGACGGTCGGCGGTCGCAGTGGGTCCGGTCTCGGCAGGAACGCACGGCACGCAACCGCCATTTCTCTCCCGTCAGTAGAGAAATGGCGGTTCCACGCGATCGACGTGAGAGAAATGGTGGCTGGCGACGAACAATTTGCCGCCTTTTCTCTCCTGTCGATTGCCGCGTCTGCGCGAGGGGGCGGTGCTGGGCGGAACTGGAGTCGGATCGGGGGCGGAAGGGTGCACAGCCGGGCGACCGCTGGCTGGCTGGGGTTCGAGTGGTCGCCCATCCTGCTGGCGCTGCCTCGTGCGGGTGGATACGAACCGGGTGCGATGTCGAGCGCCGACAGTCGCGGCGGGATGATGGGGGCGGCCGGTATACGCCGGGTTCGGGAGTGCGGGAGGAGCGAGGTAGGCGGATGGTGACGACGCTGGCGGATCTCATCGGGGTGTTGGACGGGGCGTATCCGCCCAGGTTGGCGGAGTCGTGGGACTCGGTCGGGCTGGTGTGCGGTGATCCGGACGACGAGGTCAGCAGGGTGTTGTTTGCGGTGGACGCGACCGCCGCCGTCGTCGACGAGGCCATCGACTGGCGCGCACAGGCATTGGTCGTGCATCACCCGCTGCTGCTGCGCGGCGTCGACACCGTGGCCGCCGACACCGCGAAAGGCGCGCTCCTGCATCGCCTCATCCGTTCCGGATGCGCCCTGTTCACCGCACACACCAACGCCGACTCCGCCGATCCCGGCGTCTCCGACGCCCTCGCCGCGGCCATCGGGCTGACGGTGACCGGCCCCGTGGACGCGAAACCCACCGCCGCCGTGGACAACTGGGTGGTCCAAGTCCCGCGCACCCACACCGACGCGGTGCTCGCCGCGCTGTTCGCCGCGGGTGCGGGCGGCAGCGGCAACTACCACGAGTGCGCGCTCCGGGTGCCCGGCGTCGGCCAGTTCCGGCCCATGCCCGGCGCGAATCCGGCGATCGGCGCGGTCGGCGAATTGCAGCGCGTCGACGAGGATCGCCTCGAGGTCGTCGCCCCGCCCGCGGCCCGCTCCGCCGTGCTGGCCGCGCTGCGGGCCGCCCATCCGTACGAGGACCCGGCCTATCACGTCACCGAACGCGCCGCCCTGCGCTCGGGCCTCGGCCTCGGCCGCGTCGGCACCCTGCCGGAACCGGAATCGTTGCGCGACTTCACCGCTCGCGTGTCCGCCGCCCTCCCGGCCACCGTCTGGGGCGTGCGCGCCGCGGGCGATCCGGACCGCGTGATCGAGCGCGTCGCGGTGTGCGGCGGCTCGGGCGATTCCTATCTGTCCGCCGCCGCCCGCCTGGGCGTCGACGCCTACCTCACCTCAGATCTGCGCCACCACCCCGTCGACGAGCATCTTCGCACCGATGGCCCCGCCCTGATCGACGCCGCGCACTGGGCCACCGAATTTCCTTGGTGCGCCCAGGCGGAAGGCATTGTCGCCGCGGCGCTTCCCGGCCTGGAGACCCGTGTATCGTCGCTGCGCACCGATCCGTGGACCGTGAGTTCGACGGACTGATACCGCACGCGCGCTGAACGGGATCGGTCAGCCGAACAGGACTGCCCGTTCGGCCCGGTTCCTTCCCGTTCGCCGGAATCGAAGGCCCACAAGCGGGTACAACTAGCGCATGAGTTTCCCGGTGGACTTCGGGATCGTGCAGATCGGATTGATCCTGCTGATCCTGATCGCGGTGGCGCTGCTCGTTTCGGCGCTGGTGAAGGTGCGCAGGGTCGGGCTGCGGGCGCTGCTCGGCCGGGGCGCGGGCGGGCTCGCGCTGCTCGTCGTCGCGGTGCTGCTGCTCTGGGTGGCGACGCTCATGCAGACGTACCTGGGACTCAGCGGCGAGATCAAGGCCGCGCACGTGGTGGTGCGCGAGGTCGCGGGCGAAGACCATCAGCTCGAGGTCGACCTCACGCTCTACGGGGACGACGACCACTCCGAGCGCCGCGAGAAGTTCCGAGTCCAAGGCGATCTGTGGGTGCTGCAGGCCAATATCGTCGAACTGGAGCCGTGGGTGAACGCTCTCGGTTTCCACTCCGGCTACAAGGTCACCCGCCTCTACGGCCAGCGCCTCGACGGCGTCGCCACCACCCAGAACCACATCTTCCTGAACGGCGACGACGCCGACTTCTTCGCCGACATGCGCGACGGCACCTGGTGGACCGACCCGTTCGTCCGCTCCGCCTACGGCAATGCCGTCATCGCCACCCCGGGCGAGTACGACGTCTACATCTCCCGCGACGCGATCAAGACGCGCGCATCGGGTAGTTGATCCGCCATCACCACGCGTTCGTGCGCTCCCGGTTCACCACGTCGATTCGGTCCTGAATCTGCCGCATGATCTCGTCGGCCGGACCCGGCGCGATGCTGAAGTCGTTCCTGCTGTGGTTGACCAGCAGATAACGCCCGTCGTTCGGGTAATCCATCCAGATGAACGCGTGCCCGTCCAGCGTCGGCCGGGCGTCGTAGGCGATGCCCGGATAGACGGTGATCTCGCCGGCGCCGACGCGCGGCCGCCGGAAGAACCGGTTCACCTCCTCGGCGTGCGAGAGACGCGTCGGATGCCGCGAGTACAGCGGCTGGTCCATGTCCGTGCGCCGAGCGCTGAACGGCTGGTGGGCGCCGCCCTGACACCGAGGCAAACGCGCCGCGATCTCCGAAACCACCATGTGCGAGTAACACATGGTGAGCACGACATCGCGGCCGTGCTCACGATCCGGACCCGGTTGCTGCATCGCGATCGTCGCGACCTGATCCACCACACCCGCGTGAATCCGCACGACCTGCTTCAGCTCCGGACCGTAGAAGCCGTGAATTTCGATGCGCACCTGCGGTTCCAGCAAGACGGTGAGCGCACGGTGTAGCCGCTCGTCGAAGATCGGCTGCAACCGCTGCGCCGTCTGCATGCGAAGCCGCTCGAAATCCGACTGGTACTCCATGAATTCGGGCCGGAAACTCAACGGATACGGCAGCCGATCCCGGCCCATCGCTTCCATCGCGATGCTGAACGCGAGACCGTCCAGCTGCCAACGCCATTCACTCATGCCTTCGCCTCGCCGGCGCTCGGCTGCGGCATGCGCGCGATTCGCTCTCTACCTTCGCTCATCCGCCGATGACCCCGCCCGGCGGCAGTACCCGCGGCTGCACGCCCAGCAGCTCGGTGGTGCGGTCCTGCACGAGATAGTCCGGCGTCTTGTGCTCGTTCTCGTTGTCCTCGCCGCGGCGTCCCGCACCCGGGGCGCCCATCCCCGGCATACCGGCACGCCCCGCGGCCGGAGACGCGGCGCGTCCGCCCGGCGTGCCTCCGGGCAAACCGGGCTGACCCGGTTTGCCGCCCGGGATGCTCTTTCCCGGGCCGGGATTCGATCCCGGCCCCGGACCGCCTGGGAAGCCCGGCGAACCGGGCGAGCCCGGCCCGGGTCTGCTGAGCGGGTCCTCCAGGTACGACTTCGGTGTGGCCGGTGTCGGAACGCTGCTCTGCGGAACTGTGCTCTGCGGATCGGTGCCCGCGGGATTCGTCGCGGCCGGATCCGTATTCTGCGGGTCCGTGTTCGAATCATCCGATTTCAGCTGGTTCGGGTCGCCTTCCTCGTTCTTCGGATCGCTACCGGGGTCCCTCGGTTCGTCGATACCGGGCGGATTCACCGGTCGACCGCCCGGCGGCCAGCCACCGTTCTCGTCCTTCGGCTTGTCGCCAGGGTTGCTGACCGGGTTGAACGGTTCGGGGAGCTTGGGCGTGTGACTGTCCACCTCTTGGGCGCCCGGCACATAGATCCGTTTCATGATCTCGCGAGCGTTGGCTTCGGCCTCGTTCGCCCGGTGCTGCGCCAGCTTCAGCACACCATTGCCCGGAATGTGCCCCATGAATTCGTCGAACCCGGAAACATGTTGCGCGGGCGGGATCGAGATCTTGACCTGATCGAGGTAGCCCTGCAGCAGGTCGATGCCATTGGCCACCTGCTGGAAGCTGGTCGGCAGCTTCTTGAACTCGTCGGTGTAGGCGCGGGTGGCCTCCATCGCGGCGTTGGCGGCGCGACCCTTCCAGAGTTGCTCGATGTCCTGGTCGACGCCGCTGCGGAAGAGGCGCACCGCCTCATCGGCTCGGTCACGCAGGCGCCGCCAACCGTCCGCGCCGCTGTTGATGTCGGCCTGCGAGACGCCTTTGCCGCCTTCGTGGTCGTTGAGCGCCTTCCAGATGTCCTCGTGTGACCACGTGTCGAAGGGCTCCATTCCCGTCAGCACCGTGGGGGCACGATCGCCGTATTGACCGTTGAGGGTGTTCCACTCGTTCTGGATGTGGCTTCGGTCGATATTCCACTTGTCCTCGCCGGAGTCCCGGAGGTTGGTCTCGTTGACCTTGTTCTCGTGGGAATCGTTCTGCGCGCGAGCGATTCCCGCACCGCCCGCGATGACGCCGATGACCGCTGCGGCGGC
Source organism: Nocardia lijiangensis NBRC 108240 (assembly GCF_001613045.1). Classification (GTDB taxonomy): domain Bacteria; phylum Actinomycetota; class Actinomycetes; order Mycobacteriales; family Mycobacteriaceae; genus Nocardia; species Nocardia lijiangensis. The sequence continues at coordinate 81,221 of NZ_BDBP01000039.1, read as the reverse complement.
GATGAAGAAGGGCATCAGTTCATCCCTTCGGTGTGGGCGTTCAGTTGGTTGCCTGCGGCCTGGTCGGTTTCCTGGAGTCTGCCGATCGCGGCGGCATAGGTGTCCTGCATGAGTTGGACGACTTCGAGGTGCTGGTCGAGACGATTGACTGCTGAGTCGTTTGCGTCATGGGCGGCACCGCCCACAGCCTTCTGTTCGAACTTCTTCTGCAATTGCTGTGCGGAGGGAAGGGTCCCGTACCCGGCCAGGTGATCCAGAAGCAACGCATCCTGTTTCAGGAGATCGAGCGCTTTTCGAAAGTCTTCGCAGCGTTTACGCAGCGCCTCCCCTATGCCTTCGTCCATGCTGAACTCACCAGTGATGGCCTGCTGCTTCAGTTGTTGCCAGTTCCGTATTTGGCCGACCAGATCGTCCGGCATCGTGTACTCCCCTTGTCGAATGCGGCGTCGGGCTCGGGACGGTCACCGCATGGGCTACTTCGGTAGGTGCGGCTCGAGGTCGCGGGCGTGTTTGATTGCCAACTCGCACCGGTCCCGTGTGATGGGCTGAGACGACAGCCAGCCCACCGAAATCTCGAACATGCCCTGCTCGGCGGGGAAGTTGACATAGCAGATCAAGCCCTTGGCGTCCGCCTTGTCTTGCGATATCAGTCCTGGGCGCGAGCCGATCACTACTTCCCTGATTCCGGTCAGCTTGGGGTTCGAGCGCGTTTCCTCCTGCAAATGGCTCGTTGAACCGACTTGCATCGTGTACGGCAGATCAGGCGAGAGCCATCCACACATCCGCCAGGCGGCGGGTCCTTGCGCCGGATCTGTGATGGTCCGTTTAGTGGCGGGATCAACGCCAGTAGCCCGAAGTATGTCGTCGCTGAGTTGGGTACACGGGTTGTAGACCTCGATCTCATCCAGATTCCGGACCGTCGTCGTCGGTGTCGAGGCCGTCCCACCAACCGTCGACCCGCACCCAGCGGCCAACCCGATGACAGCCGCACCCGCAAGTACGGTGCGTAAGACGTCGGCGGTTCGCATAGCTCTCCCTGTCATCGGCGTCGGGTGATTCCCCCCGTCGTAACTATAAGACGCGCGGAATCGGCCGCCGGTTCCATCGGATTCCGGCTGTTCACCTGGCTCGCAGGCGCCCTCGGCCGGAGCTGGACGGCTGCGGGTCGATCAGGAGTTGCAGGCGGATTCGGTCCAGCCGAGCGATACGCGATGCCGCTGGTCCTGGCTGTTCGCCAGTGCATGACGCAGGGATCGGCGCCCGATCAGGCGGCCTGGGCGCCCACATCGCGCGACCCGGACATTCCTCGGCCCGGTCTCGGAACCAACGACCCCGTCGCCGGGGTACGGTTGAGCACTGGCGTTCGCCGTCCGGCGGATACCCGACCCGTCTTCCACAGTGTTCAGGAGTTTGTCCGCGTTGAATGTCGAACCACCGATCCAGGCCAAGCTGCTTCAGCTCGCCGCTGTCGACGTCGAACTGACGCGGATCGCGCATCGGCGCACCGTGCTGCCCGAGCAGCAGGAGGTGGCGCGGCTGGAGGGGGAGTGCAACACGCACAAGGACGCCGCGGTGGCGGTGGAGATCGTGCTGGACGATCTGGATCGCGACATCCGCAAGCTGGAGGGTGAGATCGACGCGGTCCGCAAGCGGGAGGAGCGCGACCGCGGCATGCTGACGGCCGGTTCGGTTGGTGCCAAGCAGCTTTCGGAGATCCAGCACGAACTGGGCAGCCTGGAGCGGCGGCGCGGCGTGCTGGAGGACGAATTGCTCGAGGTGATGGAGCGCCGCGAGGCGTCCGCCTCCGATCACGACCACGCGGGCGCGCGGCTGAGCAAGACCGAGGAGGAGCTGGCCGAGGCGCAGCGGCTGCGTGACGAGGCGCTGGCGGATCTGGATGTGGCGCAGCAGAGCCGCACGGACGAGCGGTCCAACCTGGTCGGGCTGTTCCCCGCCGAGCTGCTCGACGTCTACGACAAGCAGCGCGCCCAGCGCGGCGTCGGCGCGGCGCTGCTGCAGGCCCGCAAGTGCGGCGCGTGCCGGATCGAACTGGATCGCGGCGAGATCGCGCGCATCGCGAAGACGGCGCCCGACGTGGTCGTGCGCTGCCCCGAGTGCAGCGCGATCCTGGTGCGCACCAAGGAATCCGGTCTGTGATCTGCGGATTCGATCGGCCGGGTGCCGAGGAGGTCCGGTGAGCCACCAGCACGTGATCGTCGAAGCGGACGGCGGTTCGCGGGGCAATCCTGGTCCCGCCGGGTTCGGCGCGGTGGTCTTCGCCGCCGATCACGTCGCGGTGCTGGCCGAACGGCGCGAGAGCGTGGGCATCGCGACCAACAACGTCGCCGAATACCGCGGGCTGATCGCGGGTCTCGAGGCCGCCGCGGAGCTGGGTGCGCGCACGGTGGACGTGCGGATGGATTCCAAGCTGGTCGTCGAGCAGATGTCGGGCCGGTGGAAGGTCAAGCACCCGGCGATGATCCCGCTGGCCGACCGGGCTCGGCGCCTGGTCGCCGACTTCGACCGGGTGAGCTTCGCCTGGATTCCGCGCAGCCAGAACGCGCACGCCGACCGCCTTGCCAACGAGGCGATGGACGACGCTCTGCTGGTCGGCGAGGTCCGCGCGGCCCGCGACGCCGAAACGGCGACGGCCCCGGAGCCGTCCGCCCATGGCGCCGAGCACGCCGCGCCCAGCTGGATCGACGAGGCGCGCGCCGCCCAGGTCGACCCGGCGAACACCGAGGCTGTCTCCGCAGGTCCGGGCTGGACCGGTGCGGTCGGCCGCCCGACCCGCCTGCTCTTGCTGCGCCACGGCCAGACCGAACTCTCCGTGCAGCGGCGCTATTCGGGCCGCGGCAACCCGCCGCTGACCCAGTTGGGCCGCGAGCAGGCCGCGCACGCCGCGAAAATGCTTGCGGCCAAGGGCGATATCGCCGCCATCGTCAGCTCGCCGCTGGGGCGGGCGCGGGAGACCGCGGAGGCCGCGGCCGCCGCGCTGAACCTTCCGGTGCGCGCCCACGACGGACTCATCGAGACCGATTTCGGCGCGTGGGAGGGCCTGACGTTTCTCGAAGCGGCGCAACGCGATCCGGAGCTGCACGCGCGCTGGCTCGGTGACCCGTCGGTGGCCGCGCCGGGCGGGGAGAGTTTCGACGAGGTGCGTGAGCGCGTCGAGGCGGTGCGCCGCGACCTGGTCGCGCTGTATCCGGGTCAGAACGTGCTGGTGGTCAGCCATGTGACGCCGATCAAGACGCTGGTGCAGCTGGCGCTCGGGGTCGGTCCGTCGCTGCTGTACCGCCTGCATCTGGATCTGGCGTCGCTGTGCATCGCCGAGTTCTATCCGGACGGCGGGTCCTCGGTGCGGCTGGTCAACGACACCTCCTACTTGTCCTGAGCGCGCGTCTCCCGTGGCTGTCCGGGAGGTCGTCGGCAGCCTCCCGGCCCTCGCCCGTGACCCTGCGCCAGGTACTGTGGCGCCGCACACATCGCAATTGCGCGCGCCGGCCGCTCCCTCGACGCTGAGGTAGCCGACAGTCAACCGGGGCTTCATACTCGGTTCGATCCGCATCGGCGCGGAAATGGGCCGGAACGAGCATCGGCGACTTGCTGTCGGTGCGATGCTGCACGATGTGTGGGGTTGGCTGATTCCTCGGTCGAAATCGAGTGTCGGCCCGTGTCTTTCGAGAAAGAGAGTTACTGCTGTGAGATTCAGGTGGATGGCGGCCGTGTCGGCCGTCATCGCGGGTGTGGGCGCAGCTGTCGCGGGTGCCGCGCAGGCTGCTCCGGGGAACGTGGTGCTGGGTGGAAGCTCCGGCCTCGTCTTCGAGAACAATTCCGCGTGTTCGCTCACCGCCATCGGCTACGACAACGCCGGTCGTCTGGTGGGTCTGACGGCGGGCCACTGCGCGCCCGCCGGTGCGCGGCTGGCGTCGGAGACGGCGCTGGACGCGGGCGCGGTCGGTGTGGTCGCCTACTCCGACAACGGGGAGGGGCTGGATTTCGCGGTGCTGCAGTTCGATCCGGCGAAGGTCACGCCGGTTCGCACGGTCGGCGCCACCACCATCAACGGGATCGGCCCGACGCCGGGTCCCGGCACCACGGTGTGTTCCAACGGCCGCACCAGCGGCCCGGGCTGCGGCGTCGTCTGGGGCAACCTGGACGAGACCATCACGCTGAACCAGGCGTGCTCGAAGCCCGGTGACTCCGGCGGCCCGGTGACGGTCGGCGACCGCCTGGTCGGCATGAACCAGGGCAGGGTGACCGGCCTGGCGGGCATCGGCTTCGACGTGCCGTGCTCCACCGCCGCCAACCCGATCCACTCGCCGGCGTTCTTCGCGCCGATCGACGTGATCCTCGCGGCCGTCAACGCCACCGGCGGCGTCGGCGCCGGATTCCGTCCGATCTGATCCCGTTCGGCCGAACCTTCACCGCCGCGCGCCCGCGCCGTTCTCGGAGACAGCGCAGGCGGCGGCGGTGAATTCGTCCGAGGGGTAGAACAATTCGATGGCGCGGCCTGCCCGGCCCCGGTCGGCACGGTGGCCTCGCGTCAGACGGAGACCAGGTCGAGCCGCAGCGGCCCGTCGGTGTGTGCATGCTGGTCGGAACGAGGCCGGACCCGCTCTGGTTAGCTACCCCTCGTGGACGCTTCGCGTGAGCCGACGGCTTGGACGTCGAGCGAGGTCGCCGACGATTTCGTCCGGTGGGATGACACCGTCGGGTGGCTGCTCGGCTACCCGTTCGTCTTCGCCGCGCTGCGTCTGGAGCAACCGGACGTGACCGCCCTGCTCGATCTCGGCTGCGGACCCGGGCACGTCGCGCGCCGTGCGGCCGAGGAGCACGATGTCGACGTCCACGCAGCGGACATTTCACCGGCGATGCTGGCCATCGCCCGGACGCGGTACCGCCACCCCCGGGTGACCTGGCACCTCATGACCGGCTCGAAGCTGGCTTTTCTCCCTGATGCCTCGATGGACGCCGCCATGTCCTGCTTCGTCTTCGTCTGCATGCCCGAACGACGGCAACTCCAGGACCTGGCGGACGAAGTGCACCGGGTGCTGCGGCCCGGTGGTCGCTTCGCCTTGCTCAACGCCCACCCCGGACACACCGGGGTGGCCTTCGACAGCTTCCAGATCGGCCGGCCGGGTGTCGACTACCTGCCGGGCACTCCGATGCCCGTGCGGCTACGCCGGACCGACGGCGAGTGGATGGACATCGTGGACACCTACTGGCCCGGCGAGACGTATCACGAGCTACTGCACGACGCGAACTTCACCCGAGTGTGGCAGGAGGAGCCGACGCTGGACGACGCACGACGCCTGCTGGGTGCGGCTGCGGTAAGCGGGCGGGAGTGGACGGCGGAGCGGGAAACGCCGCCGTTTCTACTGGTGGTCGGGGAGAGGTAAGTGCCTCCTCGCCGCCGAATCGTCGCGCTGAGGCAGCCTGGCCAACGGCAGGACTAGCTCGCGACGGGTCCGAGGACGGTCTCCAGCTTCGTCAGGAAGCGGGCGAAATGCGGATCGGATTCCGGCACCGCGAAGCGGTCGACGTCCCACCAGCGGCCGCCGCCGAATTCGCGGGGGTCGAGGCGGTATTCGCGAGTGCGATCGCCCCGGATCACGTACCAGAGGCTCACGTCTTCGTGGCCGCTGTGAATGCCGATGGTGGTGGTCACGGTGAGGAACAACGGCGCGGGGCCGACCACGTCGAATTCGGCGGCGATACCCAGTTCTTCGCAGGCCTCGCGCCGGGCCGCCGCCTGCGGATGCTCGCCCGGGTCGAGGTGACCGCCCATCGGCAGCCACAGCCCGGCCAGCCGGTGCCGCCCGAGGAACACCGCCCGCGCCACCGGATCCACCAGCACCGTGTACGCCACCAGATGTCGTGGCGGCACGGCCGGTTTCTCCCTGCGGAACACGTCATCGGTCGACGCGAGCCAGTCCAGCGTGGTCGCGATGTGCTCGCGCTCGAGCTCGTCGCAGGGAGCAATCCCGCGCACGATGTCGGCAACCGCGGCAGTCGCAGCGTTCATGGCCCGCGACTGTAGCCCTGGTCACCGACAAACCCGCCCGACCGTTGGGTCCCGACTGCCCCAACTGCACACCTGCTGGTAGGGGCCGACAAGCCGCGGTGAAGTGGGCGACCTGGCCTCGCCGACCTGTCTCCGCTAGCAAAGCCCGGCGAGCTTGTACAACACCAGCGATCCCGCCACCGCCACATTGAGACTGTGCCCGGTGCCCACCATCGGGATCTCCACCGCCACGTCGAGCAGCTCGAGTCCCTCCGGCGGAATCCCGTCGATCTCGTGACCGAGCACCATGACCGTGCGCTTCCGTGCGGTCGGTAGATCGGCCAGCCGGATGGATTCGTCGGTGAGCTCCACGCCCACCACGGCCGAACCACCCGCCCGCTGACGCGCCAGCCAGCGGTCCACTCGCCCGTCCACCCAGTGCACACACTGCCGGTGGCGCAACGTGTTTCCCTGGTTCAGCGCGTCCGGCACCCACGGACGGCGCGGCACGGCCATACACGCGCCGACCGCGTCGCAGGTGCGCAGCAGCGTGCCGAGATTGGCACTGTGTTTGGGCCACAGCGGCGCGGCGATCAGATGATTCCAGCAGCCGTGCGCGCGTTTCCGCCGCTGGTTGCGCAGTTCCGGGCGGGTTCGCAACCGCGCGGCGGTCATCGCTGGACGGGAAGACCCTTCCCCAGGGAGACAAGAAGTTTCATCGAGACGATGCTTCGCGGCGCATCGGGGCCATCGCAGAAGGAATCCGGTACCCGATACGATACCCGCCCCGGCGCACCGGAAGTGCGCCGGGGCCGGTGCTCACGGCCGCAGTACCGAGACCAGAAATTCGGTCTGGTCGTAGACGGCCTGCTCGAAGACATCGTCGAAGTACACGTCGAAATGCCCGACGGGATAACGCTTCACGACCGCGTGCTTGGTGCGCTCGGCCGCCTTGAGCGTCGGCTTGGCGGGCGCGATCGAATCGTTGTCGGCCACCGCGTAGAACACCGGCACCTTCAGCGACTTGGCATGCCTGCCCGGTGAGTCGAACAGAGCGGGAAAAGCGATGCGCGCGGCCACTTTCGGCTCGTAGGTCTCGCTCTCCTCGGCCAGCCTTCCGTGACCCTCCGGCACGTCCGCGGCGCTCATCAGCGCCGCGGCCCGCTTGCGTCCGGCCAGCTTGATGCGCACCGGCTTGCGCCGCAGCGGGCCGACGATCAGGTCAGTGGCGGCGAGGGTGGTGACCTTGGTCATGCTGATCGGCCCCTTGGCCCACGCCGAAGCCCACCCGCTGGTGAACGGCACCTGGGCGACCACGGCGGCGATGTAATCGTCCTCCGGCGCCACCGTCAGCACGTGCCCGCCGCCGAAAGACGTACCCCACAGCGCGATTCGGGTCTTGTCGATGCCACGCAGCGTGCGCGCGAACGCGATCGCGGCCCGCCAGTCCGCACGCTGCCGCGCGATGTTCAGCAGCTGACGCGGATCACCTTGGCTCGCACCGAAATGTCGATAATCGAATACCAGCACGGCCATGCCCGCGGCGGCGAATCTCCGTGCGTACCTGTCCAATCCCATATCCCGCGTGCCCCCCAGACCGTGCCCCATCACCACGAGCGGACGGGGCTTGGGGACGCCTGCGGGAGGATACAGCCAGGCGGCACACTGCTGTCCACCTGAGGGAAAACTGACCTCGAGACGTTCCATGACGTCTAACCGTACTGGCGCGAGCGGTCGCTCACCTGCCGGGGAGTATCCTTGCACGCGCGGACGAGTTGGTCGGGCGGCCGCGGCGATGGGAACGGGCACACTGGTGCCGCTGCCCGTCGCCGAGGAAAGTCCGGACTCCACAGAGCAGGGCGGTTGCTAACGGCAACCCGGGGTGACCCGCGGGACAGTGCCACAGAAAACAGACCGCCCGCGCCCCTTCGGGGGCGTGCGGTGAGGGTGAAACGGTGCGGTAAGAGCGCACCAGCGCCCCGGGTGACCGGGGCGGCTCGGTAAACCCCGCCCGGAGCAAGGTCGAAGGTCGCACTCCTCGGAGTGCGGCTGCGCAGGCGTTCGAGGGCTGCTCGCCCGAGCCTGCGGGTGGGCCGCTCGAGGCACCCGGCGACGGTGTGCCCAGATGGATGGTCGCCGCCCGGTGCGAACCGGGAACAGGATCCGGCTTACAGACCAGCTCGTCCGCCGCACTCGGCGCCCGCGATTCGCGTGATCGCGGGCGCCGAATGCACTCGCCAGAGCTCGGTGAATCAGACCAAGCAGACTGGGAAGGCGGGCGGGACCAAGACCGTGGGTATGCAGAGGAAGCCCGCGACCACCGGCGCGAGCGGGCCGAGCCACACGAAGGTCAATCCCAATCCGGCGGGCTGGACCGGCAGTGCGGGAGCCAACTCGCTCACGGGCGCGACGGGCGCGGGATCTGGGGCCGCGATCGCCCCGCCGGAACCGAGAATCAGAGATGTCGTGATGGCCGCTGCTGCGAAAGCAGTGCGCAGGCTGGTGCGTTTCATACTTCTCCCCTCGACTCGTCGATCAACCGGGTCGCCGCTACGTCGCGGGCGGGTTGTCACTCGCGGGAGCGAAGCGGCGTCTCGATTAAGCACTGGCAAGGGGGTCGCTGACCACCGGTCGGTCCGCTGAGCGGACCGCGCGCCGTTCACGTGCGGCCCGCGTCGGCGGGGCTCAGCAGAGGTACTTGGCCGTGGTGTAGATGGCCTGCGCTTCTTCCTTGGTCGCGGTGGCCGGGCCGGACTTGGTGCGCTCGACGATGCCCTGGACGACGGCGTCCTCGGCCTTGCCGTCCTTGATGTCCTTGCACGTGCCGGTGAAGATGTCGGCGACCTGCGCGTCGCTGCGGCCGTCGGCCAGCTTCGGGAAGGCGCTGCGGTAGCTCACCACGAACATGCCCGCCTTGGCGCTGTCGGGCACGGCGGCGCCGTTGGGCTGGGCGGCGGGGGAAGCGGCAGCGGAGGTGGCGGACGTCGCGTCGGTGGCCTTGTCGTCGCTGCTGCAACCTGCCACGAGCAGGGCGAAGAGGGCAGTGCTGACCGCGATGGCGGCGGAAGTTCTTCTCACGGTGCGGGATGCTAGCGGCACCCGACGAAAGTCGCCTTCCGTGTGGTTAACGGAAGGCGACGGGCGTGTGGCGTTCTCTGTGAGATCAGGTGGGATCGACCATGAAGACCTGCGCCCAGTAGGCAGCCTGCTCGGGGCCGAGCAGCGGCATGAGGTAGTCGAAGATGATCGATGACATCAGTGCATAACTCCCAATTGTCGACGTACGGGGTCACTTCGGAATGGGCGGTGAGATCACGGCCCGCACCGGCCCCGAACCCTAGCAGTCCGGCGCGACACGACGAGCCGGGCCGGGCGGTTTGTACGGAACTGGCTAGATCGTGACCTTCGTCATACAGTAGTCGCCGTTGGCAGGCCCGATGCCGGGCTGCAACGGGCCATTCATACTTCGATTGCGGAAGCAGGTCTCAACTCTATGCGGGTAGTTCGTTCACTGGTCGCCGGCGCGCTCATCGCCGGGGCCGCATCGGTTTTCGCCGCCCTGGGCGCCGGGTCCGCCAATGCGGTCGCGCTGACTCCGCTTCCCGGCGGGGTGCAGGTCGACCTCAGTCCCGCCGACACCAAGTGGGTGGCCGAGAACAATTTCGGCCTGACAATTGCCGGTCTTCCGCATCCGTCGGCGTCCTCGTTCGGCGAGGCGCTCGATGCCGCGGCCGACCTGTCCGCGACGTATCCGACAGGTCGGGTGACGTTCACGGTGTTCGGTCCGTTCAACGAGCTGAACGGCACGATGCTGGCACTGCAGTAACGTATTTCTACGTGGAACTGCACCAGCGGATCATCTCGGCGCCGGTCGATTTCGGCGCCATCCGATCCGAATTCGGTTTGGCCTCGGCGTACCCCGCCGAGGCCGCCGTGGAAGCCCGCGACGCGGTGGACGCGTTCGCGGGCGACCGGATCGATCGCACCGATATCGAGCTGGTGACGATCGACCCGCCGGGCGCCATGGACCTCGACCAAGCCCTCCACCTGGAGCGCAGCGCCTCCGGTTTCACCCTGCACTACGCGATCGCCGACGTCGGCGCCGTGATCGCCCCCGACGGTGCGCTCGCCAGAGAATCGGGCGCGAGGGGCCAGACTTACTACCTCCCGGACGGCACGGTGCCGTTGCACCCGCCCGTGCTCTCGGAGGGCGCGGCGAGCCTGCTGCCCGAGCAGACCAGGCCCGCGGCCCTGTGGACCATCGAACTCGACGAGAACGCCGAACCGCGGACCTGGTCGGTGGCGCGTGCGACCGTCCGCTCCCGCGCGCGACTCGACTACGCGGGCGTCCAAGCCGACGCCGACGCGGGCCGGCTGCACCCCTCGATCGCAGCCCTGCCGGAATTCGGCACGCGGCGCATCGAGGCCGGGCTGGCCCGCGGCGCGATCGGGCTGCGACTGCCCGCTCAGAGCGTCATCCGCGACGACGCGAACGACGGACACTGGCGGCTCGTCCTGGAGCCGCGCACCGCGGCCGACGACTGGAACGAGCAGGTCTCCCTGCTGACCGGCATGTGCGCGGCGCGCATCATGCTCGACGGCGCCGACACCGGAGGGCAGCGGATCGGCCTGCTGCGCACCATGCCGCCGCCCGCTGAATCCGCCGTCGCGTCCCTGCGCCGCACCGCCGCGGCGCTGGGCGTGGCATGGCCCGCGGATCAGCCGGTGGGCCGCATGCTGGCCGGGCTCGACCCCAACACCCCCGCCGCCCTGGTGCTCATGTCGGAGACCACCGGCCTGCTGCGCGGCGCCGCCTACACCGTGGTGAACGGATCGGAGCCGGAGGATGTGGCGCACGGCGCGATCGGCGCCCCCTACGCCCACGTGACGGCTCCGCTGCGCCGCCTCGCCGACCGCTTCGCCACCGAGATCTGCCTGGCGCACTGCGCGGGCGTCCCGGTGCCGCAATGGGTTCGGGACGGACTGGATCCGACCGTCGACACCATGAAGCGCACCGACGGAGTCTCCGGCAAGGTGGACCGTGCCTGCATCGACCTCACCGAGGCCACCCTGCTCGCCCAACGCCCCGACGCCGAGTTCGATGCCGTGGTCGTCCGCGAGTCCAACGGCAACCGCCCCGCGGAGGTCTTCATCGCCGACCCACCGGTACTCGGCCCCTGCACCGGCACCTCGCCCGAAGGCGCGGCCGTCCGCGTCCGCCTGACCCGCGCCGACCCGGTCACCCGCAAGATCGGCTTCGCCTTCGTCGCCTGAAGTCCTCGCAGACCGTTCACACCCCTCGCAGCGGTTGTACGCGCTGCGAAGGGTGTAGACGGGGTGCGAAGTGTTGCGGGACGGCTGGGGTTTACCAGAGGCTGGTCGAGAGTGCTTCGGCGGCTTCGGGGTAGCGCGCCAGGGCGCGGTCGGCGGCGGTGTGCTCGGCCGCGGTGAGGCGGCGGTAGGTGGTGGTGTCTTCGCCCGCTGCTTCGGCTTGCGCCGCCCGCTCGATGATCGCCTCGCCGGATTCGATCGCGTCGCGGTGGTCGCCGAGCACGGTCTGCAAGCGCTTGGCGCGATGGCCGAGATCGGCGGCGGAGTCACCGATGATCTTTTCGGCGGCCTCGCTGGAATACCGTAAACGCTTGGCGCTCTTGCGGATATCGTGCAGCGTCTCGATGCGTTCGGCCCCTGGCACCGACGGCTCGTGCCGGATGAGCGCGTCCAGCCGCTCGTGATCGCGCAGCAACACCACGCCGAAGAAATCCGTGGCGGGCACCGCGGCGCGGGTGGGCCGCAGCGGCGGTTCGGTGCGCCAGTGGGTCAGGCGCTTGCGCAGCGCGCGGTAGCGGTCGGTGTCGAGCGCGGCGAGCACCTCGGCGTGCGCGGCGTCGTAGCGCGCGCGTTCGGCCGCCACCAGCCGGTCGGTCACCACGTCGGCGTCCGGCACCTCGTCGCCGTGCTCGCTGAGCAGGTCGGCGAAGCGATCGGCCCGCACCTCCGCGTCGCGGGCGACACCGAGCAGCGCGGCCAGCCATCTCAGCTCCGCGCCGATCTCGGCGGCGGGTTCCTTGCGGAACAGGCTGCGATACGAGCGCAGCACACTGCGCAGCCGCCGCGTGGCGACCCGCATCTGATGGACCGAATCCGGCGCGTCCGCGCGCACATCGGGCTCGGCGGCCAGCAGCCGGTCGACATCGTCGCGCAGCGCGGCGATGAGGGCGTCTCCGGCAGCGGCCACCATGGCTCAGCTCACCTTCGCGAAGTCGTCGGTGGCTTGGACCAGCCGGTCGACGATGCCGGGCTCGTTGGCCGCGTGGCCCGCGTCGTCGACGATGTGTAGTTGCGAACCGGGCCAGGCGCGGTGCAGATCCCAGGCGCTCACGGCCGGGCAGACGATGTCGTGGCGGCCCTGCACGATGACGACCGGCAGATGCGAGAGGACGCCGACATCCCGCAGCAGCTGCCCTTCGGTCAGGAAACCGCCGTGCCGGAAGTAGTGGTTTTCGATGCGCGCGAACGCCAGCGCGAACCGCGGCTCACCGGTTTCGGCGACTCGATCCGGGTGCGGCAGTAGCGAACTGGTGGCGCCCTCCCACACCGACCACGCGATCGCGGCCGCCGTGGCGACCTCGGGATCGGGGGAGTGCAGCAGCCGGTGGTACGCCTCGACCAGATCGCCGTCGCGTTCGGACTCCGGCACCGGTGCCAGGAACTTCTCCCACTCGTCCGGATAGACGTTGCCCGCGGCGCCGTTGTAGTACCAGTCGATTTCCTTGCGCCGCAACAGGAAGATGCCGCGCAGCACCAGCTCGGTGACGCGCTCCGGGTGCTTCTGCGCGTACGCCAGCGCCAGCGTGGAGCCCCACGAGCCGCCGAACACCTGCCACCGGTCGACGCCGAGATGCTCGCGCAGCGCCTCGATGTCGGCGACCAGATGCCAGGTCGTGTTGTGCGCGAGGTCGGCGCCGTCGGCGATGTGCGGTGTGGACCGCCCGCAGCCGCGCTGGTCGAACAGCACGATGCGATAGGCCGAGGGATCGAAGAACTGCCGGTGGAACGGTGCGGTGCCGCCGCCGGGGCCGCCGTGCAGGAACACCACCGGCTTGCCCTCGGGGTTGCCGCTGACCTCCCAGTACACCGACTGGCCGTCACCCACGTCGAGCAGGCCCGATTCGTACGGCTCGATCGGTGGGTAGAGGGTGCGCATCACAGGCCCACGATGATCGAGGCCAGGTCCGGCGTCTGTAGCGCCTCGATGGCCTGCTGGTGCACGTCCGGGCAGCTCTTGACGGTGACGGTGTCGACGACGGCCTTGTTGCCGAGCACGTCGATGCCGTTCTGCAGACCCCACGGGTGGACGATCAGATTGAGGCCGATCCGACCCAGCGTCGGGCCCTGCACCCGGAAGTTGGACAGTTCGGGCCGGATCGCGTCGCACAGCTGCTTGGCGGCGGCGTCGGTGACCTCGGTCGTCGGCTTCTGGGTGCCGGTGCCCTGGGCGGTCGTGGTCGCCGACGCGGGCGCCGAGGTGGTCGTTCCGGTGCTCCCGGTGGGCTCGGGGTTCCCGTTCGTTCCGCACGCGGCGAGTGTCACGGCGGCGAACGCGGCGACCACCAGCGAAGTGCTACGGGAAATCCAACGGCGGTGCGGCATCGGTACCTCTGCTCGTGTCGAGAATGTCGGCATCGAGTCTGCCATTGTTTGCTGTGAGCGGCCCGTACCGCTCGGTTTCCGCACCGAGGCGGCCCCCAGGTGACGGGCAGCGAGGCCGGTCGAGCGGCGCGACGGGAAGCCCGCGCCGCTCGACCGGTCGTTCGATCAGAAGCTGTGCTCGGCGGCGGGGAAGACGCCGCGGCGCACCTCGTCGGCGTAGGTCGCTGCCGCCGTGCGCAATTGGTCGCCGACCTCGGCGAACCGCTTGACGAACTTGGCGGTCTTGCCGCTGGTGTAGCCCGCCATGTCCTGCCAGACCAGCACCTGGGCGTCGCACTCGGCGCCCGCGCCGATGCCAACGGTCGGGATGGTCAGCTTGCGGGTGACCTGCCCGGCCAGCTCGGCGGGAACCATCTCCATCACCACCGAGAACGCGCCCGCCTCCTGCACCGCGATGGCGTCGGCGATGAGCTGCTCGGCGCCGTCGCCGCGGCCCTGGACACGGAAGCCGCCGAGGGTGTTGACGCTCTGCGGGGTGAAGCCGATGTGCGCCATCACCGGGATGCCCGCCGCGGTGATCATCGCGATCTGCTCGGCGACCCGCTCGCCGCCCTCCAGCTTCACCGCGTGCGCGCCGCCCTCCTTCATGAACCGCGTCGCCGTCGCCAGCGCCTGCTGCGGGGAGGACTCGTAGGTGCCGAACGGCAGATCGGCCACCACCAGCGCGTGCGGAGCGCCGCGCACCACGCCGCGCACCAGCGGGATCAGCTCGTCCACGGTGATCGGCACCGTGGTGTCGTACCCGTACACCACGTTGGCGGCGGAGTCGCCGACCAGGAGCACCGGAATGCCCGCCTCTTCGAAGAGGCGGGCCGAGGAGTAGTCGTAGGCGGTGAGCATCGCCCAGCGCTCACCGTCGGCCTTCATCTGCTGAAGGTGGGGGACTCGCGTCTTGCGCCGTGCCTTCTTGGTCTCGGCTCCAGCCGCGCCGTAGGCAGGGGTTTCCGCATCGGATACGGACATCATCGTCCCTTTCGTATTGTCGCCTCGAGGCCCTGGCGGGTCCCCGGGTTATCTGACGCCTCCAGTGTGCCACCCGTCTCGACCGCCGCTTAAGGGCGCCGAGCGGTGCGATTGGTCACAGGATCGGGCGTTCGCGCGATGGTGACACCGGGCGCGGAGTGCTAGTTTCACGGCCGACGCGCCGCGGTGTCGTCGTGCCGGTAGACCCGCGGGAGCGGGCGGGGGAATGGGGAGTCGCCGTCGTGATCGAGCCGATGTCGCCGAACGAGCCGACCGTGATCGGTCGCTACCGCATCCTCGGGGTGCTCGGCGCGGGCGGAATGGGGCGGGTTCTGCTCGGCGTCGGCCCGGACGGCCGCTTCGTCGCGATCAAGCAGATCCATCCGCACCTGGTCGACGATGCCGAGTACCGCGCGCGATTCGAGCGCGAGATCAGGGTCTCGACGCGTGTGTCCGGCGCGTTCACCGCCGCGCTCATCGACTTCCAGCTGACCGGTCCGGCCCCCTGGCTGGCGTCGGTGTTCATCTCCGGGGTGCCGCTGGATCGCGCGGTCGACGACTTCGGACCGCTGCCGCCGCCCGCCGTGCGCATCTTGGCCTCGGGCCTGGCCTCGGCGCTGCATTCCATCCACGGCACCGGCCTGATCCATCGGGACCTCAAGCCCGCCAACGTGATTCTCGCCGCCGACGGTCCCCGGGTGATCGACTTCGGCATCGCCCAGCCCACCGAGGCCGGCGGGCTCACCGAGGCCGGTGCGCTGATCGGATCGCCCGCCTACATGTCGCCGGAACAGGCGACCGGCGAACCGCTGACCGGCGCGAGCGACATCTTCTCGCTGGGCACGCTGCTGTTCATGGCCGCGACCGGCGAGAACCCGTTCGCCGCCGCCTCGGCCCCGTACACCATGTTCAACGTCGTGCATCGCGAGGCCGAGCTCGACCTGGTGCCGTCCGAGCTGCGGGACCTGGTCGGCTGGTGCCTGCGCAAACACCAGGACGATCGGCCGACGCCCGCCCGGATCCTGGACTACCTCGGGGTCCTTCCGGTGCAAGCGCGGCCGTGGCCCGCGGCGGTGCATGCCGAGATCGAGGCACGCGGCGCGCGTCTGACGCAGGCGGTCGCCGACCCGGAGGCGACCCAGGTCATCACAGGGTCGGCGCTCACCGGCGGGCCTCAGCACCGGCCGCTTCCCGTCGTCGCGCCGACCCCGCCGAGACGGCGCGTGAACGCTCGCCTGGCAGTGGTGTTCGGTGTCGTCGCGCTCGCGCTCGCGGCCGGGGTGACGGCGTTCACCCTGCGCGGGGGAAACGACGCCGTCTCAACGCCCGCGGCGGCCGGTCCGACCGCGACCGTCCCCGACGCGGCGCAGCTGCGCGGAGTCGACGCCTGCGCGTGGCTGCGGGCGGCGCTCGGCCCGACACTGCCCGCCGACGTGATGGGCGGCGCCCCGATGGCCGCGGATTCCTGGGTGTGGCAACCGACCTCGGCCTGGGGGTGCGACGGCTCCTCCGCCGCGGGCCGGATGACCCTCACTCTCGGGGCGGCCACGGAGGGGTTCACCGCGACCGGTCGCATCGTCAACGGCTTGGCACAGGTGCGGCGCGGCGCCGACTGCGCCCTCGGCGTCGACAACGGCCCGGCGGCGCGGCGGCTGGGCATCGTCGTCGACACGGCCGCGCGCGGTGACTGCGCGTTGGCCGAACACACGCTCACGAGCTTGACCGCGACACTGGGCGAGCTGCCCCGCGACCCGGCGGCGGCGCAATCGCTGTCGTCCGTGGATCCCTGTGCGCTGGTTCGTGATTCGGAGTTGTCGGCGCTGGGCGTGACGGGACAGGGCGCGCTGTCGGCGGCGCACGAGTGCCGATGGCCGGGCGGTGCGCGGCTGCGGGTCACGCTCGCGCAGCTGCGCACGGGAGACCTGTCGCTGCTGTCGAAGCCGGTGGACCTCGGCGACGGGATCGTGGTGTTCGACGAGGACTTCACCACCCTGAATCAGTGCGCGCGGATGTACCGGTTCCGTTCGCTGGGTGACACTTTCGTCGAAGTGCTCACCGTGGAACTCGCCGATCCGCAACGCAAGCGAGAACAGCTGTGTCCGCTCGTGGACGCCGCCCTCGCGCCGATGGTCAGCCGCTTGCCGTCGCGGTGACAGCGGAACCGCTGGCCCGAACCGGTCCTCGGTGATAGCGTCCGCGGAGAACAAGGGAGGAGCCGGACGCCGCCGAGTGTCCGGGTGGAGGGGACTTCGTGCTGTACCGCTCGCGCCGCATACTGGCGCTCCTCGTGTTGACGGCCGGACTCGGCACCGCGTGCGCCGGAACCGATGTCGCTGATCGCGACCCGTACCCCGTGCATCCGGTCCAGGGCGACTACGACGACACGCCCAGTCTGGCCCGCGGCATCCTGGTCGAATCGCTGCGCATCGGCGAACGCCTCCTGTTCGCCGACCGGATCGATCCGGACCTGACCCGGGGACGGGGCGGCGGAGTGGTCGTCGACCATCGCGGGGTCCGGGAACTGCTGTCCGGAGCACAGCTGCGGGCGCTGTCGTCCTTCGACGTCTACGCCGGATTCGGCGCCATCGCCGCCGATGTCGACCAGCACAACGCGGAGGCGAAGAAGTCGCTGTCGATCACGATCCTGTCCTTCGCCGACGAGGCGACCGCCGAGCAGGCCGCCGCCGCCATGGCCGCGGAGGATTTCGCCGCCAACGTCGACAACGTCCCGGTGCCCGTCCCCGGATTCCCTGCGGCCCTGAGCCATTGGCGGCCCGGCATCTCGACGGTCGGCAGCTGGATGGTGTGGAAGAACCTCGTACTTCGGGTGTTCGCGAAAATCGCCGAACCGAACGAACAGCAACTCACCGATGTGGTGAGCCGGACATATACCGCGCAGCTCGCCGAACTCGGCACGTTCACGCCGACTCCCGTCGCGGACCTGCCCGGTCTGCGGCTCGACCGCGACGCACTGCTGCCGCGGCTGGTCAAAACGGGCGACTACGCCCCCGACAAACAGACATTCGCCGTGTACGGTCCGCGCGCCTACGCGCTGCTTGTCGACCATCCCGCCCGGCAGGCGCAGGAATATCTGGCAGGCGGGATCGACGCGGTGGCGGTGTCGCACAACAAGTTCCTGTATCGCACCGCCGGTCCCGACTCCGCCGCCGCGTACGCCGAGCAGACCGTGCAACGCCTCACCGCCGGGAACTACGTGGCGATGTCCGGCCCGAGCGACGCTCACTGCTTCCGGCGGCTGCGTCCCAGTGTGGAGGCGATCGAGGCGCGGCGGTTCACCTGCCTGATCGTCGAGGGCCGGTTCGTCACCCAGATCTTCAGCAACGACGATCCCGACATTCGCTGGCTGGCGCAGGCGCAGCAGGCCGTGCTCGCGGAATCCCGATGATGGTGCAGAGCGAGGGCGCGGCGTGAAACCGCTGGGACCACAGGACCCGGGCCGGCTGGGCCGGTACCGGATGCTGGCTGTGATCGGCCGCGGCGGCATGGGCCAGGTGCTGCTGGGGCAGGCGGGCGACGGACGACTGGTGGCGGTGAAGCAGATTCACGCGCACCTGACCGGAAGTTCGGAATTCCGTGACCGTTTCCGCCGCGAGGCGATCGCCTCCCAGCAGGTCACCGGCGCCTACACCGCGGGCGTCGTCGATGTCGACACCGATGCCGAGAACCCTTGGCTGGCTTCGGAATACATCGCTGGCCCGGCATTGCAGGAGGTGGTGGACAGCTTCGGACCGCTGCACCTCAGCGGGCTGAAGCTGCTGGCCACCGGCCTGGCCATGGCGCTCATCGAGATTCATCGCACGGGCCTGGTGCACCGGGATCTGAAACCGAGCAATGTGCTGCTCACCAACGAGGGTCCGCGGGTCATCGATTTCGGCATCGCCAGGGCGCTGGAAGACGACGTGCAGCTGACCGCGACCGGCACCGTGGTCGGGTCGCCCGCCTACATGTCGCCGGAGCAGGCCGAATGCAGTCCGCTGAGTGCCGCGAGCGACATCTTCTCGGTGGGCACGATTCTCGCGATGGCGGCGACCGGAGCCAGCCCTTTCCAAGGGGTTTCGACGCCGCAGATCCTCTACAACGTGCTGTATCGCACGCCCGACACCAGCGGCGTCCCCGGCCCGCTGCGGCCGGTGGTCGACGCCTGCCTGGCCAAGGATCCGGTGGCGCGGCCTACCCCGGAGCAGCTGCTGGAGGCGGCCGGAGCGATCGCCGCGGAACCGATGTGGCCGGTGCGCGTCCGCCGCCGCATCGCCGAAACACAGGACGAGGCCATCCGGTGGGCGACCGGCGCCGCCGTTGCCGCAGTCGAAGACCCACCCGACTCGCGTAATCCATTGCGGCGTAATCATCTTCGGGTGATCGCTGCCATGGCCCTCGCGACGGTGCTCGGTGTCGGCGCCGCGCTCGCGTGGGGGAGCGGCGTGACCGGGCACGCGGTCCCGATGTCCGAACCGGCGCTGGCGCTGACGCCCGACGAGGCCAGGCTCCTCGACCCGTGCAGGCTGCTGGAGCCCGATGTGCTCGGCGAGTTGGGCACTCCCACCGCGGAGCTCGTGGAAAACGGCAACAGCTGCGACATCGCCTATACGACCGCCGACGGGAAGAAGGTGTCCTTCGGTGTGCGGCTGGGGATTTCGGTGCGGGAGACCCGCGAGATATTCTCGATGACGGGTACGGCACTGGGATGGATGCCGTTGCTCGGCGACGACACCGAGGCGCGCATCTGTGAACGGGCCGTGCTGACGCAGAACGGGGTGTCCATGGCGGTCCGGGTACAGGCCCACATGACCGCGGCAGGCAACGGCTGCCCGTTCGCCGAACGCGCACTGAGTGCGGTGGTGCGCCGATTGTCGGTGAATCCGCCGCTGCGGGAGGTGCCCGACGACTCCGTACTTCGCCTCGATCCGTGCGCGATACTCGACAGGAAAACCGAGCTGGACGCACTCGGCGATCCCGCCAAGCGAGAACAGAGCTCCCCGCACGGCTGCCAGGTGACCGGCCGGGATTGGGGCATGGATTTCGCACTGAAGGAAGCCCCGCGCCCGGACAGCGCCGCCAGAGCGGCCAAGTCCGGGCTCGGCGTGAAGAGCACCAGGGAGATCGGCGGCCGCACCGTCTTCGTCGAGGAACTTCCGTACCGGTGCTATCTCACGCTCATGGTGCGTCCGACTCGCGGCGACAAGGCCGAGATCGTCCACATCGACCTGTTTCCCGCACCGGACAAGATTCAGCCCGGCGCCTGTGATCGCGCCGCGCGGGTGATGAGTTCCGTCATTCCGAAGTTGCCGAAGTCATGAACATCGAACCGCTCGCCGCCGACGCCCAGCGGCACATAGGCCGTTACCACCTGCTCGCCACCCTCGGTCCCACCGTGGTGTACCCGGCCTTCCTCGCCGTCGGCCCGGACAACGGCGTGTTCGTCGTCCGGACGGCGCCGGAGTTCCTGCGCACCGAACCGGCATTCCGTATCGGGCTGCGCCACGGTGCGGTGGCCGCGACCCGGCTCGCCGGATCCCACGTCACACCAGTGTTCGACCTGGACGCCGATGCCGAGGTGCCCTGGGTCGCTGCGCCTTTCGTCGCGGGCGTCGGGCTGAACGAGGCGGTCACGGCGCACGGTCCGCTCGCGGAGCAGGCCGTCCGCACGCTGGCCGCGGCGCTGGCGGACGCGCTGTGCACGATCCACGCCGCGGGCCTCGTGCACCGTGCGCTGCGGCCGGACACGGTCACCCTCACCGGGGACGGCTTGCGCCTCACCGATACCGGACTGCCCTCCGTCGCCGACTTCGCCGAAGCGGCGCGCCGACCCGACGCGATCGCGGGCCCTCCCGACTTCCTGTCGCCCGAGCAGACGATGGCGGCCGAACTCACCCCGGCCTCGGATGTGTTCGCCTTCGGCTCGGTGCTGGCGTTCGCCGCCTCCGGTGCGAGCCCGTTCGCCGCCGCCTCGGTGCCGTACACACTGTTCAACATCGCCCAGCACGAGCCCGATCTGAGCCGGGTACCCGAGTCGCTGCGCCCGCTGATCGCGGCATGTCTGCGCAAGGAGCCGCGGGCCCGCCCGACCGCCGCCCAGTTGCGCGAGTACCTCGCACCGCAGGCCGCGCCCACGCCCTGGCCGCCCGCGGTGCTGGACACCATCGGGCGCCGGGAACAGCAGGTCGCCGGTCTGCTCGCCGCGCTTCCCGCGGATCGGGAGACTCCCGCGCGCAAGCCGGCGGCCGTGCTGACCGACTTCGCGCGCGCCGGCCGTCGTCGCGTCGAAATGCTGAGCAAGCGCGCCAGGGTCGCCTCGGCGATCGGGTTGGTTGTCCTGCTGGTCGCGGCGAGTGGCGGGTACTTCGTGCTCAGGGAGGATCCGCCTGCCGGGCCTCTCACCGCACTGTCCCTCGACCAGGCGCGGCGCATCGATGCCTGCGCCTGGCTGAAATCCGCGCTGGGCGAATCGATTCCCTTGCAGGCGGGCCCGGTGCCCACGGCGGCGTGGAAGCTGGCGCCGACCTCGGACTGGGGCTGCTTCGGCAGCGCGAATCGCCACTCCATCAGGCTGACGCTCGGGGAACACCTCGAGTACATGACCCCGCACCGGACCCTGGTCGACGGCGTCCCGGTCATCTACGGATCCTCGGCCGCGTGCACCCGCGCCATCGCCAACGCCGGCGCCGAGCGCCGAACGGGCATCGTGCTGAGCCTCTCGCTGCCGTACGACCGCTCGGAGAAATGCGATCCGGCGATCGATGGGGTCGCCGCTGTGCTCGCGCGGACCCTCGCCGCGGCGCCCGCCAACCCGGATGCCGAATCCTCGCTCGTTCGATTGGACCCGTGCGCGCTGCTCGACCGCGATTCCGTCGACGCCATGATCGGCCCGTTGCCGCCACAGCCGACGATCGCCGGCGCCCACACATGCGCGTGGTCGGGCCGCATGGAACTTCAGTTGACTATGTCCCGTGGCGAGGTGGACGACTCCGCCGCGACCACCGTCGACGGACTCGACCTCTACCCGGACAAGCCGTCCTCCGACCGCGCCTCGTGCGAGATGAGCTACCGATTCCGCGAAACCGAGCCGGCGGAGGCCGAACTCGTCGCGGTCGAGTTGAGCGGTGCGGCGGGGGCGCGGGACGAGTATTGCCGGATGGCCGAACGGGTGCTGGTGTCGGCCGTCGCACAGCTGCCCGGGCGGTGAGGTCGCCGCGCCGGACAGTGCTGGTGCCGGGTCCAGAACGGTCGGCGCCGTAACCGACCGAAGGCCCCCTCCATCCCGCCAGACCGACCGGACGTGACCTTCATTCACCCGACCTGCGTGCCTGGTGGACCGACCGGGGTGACGTTGGTCGTGGTGAACTGGCTGACGGTGACCTTTGGTTGGATTGTGTGCCCAACGTATGTGGACAGGTACCAGGCCGGCGTGATCGCGAAATGGCATCAACCGTTCGGTCCTGGATCGTCGGGCCGAGTGCGCGGGATCTGCGCTCGCGGTGTGACTCTCGCCGATCGGCGCACCCGACGGCACGGGCTATGCTCGTTGTTCGACGCTCGAGTGGGCCGGTCGAGTTGCGCAGGTAGCCGGATGGAGGATCCGGTTCGGGGGGAGGTGTCCCGCTATGAGCGGTGATTCGGTGAACGTGGATCCGGAACGGATCCGCACGCACGCGGGAAACGTGGAAAAGCTGGCCGCACCGTTGGCCCAGGCACTGGACGCCGCCCAAGCGGTCTCGGCCCCCACCGATGCCTTCGGAAACATATGTTACGACCGAACTCGAGCCTAACTGTTATTTCGTCAGGAAAGGAACGGATAGAAGTGGCCCACGCGCGAATTGCGGAGATCTTGACCAATCCGAAGACGGCACTCCAGACGTATGTGCATCAGGATTTCGGGCCGATTTATGAATTCCGTCTGCCGGATGGCGGGGCCCGCTGGGGGCAGGACGGTAGATTCATCGGATTCGTAGATTAGACCCGTGGACAACGCTCATGAGGTCCTACGACGTATCGCCGCTGACGGAGGATTGGTCGAAGTAGTCGCGCATGGCACCAGTTGGTCGGACTGGAATACCTTGGTGCACCGTTTACGAAGCGAAGGTTTCGGCACCAGACTGACGCGCGAAGGTGACGAGATCGCGTTGGAGGTAACATCGAATATTTTCTCCGAAAGCTCTGATATTTCGTACACGCTTACGGTTGAGATAGGGCGGCAGATCTGGACATCGGCGTTTTTCGAACAATCATCGATCGACCTTCAATGCGATGGTGCGACGATTCGCACAATTGATGATCTGGGCAATGTGTATAGACTTATGAAGGTGATGTGGGAAGTCGCCCGAACCAGGGTCATCCTCGTTCCTGAAACGATCTATCCTGAGCTTGTCCAGCCGTGGATAGTGATCGAGGCTCCTTGACGCGTTGCAGAGGAAATAATCAAGAAGGGCACCCGGCAGTCGAATCCGGACAACAAATACCAAATGTTCGAACGTTGAATGGCAATCAACGGCCTGCGTACGAACTACCGCTTGGTCGTCGATGCGACAGACGGCAATAGCATCGTCACCATGTTTCCGATCGGCGGTAAGTGAGATGGTCGCCTTTGTCTTCTCGGTGGACGACGACCCGCAACATAGTGGGTTCTCGTTAGGGCACTTGGACGTCTGCGGCAGCGCTGGGAGGGTCACCACCCGCGGTCGTCAATTCCCAGACGAACGAATGATGGTCTATCCATCGGCTTTGCTATTACTGGCGGGCGCGCGCATCCTCGCTGACCGCAGCAAAGGCCAGGGATCTTTCGAGGGCATCGACTCCACCTTCACCCTGAGGTTTGCGTTGCAGAAGGGGAAGGTCGAAACCTGGCATGGCAGGACAAAGGTCGACGTGTCCTGTCTCGGCGACTTCCTCGACGCTGTCCGCGAAAGCGCAAAGACCCTGTACGCGCTCGGTGCCGCTGAAATCGAGGAAGATCCCAAGCCTATGGAGGACTTGGCAAGAGGGATTGCCGGTTTCGAGGCATGGCAGGCGGCTCGATCCTGACTTGCTTGAAGAGAACCCGTGGAGGGACACAGCAGTGCTCTGCGCAAATGAACGAGTGAGTCACCAGGAAGTGGGGCAGCGGATGGACCATCTGGACTTCCTTGCCGATGCAATCGCCTCCAGCCGAATCGTCGGGTTGGCTCGAGGCGTCGGCCTGGTCGATGTCGAAAAGGTTTTCGAGGGCGAGCGGTACGTGGACCATGTCAACAGGCGACGGACTGTTATGAACCGAGATTACGGTCTTGTCGAATTCGGGGTGGAGCGCAGTAGCTCCATGTGGGTCTGCCGCAGTTGTTCTATCCAACTACACCGTCTCGGCTTCGAAACAACTGTTCCTTCGGTGATTGCAGAAATGTGCGGGAGCTTTCCTGAGGTCGTGGAGTTCGATGATTTGTTGCGGACCCTTCGCGACCGCGGCACTGAGGTGGAACCCACGGGCGTTGACGGCGACTATTCGTACTATGCCGTGCCGACGTCGCTCAGCAAGGTGGCGGTATCGAAAGGGCGAATCTGGCAGATTTCCCTTTGGGAGTACGGCTTCGCGCACAAGGGTTGACCGAACTAGTGGAACCGCCACTCGCTCGGACGCGGCACACGCGTCAACGAAGCGTCGGGACAGTTCGGGTGCGTCGTCCGACGTCGCAGAGGTTTCACGCGCTTCGCAGAGGTTGCACTCTCTGCGAAGCGTGTGGGAGGTCTGGGAGGAACGACCAGCGCCCGCGGCGCGTGGGGGTGGACAGCTCCGTCAACCCCTCCTGGCAGGATCGAACCATGCGAGTGCGGCGTGGGCGTGGTGTGCTGGTGGCGGCGGTGCTGGCCGTGGTTGCGGCCGGGTGCACCGTCGAGCGGGCGGAGCCGAAGGGGCCGATGCCGCCGCCGGGGGCCGGGTTGGAGCGGTTCTACGGGCAGACGCCGGAGTGGGGGGAGTGCGCGGGGTTCGGGGATCCGGACGATCGGTTCCCGCCGAACGCGCAGTGCGCGAAGATCACGGTGCCGGTGGATTACGCGGATCCGGACGGGCCGACGGCGCAGATTGCGGTGAGCCGGATCCCCGCCTCGGGGGCGAAGATCGGGTCGCTGCTGATGAACCCGGGCGGGCCGGGGGTGTCGGGGCTGTCGATGGCAGGCATCGCCAATCGCACGCCGCTGTCGGAGCGCTTCGATCGGGTCGGGTTCGATCCGCGCGGTGTCGGCGCGTCGACGCCGTCGATCGCGTGCCTGACGCCGCAGGAGGCCGACTCCGAGCGCGCCGAACGTCCGGACGACAACACTCCCGAGGGCATCGCGGCCGCGCAGGCCGAGAACAAGGAGTACGCCGACAAATGCGTCGAGCGCAGCGGTGACGAGCTGCTCGCCCACGTCGGCACCCGCGAGGCGGTGCAGGACATGGACGTGATCAGGGCGGTGCTCGGCGACCGGAAGCTGACCTACCTCGGCTACTCGTACGGCACCAAACTGGGCTCGCTGTACGCCGAGCGGTTCCCGGACCGGGTGCGAGCGCTGGTGCTGGATGGCGCGGTCGACTCCTCGCAGGATCCGGTGCAGGAGTCGCTGCGCCAGGCGGCGGGTTTCCAGACCGCGTTCGACGCCTACGCCCAGAACTGCGCGAAGGAACCGGACTGCCCGCTCGGCGCCGATCCGGCCCAGTCCGTCGCGCGTTTCCGCGACCTGGTGAACCCGCTGTGGGACCAGCCCGCCGAAACCACCGACCCACGCGGCCTCAGCTACAACGACGCCATGACCGGCGTAACCCAGACGCTCTACTCCGACGACCTGTGGCAGGTGCTCACCCTCGGCCTGGACGAACTGCACGACGGCCGCGGCGACACCCTCCTGCAATTGGCCGACATGTACGACGGCCGCCGCGACGACGGCACCTACAACAACACCCAGGACGCCTTCAACGCCATCCGCTGCGTCGACGACCCGCGGGTCACCGATCCGGCGGTGGCGGGCCGCCAGGACGCCGAGTACCGCAAGGCCGCCCCGTTCCTGGACGACGGTCGCGGCACCGGCCAGGCCGCGCTGGAACTGTGCGCGAGCTGGCCGGTCCCCAACAGCGGCGAACCGCATCGCATCTCCGCGCAGGGCCTGCCGAAGACCGTCGTGGTGTCCACGACCGACGACCCGGCCACGCCCTATCAGGCGGGTGTCGACCTGGCCGCTCAACTGGACGCCGCGCTGATCACCTTCGACGGCAACCGCCACACCGCCGCGCTGGTGGCGGGCAATCAGTGCCTGGATGCCGCGGTGATCGCCTATCTGGTCGACTTGACGATTCCCGAGTCCGGACTGGTGTGCTGACGTCGAGGGGGCTTGCCGAGGCGATGTCGGGATCGTCCCGGGATTCCGCGCCCGAGGGATCGGCGGCAGGCATTGCGGGCCAAGGGCACACCAACCTCACCGTCGCACGATGCCGACGGTGAACTTCGTTCCGAATAGCCGCTCTCCTGCCCGAAACGCAATCCCGAGCCCGGATGTAACACGGATTTAACGCCAGGTGCTTACGCTCGCGGACATGGATCGCCAGAAGGAATTCGTGCTGCGGACGCTCGAAGAGCGGGACATTCGCTTCGTGCGGCTCTGGTTCACCGACGTCTTGGGCTACCTGAAGTCTGTCGCGATCGCCCCCGCCGAGCTCGAGGGCGCTTTCGAGGAGGGCATCGGCTTCGACGGCTCGGCCATCGAGGGCTTCGCCCGGGTATCGGAGGCCGATATGGTCGCCCGCCCGGATCCTTCCACTTTCCAGGTGCTGCCCTGGGCCACCAGCAAGGGCCACCAGCACTCCGCGCGCATGTTCTGCGACATCACCATGCCCGACGGTTCGCCGTCCTGGGCCGACCCGCGCCACGTGCTGCGGCGGCAGCTGAACAAGGCGGGCGATGTCGGGTTCAGCTGCTACGTGCACCCTGAGATCGAGTTCTTCCTGCTGAAGAACGGCCCGCAGGACGGCACCCCGCCCCAGCCGGCCGACACCGGCGGCTTCTTCGACCAGGCGGTGCACGACGCGGCCCCGAACTTCCGGCGCCACGCCATCGACGCGCTCGAGTCGATGGGCATCTCGGTGGAGTTCAGCCACCACGAGGGCGCGCCCGGCCAGCAGGAGATCGACCTGCGCTACGCCGACGCGCTGTCCATGGCCGACAACGTGATGACCTTCCGCTACCTGATCAAGGAAGTGGCCATCGACGAGGGCGTGCGGGCCACCTTCATGCCCAAGCCGTTCGCGCAGTACCCCGGCTCGGCGATGCACACGCACATGAGCCTGTTCGAGGGCGAGAACAACGCGTTCGCCGACCCCGACGACCCGATCAACCTCTCCGAGACCGCCCGTGCGTTCATCGCGGGCATCCTGGAGCACGCGCCGGAGATCAGCGCGATCACCAACCAGTGGGTGAACTCCTACAAGCGGCTCATCCACGGCGGCGAGGCCCCGACCGCGGCCTCCTGGGGCCGGTCCAACCGTTCCGCGCTGGTGCGCGTGCCGATGTACACGCCGAACAAGTCGTCCTCGCGCCGGGTCGAGATCCGCAGCCCAGACTCCGCCTGCAACCCCTACCTGGCGTTCGCGGTGCTGCTCGCCGCGGGCATGCGCGGCATCGAGAAGGGCTACACGCTGCCGCCGGAGGCCGAGGACGACGTGTGGTCGCTGACCACCGCCGAGCGGCGCGCGATGGGCTTCCGTGAGCTGCCAGGGACCCTCGACGAGGCGTTGCAGGCGATGGAGCGCTCGGAGCTGGTCGCCGAAACCCTCGGTGAGCACGTCTTCGACTTCTTCCTGCGCAACAAGCGCCGGGAGTGGGCCGACTACCGCAGCCAGGTGACCCCGTTCGAGCTCAAGGAGTACCTCGGACTGTGACCTGGGCGCGCGAGCCGGGCATGTAGTTTTAGACTATGGTCCGGCCACCGTCTGCGCGTTCAGCTGTTCCCGGCGTCGGTCGGCTCGGATTGCTCGAGCCGACAGCCGCAGCTTCGCTGCGCGAATTGGGCTGGGACAACGTCGAAAGCATTCCCGTCCTCTGGTCGCTGTCCAGGGCGCCCGACGCCGACTTGGCGCTGAACACCCTGATGCGGCTCCGCGAGGGTCTCGGAAGCGACTGGGCCGCAGTGGATTCCGCGCTGCGTTCCGACAAGTCCCTGCGCGGCAGGCTGTTCGCGCTGCTCGGATCGTCCAGCGCCTTCGGCGACCACCTGGTGGCCGAGCCCGCCTCCTGGCAGCTGCTGCGCCGCGGCGAGCTGCCCAAGCGCGAGGACGTGCTCGCCGACCTGCTCGACGCGGTCGACGCGGTGCCCGAAGAGGGGCCGAATGCCGGTCCCATGCTGTTCCGCGCAGGTATCGCCGGGCCCGATGCGGTGGCGCTGCTGCGGAGGCGCTATCGCGATCAGCTGATGGTGCTCGCCGCGCTGGATCTGGCGGCCACCGTCGAGAACGAGCCGGTGCTGCCGTATCAGGTGGTCGGCATGCATCTCACCGATCTGGCCGACGCCGCGCTCACCGCGGCGCTCGCGGTCGCGGTCGCGCGAGTCTGCAAGGACGAGCCGTGCCCGGTGCGTCTCGTGGTGATCGCGATGGGCAAAAGCGGTGCGTGCGAACTGAATTACGTCAGCGACGTGGACGTGGTGTTCGTCGCCGAGCCCGCCGACGCGATCGCGACCCGGCTGGCCGCCGAGACGATGAGCGTGGGCAGCCTGGCCTTCTTCGAGGTGGACGCGGCGCTGCGCCCGGAGGGCAAGCAGGGCGCCCTGGTGCGCACCCTGGAGTCGCACCTCGCCTACTACAAGCGCTGGGCGCGCACCTGGGAGTTCCAGGCGCTGCTGAAGAACCGTCCGATGACGGGCGACCTCGAGCTCGGGCGCCAGTACCGCGACGCGGTGATGCCGATGGTCTGGACCGCCTCGGAGCGCCCCGATTTCGTCGCCGATGTGCAGGCGATGCGCCGCCGCGTGGAGGACCTGGTGCCCGCCGACCTGCGCGAGCGTGAACTCAAACTCGGCCACGGCAGCCTGCGCGACGTCGAATTCGCCGTGCAGCTCCTGCAATTGGTGCACGGCCGGGTGGACGAATCACTGCACGTGCAGGGCACGGTGGAGGCATTGACGGCGCTCGCCGCGGGCGGCTACGTCGGCAGAGATGACGCCGCGAACCTGACCGCCTCCTACGAATTCCTGCGCCTGCTCGAACACCGGCTGCAACTACAGCGGCTCAAGCGCACCCACACGCTGCCCGCGGTCGACGACGAGGAGGGCATGCGCTGGCTGGCTCGCGCCGCCCACATCCGTCCCGACGGCAGGCAGGACGCGGTCGGCGTGCTCGCCTCCGAGATCCGCCGAAACGCGGTGCGGGTGAGGCGATTACACGCGAAGCTGTTCTACCGTCCGCTGCTGGACGCGGTGGCGCGGATGGATTCCGCCGCGCTGCGGCTGAGCCCGGACGCCGCCGTCCGGCAGCTGGCCGCACTCGGCTACGCGGCGCCGGAGAACGCCCTCGGCCACCTCAAGGCGCTCACCGGCGGGGTCTCGCGCAAGGGCCGCATCCAGGCGCTGCTGCTGCCCACCCTGCTCGAATGGCTCGGTGACACACCGAATCCCGACGCGGGCCTGCTCGCCTACCGCCGGGTGTCGGAGGGGCTGGACGACCAGATCTGGTTCCTGCGCGAGCTGCGCGACGAGGGCGCGATCGCACAGCGGCTGATGATCGTGCTCGGCTCCTCGGAGTACCTGCCCGATCTGCTGATCAACGCGCCGGAAACGATCCGCATGTACGCCGACGGTCCTGGCGGCTCGCTGCTGCTCAGCCCGCAGCCGGAGGACGTCGCGCGCGGCATTCTCACCGCGGCCTCCCGCTACGAGGATCCGAAACGCGCTGTGGCGGCGGCCCGTTCGCTGCGCAGGCACGAACTCGCCAGGGTGGCCTCGGCCGACCTGCTCGGCATGCTCGAGGTGCCGCAGGTGTGCCGGGCGCTGTCGTCGGTGTGGGTGGCGGTGCTGGAGGCGTCGCTCTCGGCGGTGATCCGGGCGTCGGAGGCGGAGACCGGCGCGCCCGCGCCCGCCGACTTCGCGGTGATCGGCATGGGCAGGCTCGGCGGGATGGAGCTCGGCTACGGCTCCGACGCGGACGTGCTGTTCGTCTGCGATCCGCGCCCCGGCGAGGACGAGACCAAGGCCGTCAAATGGGCCATCGGCGTCGCCGAGAAGGTGCAGCGGCTGCTGGGCGCGCCGAGCACCGATCCGCCGCTGCACGTCGATGCCGGCCTGCGGCCGGAGGGTCGCAACGGCGCGCTGGTGCGCACCCTCGCGGCCTACCGCGCCTACTACGAACAGTGGGCGCAGCCGTGGGAGGTGCAGGCGCTGCTGCGCGCCCACCGGATCGCGGGCGATCAGGAGGTCGGGTTGCGCTTCCTGCACGTCATCGACAAGGTGCGCTACCCGGTGGGCGGCGTCTCGGCGGAGGCGGTGCGCGAGATTCGCCGCATCAAGGCCAGGGTCGACTCCGAACGCCTGCCGCGCGGCGCGAATCCCGCGACGCACACCAAGCTCGGCCGGGGCGGTCTGGCCGACATCGAATGGACCGTGCAGCTCATGCAGCTGCGTCACGCCCACGAGGTGCCCGCGCTGCACAACACCTCCACCCTGGAATCGCTCGACGTCATCGAGCAGACGAAACTGCTGGACGCCGAGGACGTCGAGTTGCTGCGCGATGCCTGGCTCACCGCGACCAAGGCGCGCAACGCGCTGGTCCTGGTGCGCGGAAAGGCCACCGACCAGCTGCCCGGCCCCGGCCGTCTGCTTTCGGCGGTCGCGCGGGTGGCGGGTTGGCGCAACGACGACGGCAGCGAATTCCTCGACAACTACATGCGCATCACGCGGCGCGCGAAAGCGGTGGTGGAGCGGGTCTTCGGTGCGTGAGGGGTCAGTCGCCGACGCCCTGCATGCGGCCGACGAAATCGCGTAGGGCCTGGCGATCCTCTTCCGGTCCTCGCCGTCCGCCCTCCACCGTCACCGTCACCCGGCTGCCCGCGGTAATCGGCAGCTCGTCCCACGCCACCGGCAGGACCAGCGCGTGCACGTCGCGCCCGCCGCAGCTGACGGTGATGCGCGAGGTGTAGCGGCCCGCGATGTCCGCGAGTTCCTGGGCTTCGTCGGCGGACAGCGGCCCGACGGCCGTGAATTCTTCGACGTACATCGCCAACCCCTTCCGCGGAACTTTGCCGCCAGTGTAGGAATTGTGCGGATCCTGTGGCGTTCTGCGGCGCGAAAGGTTTCTCCAGGCGAATCCACCTAGGGTCGATCGCATGCGTGTTTGGGTGAACCGGGTGCTGCTCGGTCTGGGCTGGTGCGCCCTCGTCGTCGGAATCGTGGGTGTCGTGCTGTATTTCAGCACGTGGGAGCGGCGGTTGCCGGTGCTCGTCGCCTCCGGGGCGTCGTATCTGATGCTGGGCGCGATCGTCGGACTGCTGCTGTTCGTCGTTGCCAGGGGATGGCGCAGCGCGGCGGCCGCGGGCGTCGTCGCGGTCGCGGTGCTGTGGACGCAGCTGCCGCTGTTCGTGGCGGACGGCCAGGCGGCGAGCGGCCCGGAGATCCGGGTGCTCCAGTCGAATCTGCTGTTCGGCGGCGCCGACCTGCCCGTGGTGGTGCGGGAGGTGCGCGAGCGCCGCGTGGACGTGCTCACCCTGGAGGAACTGACGGCCGAATCGGCCGCGCGGCTGACCACCGAACTGGCCGGTGAGCTCCCGTACCACTACCTGGAGCCGGGGACCTGGGGATCGGGCAGCGGCATCTTCAGCCGATACCCGTTGCGCGACACCAGGAAATACGACGGCTTCGTGATGGCCAATCTCGCGGCCACGATGGAGCACCCGCAGATCGGCCCGGTCGCGGTCTACGCATTCCATCCGATGCCGCCGCCGCTGGACTTCGCGGCGTGGACCGCGGAGATGCGCCGCGTCCGCGAAATCCTGGACGCGCAAACCGGTCCGGCCGTCGTCGGCGCGGATTTCAATGCGACACGCGATCATTCGGCCTTCCGCGATCTGGTGCGCGGCCGATTCGACTCGGCCGCCGATCTCGCGGGCGCGGGCCCGCTGCCCACCTACCCGACCGACCGCGCCTGGGGACCGGTGATCGGGATCGACCACATCCTGGTCGCGGGCGGCACCGCCGAGCAGATGGAAAGCGTGTCCATCCCGGGATCGGATCACCGCGCGGTGTTCGCCGTACTGCGCCTCGACGCCTGAACGACGCGGCTCGAACGGCCTTGCCGACCGCCGTTCGCACACTCCGCATGCATGCCCTACATAGGCATCGCCTGTGTGGGGCGTGCGGAGAGTGTGTGACGTTCACGCGGCGCGCAGGTGGTTGCGCGGGCTCCTGAAGGCAGGGCGCGCAACGCGATACGCGCGCGGGGATGTCAGCGATTACCATGTGAACGCTCGACCGGCGGTGTGGGTAGACCACCGTCCGGCGGCGGCGCGGGCGAGGACTCGCGCAGGACCGGGGAGGAATATCTGATGAGGACCAAACGGCTGCGGTTCGCTGCGATCGCGGTGTTGGTGGCGGTCGGCGCGGCGCTCGCGGGCTGCGGGAGTTCGCAGACGACGAGCTCGGAGAACGCCACCGCCATCGATCCGAACAACCCGTGGATGGTCGCGGGCGCGGCCACCAGCACCGGCCCGAGCGGGCCGCGTCGCGGCGTGCCGGACGCGCCGCTGACGGCGGAGAACGGCGACGGGGGAGCGGTCGACCGGCTCGCCCTCAATGCCATCGGCGACATCGAGGAGTACTGGAAGACCGAGTACGCCAAGACTTTTCCCGGCACCTTCAAGCCGGTGAACAAGTACATCTCCTGGGACGCGCGCGCCCCCAAGGAGCAGTCGGTGAAGTTCTGCAAGGCCGACACCTACAAGCTGGTCAACGCCGCCTACTGCGGGCTCGACCACACCATCGGCTGGGACCGCAGGGTCCTGCTGCCGCTGCTGGAGGACAAATACGGTCCGATGGCCGTGGTGATGGTGCTCGCGCACGAGTACGGGCACGCCATCCAGGGGCAGGCCAAGATCGCCGGGTTCTTCACCGGCGCGCTGGTCAAGGAGCAGCAGGCCGACTGCCTGGCGGGCGTGTTCCTGCGGCATGTCGCCGAGGGCGACGCTGCGCACTTCACCATGAACATGACCGACGGATTGGACGGCGTGCTCGGCGCCACCATCGCGGTGCGCGACACCGACCCCAGCGACCCCGACAACGTGCACGGTTCGGCGTTCGAGCGGGTAACCGCGGTACAGCTCGGCTACACGGAGGGCGCCGAAGCCTGCAAGCGGATCGATAAGAAGGAGATCAAGCAGCGTCGCGGCGACCTGCCGGTGACCTTCGAGGTGGACGACGAGGAGAGCCAGCAGCTTCCGGTGGACCAGGCCTCGCTGACCAGTGTGAGCCAGGCGCTGGCCAAGAACTTCCCGCTCGCCGCCGCACCGAAGTTCGACTACTCCGGCGTGGTGCGCAACTGCTCGAAAGTCACCACCACCGAACCGGTTTCGTACTGCCCGAGCACGAACACGATCGGCACCGACATCCCGGAACTGGCCGAGCGCGTCGGCCCGCTCGACGGCGACGACGAGCCGCTGTCCGCGGTCGTGCAGGGTGATTACAACGCCTTCGTCGTGTTCGTCTCCCGCTACATGCTCGCCGTGCAGCAGGAGCGCAAGCTCTCGCTGACCGGCGCGGAGACCGCGGGCCTGCGCACCGCCTGCCTCAGCGGCGCGTTCACCACCAAGCTGAGCGAGCCGGCCAGCGACCCCCGCCTGTCGGCGAACGACCTCGACGAGGCCGTCTCCGGGCTGCTCGCCGACGGGCTGGCCGCCGCCGACGTGGACGGCAAGGTCGTGAAGAGCGGCTACCAGCGGCTCGAGGCGTTCCGCACCGGCGTGCTCGACGGCGAGCAGGCCTGCATGACCAAGTTCAAGTGAGCGGGCGCGCCGCGGCCGGAGCTATTCGGCCGCGGCGGGCAGCGCGCGCAGCGAGCTGAGCGTGGTCGCCAGCGCGCGAGCGGCCTCGGCGCCCTTGGTCACGAAGTGCCCGGTGAAGTAGTCGACGTGCTCGCTGTGCTCGTGGAAGTGGTGCGGGGTGAGCACGACGGAGAACACCGGCACGTCGGTGTCCAGCTGCACGCGCATGAGCCCGTCGATCACGGCCGAGGCGACGAAATCGTGCCGGTAGATGCCGCCGTCGACCACCAGCGCGGCGGCCACGATCGCGGAGTACCTGCCGGTCTGGGCGAGCCGCTTGGCGTGCAGCGGAATCTCGAACGCGCCGGGCACCTCGAAGACGTCGATGGTGGCCGGGTCGAAGCCGAGGTCGGTGTATTCGGTGGTGAAGCCCTCCAGAGCCTTGCCGACGATCGAGCTGTGCCAGGTGGCGCGGATGAACGCGACGGATCCGGTCGATGTGGTTCCCATGACCGGATCTTACGGCTCGGTAATGTGCTCCTCCAGCCATGTCACCACATCGGTGAGAACCCGGTCCTGCTCCGGCTCGTTGAAGACCTCGTGGTAGAGCCCGTCGTAGCGGATGACCGTCAGATCCTTCGAGGCCGCGCCGCGCTCGATCAGATCCGTGCTGGACGGCGCGGCGAGGACGTCCGCGGTGCCGTGCAGCACCAGCAGCGGGACGGTGAGCTTGTCCAGCCGCTTCTTGACCGTGTCGGTCGCGTTGAGAATCTCGGTGCCGGTGCGGGCCGGGAGCTTGCCGCGGTAGACCAGCGGGTCGGCGTCGTAGGCCGCGACCACCGCGGGATCGCGGCTGATCATCGACGAATCCAGTTTCAGCACACCGAGATTCGGGGTCAGCCGGGACAGCACCGGCGCCACCAGTCGCTGCACCGGGTTGCCGACCGGGATGTCCAGCGGCGGGGCGGAGAGCACGATGCCCGTCACGTCGATCGGCGCGCGGGTGGCCAGATACAGCACGATCAGGCTGCCCATCGAGTGGGCGAGCAGGAACTTCGGCACGCCGGGCTGTTCGCGCGCGGCGATCTCGAGCATGCCCTCGACGTTGTCGGCGGAGCCCGCCATCGAGCCGATGTTCGCCTTGCTGCCCGCCGACTTGCCGTGGCCGAGGTGATCGAGCGCGTAGACCGCGAAACCGGCATCGGCCAGCCGTTTTCCGACGTGGGCGTACCGGCCGGAATGCTCGGCGATACCGTGCACCAGCACCACCACGGCCTTGGTCTCGGTCTCGGGAAGCCATGCGCGCCAGGCGATCCTGCTGCCCGTGCCCTCGAATTCGCCTTTCTCGGTGCGGGTCACCTGCGCTCCTCTCGGGTTGATCCGTGCGCGAGTTCCTCGATCAGTCGCCGATTGAACTCGATGAGGCGAGCGTAGTTCACCCGGGAGATGCGCTCGTCGGTTCCGTGGATTGTCGCCAGGTCGGCCTCGGTCAGCACGATCGGCGCGAAGTTGCATCGGGTGGCGGCGAGATCGTCGTAGTGGCGCGAGTCGGTGGCGCCGGGCACGAGGCCGGTGGTGACCGCGATGCCGGGGACGATGGTCTCGGCCAGCCGGGCGACCAGCTCGAACGCGGGCCCTGGCGCGGTGGTCTGCGACGGTTCCGACGACATCCCGACCAGCTCCAGCTGCACGCCGGGATCGCGGATCACCTTGCGACAGTGCGCGAGCACCCCGGCCACCGAATCACCGGGCAGGATACGGAAATTGACGAGCGCCTCGGCGCGCTGGGGCAGCACGTTCGCCTTCACGCCGCCGCTGATCACGGTGGGGGCGGTGGTGGTGCGCACCAGCGCCTCGGTCTGCGGGCGGGCGGCCATGATCCGGGTGATCATCGGAGTGGCGAGACCGGCGATGCCGAACAGGCGCCTGCGGGTCTCCGGCATCACCGCGCGCAGCC
The DNA here is from genome assembly GCF_001613045.1 of Nocardia lijiangensis NBRC 108240. GTDB lineage: Bacteria > Actinomycetota > Actinomycetes > Mycobacteriales > Mycobacteriaceae > Nocardia > Nocardia lijiangensis. The sequence goes on along the minus strand of NZ_BDBP01000039.1, from coordinate 45,604 downwards.
GGGTCAGCATGTCGGCGATCACCGGCGTCAGCCGCAGTGGCATCGGATGATCCTGGACCCGCCCCACCGCCCTGGCGATCCGGCCGACGGCGGTCTGCTTGCCCGGCATCGAGGAATGCCCGCCGGTCTCCTGCACCCGCAGGCGTACGGTGGCATATCCCTTCTCGCCCAGCATGATCGAGGCCACCGGGCGGTCCACGCCGTCGGCTACGCCCTCGGTGATCACGCCGCCTTCGTCCAGCAGCAGGTCGGCGCGCACGCCGAGTCGCCGCAGATGGTCCGCCATCCGGACGGCGCCCTCGTCACCGAAGATCTCCTCGTCGTGCCCGAACGCGAGGTAGAGGGTGTGCCGGGGTCGCACGCCCGCGGCCAGCGCGGCCTCCACCGCTTCCAGGATGGCGATCAGCCTGCTCTTGTCGTCGATGGCGCCGCGACCCCACACGAACTCGTCGTCCACGACGCCGTCGAAGGGCGGATACGTCCAGCGTCGCGCGTCGTCGACCGGCACCACGTCCTGGTGGGCGAGCAGAATCGCCGACACCCGGCTCGGATCGGCGCCGGGCCAGTGGTAGAGCCTGCTGTGGCCGAACAGCTCGAGCTCGAGTTCGGCGTGCACCAGCGGGAACGAGCGCTCCAAGTGCGCGGCGAGTTCCTGGAACGCGGCGTCTGCGGCGCCGGTCGAGTCCTCGGTGGAGACCGTCGCGCAGCGCAGCGCCGCGGCGAGCCGCTCGGCGACGCGGTCGTCGACCCCGGCGGGGGTGGTCTCGGGCGTCATGAGGCGGTCGGGGGCGGCGTGTTCGTGGGCATCACTGCATTCTTCAACACCGGAAAACGGTACCGGTCGGTCGGTGCGTGCGGTGTCACGGCGGATGGCCTTCTGCGTCACTGTGCGGCGGGCAGGTCGATGGAGGTCGCCGGGTTGTTCAGGAGGTCCGCACCGACCGGGAAGCTCTTCTCGCCGCGCCACCTGGCGTGCATGTCGGGCGTGCCGCCGGTGAGGTCGGTGCCGCGCGGGGTGGTGAGCACCGGCAGCTCCAAGCGGGCGTCGTGCACGGTGACGGCGGCGTTGCTCGGTGCGTGCGACCAGACATCGTCGATCACATCGGTGATCTTCGCGCCGAGCCGGTGCCCCGCGGCCAGCGGCCAGTCCTGAGCCAGCAGCCGGAGCTCGGCGTCGGGGCGCACCGGGGCGATGCCGCGGGTGATGATGGTGGCCCGGCCGTCCGGGGCGATGTCGTAGAGCTCGACGGCGACAGTGGCCGACTCGGGACCGGTGAGCCGCAGCGTGGCCGTCGCCATGCCGGACAGGTGCATCGGCTCCGCCAACGGCTGTGACACCGACCAGATCTCGCGATCCCGGCCGGGCAGCAGGCCGCGGTCGGTGTAGGAGCCGGTCCGCAGCGGCACCGAGATGCGCGTCGAATCCGCGGGCGGCCAGGCGGTTTCGGAGCGCCAGCCGCCGTCGAACTGACCGACCCTGACCCGGGGACCGGGCACCTCGACGTCCTTGCCCGCCACGTGCCGGTCGAAGAACGTCATCAGTTCGGCATCGAAAAACGGTGTGCCGCATTTGGTGTGGCAATCGGTGTGGCCCCACTGGCCGAACCAGGCACGGTGCTCGCCGGGGCCGAGACCCTGCCACATCTCGAAGACGCGGTCCGGCCGGGTATTGGCATCGAGGAAACCTTGGCTGACGAACAGCGGAATGGTGTTGCCGCGCAGGTCGTCCACGAGGTCGCGCTCGCGCCACCCGGGGTTGACGGCATCGTGGTCCGTGGTGAGGTCGACGTAGCGCTCGGCGCAGCCCGGCGGCATGCTCACCGCGTTCGCCTGATACTCGGGGGAGTCGTCCCAGTGCGCCGGGGTGGAGGCGATGGCGAGATGTTCCAGACCGACCTGATCGGCGGGGCGGATGCCGTTGTCCGTCACCGGTTTTCCGGAGAACTTCCACGAGACGCCGCGCATGTACAGATACGAGTACGGATCCACCACCGGCGCGAACGCCGCCACCGCGGCCAAGCCCTTGGGTTTCGCCGCGAGCGCGAGCATGCCGGTCCACGCCTCGTACGAGGTGCCGGTCATGCCGACCCGCCCGGTCGACCAGGGCTGGGATGCGGCCCACTCCACCGCGGTGACCACATCCGACCGTTCGCCGGGCCCGCCGTAGTCCGGGCACCCGTTCGAGCCGCCGAACCCGCGCAGATCCACCAGCACGTAGGTGTAGCCCGCCCGCAGCGCGTCATCGACCGGCAAGTTCTCTACGGACGGACCGCCCTCCGGCAGTGGATGGGTCAGGTAGGCCAGGTGCGAGCGGTACGGGCTCACGGTGAGCAGGACGGGTGTCTTGGCGTCGTCGGCGAGGCCGGGCGGGCGCAGGACGTCCGCGTGCAGGCGGGTGCCGTCCGGTGCGGTCAGGTAGGTCTGCCACCACGTGAACGGCACGCCGGGTGGTTCGGCCGCCGCGGGCGTCGCCATCCCGAGCATCAAGGCCACCCCGGCCGCCACCCTCGCCACCACAGAACCCACTCGCACCAGAGGACTATGGTGCCTCACCTGGGCTGGCGTCCAGCCCCGGAATCTGGGGTGCGATCGCCTGCCGGTGACGCGTCGGCTGCCGTAGTTGTTGCCGGAAGGCATCACTCTCGCGAACCTTTGGTCCCGCCAAGGAGATTCGTCTGGTGTCTCAGGCAGGTCGGCGTATGATCGGGCCAGTGCGATCGACCGGGGGAAAGATGGGCGAGCCGGTGACCACGGATTGGGACCGATTCGTGCAGGCACTGGCCCGCTGTCTGGCCCAGCTGCCCTCGCGTGCGACATTGATCATCGCCGCGCCAGGCAACCGCTACGTCCAGTTCGTGCAGTACGACATCAAACTGTCCGCCGAACTCGCGGGCAACCACTATCTGGCCCAGCCGATGTCCTCCGACGCCGAGCGGATGCTGCGCGAACTCGGTTGGCAGGAACCGGTTTCCCGGCGCGAGATCGACAACTGGCAGCGCAGCCTGTTCTGGCCGCTGGCCGATCACGTCCTCGTCGAATTCGCCCGGTCCGTCGCCCTCGGCCTGCACCACGCGCTCGGCGTGCGCGCGCCCACCGAGCTGCGCGCCATGGGCTGGACCGAGGCATCCGGTGATCTGGATCTCACCGTCCTCGGGCTCGTGCCGAGGCCCGGCGCGGACAACTGAGACGCCGGACAGCGCCGAGCCCCCGCCACCCGTGTGGCGAGGGCTCGGGATCGGAGGTGTCAGCCGACGAGGTTCTTACGCAATTTCAGGATCGTGCCCGGATCCAGGCCGAGTCCCTGGGTGAGGAACTTGCCGAAATCGCCGTAGCTCTGTTCCATCTGCTGGATGGCGTTGTCCAGGTAGGCGTCGCGCACCTCCTGCAGCGGGATCAGCAGCTCCGGGTTCTGCATCAGCCCAGCGCGTTTCACGTCCTCGCGCAGTTTGGCGTCGGCGGCCGCGCGGTACTGGTTGGACAGCAGGTAGTCCTGCCGCGCGGTGCGTTCCGGCACGCCGACCGCCCGCAGCATCACGTAGGTGAGCCAGCCGGTGCGGTCCTTGCCCGCGGTGCAGTGGTAGAGCGTGGCGCGGTCGGAGTTCGCTACGTCGCGGATCGTCTGCCCGAAAGCGTTGCGCGAGGCCTCACTCAGGAAACTGCGATACACCCCGGCCATGATCTGCTCGGCCCGCCCGTTGCCCAGCAGCTCCTCCTGCTTCTGCGGATCCCGCGACTGAATCGCCTGCAGCATCTGCTGGAACAGGCCGGTGTCATCGATCGGCCGCGCCACCGCCGAAACACCCGCGGGCAGCTTGTCCTGTCCCGCGAACTGCACCTCGGCGGGCGTCCGGAGATCCACCGCCGCACGCAGATTCAACGTCCCGAGCTTCTGCACATCCGCATCGGTCAGCTTCTCCAGCGAATCGGCCCGAAACGCCTTGCCGGACTTGACCTTGGCCCCGTCATACGTCCGATACCCGCCGATATCCCGGACATTGACGGCCCCCTGCAACTCGATCCGAGCCGCCGACGCCTCCACCGCCGGCTCGGCCACCGCGGGCGTCGAAACCAAAGCCAGCGCACTGAGAGTCGCGCCGATGAGAGCAATGAATGAAATCTTCATGCCGGGCGACACTAGAACGTGTTCTAAGGAACTTCTCAGCTTCGTCGCCGGCCACTCACTCACCGGGATTTCCAACCCGCCCAACGGGATCTGGTCTTTCCGTGCCGCGGCTGCTAGTCCAGGTGCCGGTCATGGTGTAGCGGGTAGCTGCCGCTCGCCGCAGGTCGACTGGCCCGGATGCGCTGTGACTCGGACCATTCGGTGCCCGCCGAGTCGAGGCAAGCGGGTGTCGGTGACGGCGTTCGCTCTCGGCTCGATTGCTGTCTCGGGGGATCGGTCATGCGCGGTGGCCTATTCGTCTGCGGTGACGGCTTTGAGTTCGTCGAGCGACTCGCGGACGAGCTGTGGCAGGTCCCGCTGCTCGCGGTCACCGATCCAGCGCTCGAACGCGATCTTGAAGACAACGATCCCCGCCCCGGCGGTGAGGCTCGCGGCCGAGTCTCGCACGCCGCGTTTGCGCAACGCCGCGGCTATCGCGGCGGCGAGTGACGCGAGTTTGATCAGCTCGCGCTCCTGTAGCGCCGGGTTCGCGGCGATCACAGCCTGGCGCTGCCGGGACAGTTCGCGACGTGCCTCGAGTACGGCACCGGCGGCCTCGAGTGCCGCGGCGACGACGGCCATCGGTGGCGTGGACTCGGCGGCATCGGCAACGGTGGCGACCAGAAGCTCCTGTAGCGAACCGGAGAACAGCACTTCGCGCTTGTCGGCGAAGTGGCGGAAGAACGTTCGCTCCGTCAGCCCGGCTCGTCCGGCGATCTCCGCCACTGTGGTTCGTTCGAATCCGCGCTCGAGGTAGAGCTCCAGGGCCGCCTGCTCGAGTCTGCCGCGCGCGTTCGGCTCCCATCGACCCATGTCGCGATCCTACCTGATGACAGTAGCTGACATCAGCGCTAGAGTTGGTGATGACAGTGGCTGACATCATGCTGTCCTGGTGCGAGGCAACGGTCTCGACCAGCTGACCACCTGGAGGTTCTATCGTGCGTGTTTTCGTAACCGGTGCGTCCGGCTTCATCGGCTCGGCAGTCGTTCCCGAGCTCATCGGCGCGGGCCATGAGGTCATCGGGCTTGCTCGCTCGGACATCTCGGCCGAAGTCCTCACGGCGGCAGGCGCGGCGGTGCACCGCGGCGCTCTCGATGATCTCGACAGCCTGCGGGACGGCGCGGCCGCGTCCGACGGGGTCATTCACCTAGCGTTCAACCACGACTTCGCCGATTACGTGGGTGCCGCGCGCACGGACCGACGTGCGATCGAGGCGCTCGGTGCCGCGCTCGAAGGCTCGGGTCGCCCTCTCGTCATCGCCTCCGGGACGCTCGGGCTTCCGGCGGGGCGAGTGGCGACCGAACATGACGCACCCTCGGCGTCCCCTCGAAACGCCGGTGCGCAGGCGGCGCTCACCTTCGCCGCGCGCGGCGTGCGCTCATCGATACTGCGACTTCCTCCGTCGGTGCACGGCGAGGGGGATCACGGCTTCGTCCCGGCCCTGATCGGCATGGCCCGGAGCACTGGCGTTTCCGGCTATATCGGCGACGGATCCGCCTGCTGGCCCGCGGTGCACCGGCTCGATGTCGCCCGGCTGTTCCGGCTGGCACTGGAGCAGGCCCCGGCGGGAGCGGTGCTGCACGCGGTTGCCGAGGAAGGAATACCCGTCCACGCCATCGCCGAAGTGATCGGCCGCCATCTGAACCTGCCATCGGCCTCGATACCCGACAACGAGGCAGACGAACATTTCGGCTGGTTGGCCCGCTTCTTGGCGTCCGACGTCCGAGTCTCGAGTACCGTGACCCGCAAGCTTCTGGACTGGCAGCCAACCGGCCCAGGGCTCATCGATGACCTCGACCGAGACCACTACTTCCACAACCCATCGGCGTAGTCGCGAGGTCAACCCCGCGAGGTCAGCGTAGGTCCGGGCGGCCGTCGAGATCGACCGACAAGTAGTGCGACCACAGCCGGTGGACCTGAATTGATTCTCCGTCGAAAACGGGACGAGCCCTCCCGCACCGAAGTGCGGAAGGGCTCGAAACGTCTTGCCGTACGACGACTTACACGTCGAAGTAGAGCTCGAACTCGTACGGGTGCGGACGCAGGTTCACCGGGGCGATCTCCTGGGTGCGCTTGATGTCGATCCAGGTCTCGATCAGGTCCGGGGTGAAGACGTTGCCCTCGGTGAGGTAGTCGTGGTCCTGCTCGAGGCGGTCGATGACCGACGCCAGGCTGGTGGGGGCCTGCGGGATGTTCTTGGCCTCCTCCGGCGGGAGCTCGTAGAGGTCCTTGTCGACCGGGGCCATCGGCTCGATCTTCTTCTTGATGCCGTCCAGGCCGGCCATCAGCATGGCGGCGAAGGCCAGGTACGGGTTGCCCGAGGAGTCCGGCGCGCGGAACTCGATGCGCTTGGCCTTCGGGTTGTTGCCGGTGACCGGGATGCGGACCGCGGCGGAGCGATTGCGCTGCGAGTACACCAGGTTGATCGGGGCCTCGTAGCCCGGAACCAGACGGTGGTAGGAGTTCACGGTCGGGTTGGTGAACGCCAGCAGCGACGGCGCGTGGTGCAGGATGCCGCCGATGTAGTGGCGCGCCATGTCCGACAGACCGCCGTAGCCGGCCTCGTCGTGGAACAGCGGCTTGCCGTCCTTCCACAGCGACTGGTGCACGTGCATGCCCGAGCCGTTGTCACCGAAGAGCGGCTTCGGCATGAACGTGACGGTCTTGCCTTCCTGCCACGCGGTGTTCTTCACGATGTACTTGAACAGCTGCAGGTCGTCGGCAGCGTGCAGCAGGGTGTTGAAGCGGTAGTTGATCTCCGCCTGGCCCGCGGTGCCGACCTCGTGGTGGCCGCGCTCGAGCTCGAAGCCCGCGTTCTGCAGGTTGGTCGAGATCTTGTCGCGCAGGTCGACGTAGTGGTCGTACGGCGCGACGGGGAAGTAACCACCCTTGTTGCGGACCTTGTAGCCGCGGTTCAGGGTGCCGTCCGGGTTGAACTCCGCGCCGGTGTTCCAGGAGCCCGAGATCGACTCGATCTCGTAGAAGGCGCCGTTCATGTTCGACTCGTAACGGATCGAGTCGAAGACGTAGAACTCGGCCTCGGGACCGAAGTACGCGGTGTCGGCGATGCCGGTCGACCGCAGGTACTCCTCCGCCTTGCGCGCGATGTTGCGCGGGTCACGGGAGTAGGCCTCGCGGGTGAACGGGTCGTGGACGAAGAAGTTCAGGTTCAGCGTCCTGGCGGCGCGGAACGGGTCGATACGCGCGGTGCTGTAGTCGGGGAGCAGGAGCATGTCCGACTCGTCGATCGACTGGAAGCCGCGAACGGACGAACCGTCGAACGCTAGACCCTCTTCGGCGAGGTCGGCCGTGAAGGCCTTGGCCGGGATCGAGAAGTGCTGCTGCACACCGGGAAGATCGCTGAAGCGGATATCGACGTACTCGATGTCCTCTTCCTTGATGTACTGGATGACCTCATCGGCCGTGCTGAACGTCACTTGTTCTCCTTACGGATCGGTTCCCAGCCAGTGTCGATTGCATGGGTTCGTCGCGACCAGACGCTATGGATGCGGTGTTTCCCTACAGTCAAGGCTGTGTTTCGCCAGTGTTACACGTGCGGCTTGCCGAGTGGCGATGGCCACCCGGTCTCGCCCAGCATGGTAATCCTGCCATCCGCCGCGCGCCGCGTGACGCTGAACTCCCCTTATGCGGTGCCTGGCGGAAGAGGGTAGCCGCCTATTCTGGAGGCCATGGCGCGTATCACCGGATCCTGGCTTTCCGGACCTTCGGCGGACCCCGGGGACCCGGCTACGCCCGAGTTTCCCGGCGAACACCTCGGCCTGCCCCGCGAGGGCGCCGGTTCGCTGGCCGGGATGGGCCGCCGGATCGCGGCCCTGTTCGTCGACTGGATGATCGCGGTCGGCGTTTCCGCTCTGATCGTGCGCGGTGTGAACGCGAACCTTCCGCTGCTCATCTGGTTCGTCATCGGCGTGGCCGCGGTCTCGTTGTTCGGCTTCACGCCGGGGCAGTACTTCCTGCGGTTGCGGGTCATCCGGATCGATGCGGCCGCGCCGGTCGGGTTCGTGCGGGCGCTGGCACGGCAGGTGCTGTTGGTGTTCGTGGTGCCCGCGTTGTTCACCGATGGGGATGGACGCGGTATGCACGATCGGGCGACCGGGACCGCGCTGGTCAAGTCGCGCTAGTGACGGCCGCCATTCGAACGTTGCGCGCAGGTTGGGCGCCGACACGGGCGCGCTGCTGAGCGCGCCGCGGTAAGCGCTTTCGAGTAGCGCCACCCACCTCCGGCTGCGCCGCGAGCCCTGCTGCTCCCCGGAAGCGAGCGGCTGGTTTCGAGGTGTCACTCGGCGAATGCCCGTCTCGGTAGTGATCGAGCGGAGAGAAAGGGTGGTTCGCCACGGCGTGTCGACCACCTTTTCTCTCCGCTCGATTCTCCGTAGCCAGGCTGATGAGCACTATCGAAGCGTGCGCCGCAGGAAGTCGCGGATCAGATCGGCGATCTCGTCCCCGTGGGTTTCCAGGGCGAAATGCCCGGCGTCGAGGAGGTGCAGTTCCGCGTTCGGCAGGTCGCGGAGGTACGCGCGGGCGCCGTCGGGGCCGAAGATCTCGTCGTGTTCGCCCCAGGTGATCAGCACCGGCGGCTGGTGCTCGGCGAAGTACTTCTGGAACGTCGGGTAGCCGTCCAGGTTGAACTGGTAGTCCCAGAAGAGCTGGAGTTGGATCTCCTTGTTGCCAGCGCGGTCGAGATAGGCCTGGTCCAAGGTCCAGGTGTCGGGGCTGACGCGGTCGCGGCGGTCCTCGGGGACGCCGTGCAGATACTGCCATTCGGTGGCGTCGAGTTCGAGCAGCTTGCGTACCTCGGTCTCGTTGGCGGCGCGGTCCTTGGCGTGAGCGAACAGGATCTCCCAGAACGGCGTGAAGCCCTCGATGTAGGCGTTGCCGCTCTGGCTGATGATCGCGGTGACCCGCTCGGGGTGGCGGCTCGCGATGCGCAACCCGATCGGTGCGCCGTAGTCCTGGATGTAGAGGGCGAAGCGGTCGACGCCGAGGGTGTCGAGGAGTTCGGCGGTGATCTCGGTCAGTTTGTCGAAGCTGTAGTCGAATTCGTCGACGCGCGGCATGGACGACCGGCCGAAGCCGATGTGGTCCGGCGCGATGAGGTGGTAGGCGTCCGCGAGGTCGCGCAGCAGGTTGCGGAACATGGCCGAGCTGGTCGGGAATCCGTGGAGCAGGACGAGGGTGGGATTCGCGGGGTTGCCCGCCTCGCGGTAGAAGACGGTGAGGTCCTGGATCTGGGCGGTCCGGTGGTGCACGACGGTCATTGCTCTCTCCTCGAAGTCGATGGCGAACGGTCTCTAACCTCTCAATAAACTTTGAACAGTTATAGATGAGCGAGGTGTTCCCGTTCTGGGAAAGGATTTTCGACATCCTCGGCCGCCGACCGCCTGATCAGGCGAGATGGTCTCGAGGTCTCGGAAATGACGAAGGCCCGCGTCCCAAACTGTGGGACACGGGCCTCTCCTAAAACCGAACTCAGCGCCTGCGAATGGTGCGCTGCACCCCGCGCATCTTGGCCCCCGCGGGCATCGGCCCCTTCGGCAGCGCGGGCCCGCTGCGCGAGCTGAGGGCGGCAAGCCGTCCTTCGATGTTGTCGATGCGCTTGGTGTCGATGTTGCGCGGCAGCTTGGTCAGGTAGCGCTGGAGTTCCTTCAGCGGGACCTGACCCTCCTCGTTGCCGATGACGACGTCGTAGATCGGGGTGTCGCCGATGAGCCGCGCGGTGCGCTTCTTCTCCTGGGCGAGCAGTGCCTTGAGTCGCTGCGGCGAACCCTCACCGACGAAGATCACACCGGGCAGGCCGATCACGCGGTGCACCGCGTCCAGCTGGGTGGTTGCGGCGACGCCGTTGCTGACCCGCCACTTGCCCTGCAGGTTGTCCAGCACCCACGCGGCCGCGCCCGCTTGGCCTTCGGCCTTGGCGTAGACGTTCTTCTGCACGCGGCGGCCGAACACGATGAACGCGACCAGCACGCCGAGCAGGATGCCCACCGGAAGCAGGAACCACTGCAGATCGAAGATCAGTCCGATCACCAGGAACAGCAGGGTGATGCCGAGCACCGCGCCGATCATCAGGGGCAGCAGGAGCTTGTCTTCCTTGCGCTGCATCTGGAACGCCTGCCAGAGCTGCTGGCGCCGCTCCTTCGACGCCTGCTTGCGCGCCGCCTTCGCCGCGGCCTTCGCTTCCTTCGACGGGTTCCCGCCCTTGCCTGCTGCCATGTGTTTCAGAATAGTGGCCGCCGAGCTCATCATTTGCGCCGGGACGGTGGACGGTTTCGAACCGGAGCGCGACGACGGCGGAACGTCGGTAGCCACCGTCCCGCATCGCGTCCACCGCCGCCGCGCATAAGGCCGGATCTGCTGGTAAGAGCCGGTCGACCTGCTCTCGTCGCGCCGTGATGTCGTTGCCGTCCAGGTACTCCTCCTCCGGTTCCATCCCGTGCCCGAGGAACCGGAGACTGTCCCGCTCGGAATAGTCGAGATCCGGGATCGAGGACCAGGCGCTGTGCATCCCGAACAGCGCCGCTGAGACGACGTGTTCGGTCGGGGCGGAAAGCCGCCCGTGATCAGGTCGAGCAACTTCATCGTGCCCAGCCCTTGCCGCGCACGCTCGGGCGCGGGTGCACCGAACAGCACCGGGTGGAAACTGCCGCGCGCGACTGCGCGCTCCAGGTCGGCGACCAACGTCCCCTGCCCGGCGAGCCTGTCGATCGCGGCGCGCGTCGCCCGCTCCGCGGCGATGGTCCCTGCCGCGATGTCGTCCTCGACGGACTCGTGGAGTGCGGCGAAATCGCGGAGGGCGGTCCACCCAAAGTTGAGCGGCCAGGCACGCGATATCCGGCCACGCGTCGTAGTTCAGCAGGCCCGCGTTGGGTGTCGGCGGTGAGTGTCGGCGCCACCGCGGCCGGGCCCGCCGCCGAGCACTACCGTCGCTACGACCGTCGACTCGATCGCTACGACCGTCGACTCGATCGCTGCCACCGCCGACTCGACCGCCGCGGCCGAGGTCGACTCGACCGCCGCGACCGTCGATCCGACTGCTACGACTGTCGATCCGACTGCTACGACTGTCGATCCGACTGCTACGACTGTCGATCCGACTGCTACGACTGTCGATCCGACTGCTACGACTGTCGATCCGACCGCTACGACTGTCGATCCGACCGCCGCGACCGTCGACTCGACCGCCACGACCGCTGCGAGACCGCCGATCCGACCGCCGCGAGCGCGTCCACGATCCGCGTAGCGCCGATCCGCTTGGCGCCGAGCCGTGTGGCCGGTCCGGACTTACGGCCGTCGAATCCCTTTCAGCCCTTACCGTTTTCGCGGAGCGCCCCGGCGAGCTGCGACGGCATCGGCTCGTGACGCACGTACATCCTGCTGAAATCCCCGGTCCCGTGCGAGAGCGAACGCAGGTCGATCGCATAGCGGCTGAGTTCCAATTCCGGCACCTCGGAGCGGATTCGGGTGCGCCCGGTCCCGTGCGGTTCCGTGCCGAGCACCCGTCCGCGACGGCTCGACAGATCGCTCAGCACCGGCCCCAGGTAGTCGTCGGAGACGACGACCCAGACCTCGGCGTACGGCTCGAGAAGATCGATGCCCGCGGCGGCCGCTGCCTCGCGCAGCGCCAGCGCGCCCGCGGTCTGGAACGCGGCATCGGAGGAGTCGACCGAATGCGCCTTTCCGTCGAAGAGCGTGATCCGCACGTCCACCAGCGGATACCCCGCCGCGACGCCGCGCGCCGCCTGCGCACGCACTCCCTTCTCCACCGAGGGAATGAACTGGCGCGGCACCACGCCGCCGACCACCTTGTCCACGAACTCGATCCCCGAACCACCCGGCAGCGGTTCCACCTCGATCTCGCACACCGCGTACTGCCCGTGCCCGCCCGACTGCTTCACGTGCCTGCCGCGCGCTTTCGCCGTGCCCGCGAACGTCTCCTGCAACGCGACCTTGTGATCCACGGTGTCCACCTGCACCCCGAACCGGGTGCGCAGCCGCTCCAGCGCGACATCACGGTGCGCCTCGCCGAGGCACCAGAGCACCAATTGGTGTGTCTGGCTGTTGTTCTCGAGACGCAGGGCGGGATCCTCCGCAGCCAGCCGGGTCAGCCCTTGCGAGAGCTTGTCCTCGTCGGACTTGCTGTGCGCGCGAATCGCGATGGGCAGCAAGGGATCCGGCATCGGCCACGGTTCGATCACCAGTGGCTTGCCGGTGCCGGACAGGGTGTCGCCGGTCTCGGCGTGACCCAGCTTGGTGACGTACGCGATGTCGCCCGCGATGGCCTCGCCCAGCGGGCGCTGCTGTTTGCCGAACGGCGCCGTCACCGAACCGACCCGCTCGTCCACGTCGTGGTCGGGGTGTCCGCGGTCGGCCAAGCCGTGCCCGCAGACGTGCACGGTGTCGTCGGCGTGCAGGGTGCCGGAGAAGATGCGCACCAGCGACACCCGGCCCACGTACGGATCCGACGCGGTGCGAATGACCTCCGCGGCCAGCGCGCCGTTCGGGTCGCACGCCAGCGGGGTCGGCGCCGCGCCATTGGACGCGGGCGCCGCAGAGACGACGTGTTCGGTCGGTGCGGGAAAGCCGCCCGTGATCAGGTCGAGCAACTCCATCGTGCCCAACCCCTGCCGCGCGCCCTCCGGAGCGGGCGCACCGAACAGCACCGGGTGGAAACTGCCGCGCGCCACCGCGCGCTCCAGGTCGGCGACCAACGTCCCCTGCTCGATGTCCTCGCCGCCGAGGTAGCGGTCCATCAGGGACTCGTCCTCGCTCTCGGCGATGATGCCCTCGATGAGCCGGTTGCGCGCCTCGTCCAGCGCCGCAGCCTGCTCCGCCGACGGCTCGCCACGCACTCCTTCGCCGGAGGCGTAGTCGACCACGCAGTGCGGCAGCAACTCGATCAGTCCCGTGACCGGACGATGCCCGTCCACGCCACGCGGCCCGTACACCGGCAGATGCAGCGGCAGGATGTTCTCCGACGCTCCGCCACCGAGCACCTCCCGGCACGTCTGCACCATCTCGTCGAAGTCCGCGCGCGCGGTGTCCAGGTGCGTGATGACGATGGCCCGCGGCATGCCGACGGCCGCGCACTCCTCCCACAGCGCACGGGTCGCCCCGCTCACCCCCTCGGCGCCCTCCGCCGCCGAGATGACGAACAGCGCCGCGTCCGCCGCGCGCAACCCCGCCCGCAGTTCACCGACGAAATCCGCGTATCCCGGCGTATCGACCAGATTGACCTTCATCTCCTGCCACGCCAACGGCACCACCGACACCTGCACCGACCGGTGCTGCCGATGTTCGATCTCGTCGTAGTCCGACAGCGACGTGCCGTCCTCCACCCGCCCCGCGCGATTCACCGCGCCCGCCGTCAGGGCCATCGCCTCGACCAGCGTCGTCTTCCCCGAGCCGCTGTGACCGACCAGGACCACATTCCGAATGCGTTCCGGCCGATCCACCGTCACTACTCTGCCGTTGCCCCCGGCAGGTCCACTCGATTTGTCCACCATGTGTCACGCTTCCTCGCCTCGACACCGCGGTCATATCGAGCTTCCCACCATCGGGAGCTGTGCGTCCACGAATCGGGGGAGAAGGGCGAGGAGCTGGGCCGACGGGGTTCGCGGTCGTCGAGTTGCCGGACGGCTGGTGGACAAGATCATCTGAGTCCGGTGGCGTGAGTGGGCGGCGGACCGAGTGCTCGGCATCCTTGGTCGACAGCGGACGGTGGCTTGTGCCAACTGTTTTGGGGGTGGTAGGTGGAGTCGCTCTATCGGTAACGTCTGTCCGGTTTCATCCTGGCAGACGAAATCGAGGACAATGTCGAGATACCGCACGCTGACCGCGGCACTGACCGTCGCGGCACTCACCTTTGCGCCTGCAGCGCTATCGGCCGTCGCGCACGCCGAGCCCGCGCAGTACGCCCCGACCATGCTCATCCTGGACGCGTCCGGGTCCATGCAGCGGCCCGACCAGGGCGGCACGATGATGGATTCCGCGAAGCAGGCCGTGCGCACCTTCGTCGAATCGGCGCCTGCCGAGGCGAAGGTCGGGCTCACCACCTACGGCACAGGCACCAGTAACGACGAAGCCGACAAGGCAGCGGGCTGCCGCGACGTCCAGCTCCTGCGGCAGCCGAACACCATCGACAAGCCCGCGCTCACCAGCGCCGTCGACGGTATCCAGGCTCGCGGCTGGACGCCCATGGGCACCGCGCTGCGCCAAGCCGCCGACGCCCTGCCGTCCTCGGGGCCGCGCTCGATCGTGCTCGTCTCCGACGGTGACGACACCTGCGCGCCGCCCGACCCGTGCGACGTCGCCAAGGAACTGAAGCAGAAGGGTGTCGACCTCGTCGTCCACTCGATCGGCTTCGCCGTCGACGACAAGGCGCGTGCCCAGCTGACCTGCATGGCCCAGGCGACCGGCGGCAGCTACAGCGACGCCGCCGACGGCGCCGCGCTGAAACGCATTCTGCCCCGGGTGAGTTCGGCCGCCCTGCGCAACTACCAGGCCACCGGTACGCCCATCACCGGCACCGACGGCTACCAGACAGCGCCGGTCGCGAAGCCGGGTCAGTACCTCGACACCATCGGCCAGCACGAGAAGCGTTTCTACGCCGTGGATGTGCCCGCGGGCGCGACCGCCTACTTCACCGGCATCGTCTCGTTCCCGCGGACGACCGGCGTATCCATCACCGACGACATGGGTGTGCTGGAACTGCGCGTCTACGGCCGCGACGGTACCGATTGCAACGTCAGGGAACGGGAGCTGGAGGGCCGTGCCAGCGACGGTGTCGCGATCACCGTCAGCAGCACCTTCGAGGGTGCGGCCGCGACACCGTCCGGTGGCAGCTCGGACAAGTGCAAGGGCGGCGGCCGGTACTACTACGAGCTCCACTGGGACATCGCACCGCGGGGCGCGCCCGCACGACTGCCGGTGGAGATCCTCGTCGGCATCGAACCCGGCGTCACCGATCCGGGGACGCCCACGCTCGGCGAGGCCACCACGTTCACCGATCCGGCTGGGGCCGTGCAGCCGGTCAGCGGTGGCGGGTCGTTCACCGTCGCCTCGACACTCGAGGGCAGCGGCAAGTACACCGACACCGTGCAATCCGGCGAGTACGTCTTCTACAAGGTGCGGCTGGACTGGGGCCAGGGCCTGGCGTACCGGGTGCGCTTCGGCGAGACGGGAGGGGCGGGGTACACCTCGGCCACGAATGTCGAGACGACGCTGTACTCACCGCTCGGCCGCCGGGTCGACTCCGACACCGGCGCCTACACCGGCCGGACGGCCGCCGAGTTGAAACTCGCGTCGGTGCCGATCCGCTACGCCAACCGGGACGCCAACGACTCGGAGGTACAACGTCAGGCGGTGGCCGGGTGGTACTACATCGCGGTCAAGGTGGGTATGCCGTCCGGCGCGACGGCAATGCCGCCGACTCCGGTCGAACTCGATCTGACCGTCGCCGGTACGCCGGAAGCGGGGCCGACCTACACGACCGGCAGCGCCGACGTCCTCGGCGAGCAGTCCGGGCCCGGCGCCGAGAAGCCGGTGGTCGTGAGCGGTTCGAGCTCGAACACGGAGTGGGTCGCCATCGTCGGCATCGGTGTCGGCGTGGTCGCGGTGATCGGCATCGGGGTGGCGATCTGGTTCGTCGCCCGGCGCCGCGCCTGATCCGTCCCGAACCCGCTGGCAACCGAGTTCCCCTGGGTGCCAGCGGGTTCAGCGTTTCCGGCTCTGTGGTCCGACGCTTTTCAGGCCGAGATCGTCCCACTCCAGGACGTGAACGACCGTCCCTTCGACTGGCAACCGAAGCTGCCGTGGAAGCCGACCGAACACCGGGCCCCCGCGTACTCGATGAAGGGACCCCACTGCCCGTCGCCGGTTTTCACATCGTTGAGCGACGGATTGCCGCCGGGCAGCGTGTACGGCGTCCCGGCATCGAACATCGGGTGCGCGGGCAGCCACTGCTGGTCGATGACGATCTCGTTCACCGTCAGCAGGAAGGGCAGGAAGCTGTACTGCAACCGCGTCGGCGACCCCAGATCGCAACCGACAGCGCCGTTGTCGTAGATCGCGCAGTTGGTGCTGCCCACGCTGAAGTACACCGGTCCCGGTTCGGCCTGCGCGGTCGCCGCCAACACGACCGGCGCCACAGCGGCGGCCGCCGCGACCCCGGCAATCTTCCTCACGATGCGTCTCATACGTCGGTACTCCTCGGACTCGATGTGGCCGAACAGGTTGTCAGGTCTGTCGAACTCGGGAAGGTATTCGTTTCGGTTGGCAGGGGCGGACCGACCTCGTCGGATGTGGGCGAACTCCCGAACGCACGACGAGGGCAGCGCGGGCGTGTCCTGCCGACATGCCGCCATTGCCTGCCCCCGTGTCGCCAATCCCCTGCTCTTACAGTGCCTTTCGATTCGCGAGGCGCGGCGGCGGCGAATAACGTTGAACCGTCGAGTGGCGTGGACGCGATGGAGGTGGCCGTCGATGCTGGTCATCAACGAACGAACGGCGATACCGAGATCCGAGCAGCGAGTGCTCGAGTGGATGCGGACCTGGACCGGCCAGTACGTGATTGTGGGCCTGGCCATTTCGGGCTGCTACATCCCGGAGCGCGATCGCAAGGGTCGAGCGCAGGAAGCGGACCTGGTGGTGATCACGCCCCGAGCGGTGGTGGTCCTGGAGGTCAAGGGCATGGCTCCGGAGGCGAGCAACGGAACCCTCACCATTCAGGCCAACGGTCGTTGGCGGCTGTCGGGGTTCGAGGGCGATCCGATCCACGTCCGAGACCAGGACACGAGCCCGTTCGACCAGGTCACGAGCAACGTCTTCAACTTGAAGGCGCTGGTGAGCCCGCGTCATCCCGAAGCGTTCGTCGACGGCCTGGTCGTCGTTGTGCCGCCACGGGAATCGACCGTGACGTTGAACGTCGAATCGCGGCGACACGGATGCGGCGTCGTGCTCGGCTCCACGCCCGGTGAACTGCGTGCCTGGTTCCACCGCACCGCGGGCCGACGGTTCGTATGGACCGCCGAGGACGTTCACGCGCTGCTGGACGAGCTGAATCTCGGCGACGAGGTCACGATCGAAGAGCTTGTGGCCGAGGGGTTTCCACGGGTACGCAAGCAACTTCTCGACAAGGTGCAGGACCGGCGGCCGCGTGAGGAGCAGCCGCCCTGGATCGAGCCGGACCCCGACGTCGAACCGATCCGGAAACCACGTAGATCCGAAGGTGGCGGACACGCGCCCTTGATCGAACCGGAGGATGCGGAGACGGCGGAAGCCGCGTGCCCGCGATCGGCAGAAGTACCGGCTCCTGCTCCGGAGGTCGGCGCGGAAGCCACACACTCCGCGGTTGCCCTGGAAACCTCGCGGTCGTCACACTTGGACGAGGCCGATGTGCAGGCATCGCCGGGGCACGTAGTGCTGGTCGAGGGTGATGCTGGTCCGTCGGGCTCCGGACTGGTCGGGATGCAGCCGTCGGGGCACGTCGTGCTGGTCGAGGACGAGCCCCGCCCGTCTCGCTCCGAGCAGGCAGAAATGGAGTCGTCGGGACAGGTGGTGCTGGTCGAGGGTGACACCAGCCGGTCGGGCTCGGAGCAGGCCGAGTTGGAGTCGTCGGGGCACGTGGTGCTGGTCGAGGGTGACACCAGCCGGTCGGGCTCCGGACTGGTCGAGATGCAGTCGTCGTCGGAGCACGTGGCGGTGGTCGAGGGGGACGCTGGCCCGTCGGGCTCCGGACTAGTCGAGACGCAGTCGTCATCGGGACAAGTGGTACTGGTCGAGGACGACGCCAGTCCGTCTCGCTCCGAGCTGGCCGAGATGCAGTCGTCGGGACACGTGGTGCTGATCAAGGGCGACCCCAGCCCCGCACGCTCCGAGCATCCGTCCACACTTCCGGACAGCGCAACGGAATCGCAGTTCACCGATCGTTGGTCGTCCTGGATACTGCCGGACACCGAAAGTCCCCGCCCGCAAGCAACTTCGACGGCCGTTCGCGAACGAGTCCGGATCACACCGGAGAGCGAGCCGAAACCGCTGCGTCGCCTCCGGCCAGCACCCGCCCCGGAAGCTCGGCGCAGCGTCGAGATCCTCGGGCGGACGATTTCTGTTCCGCAAACGTTGGAGGGCCCCGGGGTTTCGGTATTGCGCGACAACCATCGTGCCCAGCAACTGGCTGCCTGCGCCGTCGTCGCCCTCACCCTCTGTGCGATATGGCTCATGGCCTCCACCTGCTCGGCGCGGCCTGGCAATGCGGACGAATCACCCAGACCCGTTCCGCAGTCGGAAGTCGTGCCGCCGCCGGCGCAGGGCGCCGAGCAGTCCGAAGCGGGGCCGATGTCCGTGCCGCCCGTCTGCTTTCCGTTCCCGCCCGAATGCTGAAAGGGGCGGGTAGCGCTCGAGTCCATGCTCGCCGGTAGGGGACGCCGCGAAACGTGGCGTCCCATCACATCGGCTCTTTTCTTCGATTGACTCGCACCCGGCAACCGTCACACCGATGGTTCTGGCGTCTGACCCGACGTTGCGGGTCGCTGGTATGGAGTTCCTTGCTCTTCTTTCCGTTGAAGTTCCCCATAGCAAGGTTGGACGTGCCGACCTGCGATCAGGTTCCTTCTATATCGAGATCGATCCGCATCAGTGATCACGTCATTGTCGGATTCGCACGAACGAGCGTTCACCATCTGGGCTGTTGCAGTTCCTTCTCGGATGATCCGATCGGTGTCACGGGCGCAGGCCGCGCGGCCATGCTCCCGAGCGGAAGGTGACGCCGTAACGCTGGTGTGCGCGGTGGCCTTCCATGACGGCGAGGATGGTGATCGTGGCGCACCCTCCGAGGAGCAGGGTGAGATCGATGGAGGTGGGCAGCAGTGTCGTTTCCCGGGTGGTGAGGTCGATGATGGCGACCGTCCAGGTCACGACCACGGCCACGGTGGGGCCGAGTAGCAGGTGTCCGTCGACGGCGTTGAACCAGTGCTTGGTGATCAGGAATGCGGCGCGGATCAGGAATGGCACGATCGCCAGAGTGAAGGCGACGACCGCCACCAGCACGATCAAGCCCACCACGGGTCCGGCTTGCCCGTCGAATGTCGACATCAGTATCGGAACAGCGGCGAAGGAGGCGACGCCGGCAACGCAGATTCCCATTGTTCGCAGCGGATGGATCATTTGGCGGGCGGTGGTGGCTCGGTGGGCCGACTCGGTTGCCGCGACGATAACGGCCATGGCGATCAGGCAGGCAGGGAACGCGATCGCCGCGGACAGCGTCAGCCGCTGTATGGAACCGAAGACCATTCCTTCGACCACGTTCCCCGAGTACTTGCCGATGACGAGAAGGTTGATTCCGAGACCGACTGCTGTGCGGGCCGTGCCGAAGTCGTCGATGGTTTTGTCCGGTGGTGCGAGCCGATATCTCGGCTGGAACAGCTTGCATGCCAACGCCCATCCGTAGGCGATCGGTGTGAGCAGCAATTCCCACATATGTTCCCTCCCCATGCCGTGTCGGCGCACGACTGTATCCAATTGTATTGGTACGCAACAACTACCGGGGTTCAATGGGTGGTGTCGCGGGCATGGCAATAGATGTCGGCGCGGGCTCGTCACGCGTGTAACCGCTGCCTTCGACGACATCGCCTCCAGCGTCCGTTAGATCGGGATTGAAGCCATCTTTGTGGCGTCAGTGAAACGATCTCGCCGATGGCGGTCCGGAGATCGGTGGTCATGTGTCCTCGTTGAGGAGAGTGCCTCAGACGTTTGCCGGGACGCGGTGGTGGGACAGGTGGGTGAGGATGGCCTGGTTGGCCTCCCAGCCGTCGGGAAACTTCACGGGAACGCCCAGGTGCACGGGTTCGGCGGACGGGTGGGCGTCGAGGAGTTCGGGGATACCTGCGCGTCCGACAAGGATGCAGGCGTGACGGTGACGGGAGGCGAGGACGCAGAGACGCCCCGCTTCGAGGTGGAAGGCGCTGGCGTCGCGACGGCCAGAGAGGGGGTGCAGGACCAGGGTGACATCGTATTCGCGGCCTTGCAGGCGGTTGGCGGTGTCGACGGTGACCGTTTCGGCCAGAGTGCCGCGCAGTGCGGTGCGCACGGCATCGGCCTGGTCGCGGTGCGCGGTGCCGACGGCGACACGTTCGGCTGTCACCGGGCGGGAGCCTTGTTCAGAATGGGCGGTCGCACTGCGTTCGAGCAGGCGGCAGGTGATCTCGGCGATCGCGCGCACGGCTTCGCTGTCGGTGCGCAGTGTGTGGCGGGCGGGCAATTCGTACCAGCCCCACCCGTGTTCGGCCGCTTCGTCGAGCACGTCGTCGATAGGGCTGCGCAGACCGGCGGCCGCGAATTCCATTCGACGGTCGTGGATTCCGGTGCCCGCTCGAAATTCGTTGAAGGGGTAGAACGCTTTCGAGACCACCGGCGCCGCCGTCGCGGACAGCCGCCAGGACACGGGCAGGCTGTGCACGGGGATGTCATCGTTGTTCGCGAGCATCACGCTGACCGCGCTCGTCGTGGGATCCCAATCCAGGCCCGCCCACCGGCCGACCTCGACGGTCGCAAACGGATCGAGCTGACCGGGGTCACCGACGAACAGTCCGTGGTCGAAGCGATTCGCGATGCGCAGCAACATATCCGACCGCATCTGATATGCCTCGTCGACGATCGCGTGCGGCCAGCGTCCGTCATCGATCGTCGCCCATTTGGCGGCGGTGCCGATGAGAATGGTGCTCTCGGTGAGGTCCGCGATCTTCTGCCCGACGGTCACGTTCGGCCGGTCGATGCGGTCGGGCTTGAGATACCCGGTGCGGGAGAGCCTTCCGATACTCAGCGCGGGGTCGGCGGTGGCGAGGCGGTCGATGAGATCGTCGACCTGCTCGTTGGTCTGGGCGACGACGATGTGCTGCCCACCGGATTCGGCGAGCTGTCGCGCCGCACGCACCACGAGCGTGGATTTGCCCGCCCCTGGCGGCGAATCGACCACGACCGCGCGGTGCGAGGTGTCGGCGAGGTCGGTGAGGATGCCGTCGACGGCCGCGTCCGCTGTTCGCATCACAGTTCCTCGATGGGTTCGGACTCCGGCGTCCACTCCGGCGGCGGGCCGCCGTGTGTCCACGGAGTGTCTTCGCGGGCAGGAAGCTTCGCGGGCGGTCCGCCGCTCCCGATCTTGAAACCGGCGAAGCGGACGGTAGCGCCGAGGTCGGGGACCGACCCCGGGCGGGCGACCTTGCCGGTGCCCATCCCGCCGGACAGCTCCAGCACGAGGTATTCGTGATCGCCCTCCATCGGTAACACCGTTCCCGTCTGGCTGGGATTGTCGACATTGCAGAACTCGTCGCCCTCGGCCACGATGACCGGATCGGCGGTGTGCACCTGTAGAATCGGTCGCAGCAGAGGACGGTTCTTCTCGCTCATCACCACACGGGCCGGATCGACACCGATCACGGTGCCCACGAAAGCCGTTCCGGCCAGCCGATGTTCGAGCATGATCCGAGGATCGTCGAAAGCCCGTTCCGCTTCGTACTTTTCGAGCGCCCGCTCACGATCGAGCAACTTCCGCACGGCCGACACCGCCGAATCCCGCCGCGCTTGCGGCACACCTTCGGCCACCGATCCGGCGAAGTAAGAGAACGACCCGACGTCCTCGTTCCACCGCCGGGCGACTCGAGCACCGGCCGTACGTTCACGCAGCAGCGCGAGCCCCTGCCACATGAGCTGCCAGGTCGGCTCGACCTGGGCGTGCAGCGCGCGCTCGATGCGCCGTGCGGCAAGGGATTTCGCCTCGTTGTCCTCGGCCGCGTCGTAGGCGGCAATGAGCGGGGCGAGTTCTTCGTTGTCGAAGCCGGGGTCGGTGGCGGGACCGGCGGGCGGCACCGACAGCGGGTCTTCGGCCCGCGCGGCGGCCTCGGCGCCCGTGCTGCCGGGCGGGGGAGCGATCCACCCGAGCAGCGCCGCCAGATTGGCATCCTCGAGCGCGGATTGGCCGGTTGCCCAATGCGCCGAGAGCACCGAGGTGAGGGGGACCAGCGTGCTGGAGCCGGGATGCTCGGCGCGATCGCAGAACCAGGTGAGCCAACGGCCGAACAGCGGAAGCGATTCGGGGACAGGGTTGTCGCCCTCGGTTCGGTGAAAACGCACCGAGCGGCCGAGCAGTTTCAGGAACCCCACGCCGCCCGAGTTCGGCACCCACAGCTGAGGTGCGTCGAGGCACCGCTCGTAGGTTTCGCCCGACTTGGTGGTCAGCTCCTCGGTGTTCTCGGCGTAGGCCGCGAGGTAGGGGAGCACGATCTCGGCGAGTTCGGCGAGGAAACGCAGGCGCAGCACCCGGTCGCGTGGCTGCGGGACGGTCAGCAGTGTCGGTGCGGCGGGGTCGGTTCCCACCATGACTGCCAGCGGTGCGGCGGCCTCACCTGCCAGCTTGAGCGGCACCAGGACGAGCGGGTTGTCCGAAAGGTAGGTGTGGCGGACGTCGGCGATTGGCTGGGCGTGGCCCGCGCGGACGGCGTGCAGGCGGGCGAGGGCGGTCAGGGCACTCATGTTCGAGGCTCGCCGTCGCTCAGCGTCGGCACGCGTGTCGCACACAAGCGAGCGATGCATTTGCTCCGCTTGTTGATCGGTTCGCTCATGCCTGCTCCTCGCCGACGCTCGGCTCGGGCATGCGCGATGCGCGCGGGCACATGGTTCGCTCACTTCTTTCGCTCATGCCTGCACCTCGCCGACGTTCGGCTCCGGCATGCGCGAAGCACGATGGCACACGATTCGCTCACTCCGTTCGCTCATCCCGCGATCTCCAGCCAAAGCCGGTCGGCTTCCCGCAACATCCGGGTGATGTCGGCGAACTCGGGCCCGAGGTCGCGCGAACCGTCGGCGACGGCGAGCACGGTGTCGATGTCGTCGAGGCCGCCGAGGTCGTCGCAGACACCGCGGCCGAGCGCGTCCACCGAGCCGTTCGTCCGCGCGGCGTCGCGGCAGGCGAAAGCCAGCTCGCACGACGACATGCATTCGGGGGCGTAGCGGGCGGGAATATCGGCGATCGTCTTCGCCAAGTGCTCGCCGGGCGCGAACGACACACCCTCCGGTAGGGTTTCGATCAGCTCGCTGATGGCCGTCAGCCGCGACAACTGACGCGACACGACCGCGATCTGCTTACGCAGGTCGACCAGCTCGGCGGTGGGCCGGTTGGTGAAATCCCGGGTGCAAACCAGGATCACATTGTGCGACACCAGGTCCGGTGATTCGCCGATCTCGGCAATGAGTTCGCGCAGCGCGATGACGTAGACAGCGGACTGCCGCGCCGCGGCGGCGACCTGCTCCGGATCCGCCTGCCCGTCGATCACGGGGAACGACTTGATCTCCACCACGTGGAAGCGACCGCCTATCTGCAACGCGACCACGTCCGGCTCCAGATAGGCGGTGGCGCCCGCGATATCGAGCCGCAGCATCGGATGGTCGAACAGCGTGCCCTCGCCGGAGCTGATCGCGTGCGCGAGCAGCTGACGGGTCCGCTTGTAGCGCAAGGCATTACCCGCGTTGTCACCGACCGAATTCAGGTCGTGATAGCCGGCCTCGGGAAGGGAGAGGTCAAGCTTGTCGCGCAACAACGCGAGCAGCTCGGCGCAGCCGTTCTCCTTCACCATCGCTTCGAACGCATTACCGCGCGTGATCGCGAACTGCGACTGACCGAATCGGGGTGGAAAACCCAGCTCCCTGGCGATGGCGGCCTTGTCGGCCGCCGCCGCGTCCAGCAGTGCGCGCCGCGCGCAGCCGGGGTTCGCCGTCAACGCCGCGATGGTGCGGGCATTGTGGCGGCACGCCGGCGCTGCACCACGCAGCTCATCCAGCCGTGCCGTAAGTGTGTTCATCCCACCTCGTTTCGTCGTCTTCCGGCCACACCGAGCCGGACACCGAATAGTCGGGAGGCCTCGTCGAGCTGCTGATCCGCGCGCCGCGCGGCCTCGGCGCGGCGGCGGGCGTCATCCTCGCGGTGTACCGCGAGCTCCCTTGTGGCGGCGCCGATCACCGCGAGAGCGTCGATCGCGTCCGGCGAACCCTGCACGCCGGGAACAGAAACCGAGAGCTTCCACAACACCCGCCGCGCACCAGGTCCGCAGTCGGGCTGAGCGGTGATGTTCTCCGCGAGCCGGATAGTCGCCGTGAGCAGATCCACGCGCGGACTGAGAGGCCCGATCATCCGCTGCGCCAACGGCCAAGTGCTCACCGCCATCAGCCCGCGTGCTGGGGAGAGGTGATCGGCGGTGAGAGCCGCGCAGAGGTAGTACGGGCGCGTGAACGGTGAAGCGCGGAACGACCGCTCCTCGTCGCGACGCAGGCTGGTCAGCCGAGCGGGAGCGATCGCGCCGGAAAAGAACGATTCATGGACCGCCAGAACCAGTTTCGGGGACGCGGGCGCACCGATCAGTGTGAGTGCGCGATGGACGTGCTCGCGGATCGGCATCGCGTCCGCTTCCGTTCGCTCCGCGGGCGACTCTGCCTGCGGTGCCTCGCCCCCGAGTACGGCCGAATCCCAGGCGTCCTCGGTGCGCCGCAACTCGGCCCGAAGTTGCCGGGCGCTCACGCGATCCCCGGCGGTCACCGCACGCCGCACCGCGGCGCGCAGCTCGGCGATGCGCGCTTCGAGTTGCTCCGCGGGGTCGGTCACGGCGCGAGCGTATCCATATATTCCAGTGAAGTCCAGCATGTTCCAGTATTTGCCCGCAGGTGTCGGGCGGTGTCGACGATAGTGCTGCCCGCACCGTATCCACTGGGGCCGACAACTTGATTTCTCCGGTGTGCGCGGAGATCGCTGTCGCGGTTGTGTGAGGTGCCCGCGCCGGGGCGGGCACCTCTTTCGTTCACTCGCAGCCGATGCCGTTGCCGTCGCGGTCGAGTCCGTACTCGTCGGGTCCGATGACCTGGACGCGGCCGGTGTAGACGGGGCCGTTGCCGCTACCGCCCTCGCAGTCCACGTCGCTGACGTTGGGCAGGCAGGGGATGTAGGAGGCGTGGCAGTTGGACGGTTCGGCGGCGGCCGCTTGTGGGGTTGCGAGTGCGAAGCTAAATGCCGCGATCGCGGCGGAAGCCAGTGTGACGATGTACTTCATTGTGCTCCAGTCAGTTGTGTTGCGGCCGACGGTTTGCCACGGTTCTGACCACGAATCATGCAGTACTAGACGATAATTCGCTCCGGGATGTCGAGGGAATCAATGTGCTTGCTTTCGTATCGAGGGCTCGTCAGGTGCGGACGTGTATGGGTTGGCCGAAAGTTGTCTATGGCGTGTGGTTATTTAAGCAACCGCAATGGGTCGGAAGGTGGGGCGATGGGGCCCGTCGGTATAGCCAGTTGAATGGGTACCGTGGAGCAGTAGTGGACGAATTCAGGGAACGTTCATACGAGGTGCGCGCATGGCCGGTCGACCGAGCCGCGTGTACCGCGTTGCAGGAGTACATTCGGATCCGTACCGCTCCAGGTGATAGGCCTCGTGGTGCACTCGGCGGTGCTGGTTTGAACTTCCACGGCGCAGATCTCCGCGATCTCGATCTCTCCGATGCCCATCTCGCCGTGGCCGATCTCGACGGCGTAAACCTCGCGGGAGCCGACCTCGACCGGGCCACGCTGCTCGGTGCAAAACTGCGAAACGCCGACCTATCCGGTGCATACCTCCATAAGGCCGAGGCGGACGGGTGTGAAGGAGCGTGCGTCAACCTGTCCGGCGCGAATCTCCTCCGGGCCAGCTTCGTGAAATCCGATCTGCGCCAGGCGAATCTGCGTGGTTGTGAACTGAGCTCAACCAACCTCCGGCACGCAGACCTTCGTGGCGCGGATCTCCGGGGATGCCACTTCGGCCCAACGCCTACCCGCCTGAGTGAAGCGCAACTGTCGGGTGCCAAGGTCGCTGATGCCCGCGGTGAGGTGCGCGGCCCGGTGCTGGTCGACGGTCAATTCCTCGCGGGTCAGCAATTGAAGGAATGGTTTGCCGCCATGGGCGCCCGCGAATTGTGTGTGGTGGAGTGACACTTCGTCTGAACGCGCACCTGGTCAGAGAGCCTGGTCGATCCTGTCTGTGCCATCGGCACCCTCCTGTCGAAGCAGTCCGGACCGCCGCTCTACTGCTCGCGCAGGTCCCCGCAGCTACGGTCGACATCCGCACCGGCGACAGCCTCTCAGCCGACGTTCCCCCGGGTGAGGAGTTCGATGCCGTGCTCGCCAACCCGCCCTATGCGCAACGTGATTGGGGCTCAGACCGGCTTGCGCTCGATCTCCGCTGGGAGTATTCGGTGCCGCCGCGCGGCGAATCCGAACTCGCCTGGGCGCAGCACATCCTCGCGCAC
This sequence comes from Nocardia lijiangensis NBRC 108240, assembly GCF_001613045.1. Taxonomy (GTDB): domain Bacteria; phylum Actinomycetota; class Actinomycetes; order Mycobacteriales; family Mycobacteriaceae; genus Nocardia; species Nocardia lijiangensis. The sequence continues at coordinate 19,109 of NZ_BDBP01000039.1, read as the reverse complement.
CTGCGCGTCGGCGGGACCGCTGTTGTTCTGCTGCCATCTGCCGTTGCTTCTGGCAGCTGGCGCATCGGCGGCCTCGCCGGGCGGGCTGCAGTCGGGGCTGGCGTCGCTGGTCACGCGGAATATGGTCGAGGTCGTCGACGGCGCGCGGTTCCGCCGGTGCAATGCCCGCGGCGAACAGGTCGGCCCTGGCCATGCCGCATAACGCACCTGCGACAATCGGTTCACCATCCCCATCGAAAGGAATCCGAGGTGAACTCTGCCGGTGTTGTGCCGCTGCTCGGACGTGTTGCTGCCGCTGTGTCGGAGGCGATCGCCCGAGTCCGTCCGGAAACGGCGGATGCGGACCCGGTAGTGCGACGATCCGATCATGCCGACTTCCAGTCCAATGCCGCGTTGCCGTTGGCGAAGCGGGTCGGTATGCCGCCGACTCAACTCGGCGGCGAGCTCGCCACCCACGTGGATGTCACCGATGGGGTGATCGCTGATGTGCAGGTGTCTGGCCCAGGGTTCTTGAACATCACCCTGACAGACTCGGCAGTGTGGGAGACAGTCGCCGCGCGACTGGCCGATTTTCGGCTCGGCGTCCCGACCACGGAGGACGGGCGTCGGGTGGTCATCGACTACTCGGCCCCGAACGTGGCGAAAGAGATGCATGTCGGCCACCTGCGAACCACCATCATCGGTGACAGCCTGGCCCGGGTGCTCGGCTTCCTCGGCGCTGATGTCGTCCGCGCGAACCACCTGGGCGACTGGGGCACCCAGTTCGGCATGCTCATCCAATACATCGACGAACATCCCGAATCACCCTGGCACACAGAGGAACTCGACACCAACATCAGCTCGGTATCGGCGCTGGACAGCCTGTACAAGGCTGCCCGCGCGCAGTTCGACTCCGATCCTTCCTTCGCCGACCGGGCGCGGAACCGCGTGGTTGCCCTGCAAGCCGGTGACCCCGAAACTGTCGCACGATGGCGGGAGATCGTTGTCGAGTCCGAGAAAGCGTTCGGTGCGATCTATGACCGGCTCGGTGTCCTGCTGACACCCGGTGACTACATCGGCGAGTCGTTCTACAACGACCAGTTGGCCGACACGGTCACCGAACTCGTCGACAAGGGCGTGGCGGTCGACAGCGACGGCGCGATCGTTGTGCTGTCCGAACAGGTCAAAGGCCCCGACGACCAGCCTGCCGTGCTGATGGCCCGCAAACGCGACGGCGGCTACGGCTACGACAGCACTGACCTGGCCACCATCCGGTACCGCATCGCCTCCCTGCACGCCGACCGGCTGCTGTATGTCACCGACTCACGTCAGGCACTGCACTTTCAGCTGGTCTTCGAAGCGGCACGGCGAGTGGGCTGGCTCACCGACGCGATCGGTGTCGACCACGTCGCCTACGGAACCATCCTGGGGCTGGACGGCAAACCGTTCAAAACCCGTGCTGGAGGAACGGTTCGGTTGATGGACCTGCTCGACGAAGCCGTCGCGCGTGTCCGTGCGGTTGTCGCCGAGAAGAACCCCGACCTGACTTCGGCCGAACTCGACACCATCGCTGAGCAAGCGGGTATCGGTGCGGTCAAGTACGCGGATCTGTCGACCTCCAGGGTCAAGGACTACAGCTTCGACCCGGGCCGGATGACCTCGCTCAACGGCAACACCGGCGTCTATTTGCAGTATGCCCATGCTCGGGTGTGTTCGATCCTGCGCAAGGCCGGCGCCACGACCCGAGCTGCGGTCGACACTCTCGGTCCACTCGAACCGGCGGAGCGGGAGCTTGCGTTGGCCCTCGACGGCTACGGAACCGTCCTCGGCGAGGTCGCCGAAGCGCTGGAGCCGCACCGGCTGGCCGGCTATCTCTACGATCTTGCTCGCGCCTATACCAGCTTCTACGACTCGTGCCCAGTCATTGCGGCAGGCGAGCCGATCCGTTCGAACCGAATCGCACTGTGCCAGTTGACCGCTCGCACTCTCGAACTCGGGTTGGGGCAGTTGGGAATCGCCGCACCGCAACGGATGTGACCTGTTGGCCGGACGCTCACCGCTTCGGTGTTGCGTCCGGTCGGCGGATCCGGACACTCGCCGACAAGGATTTCGACATCGGGAGGCAGTCCAGCCGGTCATGACATCGAGTTCCCCGGTTCCCGCGCTGCTGCCGGACTCCACATCGGATCCGGACGCGATCGCGTGAAACGATGGGAACCCATTCCCCGAAATCGACATCCTTCACGAGCCGGTCAGCGGGGACATGGTGGAAGCCGCTTTGCGCGAACCGTATTGAGCGTCGCGAGGTACCGGCTTCAAGAGGGTGCCGATACCCTTGCCCTACCCCGTGGTGTACGGGGCGGCGGAGGTGGCTGGACGCCGCCCAGGGCATGCGATGTAGTTCTGCTGTGATCGTTGGGTGTCTCGGTGGATCGTTCGCCTTATCTCCCCGCGAACTATGCTCACCCGATCCATGTTCTGTCGATCGGAACTCAAAGGGGCGGGATGTTGTCTGGCAAGTCAATCCTTCGTGTGCTCGCGATGGTTGGTGCGATTGCGCTGCTCAGCGCATGTACGACGCGCGAATCCGGGGACGGGAAGCTCCAAAATTCGGCAACTGGTCCTGCGATCGCCGTGTCCCTTGCGCCGCATTTCGCGGCGGCGCCGGAGATCGGCCTCGGTGGACCACTCTTTTCCGTTGCTACCGGATACCGCGACCATGTCCAGCCGACAACAGCTCTAGCGGATCTCGTCGTATTCGACGAGATGCGCACCATCGACCCGTGTGGCCTGATCGACGAGGCGTCGATCTCTGCTATTGGGCCTGCCAGGATCGTTCCGGCCGAACCTCTCGAACGATGTGTCGTGATGTTCGACTGGCCGACCGAGGACAAACGGGCCAACGATGTGACCATCGAGATCGAACTCGTGTCGCCTGTACGCACGCGCTCGTCGGATCAACGGCCGATCGAGATCGCCGGGCGGAACGCGAGCGCGCTGACTGTCGGCCTGTGCCAATTCTCGTTTCCGATCGGCCAACTCACCGACGGTTCTACGGCCGCGATCGTGTACACACAGGGGTTGGGTCCCGGTGGGCAGGGGGACTGCTCGGTACTCGAGCAGATCGTCGGAGCGTCGGCTCGGCTTATCGATGCCAAACCGGCTCCGGCGGCGGCGGTTCGCAGCCTGGCGGCGACCGCGGACCCGTGCGCGGCTTTGGCGGCGTTCGTACCGAACCAAACGCCGTACGTGGTCGATGGAACCTCGCAGTACGAATGCGCTTTCATCCTCGACCGCCCGGATCGATACACCGAAAAGATCCGAATCCTGCACTCCAACACGACCCGGGCCCAAGCGACAAGTGCGTCGTACCCTGTCTCGGACGGGAAGCGGCGGGTCTTGGTCGACGGTATCCCCGCGGTGGAGAGCACCAGCGGAGGCTACTGTCGGATAAAGGTTTTCGTGGGCCTACTTCGCCCACTACCTCCGGTGGACTCCAGCATTGTGTATGACATGAATGCGGTGGAAGTCATCGGCGACAGCTGCGACAAAATCATCGCCGTGACCCAAGCTGCGGTCGCCGTCTTTCGGGGCCGGTAGGGCAGCGCGGGAACAGTCGGATTGAGCCCAGAGTCGTCGGCCCGGTGGGCGTTCTTCGAAAGAGCTGGAATGCTGCGTGCATCTCGAGATCAGCCCCGAAGAGATGCGGCCCCAGGTCTTGGCGGCCAAGGACGGCATTGCCGCGGCCCTCGGGAATGCTGTGACAATCATGCGGCAAACGCGCGAGAACGGATAAGAACTCGTCACGATTGCCCGAAGTGCCCAAACCCCTCTCGACACAATCGGTTTCCGCTCAGCCCATCGACTTCGCACCATCGAGCGATTCGCGGATGATATCGGCATGCCCTGCGTGCTGGGCGGTTTCGGTGGCGATGTGCAGCAGCGTCCGTCGCGCGCTCCACCGCGCACCCGGCTCGAACCACGGCGCTTTCGGCAGCGGATGCGAAACGTTGAGGTCGGGCAGTTCGCGCAGCAGCTGGTCGGTTTCGGCCGCGACCTTCTCGTACTCGGCGAGAACGTCGGCCAAGGTCTCATCCGGCAGCATCGTGAACTGGCTGCTCCACTCGGCGATATCCGCCTCGGTCATCGATTCGAAGTCCGGCTGCGCCGTGGGCCCCTCCACGATGAACTGCGCCCATTCCCGCTCGACCAGCGTCACGTGCTTGATGAGCCCGCCTACGCACAGTTCGCTGGCGGTGGTGCGCAGGCCGGCCTGCTCGTCGGTCAGACCGCTGGCGGTGAAACGCAGGAAGTGCCGTGCCTTGGTGAGGGTTTCGAGGATGTCGGCGCGTTCGGAGTCGAGCTGGGGGAGCGTGGCGGTGGTCATGAGCGGGTTCCTCTCCTGGTCGGTGTGAATACCAAGGTAGAAGCAATTGCGGCCAGTTTCCGTCCGCAATGTCCGCGATACTGAGAACATGGCTGATACGAGTGCGCGCACGTTGCGACTGCTGTCGCTGCTGCAGACCCATCGCTACTGGCCGGGTACGGAACTGGCTGAGCGCCTGGACGTCTCCGCCCGCACCCTGCGCCGCGATATCGACCGCCTGCGCGACCTCGGCTACCCCGTCGATGCCCGCCCCGGCGTCGACGGGGGTTACCAGCTCGCCGCGGGCGCCGCGCTGCCCCCGCTCGTCGTCGACGACGATGAAGCCGTCGCGTTGACCGTCTGTCTTCAGGCTGGTTCCCAGGGTGCCGTCGACGGTCTGGCCGAACCGTCGATCCGCGCCCTGGCCAAGGTGGTCACTGTCCTGCCGACCCGCCTGCGCCGCCGCGTCGACGCCCTGCGCGCCATGACCGTCTCCACCGGCTGGACCGTCCCGCTCGCCGACGTCGACCCGGCCGTCCTCACCGACCTCGCGATGGCCTGCCGCGCGGAGGAACGCCTGCGCTTCACCTACACCGCCGCCGGCAACGCCGCCACTGACCGCGAGGTCGAACCCCACCGCCTGGTCTCCCTCGGTCGCCGCTGGTATCTGGTCGCCTACGACCTCACCCGCCACGGTTGGCGCAGCTTCCGCGTCGATCGCATCACCGGCTCCCTCCCCACCGGCGCCCGCTTCCGCCCCCGTGATCTCCCCGCCCCCGACGCCGCCACCTTCGTCCGCAACGGAATCGGCTCCCTCCGACCGTCCTACGAGGTCTCCGCCGAAATCGAAGCGCCCGCTGACCTCGTCCGCTCCCGCATCGGCCGGTGGTGCACCGTCACCGCTCTCCCGGACAACCGCACCCGCATCGACCTCACCGCCGACGAACTGCATTGGCCGCTACTGGCCTTGGGAGCCGTGGGCGCCGAGTTCCGCGTGCTGAGCCCAGCGGTGCTCGTGGACCGCGTGCAGGAATGGGGCGCGCGATTCACCCGCGCGGCCGAGCATCGCTGAGCCGGACCGCAATACGGTAATCGCGGAGCACGGCGTCGTCATTCGAACGACCCGGGGGTCATCCGTCGTTTCGGGCTCGACGTGGACGGGCTGGCGGAGTGTCTCGCCGGACGCTGTCCCGGTGCGCAGCTGCTCGAGGAACCGCTGTGCCGAGCCGGCCAGCAATTGGCGGCGAGCTTCCAGGAAGTCGCGATACCGGTCCACCTGCCAGAGGTTCGGCTCCATCGGGATCCATTGCGACGCAAGGGCTCCGGGGTGCTTTTTCTCGACCTCCGGGAGGTAGCCGGCAGGTGGGCGTTTGCCGGTCTTCAGGTTGGTGTCCTGGGTGAGGAAGCAGAAGCTCGATCGTTGCCCGAAACGGCTGGGCCGTTGGTGGAAGCGCGGGCCGGCCTGCCACCGGAGACGGTGGCAGGCCGATGGCGCTCAGCGGGCCGCTTTCCTCACCAGCTCGCCGATCATCGCTTCGTCGTCGGCGGTCAACGCCGTCAGCGCGAACGATGTCGCCCACATGGTGCCGTCGTCGAGGTTCGCCTTGTCTTCGAAACCGAGTGTGGCGTAGCGCGACTTGAATTTTTCCGCGCTGCGGAAGAAGCAGACGACCTTGCCGTTCTTGGCGTAGGAGGGCATGCCGTACCAGAGTTTCGGCGTCAGGTCCGGTGCGCTCGCGGTGATGACGGCGTGGATTCGTTCGGCGAGGACGCGATCGGATTCGGTCATTTCGGCGATCTTCGCGAGCACGTCCTGCTCGCCGTCGGCCTTGGTGGCGCGGGAACCGCGGCGGGCGGCTGTCTTCAGCTCTTGGGCGTGCTCTTTCATCGCGGTGCGTTCTTCGTCGGTGAACGCGACCGCGGACTTGGTCTTCGTGGTGGTCATCAGCCGGAATCCTTCTGTGTCAGTGGTTGATAGCGATGGTCTCGATGGGGGGACCGGTGTAGTCGGGGCCGTCGACCCGGGACGTCAGACGGTCTCCCAGGCGAACCCGTCGGGGTCGGTGAACATCCCGGCCTTGGTGCCGATGACGATCCGGTGGGATCCGGTGCCGTCCGGCGAGACACCCGCGTCCTTGGCGGCGGCGCGGCGGCCGTAGAGCGCCAGCTTGACCGGCGAGTCCGGGGCGGTGAACTCGACGTACTTGCTGCCGAAGCTCTTCCCGACGGTCAGGCCGTGGTCGATGTAGAACTGCTTGCTGGCCTTGACGTCGTCGACGCCCAGCAGCAGCACGACGTCGTCGACCGCGCGGGTGGCGGGGAGGGTGTTCTTCTTCTGCGAGGTGGCGATCTTCCAGATCGCCCCGTCGGGGGCCTGGAGGACGCCGCCGTATCCCCAGAAGCTCTTCTTCGCCGGCTTCAGCGTCGTGAAGCCGGCGTCGAGCGCGGTGCCGACGAGGCTGTCGACGGTGCTGGGCTGGGACACCACCAGCGACATGATGAATCCACGGAAGCCGGTCGTCGGCGCCGCCGCGGTGCGGACTCGCACCATGTCGCCCAAACCGAAGGCGGCGTCGTAGATCTCCGCGGCGCCGGGCTCAGGGGTTTCGAGGGTGATGTAGTCGATGGAGGTCATGGCAGTTCCTTCGGTTTGTAGGTGTCTGTGGTGGGTGCCCTGGATGCGCAGGGCGGTGGGGTGTGGCTGATGGTGGTTCGGTGGTCCGTACTCAGCGGTCCTGAATGAGGCCGAGGACGTTGCCGTCGTTGTCGGTGACGGTGGCGACCCGGCGGCCACCGCCGACCTCGCGCGGGGCCTCTTTCACGGTGGCGCCCGCGGCGGTCAGGTCGGCCAGCTTGGCGTCGATGTCCGGTACGTGCCAGTAGGCCACCGGGGTGGTCATGCTCTGTGGTCCGCCGTCCGGGACCAGTCCGATGTGCTGGCCCTCGGCCTCGAAGCCGACGTAGTAGGGCGAGTCGGTGTGCGGCGCGACGCCGAGCAGTGCGGTGTACACCGTCTTTGCGGCCGCCAGGTCGGACACCGGATGCAGCACGGTCTTGATTCCCTGGGTGGAAGAGCTGGTCATGATCACTCCTGAATGCGTTGTGCCGATTGGTGAACCGGACGTATTCACAGCTTCTCTTCCGGCGGCCCCTAACCACATCCGTGGCGACCACGGAACCGTCCACGGATCACGGACAGCCACCACGGACCGACCGCGGACCAGGCCCTGTCTCGAAGTCCCATCCGGCGCCTCAGCCACGGATGCATCCGGCCGAACTTCTAGGCAGGGCCTAGGATCACGACACAGCGATGGAAGATTGAGGGTCATGACGGCAACGGTGGAGATCTCGACGCGGGAAGCCGAGGTGCTGGCGCTGGTGGGGGAGCATCTGAGCAACGCCGAGATCGGTGCTCGGCTGTTCATCTCGGTGCGCACCGTGGAGAGCCACGTGTCCTCGCTGTTGCGCAAGCTGGAGGTTCCGGATCGGCGGGCGCTCGCCCAGTACGCCTCGAAGTCGGCCGGTGCCGGTCGGTCGTGGACGGCTCCGGTGCTGCCGACGCCGCTGACGTCGTTCATCGGACGGACGCGCGAGCGCGCCGAGTTGCTGGCGATGCTCGAGCAGCATCGCCAGGTGACCGCGGTCGGCCCAGGCGGAGTGGGCAAGACCCGGCTCGCGTTGGCGGTCGTCGCGGACGCGGCCGGTGCGTATCCCGATGGGGTGTGGTTCGTCGATCTGGTACCGGTGACGAACCAGGACATGCGCGTGGTCGCCGGTACGGTCGCGCTCGCGCTCGGCCTCGGGGAGCAGCCGGGTCGTGGCATGGACGAGTCGGTGCTTGCGGCGCTGGCCGACCGGCGCGCCTTGCTGGTGCTGGACAACTGCGAGCATGTGCGCGATGGGGTCGCGCTGTTTGTCGAACGGCTGCTCGCGACCTGTCCCGGGGTGACGGTGCTGGCGACCAGCCGGGCCCGGCTGATGGTGCCGTTCGAGCGGGTGTACCCGGTCGCGCCGATGTCGCTGGCGGGCGCGGGCGATTCGGATGCGGTCGCGTTGTTCATGGACCGTGCTGCGGCGAGCGGCTGGCCGCCGAATCACGCACTGCGCGACCAGGTCGCCGTGTTCTGCGAGCGGCTGGATGGGGTGGCGCTGGCGATCGAGCTGGCCGCCGCCCGCTGGACCACACTGGGGCTGGACGGCCTCGAAGCCGGGCTGTCCGACCAACTGCGGATGCTCGCGGGCGGCTCCCGCGCCGAAGACCGGCACCGCTCGGTGCGGGCGGCGCTGGACTGGAGTCATGCTTTGCTGGAGCCGGACGATCGAATGCTGCTGCGCCGAGTGTCGGTGTTCATGAAGTCGTTCGGCATCGGGGCGGCGGCGCAGGTGGTCGAGTCCGAGAAAGGCGTGGTGGCAGACGGATTGGCTCGGCTCGCCGAGCAGAGCCTGCTGGTGGTGACGGCCTCGGCGAGCGGGACCGAATACCGGGCGCTGGAAACCATCCGGCAGTACGGGATGGAGCAACTCGCCGAGGCCGGTGAGCTGGTCGACACCCGGTCTCGGCACGTGCGCTGGTGCCTGGTCGAGGCCGCGAACCTGGCGGAGGTGGGAGAGGGAAGGCGCGCACGGTTCGACGCGGTGGCCGACGACTTCCGCGCCGCGATGAGCTGGGCGGCCGAGCGGCCGGAGCAGCGCACGGACGCGCACCGGCTCGCCCGGCACCTGGCAGATCTGCTTTTCAGCCGTAACCTGATCGGCGAATCCCAGATGCGCTACGAGCAGGCGGCCGTGCTCGCGGACGACATGGCCGCCGCCTCGATGCTGCGTCACGCCGCCGCCGCGGCCGGATGCCAGATGCGCGGCGACGATATGTATCGCCTGAACCGTGCGGCCGCCGACGCCGCCCACCGGTCAGGCGACACCGCCGGGGCCGCCCGCGACCTGGCGACCGCCGCCGCCAACGCATACCGCTTCTCCAGCAAGTTCGTTCGCACCCTGCCACCGGAGGAGGCGAGCGCACTCATCACGGAGGCGAGGCAGCTGGCGGGCGACGACCCCGCCGCGCTGGCGGCGGTGGCGCTGGCCGAGGCGGGGCGGGTGCTTACCGAGGCTCTCACCGCCCAGCTTCCCGCCGCCGATGCCGTACCGGCGATCGCGTGCGCCGAACGCGCGGTCGAGCTGGCGCGCCGCACCGGCGACCCACTCGCCGAATCCGCCGCACTCGACACGCTCGCCGGCGCCCAGAGCTGGGCCGGTGATACGTTCGCTGCCGCGGCCACGGCGCGGCAGCGAATCACGCTGCTGGAGTCCGCATCGCCCACTCCGGCCGCCACCCACGAGCTGATCGAAGCGCTCGGCGAAGCCGCCGAGGCCGGCCTCGGTGCGGGCGACCTGCCGGGCGCCCGCCGGTGGGCGCGGCAACTTGCGGAGCACCCGTTGCTGGCCGAGGTCGGCCATCGTGCCACCAGCTGGCTGCTGGTGGTCGAGGCGTTGGTGGGCAACGTCGGCGAGATACTCACCCACAGTGTCCGGTTCCTCGAAGCGTGGGAGCGCGCGGGCAGCCCCGCCAGGGAGATTCTCGGTCCGGCGGTGGCCGGTGTGGCGATGATCCACGACCTGCGCGACGACCACGACACCCGCAACGAATGGGAAGCGGTCCTGCGCCGAATCGGCGCCTCACCGTGGCGCACCCATGGCTACGGCGCGGTCTTCGACACGCTGGCCATGCTCCATCGCGGGCAGGCGGAGGAGGCGCTGCACCGGATGTCGCCGGAGCCAGGGGAGGTGTGGAGATGGGTCACGTGGATCTGGCTTCACTGGTATGTGGCACTTCGGGCCGAAGCCGCCGTACTCGCTGGGAGTCCTGACGCAGGCGACCGCGTGATCGAGGCCAGGACCATCGTGGCCGGGAACCCCGTCGCCGTCGCCATCGTGGACCGAGCCGACGCGCTACTCGCTCGCGACCGGCAGCGACTCCTCGCGACAGCGGATGCGTTCGACGCCGCCGGTTGCCGCTACCAGTCGGCGCGGACCCGCTTGCTCGCCGGCGGTGACCATGCCGCCTCCGGCGCGGCCGCGCTCGCCGATCTGGGCCTCGCCCCGATGGCGCCGTTCGCGTGGTAGGCCCTTGTCGCCCGGTTCTTTTCACGGTCGAGCGAATAGTTGGGCTGGTCCCGGACGCTCGGGCTCGGACCGCCATGTGTGAGCTGAACGAATCCCGATGAATGTCGGGATGGTGCTCCCTCCGGCAGACGACCACTCCGTTCGATGTCCGTTGCGTGGACAGCGCAGGGACGGTACCCCGGCGACCGTGCGCCGCAGCAGTTGGCGGCAGACGCCGTCGGACAGAGTTGCGGTCCAGCCGCTGAATCGTTGATCAGCGAACCGGGCTATGCGTCAACGTGACGGTCGGGAATCAACTCCCGAAGCGAGCGAGCACGGAGGACGCTTCCTGGGAGGCGGTGCCTTCCTCGGCGAGATGGGCCATGGCCGAGGGGATTTCGCGGCCGTGGTGGCTCATGGCTTGGGCGTAGAGGCGGCCTGCTCGGTAGGAGGAGCGGACCAGGGGGCCTGCCATGATTCCGGCGAAGCCGATTTCCTCGGCCATCTTCGAGTGCTCCACGAACTCTTCCGGCTTGACCCAGCGGTCGACCGGATGATGCCTCGGGGACGGGCGGAGGTACTGCGTGATGGTGAGGATGTCGCAGCCCGCCTCATGCAGGTCGCGAATGGCTTGGGTGATGCCGAATCTCGTTGCGGCTGAGGGCGATCAGTCCTTCTGGTGCCGGTTCGTCGGTGCGTTGATCGTTAGCGATGACGGTAGCGAACCGTCTCCCGACCCGCACAGCCAGGTCCTCGAACTCGGCCCGCCACCGATCAGGGTCTAAGACGTCAGCCGCGGCCACCGCCAATCCAGTTGTGTCCCACACAAACACAACCTGATCACGCGGTGGCCGCCCCACTACCAGCAGCCCCAACGACCGCCGGCACCGTCACCACAGGCCACGAAGTCTGGCTGGAGTACTAAGCGATCGCTTTGGGTGTCAACTGGATAGCAGTGACCTGCGAAGATGGTGTAGCTTCGACAAGATCTTGTCTGTACAGGGGGTGGTCGTGGCTGAGCCGAATGCGTGGGATGGGTCGTTCGACGTCGTTCCGGCCGAGGTGACAGATGCTGGCCGGTATGTGCAGTTGACTGCCCAGGAGTTGGTCGCTGGGGTTCGTGCCCTCGACACGGAAATCACTACGTTGCTGGAGAACTGGACCGGCTCCTCTGCGACTGCGTTCGGTGCGGGCTGGGAGGAAACACGTCAAGGCGCCGAAACCGTTCTGGACTCATTGACCGCGCTGGCCGAGCTCCTCGGTGTGGTCGCCAACGCCCACACCGAGCTCGACGCCTCGCGCGCGGCGAACACCAACTCACTTGATCTGCCGTGAGATTCATGGGGAGGGAAACATCGCATGAGTGAATCATTTCGGGTCGATCTGAACGAACTGGACGACATCACCGCCCGCCTGGCAGGTTTTGTCGGGTTCCTCACCGAGAGCCTCACCGGCATCCAGCAACGCACGTCGGCGCTGCAATCGAGCTGGACCGGTCCGTCAGCGACCGCCGCCAACGACGCGTTCACGCAATGGTTGACCGGAGCTCGGGATGTCGCCGAAGGTATCGAAGCGATGCGCGCTGCCGCGATCGCCGCCCGCGACCGCTACAACGCGGCTGTCACTACAAACCTCGAAATGCTGGGCCGAGGAACCGGCGGGCAGCCGTGACCGGGACCGTTCTCAACGTCCCTACCCAAACCTATTACGACGCCGCCGACCTCTGCGCCAAAGCCGCCTCCGACTTGTTCAACGCGTTCAAAACCGCAATGCGGTCGTTCGGGGACACCGCCCTGATGTCCGGCAGCGTCGGCGAAGGCAAGCAATGGGGCGAATCCTACGACCAGCAAGCTAAAGACGCCTACGCCATGTCCATCGACCTGGTGACCGCCATTGACGGTTACGCCCAGGTCCTCAAAGCCGCGGGCTACAACTACGCCTTCGCCGATCACGATCCCAAAAGCGGGCAACCCGAACCCACCCAACCGAACCTCAACCCGTCGTTCACTCTCACCCCGCAAGAACTCACTAGCCTGCTTGTTCCACCGTCAGCGGGTGGCGAAGGCCGGGGGCTGATCGACGATGGGCTCGAGCTGGCGGCAAAGGTCGGTATACCCGTCCCCGACGGCAACACCGAAAAGCTCGTCAAATCCCAGAACGTGTGGAACGGGTTGGCCACCAATGCGACTGTCACCGCCATCCCAGGCCAACTCGAACGCGCCGCCGCGATGTTCGAGCAAGTCACTTCTCCTGAAGTGAACTTCTTCGACGAAGACCTGCGCGAGTTGAAAGCCGCCGCCGAAGACCTCATCGGCGTCTACGGCGAACTCGCCAAAGCCTGCGAGGACCAGAAGCTAGCTCTCGACGACCTGCGCGCCGATTTGGTGAAACTCCTCGAAGACATGGTCAAGTCGATGGCGCGGGAAGTGGTCGAAAACGCCATTATCGGCATCGTCGCGTCCAGTGTCACCCTGGGCCTCGGCGCTGCCGTCGTAGTCGCTAAAACCGCCAAATCTCTCGATAGATTCGTCGACCTCATTCGCACACTCCTCAGAACCAAAAAACTCAGGAGTTCCGTAACCGTCACCCGTGCCACTCCTCGATCCAAAAGCTCTATTCAACGCATCAAGGACCTCAAAGCCAAACTGCTCGAACGATTCAGGAGCAAAGACAAGAACACCAGAGCGAATGCCAGTAATACACCGGGAACGCCGGAGTACAAGGCGCGCTTGGAAGAGATGGCGAAGGATCCAGCACATGGCGGCAATATCTCGGACAAGTCCAGGCGCGAAGCGGAGGTTGCGCTCGCTATGGAGCGAAATGGCCAGTTGACGCCTCCCGTGACACGAGCGCCGATGGTGAACGGCAAGGATACCGGCGATTTCGTTGACGGTGACGGAAAGCATTGGGATATGAAGCAACCGACCGATACGTTCCCGGCATCGGCTGGACCAAAAGCTGGCCAACCGATGCCTCCAACGATGCGGGGAGCTTATAATGAGGCCGACTTCGAGAAAATGGTCGCGGATGAATTGGCCACTGGCGAATCGGTAATGATCGATCCGCAGAACTTGTCGACAGCCGGATTGCAGAGTGTTGAACAAGTTGTTGCCAGACACCCCGAATGGGCTGGCAAAGTGGTGATCCATGGAAACTGATCGCGTGTAAGGTGGAGCCGTGGTGGAGCAATTCAGGCAGCGTTCCTATGAAGTTCGAGCATGGCCGGTCGATGGGGACGCATGCGCCGCTTTGGCCGAGTACCTTCGGATTCGCGTCTCGGCCGAAGATGGCGCCCGCGGCGCGCTCGGCGGTGCGGGGTTGGACTTTCGAGGTGCAGATCTGACCGACCTCGATCTCTCGGACGCTTACCTCGCGGTTGCCGACCTAGAAGGTGTGAATTTTGCGGGCGCCGACCTCGACCGGGCTACGTTACTCGGTGCCAACCTGCGAAACGCGAACCTCGCTGGGGCAAATCTGCACAAGGCTGAAGCCGACGGTTGCGAAGGAGAAGGTCTCAAACTGACTGGCGCGAACCTGTTTCGGGCAAGCTTGGTGAAATCCGATCTGCGTCGGGCCGATCTGCAGGAGTGCGAACTGAGCTCCGCCAACCTGCGAGAGTGCGATCTCAGCGGTGCAGACCTCCGCGGATGTCACTTCGGCCCTTCTCCGACCCGCTTGACCGAAGCACGACTGTCGGGTGCAAAGGTCGCGGGCGCCGAGGGGGTCGTGTGGGGACCGGTACTGGTGGAGCATGATCGACTTCTCGCGGGCCAGCAACTGGAGGAGTGGTTTACGGCCAACGGTGCACCAGAAGTACGCGTGCAATAGCCGCGCGCTGACACGGATTCGGCGTATCAAGGACACGCGGCGTCGGTGAGCTGTTCACCCGCGCCACCGGACGCGCTGGATCGGTTGCACGTCACCGGTTTGTGTACCTGTCTTGCGTGGCTCAAGGCTGCGGTACCTGCTATGTCGACCGACGTGTGCCGACCACAGGGCCTGTCCACTACTTCGCTAGCCACGGCTGAGCTTCACCCCGCGGACAGGGGAAGGTCTAAGTACCTTCGCTTCCGAAGCGGGCGAGGACGGAGGAGGCTTCCTGGGAGGCCGTGCCTTCCTCGGTGAGATGGGCCATGGCCGAAGGGATTTCGCGGCCATGGTGGCTCATGGCTTGGGCGTAGAGGCGGCCTGCTCGGTAGGAGGAGCGGACCAGGGGGCCTGCCATGATTCCGGCGAAGCCGATTTCCTCGGCCATCTTCGAGTGCTCCACGAACTCTTCCGGCTTGACCCAGCGGTCGACGGGGTGGTGCCTCGGGGAGGGGCGGAGGTATTGGGTGATGGTGAGGATGTCGCAGCCCGCCTCGTGGAGGTCGCGCATGGCTTGGGTGACCTCCTCCGGCGTTTCACCCATGCCGAGGATGAGGTTGGACTTGGTGACCAGACCGGCTTCGCGGGCTGCGGTGAGGACCGCGAGGGAGCGCTCGTAGCGGAAGGCCGGGCGGATGCGCTTGAAGATGCGCGGGACCGTTTCGAGGTTGTGCGCCAGGACCTCCGGGCGCGAGGAGAAGACCTCCGCGAGCTGGTCGGGGTCGGCGTTGAAGTCGGGGATGAGGAGTTCGACGCCGGTGTTGGGGTTCAAAGCCTTGATGGCGCGGACGGTTTCGGCGTAGAGCCAGGCGCCGCCGTCTTCCAGGTCGTCGCGGGCGACGCCGGTGATGGTGGAGTAGCGCAGGCCCATGGCCTGGACGCTTTCGGCGACGCGGCGGGGTTCGTCGCGGTCGAGGGCGGCGGGTTTGCCGGTGTCGATCTGGCAGAAGTCGCAGCGGCGGGTGCATTGTTCGCCGCCGATGAGGAAGGTGGCCTCGCGGTCTTCCCAGCATTCGAAGATGTTGGGGCAGCCCGCTTCTTCGCACACGGTGTGCAGACCCTCGCGCTTCACCAGGCCCTTGAGTTCGGTGTACTCGGGGCCCATGGTGGCGCGGGTGCGGATCCACTTGGGTTTGCGCTCGATGGGGGTTTCCGCGTTGCGGGCTTCGATGCGTAGGAGTTTGCGGCCGTTGGGTGCGGACGCGCTGTGCGGTGTCGGGGTGTCGACTGAGGTCACTTGATCGACCTTACGCCTTGGGTGTCGGCCGCTGCCGGGGTGCTCGGGACCGCGATGTCGGTAGGTGCGGAGGCGCTGCTGGTTCCCGTGCTGTCCACGGCCTTCGCTGCGGCTGCCTCGGTCGTACCGGGTGTGCCGTCGGTGGCCTTGGCCGAATTCGCCGAGCCCTCGGCGCCGGTGATCGGGCTGTAGGCGGTCCGGGGGAGGTCGTGGTCGCTGACGGGAAGCTCGCCGTCGAGTGCGCGCACGATCGCGTCGGCGACCAGCGGCTTGACCTCGGCGACCGTCACTTCGCGGCCGAGTTCGCCAGTGAGGGTGGTGACGCCCGCGTCGCGGATGCCGCACGGGATGATGGCTTGGAAGCCGTCCATGGCGGAATTGCAATTCAACGAGATGCCGTGCAGGGCAACGCCACGCTGCACGCGCACGCCGATGGCGGCAATCTTGCGTTCGGGGTAGAGGTCGTTGGCGGGCAGCCAGACGCCCGAGCGGCCCTCGATGCGGCCACAGTTCACGCCGAGGCCGAGGCAGACGGAGATCAGCGCTTCCTCAAGGCGGCGGACGTAGTGAACGACGTCGACGGGCTCGGCCAGCCGGATGATCGGGTAGCCGACGAGTTGACCGGGGCCGTGCCAGGTGATTTTCCCGCCGCGATCGACCTGGACCACGGGGCTGCCGTCGATGGGCAGGTCCTCGTCTTCGGTGCGGCGGCCCGCCGTGAACACGGAGGGGTGTTCGAGCATCAGCAGGTGATCGGAGCCGGTGCCTTCGGCGCGGTCGGCGGCGATGGTTCGCTGCAGGTCCCAGGCGGCGTGGTAGTCGATGAGACCGAGATCCTCGACGACGATCGGGGTGCGATCGAAGCGGGCGGACCAGGTGGTGCGCGTGTCGTTCACGCCCCTGACGGTACGCCCAGGGGGAGCGTCGCCGACAGCGGGTTGGTGTGGTGGATGCCACATGGTTGCGGCATGTCGTTGTGGCGATGGGGGCTGGAAATGTCGAACCGGGTCAGTCCCGCGCGTCGACCGGCAGCGTCAACTGCATCAATGTCAGGTCCATCCATCGGCCGAATTTGTGGCCTACTTCGGGCAGTTGGCCGACCACCATGAATCCGAACCGTTCGTGCAGCACGATCGAACCGGTGTTGCCGGATTCGATGGCGGCGATCATGGCGTGCACGCGGCCGGATGTCGCGGCGCGGTCGATCAATTCGGTGAGCAGGGCGCTGGCCAGGCCGCGGCGCTGGAAGCGGTCGGCGATGTAGACGGAGTTCTCCACGGAGTAGCGGTATCCCACCTTCGGCCGCCACTGGCCGTAGCTGGCGTATCCGGCGACCTCTCCCTCGATCTCGGCGACGAGGATCGGCATACCCGCGGCGGTGCGGGTGCGGAACCAGGTCTGGCGCTCGTCGATGCCGACTTCGTCGATGTCCCAGATGGCGGTGGAGGTGGCGATGTTGGCGTTGTGGATGTCGAGGATCGCGGGCAGGTCACCTTCGCGCGCGTCGCGGATGACGGTGGCGTGGCGGGTGTCCATGGCGGTCAACGAGGTTCTCCGTGGTTCTGCGAAGGAGGTCGGCATCGCCCGCGCTGTGCGTTGTGCGCGGTGTTTGCCGACGCGGCCTTCGGTCGGTGTTCGACATTCGATCATTGCGCGTCGTGGGAGACGCGGCAATGCGGGATCGGTCACCTGTGTGCTGGGCATCGGGGGCCGCGGCGGTTGAGCGACCTCGCAGCGCCGCCTGTCCGGGCCGGTCAGCGAATGGCTGTGGTTCGTGAGCTGCCCATAGTTGGCGTCAACGAATGGGCTTTGCTCACGGCCCCGCGAACGTCACGTGGCGGTGCGGAATGGCTCACCTGTCGTCGGAATCGCGGCCGATTGTCGCGGCCAAGGCGGAGCCGATCGTGGGGTGGCGGAAGGGGTAGCCAGCGTCTTCGAGGGCCGTGGGGATGGCCCTCGGCCCGCGCAGGATGGCTTCGTCGGCGAATTCTCCGACGAGCGCGCGCAGGGCGAACGCGGGCAGCACCAGCGGGGTGGGGCGGTGCAGCGCGCGGCCGAGGGCGCGGTTGAACTCGGCGTTGGTGACCGGGGCCGGGCCGACCGCGTTGATCGGACCGGACACGCTGTCGTTGGTGAGCGCGAAGACGATCGCGCCGATCTCGTCGTCCATCGAGATCCACGGCGTGTACTGGCGGCCGGTGCCCAGCCGCCCGCCGAGTCCCAGCGAGTACAGCGGGTGCAGCATGCCGAGCATCCCGCCGTGCTGGGACAGCACGACGGCGCTGCGTACCAGCACCGTGCGCACGCCCGCGGCGCTGGCGGGGCCGGTCGCGGCTTCCCAGTCACGGCACAGCGTGGCCAGGAAACCCGAACCGGCGGGGGAGGATTCGTCGACAACGCGGTCGCCGGTGGCGCCGCCGTAGTAGTGCACGCCGCTGGCGTTGACCAGCACCGGCACGCCCGCGGCGGCCACCCTGTTGGCGAGGACGTCGGTCGGGGTGATGCGGCTGTCGCGCAGCTCCTGCTTGAAGCTGCCGTTCCAGCGGCGCCTGCCGAGGCTCGCCCCGCACAGGTTGACCACCGCGTCGGCCCCGCGCAGCGCCCGCTCGTCGAGCTCGGCGCGGGCGGGATTCCAGACGAATTCGTCGCGGGCGGCGGCGGGACGGCGCACCAGACGGGCCACCTCGTGCCCGTCGCGGCGCAATGCCGCGACGAGCGCCGTCCCGATCAGCCCGGACGAACCGGCGATCACGACCTTCATGCGGGACGAACCTTCCCCGGGTTACAGACCCAGATCGGCCTCGAACGCGGCCTCTTCGAGGCGGTGGCGGATCGTGGTCAGGAAGCGACCGGCGTCCGCGCCGTCGATGAGCCGGTGATCGTAGGTGAGCGGCAGGTAGCACATGGAGCGCACGCCGATCGACTCGTTGCCGGTCTCGTCGGTCACCACCACCGGGCGCTTGACGATCGCGCCGGTGCCGAGCATGCCCGCCTGCGGCGGAACCAGGATCGGGGTGTCGAACAGCGCACCCTGGCTGCCGATGTTGGTGATGGTGAAGGTGCCGCCCGCCAGCTCGTCCGGCTTCAGGCCGCCGTTGCGGGCCCGATCGGCGATGTCGGCGATGGCGCGGGCCAGACCGGCCAGCGACAGGTCGCTGGCGTTGTGGATGACCGGGGAGAGCAGGCCCTGCTCGGTGTCGACGGCGATGCCGAGGTGCACCGAGGCGTGGTAGGTGATCTCCTTGGTGCCCTCGTCGTAGGAGGCGTTGACGTTCGGGTGCACGCCGAGCGCCTCGACGACCGCCTTGGCGAAGAACGGCAGGAACGTCAGGTTGACGCCCTCGCGGTCCTTGAACGCGCGCTTGGCCTGCGCACGCAGCGCCGCGATCTTGGTGACGTCGGCCTCGTGGACCTGGGTCAGCTGCGCGGTGGTCTGCAGCGATTCGCGGGTCTTGGTGGCGGTGATCTGCCGGATCCGGCTGGCCTTCTGGACTGTTCCGCGCAGGTGCGCCAGCTGCGACGCGGCGGCCGGAGCCGCCGGAGCCTTGGCGGGCGCGGCGG
>NZ_BDBP01000038.1 GCF_001613045.1 Nocardia lijiangensis NBRC 108240 | reverse complement strand
GGTTCGCGCGGGCAGCGCGGGTTCGCGGGCAGCGGCACGGTTCGCAGGCGGCGCGGGTGCGAGGGCGGCGCGCCAGTTCGCGGGCAGCGGCGCTTCGCAGGCAGCGCCGCGATCGGCCCAGGCTCCCGCAGACCGAGCTGTCGGGAGAAAGAGCAGGCCGGAGGTGGCGCACCGTTACGAGCGATCGGTCGGTAACCTTTCATGACGTGAGCATTCAGGGAGCAGCAGCAGTCGGTATCGCCAACGTGACCGCGGACGGAACCGTCCTGGACACCTGGTACCCGAACCCGGAGCTCGGCGAGTTCGGCGACACCGGCACCAAGCGCCTGGACGAGGCGCCCGCCGACTACGCCGCGCTGCTCGGCTTCGACGAGGCGCGCGGGGTCGACGTGGTCGCGGTGCGCACCGTCATCGCCGACCTGTCCGCGGCCCCGGTCGACGCGCACGACGTCTACCTGCGCCTGCACCTGCTCTCGCACCGGCTGGTGAAGCCGCACGAGGTGAGCCTGGACGGTCAGTTCGGCCTGCTCAGCAATGTCGTGTGGACCAACCACGGCCCGGCCGCCGTGGAGGGCTTCGAGGCCACCCGCGCCAAGCTGCGCGCCCGCGGGCCGGTCACCGTCTACAGCATCGACAAGTTCCCGCGCATGGTCGACTACGTGGTGCCCTCCGGCGTCCGCATCGGCGACGCCGACCGGGTCCGCCTCGGCGCGCATCTCGCCTCCGGTACCACCGTGATGCACGAGGGCTTCGTCAACTTCAACGCGGGCACCCTGGGCGCCTCGATGGTCGAGGGCCGGATCTCCGCGGGCGTCGTGGTCGGCGACGGTTCCGACATCGGCGGCGGCGCCTCCACCATGGGCACCCTCTCGGGCGGTGGCACCACCGTCATCTCCATCGGCCAGCGCTCGCTGCTCGGCGCCAACGCGGGTCTCGGCATCCCGCTCGGCGACGACTGCGTGCTGGAAGCAGGCCTGTACCTGACCGCGGGCACCAAGGTCGCCACCCCCGACGGCACCGTCGTGAAGGCCGCCCAGCTGAGCGGCCAGAACAACCTGCTGTTCCGCCGCAACTCCCAGACCGGCGCCGTCGAGGTCGTCCCGCGCAAAGGCACCGGCATCGAACTCAACGCCGACCTGCACGCCAACGACTAGGCTGGGCCGCCGCTAGCCCGCCTCTCCGCGCCTTTTGCCGGTCGTCGGGTGCGTGGAACGGAACGCACCGGGCTGGCGGTCGAGTGGCTGGTCACGTTCTGGGCGTACCCGACGAGTTACCCATGGCGGCGCGAAATCAGTCGTTCCGGTGGGAGTCGATCAGCGACGCGCTTCGCCGCGCGCGGAGCGGGACGTACCGGGCTGACCGATGCGCGGGCCGGTTGCACCGGCCTCGCCCGCGCCCACCTGCTCGCCCTCCACCCCGGCGAGCACAAGATCTACAATCTCGGCAGCGGCATCGGATTCTCCAATCGCCAAGTGATCGAGCCGATTCGAGAAGTCACCGGCATGCCGTTCGAGGTGGAAACCGCACCCCGGCGACCGGGCGACCCGGCAACGCTGTACGCCTCATCCGAACGGGCACAACGCGAACTCGGATGGACGCCGGAGAAGCCGGACATCATCGACATCGTCCGGGATGCCTGGCGATTCCACCAACAGCAGCCTGACCATTAACTCGCTGCAATCGCGGCTGGCCTGCTTCGTGACCTGTCCACGTTCTGAGGGAGCGTCCGGGAACTTCTCTCGCTGCCTGACATTCCCGGTCAGGTAGAGCCTCGGAGGGTCGGGTATGAAGGAGAGCTGTGGTAAATGAGCTGACTGTGTTCTCCGATTACTGGCAGATTCACCTTCTTGATAGCGACTCGTCCACCTTCTTGGCAGACCAATGGTTGGATTCCGCGCTCCTGGACTACTTGGCGCTGGACGATGACGCGATTGGCATTCGAACAGGGGTCAACGGCGACGTCGCCGTCACCATCGACGTGGCCGACGTCCCGCCCCCCGATGACAAGGATTCCTTCGACACGGTGACGGAGTGCAGCCTCCGAGCCGACTCCGGTGCGTTGAGGCTCGCTTCTCCGGCCTACGGCGAGGATGACGGTGATCTGGTGACAGTTCCGAGGGGGTGGCTGCGGTTGCGCGTGTCCTTGACGAGGTCGCCCGATTCGGATCCCGCCGATTGGCAACACATCCGGATTCAGTGCTGGCCTGCCGAACCCACCGATGCCGTCTTGGTCAAGGGATGGAACCACGAGACAGGCTCATTCCACCCCGTACCGACGAACTGAACTCCGTCGCTCTTATCAAGTACCTGCGCAACGATGCGTCCGGGCCGAGGCAGCCATTGGGGACGTCAAAGGCATGCGGTCGTTATCCACGTTGCACCATGCATGATGGCTCGGGCCCGACGTGGTTGCTGGCCAGCCGTCGTTACTTAGCGAGGTGCGTAGCGCTTCGCGGGCGGTACAGCGCTATGCGGTTGCCGCCGCGCTCAGGCTGTGCGAGCGACGTGCCCGCAGTCGTGGCGCGCGGGCGGCAACACGGACGATGGGTCCGGCGTGCGGCGCGGTCGGTCGTCGGTGAGGTGTGCCCTGGACTTCGCCCCCAACCGCACAGGACAGACCGGCGATGTCGTGTGACCTGCCGACATTCACCTGGCGATATTCTGGTGATACGTCATCGAGAGGTGAACGGCGGTGCATTTGCCATGGGCTTGGACGGGGATTGATCCATGACCGATGCCGATCCATTCGCTACACAGCGCGATGTGTCCGGTTCGGTCGTGGGGGAGCTGGCGGCGGCTGGGTTCGACGACGCCACAGTGATCGGTCGCGGCGGTTTCGGTGCTGTTTATCGGTGCAGGCAGGTTTCGCTCGACCGCGTGGTGGCGGTCAAAGTGCTCACCGCCGATCTGGACGCGGACAATCGGGCGCGGTTCTTCCGTGAGCAGCGGGCAGCGGGCAGGCTGACAGGACACCCCAATATCGTCCATGTCCTGCAGGCCGGTGCCACCGATGACGGTCGCCCTTTCATCGTCATGCCGTACTACCAGCATGGCTCCCTCGACGAACGGATCCGCCGCAGTGGGCCGCTGCCACTGGAGGAAGCTCTGCGGCTGGGGGTGAAGGTGGTCGGGGCACTCGAGACGGCGCATCGCTTCGGTGTTCTTCATCGCGACGTCAAACCTGCCAATATCCTCTTCACCGACTACGACGAGCCGATGCTGGTCGACTTCGGAATCGCCCATATCGCGGGCGGGTTCGTCACCGGAACCGGCATCATCACAGGTACACCGGCCTTCACCGCGCCGGAAGTGATCGCCGGCGAGCCGCCGAGCCCGGCCGCCGATGTCTACGGCCTGGGCGCAACCTTGTTCGCCGCGATCACCGGTCATGCCGCCTTCGAACGCCGCAGCGGTGAGCAGTTGGTGGCCCAGTTCCTCAGGATCGCCTCCGAGCCGGTCCCGGACCTGCGGGAGCACGGCATTTCCGAGGACGTCGGCGCCATCATCGAACGCGCTATGTCCAGCGCCCCGGACAACCGCCCTTCCGCCGAGGAACTGGGGGAACAACTCCGGGCATCTCAACTCCACCATGGTTTCCCCGTCGATGACATGGCCCTGTACACCCCGCCCTCAGCAGGGAAGTCCTCCTCGGCCGGGTCGCATGAACCTCGACCGCCGCAGACTTCTTCGGGTTCGGGCCGAGCAGGCGAACTTCCGTTGGAACTGACCAGTTTCGTCGACCGGCGCACGGAGCTGACCGAAGCGAGGAACTCGTTGTCGACCTCGCGGTTGGTGACCTTGACCGGGATCGGCGGAGTGGGCAAGACGCGGCTGGCGGTGCGGGTCGCCACGAACGCCCAGCGTGACTTCGACGATGGCACCGTGTTCGTCGAACTCGGCGAACTGCGTGACGAGTCGCTGCTGGTGGGCCTCGTGGCGGACGCGCTGGGATTGCAAGACCGGTCGGCGCGGCCCCTACGCGAGGTACTCACCGATTTCCTCGCCGATCGGGAATTGCTTCTCGTGCTGGACAATTGCGAGCAGCTGCTGACCGCAGTGGCCAACCTCGCCGAAACGCTGCTTCGCGCGTGTTCCGGATTGCGGATCCTCGCGACAAGTCGTGAGCCGATCGGCCTCGACGGGGAAGCGGTATTGCCGATTCACCCGCTCACCGTGCCCGATCCCGATCAGCTACCAAGAGGCCGGCTCCGTAACGACGCCATGAGGTTGTTCGCCGAACGGGCCGCCACAGCTGTCGCGGGGTTCGAGCTCACCGCGGACAACCAGATCACCATCGCGCGGATCTGCCGGCAGCTGGACGGCTTGCCGTTGCCGATCGAGCTGGCGACGGCCCGATTGCGGGCAATGTCGCCCGAGCAGATCCTGCAGCGATTGACCGACCGGTTCGCACTGCTGACCCGCGGCACCAGAAGCGCCCCGCCACGACAACAGACGTTGCGCGTGTGCATCGACTGGAGCCACGACCTGTGCACACCGACCGAACAACGAGTGTGGGCCCAGCTGTCGGTATTCGAAAGCAGCTTCGAACTCGAGGCCGCCCAATTCGTCTGCGGCGACGACCTCGCGGCAGCCGATCTTCTCGATACCGTCGGCTTCCTCATCGACAAGTCGATCCTGATACGCGAAGAATCGAGCACCACGGTGCGCTTCCGAATGCTCGACACCATCCGCGAATACGGCCGCGAAAAGGCACAGCAGACCGGCGAATACCTCGAACTCGGCCGCCGCCACCGCGACTGGTACGAACGACTGGCGCTCGAAGCGAACGCCGACTGGACCAGCCCCCGAGCACTCGAATGGATCGCCAGATTGCGTCGGGAACAACCGAACCTACGACAAGCACTCGAACTCTGCCTGACCGACAATCCCGAAGCCGGAATCCGGATCGCCGCCGCTGTTTTGCCCTTCTGGTTGTCCCACGGCTCGCTCGGTGAGGGGCGCTACTGGCTGGACCGCCTGCTGGCACGCCGCACCGGACAGGTCACGGTCGACCAGGCCGCGGCGCTGTATTCCGCCTGCATCATCGCCGCGGTACAGGGCGACCTACCCGCAATGGCCGCTCTGGTGCGCGAGGGACGAGCGCTCGTCGAGCACACGACCGACCCCCTCGCCCGCACGCACATCGATTACGCCGCCGGAGTCCTCGCACTGCTCAGCGGGAATCCTTCCGGCGCCCGCCCCTACCTCGAGAATGCCATTCAGGTGTATGCCGAACGCGGCAACGTCCTCTTCCGAGTCGGCGCCATGACATACCTGGGCTTCTCCTACGAACTGAGCAACGAAACCTCCCGGGCGATCGAGGTTTATGAGCACGCGCTCGCGATCACCAAAAGGCACGGAGAAACGATTTACCAGTCTTACCTGCTGTGGTCGCTGGCTGTGGCGTTGTGGCGGCAGCGTGACTCCGAACGTGCGAATCGACTACTTTCCCAGGCACTGCGGGCGAGCCGGACGATGGACGACCGCATAAATATCAGCATGTGCTTACAAGCACTGGCATGGATTGCCGCCGAAGAAGAGAACCCTGAGCGCGCGGTCGTGTTGACTGCGGCCGCGGAGAAGATCGGCCGGTCGGTGAGCACTGCACCCGTATTGTTTTCGGAGTTGCTCATCCATCAAGAGGAAAGCGAGCGCCGAGCTCGAAGCGCACTGAACAAGAAGACCTACACGGCAGCTCAGCGGGAGGGTGCAGCGCTCAGTTTCGACGCCGCAATCGCCTATGCCCTGGGGGAACACGTCTCATCTGCGCAAGTAGACGTTGCCGGTCGTAAACCGACCAAACGCGAGCGGGAAGTCGCCGAACTGGTTGCCGAAGGGCTGACGAACCGGGAGATCGCCGCGCGCCTGGTGATCTCACCACGCACCGCCGAGGGACACGTGGAGCACCTGCTGACCAAATTGGGGTTTACTTCGAGGGCACAGATTGCGGCATGGATAGCGACATCGCAAGACAACCTCCCGGAAATATCAGATGCCGCCGGCTCTTGATTTACGCCCGCCAACCGGGCCATGCTGCGCGGTCGGCGAGCTGGCGATAGTTACTCGATCTCCCGTTCAGGCGGTGCGGGCGACCTCGGGCGCAATGCCGAAGGCGATGACCCGCTCGGGGTGGATGCGGATCAGTTCCCCGGATGCGCCGGACATGTAGGTGTCGACGTCGGTCAACGCTTCGGCGATGCCGCGGATTTCGAGGCAGCGCACGCGCCACGGCTGAACCGAGGCGATGTCGTCGACGACGAAGGCCACGCGATCGTTGGTGGCCAGGTTGCGGAACTTGAAGGAGGAGCCCATGTTCCAGCCGGCGATGTCGATGGTGCCGAGTTCTGCGTTGTAGCGGAAGCCGACCGGATTGTTCTGCGGTGACCCGTCGGGGCGCACCGTGGCGAGGCGGCCGAGTTGCTGGGTGCGCAGATAGTCGATCTGGTCCGAGGTCAACGTTGTGGTCATGTCCGTCAAAGTAGAACCTCGAGCACACTCGAGGTCAACCCCGGCGAGCGCCCGCCGTCAGCCGAGTTGTTTCTTCTGCACCTTGCCCATCGCATTGCGCGGCAGCGCCGCGACCAGGCGGACCTCACGCGGCCGCTTGTGCACCGAAAGTTGTTCGGCCACATGATCGATCAGCTCTTTCTCGATCGCGGCGCCCGCCTCGCCGCGCAGCACGACGAAGGCGACAACGCGCTGACCGAGATCGTCGTCGGGCAGGCCGACCACCGCCGCCTCGGCGACCTCCGGATGCCCGAGCAGCGCCGTCTCGATCTCGCCCGCACCGATCCGGTAGCCGCCGGATTTGATCAGGTCGACCGATTCCCGGCCGACGATGCGGTGGAAACCGTCCGCATCGATGGCCGCCACGTCGCCGGTCTTGAACCACCCGTCCTCGGTCCAGCTCTCCGCCGTGGCGTCGGGCCGGTTCAGGTAGCCGTCGAACAGCATCGGCCCGCGCACCTGCAGCCCGCCGATGCTCTCGCCATCGTTCGGCACCGCCGCTCCGGCCTCGTCCCGCAGCCTGGTCTGCACGCCGTGCACCGGCGTGCCGACCCAGCCGGGCCGCCGTTCGCCGTCGGCGCGCGTGGAGAGCGTGATCATGGTTTCGCTCATGCCGTACCGCTCGATCGGGGCGTGCCCGGTGAGCTCGCGCAGCCGCTCGAACACCGGCGTCGGCAGCGGCGCGCTGCCTGACACGAGCAGTCGCGCACCCGCCAGTTTTCTTGCCGCGTCGGGGTTGTCGACGATGCGCGACCACACGGTGGGCACGCCGAAATACAGCGTGCCGTTCGCCTCGGCGTAGGCCTGCGGCGTCGGCTTCCCGGTGTGAATCAGCGGACTGCCCACCCGCAGCGGGCCGAGCACGCCGAGGATCAGCCCGTGCACGTGGAACAGCGGAAGTCCGTGCACCAGAACATCGTTCGCGGTCCAACCCCATGCCTCGGCGAGCGCGTCCAGCCCGGCGGCGATCGCGCCGCGCGCCAGCACGACACCCTTCGGCGGACCGGTGGTTCCGGAGGTGTAGAGCACGAAAGCCGGTGCGGCCGGGTCGGGTTCGGGATAGGTGTGCCACGACCTGGCGTGCATCCGGACCGGGACCACCGGCAGCTCGGCGCCCTCCGGAGCCTCGCCGAGCCACGCCTGCGCACCGGAATCGGCCAGCATGTGCGCGAGTTCGGCGGGCCCGGAATCCGGGGGCACCGGCACCACCGTGACACCCGCGATGAGGCAGCCGACCACCGCGAGGACGGTACTCGCGGTCGGCCGCGCCAGCACCGCCACTCGATCGGCGCGCGCGATGCGCTCGGCCACCGAGGTCGCCGCGCCGAGCAAGTCGCTGCGCGAGAGCGTCACGCCGTCGATGGTGATCGCGTCCGGAATGTCCGCGCCCGCAGCGACCGCGGCCGGATTCAGGGAGCGAAGCAGCAGGTGTGGACCGAACGACATTCGCCCAACCTACTGCGTGCGCGCCGACCGCCGACAGCGCCTTCCCGCGCGTCACAGCTAGGCGACGACGCGCTGTGACCGTTGACACACCAAAGAGGCAGTGAGAAGGTCATAGTGCATCCTTCTCAACGACGAGCACGGGATCGACGATGACCAGTCCCCTTCGCGTATCCGCGTCAACGGCATCAGCCGACGACTTCGACATCCGCGGCCACCTCGACGGATCGGCCGCCTTCTTCGGCGCCGCCGCCAATGTCATCATGCAGCTCAGCGCCCGGCCGGTCGGCTACGGCGTGGTGGAGAGCACGGTCGACAGCGGCAAGATCATGCTGCACCCGGTGAAGCGAACCCGGACCACACTGACCTACCTGGCCGTGGCCATGCTCGGCACCGACGACGAACGCGCGGCCTATCGCGCCGCGGTGAACCGCTCGCACCAACCGGTTCGGTCCGGCCCCGACAGCCCGGTGAAATACAACGCCTTCGATCCCCAGCTCCAGCTGTGGGTGGCGGCCTGCCTGTACTGGGGCGCGCGCGATCTGCACGAGCGCATGCACGGCCCGATGGACGAGGCCACCGCGGACGCCTTCTACCGCAACGCCGAACGGCTCGGCACCACGCTGCAGATGCGCCCCGGCCAGTGGCCCGACGACCGGGCCGCGTTCGACCGGTACTGGAACGAGCACCTGGCGATGACCGTCATCGATCCGCCGGTCCGCGACTACTTCTGGGACCTGGTGAACCTGCGGATGTTCCCGCGTCCGGTTCAGCTCGCCTTCGGTGGCCTCCACCGCTGGATAACCGCGGGGCTGCTGCCCGCACACCTGCGCGATCAGATGGGCATGACCTGGACCGAGCGCGACGACCGACGCCTTGCCGCGCTGCTCACCGCCATCGGCGCGGTGGAGGGCCGGATGCCCAGAGCCGTCAAAGCTTTCCCGGTGAACGCCTTCCTCTGGGACCTGCGCCTGCGCCGCCGCTTCGGGATTCCGCTCGTGTAGCGCGGACCGATATCAGTTAACTCACAGCATCCACATTCCGCCACGCCTGCGCCGCGGGCGCGCGTACGCTTTTTCTCCTGGATGAGAGCCCGACATCGGAGGTCGAACCCCAGGAGGGAATCGTGATCCGTCGGTTGATCGTCACGTCACTGACCGCAGCAACGCTGTCAATCCTTGGCCCCGGCGCGTTGTGCGCACTTCCCGCAAACGCCGGAACCGGTGCCGAAGAGACACCATCACGCACCTCGATCGCCGTGCGGTCGAGCCTCGGCACATCATGGGGAACCGCGAACGAGCACGAGGCTCGCGGCGCCCTGTCCCTGTCCAAACTCTTCCTCGTCGACTACGCCCTGCGCCACGGCGACGGCTCCGCGACCGATCGAGAGTTGGGCGAGCGCATGATCCGCTTCTCCGACGACGGCGCGGCCAGCGCCATGGAGGGCAAGTACCCGCAGGCCATCAACGCCATCGCCGCCGAATACGGGCTCACCGCCACCCGTTCCGGCGCGGGCGACTGGAGCACCGCGATCACCAGCAGCGCCGATGTCGCCGACTTCCTGCACGCGAAACAGCTACGGGACGCGGGGTCGCCGATCTTCACGTGGATGGCCACCGCGGGCGATACGGCCGCCGACGGCACCGTGCAGGACTGGGGAACCGCCCGCGTGCCCGGGGTGCTCGGCACCAAGTGGGGATGGTCGGATCTCGGTGCGCCCGAGGTGGCTTCGGCCTCCTACGGAACCGGGTTCGCCGTCGTGGCACTCACCCGGGGCACGCCCGAAGATCAGACCGCCGACGTCCTCGGCGCGCTGCCCAATGTGGTGATCGACGTGCTCGGGGTGCCCGCCTGGCTGGTTCCGCGCTGAGTACGGGCCCCGCGACCACCGGCGTCAGCGCACCCGGAACGAGACCACCACGTGGTCGCGGGCGAACTCGCGCATGGCCGCGTCGTCACCGAACGGGATCACCGTCTGCGGGGTCAACGCCAGCGAGACCGCGGTGCGCGCGATCATCTCGGCCAGCGGAGCTGGATCGTAGGCGGGCAGTTTGCCCTCGCCCTGGAGGCGGGTGATGAACTCGGCGAGGTAATCGCGCCCGAGTTCGATGATCGGCGCGCCCTTCACGGTGAGGAACGGCAGCACCAGTTCGGGTTCGGTGGCCAGCAGCCGGTGCACCAGCTGGTTGCCGCGCAGGCCGTTCACGAACGCGACGAACAGCTCGACGATCTGCTCCTCGGCGCCGGCGTCCCGGTCGACCTGGCGCTGCAGCACGCCGTCCACCTCGTCGATGAATTCGCGCGTCTGGCGCAGCGCGACCGCCTGGATCAGATCGGATTTGCTGGCGAAGCGCCGGTACAGCGTGGCCAGTGAGAGGCCGCAGCGCCGGGCCACCTCGACCATGCTGGTCCGCTTGATGCCGAAGTCCAGGAAGGCCAGCAGCGCGGCGTCCAGCACGCGCGCCTGATTGCGGTCCTCGGGACCGGAGTTGCGCACGAGCGGCAGCAATTTGGTCAGCCTCGCCATGACTCCCACCCTATCGTTCGGCGAAACGATGACACCGTCAGCATCGCATACCATCACCGATCCCGAGTCGGTGACCTTTGACGGCACCCGCCCTCAGATGAGAAGGTGTCCATAGAACCTTCTCATCGCTTCACCTCCGGTGAACGGAAAGACGAGGACGACGATGACCGCGCCCCTTCGTGCAACGACGCCCGACCCGGACTTCGACATCGAGGAGTTCTGGAGCGGCGTCGCCGCCTTCCTCGGCGGCACCGCAAACGTGATCATGCAGTTGAGCCTGATGCCGGTCGCCTACGGCGTGCTGGAGAGCACCGTCGATTCCGGCAAGGTCACCGTGCACCCGTGGAAGCGGCTGCGCACCACGCTCACCTATCTCGCGGTCGCCCTCATGGGCACCGAGGAGGAGCGGGCCGCCTATCGCGAAGCGGTCGACACCTCGCATCGCACCATCCGGTCCGGCGCGGAGAGCCCGGTGCAGTACAACGCCTTCGACCCGAAGCTCCAGCTGTGGGTGGCCGCCTGCCTGTACTGGGGCGTCGTCGATCTGGAGGAACGGCTGCACGGCCCGCTCGACGAGGCCGACGCGGACGCGTTCTACCAGTACGCCGCCCGGCTCGGCACCACCCTGCAGATGCGCAGGGAGCTGTGGCCCGCCGACCGCACCGCCTTCGCCGAGTACTGGACCGCCAACCTGGCCACCAAGACCATCGACGCGCGCACCCGCGCCTACTTCAACGGACTCGTCGACCTGCGGATGGTCGCGCCGCCGCTGCGCGTGTTCGCACCGGTACAGCGGTTCATCGTCACCGGCCTGCTGCCGCCGCACCTGCGCACCGAGATGGGGATGCGCTGGACATCCCGCCAGGACCGCGCGCTGGGCCTGCTGCTGCGCGCGGTCGGCGCGGTGCACGGCCGCCTTCCGCAGCGGCTGCGGCTCTTTCCGATGAACTTCTACCTGTGGGATTTGCGCAGGCGGCGCAGGCTCGGCAAGCCGCTGGTCTGATCGGGACCGGCTGCCAGTGCACGCAGGAAGAACGCGAGGTTCGCGGGTCGCTCGGCCAGCCTGCGGGTGAGGTAGCCGTACCAATCGTCGCCGTAGGGCACGTAGACGCGCATCGGATGCCCGGCCCCTGCCAGCCGCAACTGCTCGGCCTCGCGAACCCCGTACAGCATCTGATGCTCGAATTCTCCTGTGCCGCGCCCCGATTCGGCGGCCATCCGCTCGGCGGCCGACACCAGTGCCGGGTCGTGGGTGGCCACCATCGGGTACCCACAGCCGTGCATCAGGATCTCCAGACAGCGCAGGTAGGAATCGCTCACCTCGACGGCCCGCTGGAAGGCCACCGCCGGGGGCTCGCGATACGCGCCCTTGCACAAGCGGATTCGCGAACCGCTGCCCGCGAACTCGGCGCAGTCGTCGCGGGTGCGGTGCAGGTACGACTGGAGAACCGCACCGAGCCAGGGGAATTCCGGCCGCAACGCGCGCACCGCTGCCAGCGTCGCGTCGGTGGTCGTGTGGTCCTCCGCGTCGACCGTGACCCACACGCCCGCCTCGGCGGCCTTGATGCACACGGTGCGCAGGTTGTCGGTGGCTATGGCGGGACCGTCTCCCGGCAGGGCCTGACCGAGGGCGGACAGCTTGACCGAGACCTCCACCGGCACCGCCGCGTCATCCGGCCGCGGCGGCCGGTCGGCCGCGGCGAGCTCGTTGATCAGCGAAAGGTATTCCGCCACCGTAGCTTCGGCGCGGGCGCGGTCGGTGGTGTTCTCACCGAGGAAGTCGACGCTGATCAGCCTGCCGCTCCCGAGCAGCGCACGCACCACCGGCGCCAGCTCCGCCCTCGACTCGCCCGGCACGAACCGGCGCACGATCTCGGCGGTCATCGGGGTTCCGGTGATCACACGCTTCATCCGCGGCGAAGCGGCCGCCGCGAGAATCACCGGGCGCAGCGGGTTCATCGGTCCTCGAGAATGTCACGCATCACGCCTCCTTCTGCCGGTCGGCGCGTCGGCGCCGCCGGTCTCACGAGTCCATGTGCGGGTACCGGTACTGCACCGGCGGCACGAATGTCTCCTTGATGGTGCGCGGCGCCGTCCAGCGCAGCAGATTGAGCGGCGAGCCCGCCTTGTCGTCGGTGCCGGAGGCGCGCGCCCCGCCGAACGGCTGCTGACCGACGACGGCGCCGGTGGGCTTGTCGTTGATGTAGAAGTTGCCCGCCGCGAAACGCAAGGCGGCGCACGCCTGTTCGGCGGCCTTGCGGTCGTCGGCGAAGATCGCGCCGGTCAGCGCGTACGGCGCGGCCGACTCCACTTCGGCCAGAATCGCCGCGTACGAACCGGGTTCGGCGTCGTCGTAGACGTGCACCGCGAGGATCGGGCCGAAGTACTCGGTGGTGAAGGACTCGTCGCGCGGATCGTCGGAGAGCAGCACCGTCGGGCGGACGAACCAGCCCTCACTGTCGTCGTAGGCGCCGCCGACCGGAATGGTGACGCCGGCGTTCCTGGCCCGCTCGATGGCCGCGACGTTCTTGTCGTAGGCCCGCCGATCGATCAGCGCCCCACCGAAATTAGACAGATCGGCGACGTCGCCGTAGCTGAGTTCGGCGGTCGCGGTGAGGAAATCGTCGCCGATCGCGCGCCAGACCGAACGCGCAATGTAGGCGCGCGAGGCGGCCGAGCACTTCTGGCCCTGATACTCGTAGGCGCCTCGAATCAGCGCGGTGCGCAAGGCGGCCGGATCGGCCGACGGGTGCGCGACGATGAAGTCCTTTCCGCCCGTCTCCCCGACCAGTCGCGGATAGCCGTGGTAGCGGCCGATATTCGCACCGACCTGCTGCCACAGCGACTGGAAGGTGCGGGTGGAGCCGGTGAAGTGGATGCCCGCCAGGCGCGAGTCGGCCAGTGCCACCTCCGAGAGCTGGACCCCGTCGCCGGTGACCATGTTGATCACGCCGGGCGGCAGGCCCGCCGCCTCCAGCAACCGCATCGTGTAGAACGCGGCGAGCGTCTGCGTCGGCGACGGCTTCCACACCACCGTGTTGCCCATCAAGGCGGGCGCGGTCGGCAGGTTGCCCGCGATGGCGGTGAAGTTGAACGGCGTGATCGCGTAGACGAACCCCTCCAGCGGCCGGTAGTCCATCCGGTTCCACACGCCGGGGCTCGACTGCGGCTGCTGGGCCAGGATGTCGCGTGCGAAGGCCACATTGAACCGCCAGAAATCGACAAGCTCGCAGGGCGCGTCGATCTCGGCCTGCGCCACCGATTTGGACTGGCCGAGCATTGTCGCGGCGGCCATCGTCTCCCGCCACGGCCCGGCGAGCAGGTCGGCCGCGCGCAGGAAGATCGCGGCGCGATCGTCGAAGGGCATGGTGCGCCACCCCGGGGCGGCCGCGAGGGCGGCCTCGATGGCGCCGTGTGCTTCGGAATGAGTGGTATCGGTGTAGGTCCCCAGCACGTGCCGGTGCCGGTGCGGTGCGACGATCTCGTGCCGCTCGCCGATGCCCGGCCGATGCTTGCCGCCGATCACCAGCGGTACGTCGACGGATTCGGCGGAGATCTCGGCCAGCTCGGCCACCAGCAGCGCGCGCTCGCGACTCCCCGGCGCATACATGTGCACCGGCTCGTTGTCTGGCGTAGGGACAACCGTGACAGCGTCCATAACTCAGGCTAGCCCCATTCCACGTCCGGACGGAGCCCGCAGGCCAGCGCGTGTCGGACTCGGTTCAGAACGGCGCCTCGGTCCACCATCGGTCGCGGACCTCTTCGACCGTGTGCCCCGGCCAGGCGAGCGCCTGCGGCCGGTTCGGGCGGACGAACTTCCAGTAGACGCCGGCGGCGGCCACCGCGCCCACCTCGAGTATCAGCGCGGAGACCAGGAGCAGCACGGAGAACGTCCGCCACCCGGAGGAGACCTGCCGTCCGGCCGCGACCCGGTTGGGCGGCGCGGCGAACGCCGCCGGACCGCCGCCCCGGCCGGGCGTGACCACCGAACGCGAATCGGTCCCGCTCGCCGCCCTCGGCGCGGTATCCACCGGGGCGTCGGCTGGAAGCAGCGGCCGGGTGAGCGGCGGGTGGATCGCCGAGCCGCCCGGATTGTCGGCCGTTACCGCATGATCCGACGGACGGGGCGGCATCGGGGATGTCGCCCGACCTGCTCGAGCGTCTCGAGTCTACGGAGCGCGATACACCCGGGCGAACCGGTCATCTGTTGGCGCACATCGTGACTGGCTCGTGCGCACCGCCGCCACCAGCAGCACCGTGACGGGTTGGCGCGCCGGCGTCCGTCACCGGTCGAAGCGCACCGTCGCCGGATCGGCAGGGCGAAATCAGTTCTCGCGCAGGCGTTCCGCCGCGGCGGCGATGCGTTCGTCGGTCGCGGTCAGCGCGAGCCGCACGTGCTCACCCGCGGTCGGTCCGTAGAAGTCGCCGGGCGCCGCGAGGATGCCTCGTTCGGCCAGCCAGTCCAGGGTGGTCCGGCAGTTCTCACCGCGAGTGGACCACAGGTACAGCCCCGCCTCCGAGTGATCGATGCGGAAACCTGCGCCCTGCAGGGCATTTCGCAGCTGCTCGCGCCGGGCGCGGTAGCGTTCGCGCTGCTGGGCCTCGTGCGCGTCGTCGCTGAGCGCGGCGGTCATCGCGGCCTGGATCGGATAGGGCACCATCATGCCCGAGTGCTTGCGCACCTCCAGCAGCTCGGCGACCAGTTCGGGATCGCCCGCCACGAAGCCGGCGCGGTAGCTGGCCAGGTTCGAGGTCTTCGAGAGCGAATGCACCGCGAGCAGACCGGTGTGGTCGCCGTCGCACACTTCCGGATCGAGGATCGAGAAGGGGCGGCTGTCCCAGGACAGGCCGAGGTAGCACTCGTCGGAGGCGACGATCGCGCCGCGCTCCCGCGCGAACGCCACGACCTTGCGCAGGTGCTCGAGGCCGAGCACGCGGCCGGTCGGGTTGGACGGCGAATTGAGGTAGATCAGCGCGGGCGACTGGGGGCCGAGCCGGGTGAGCCCGTCGGCCCGCAGCACCTGAGTGCCCGCGAGCAGCGCGCCGACCTCGTAGGTCGGATAGGCGATCTCGGGGATGACCACCAGATCACCGGAACCGAGACCGAGCAGCCTCGGCAGACCCGCGATCAGTTCCTTGGTGCCGATCACCGGCAGCACCGCCGCCGGATCGAGCCCGGTGATCCCGTACCTGCGCTTGAGCGCGTCGACCGCGGCCGCGCGCAGTTCGGGGGTGCCGTGCGTGGTCGGGTAGCCGGGCACCTCCGCCACCGCATTCAGCGCCGCCCTGATGAGCGGGGCTACGGGGTCTACCGGGGTGCCGACCGAAAGATCGACGATCCCGTCGGGATGCGCAGCGGCTCTCGCCTTGACCGCCGCGATGGTGTCCCAGGGAAAATCGGGCAGCAGAGCGCTGACCCGGCCACGCGAACTCACTCGGGTCTCACTCGCCCATCGGGGGAAGTTCTTTGATGAACGGCGGGTCGTAGTCGACTTTGCCGACCTTGGTCGCGCCGCCCGGCGAGCCGAGCTCGTCGAAGAAGTCGACGTTGGCGTTCACGTATCCGCTCCACTGGTCCGGCGTGTCGTCTTCGTAGAAGATCGCCTCGACCGGGCACACCGGCTCACATGCACCACAGTCCACGCACTCGTCCGGATGGATGTACAGCATGCGGCCACCCTCGTAGATGCAGTCCACGGGGCATTCCTCGATGCATGCCTTGTCCTTCACGTCAACGCACGGTTCAGCGATGATGTACGGCACTGCCGCTCTCCTAGTCTGTCCTCGCCTGCGGGGATGGTCCGCCACGCGAAACCCTATCCCGACCACCCCACGTTACTACTGGTCAGCCTGCCCTAACTTCACCGGCTCCGCCCCCGCTCGCGGCCGGTATGCCGGGGCTCACTTACCCGCCGACGGCCAGAAGCCGATCCTAGTCCCTCACCGTCGTATTCGCCGCCGCACCGGCCTTGCGCCGCTCCGGCCCCCGAACTACGAAGGCGGCGCAATCTCCAGGTCCGCCCATCGCAGTTCCAGCGGGAACGGATCCGACGCCGACCGCTACCCGAGCGACAGCGACAACGGCGCCGCCTTGCGGTCCACCTGGCCGTAGGTGGTCGTGCGTTCCCTGGCGGGACGCCCGATGCCCGTGGCGATATCGGTGAGTTCGGCGACCGTCTTCGCGGAGCCGTGCTGGGAGCCTGCCATGCGGGAGATGGTCTCCTCCATCAGCGTGCCGCCGAGGTCGTTCGCGCCGCCGTTGAGCATCATCCTGGTGCCCGCCGTGCCGAGCTTGACCCAGCTGGTCTGGATGTTGTCGATCCGGCCGTGCAGCATGATCCGCGCGAGCGCGTGTGCGGCGCGGTTGTCGCGGATCGTCGGGCCGGGCCGGGCCGCGCCCGCCAAGTACAGCGGGGCGCTCTGGTGCACGAAGGGCAGCAGCACGAATTCGGTGAAACCGCCTGTCTCGTCCTGGATTCCGCGAATCACCCGCAGGTGGCCGACCCAGTGCTTCGGGTTGTCCACGTGCCCGTACATCATGGTCGAACTGGAGCGCAGCCCGACCTGGTGGGCCGTGGTGATCACCTCGATCCACGCCGAGGTGGGCAGCTTGCCCTTGGTGAGCACCCAGCGCACCTCGTCGTCCAGGATCTCCGCGGCGGTGCCGGGAATGGTGTCGAGCCCGGCCTCCTTCAGCGCCACCAGCCAGTCGCGGATGCTCTGCCCGCCGCGCGAGGCGCCGTTGACGATCTCCATCGGACTGAAGGCGTGCACGTGCATGGACGGCACCCGCTGCTTCACCGCGCGCACCAGGTCGGCATAGCCGGTGACCGGCAGGTCCGGATCTATGCCGCCCTGCATGCAGACCTCGGTGGCGCCGTCGACGTGCGCCTCCCACGCCCGGTCGGCGACCTCGTCCATGCTCAGCGTGAACGCGTCGGCGTCGCCCTTGCGCTGGGCGAACGCGCAGAAGCGGCAGCCGGTGTAGCAGATGTTGGTGAAGTTGATGTTCCGGTTCACCACGTAGGTGACGTCGTCGCCGACGGTGTCGCGGCGCAACTGGTCGGCCAAAGCCGCGACGGCCTCGAGATCGGCGCCCTCGGCGGTGGCCAGTGCCAGGTACTCGGTGTCGGACAGCGCCGCGGGGTCGCGTTCGGCGGCGCGCAGCGCGGCGAGCACGTCGGCGTCGAGCCGCTCGGGCGCCGTCGTGGCCAGGTCGCGCGCCTGTTCGCGGATGGTGTCCCAATCACCGAAGGCGCCGACCACGTCCTGGCCCAGCGCGGAGTCGCTGCGGCTCTCGGTGTTGCGGCCCTCGGTGTCGATGGCGGTGTTCAGGTCGACCCGGCCCGCGGAGTCCCACGATTCGTCCGGCTCCTGCCACGGCAGGCCGACCGGCATCGCGTCCGGATTCGCCAGACCGGTCTCGGGATCGGTCAGCGCGGCCACATGCGCGCCGATGCGCGGATCCACCCACGGATTGCCCGCGCGCACGTATTTCGGGTGCGCCGAGGTCCTTTCGACGAGCTGGTAGCCCGCCGCCTCGGTGATCTCACGCAGCGTGTCCAGATTCGGCCACGGCCGTTCGGGATTCACGTGATCCGGGGTGACCGGCGAGACGCCGCCCCAGTCGTCGATGCCCGCGTCGATCAGCCCGAGGCATTCCTCCAGCGACACCAGATTCGGCGGAGCCTGCACCGGTACGTCCGGGCCGAGCATCAGGCGGGTCACCGCGATGGTCGCGCGGAACTCCTCCAGACCGGCGTCGGGCGTGTCGCGCATGGCGGTGTCGTCCTTGGCGCGGAAGTTCTGGATGATCACTTCCTGGATGTGCCCGAAAGCCTTGTGCTGCTTGCGAATCGCCATGATCGACTCGGCACGCTCGGTCAGCGTCTCGCCGATGCCGACCAGGATGCCGGTGGTGTACGGCACCGAAAGCCGTCCGGCGTCGGTGATGGCGCGCAACCGTACCGCGGGGTCCTTGTCGGGGCTGCCGTAGTGGCACTCGCCCTTCTCGGTGAACAGCCGCGTCGAGGTGGTCTCCAGCATCATGCCCATGGACTGCGCCACCGGCTTGAGCCGCGCGATCTCCTCCCAGCTCATCACGCCGGGATTCAGGTGCGGCAGCAGACCGGTCTCCTCCAGCACCATGATCGAGACGGCGCGCAGGTAGTCCAGCGTGGAGTCGTAGCCGCGCTCGTCGAGCCACTGGGCCGCCTCCGGCCAGCGCGCCTCGGGCCGGTCGCCGAGGGTGAACAGCGCCTCCTTACAGCCGAGCGCGGCGCCTCGGCGGGCGATGTCGAGCACCTCGTCGGGCTCCAGGAACATGCCCTTGCCCTCGGCGCGCAGCTTGCCGGGCACCGTGACGAACGTGCAGTAGTGACACTTGTCCCGGCACAGCCGGGTCAGCGGAATGAACACATTGCGCGAATAGCTGATGGTCTTCGGCCTGTCCGCGGATTCCAGACCGGCGTCGCGCACCCGCGCCGCGCTGCGACACAGCTCGACCAGATCCTCGCCGCGCGCGTGCAGCAGCACGGCGGCCTCGTCCACGTTCAGTGTCACGCCGTCTCGGGCCCGGCGCAGCGCGCGGCGCATGGCCGACGGGCTGGGCGGGGCAGGCGGGACGCTCGGGGTCGCTAGCTCGGTCACGCCCTCGATCATGCGCTACCCATCCTGGACTGTCTCCCTCCAGTGCTTGTGTGTGAGCGTAACCAGCTCACGGCGACGGTGAGCCGCGCGGGAACCGTCGTGAGCGTTCACAACCTCATCACGCACCACGGTTATTCCACCTTTGGCGGCGCGGGGCGGCGAACGTTCGTGCAACCATGACAGGCATGTCGCAGCCGCGCACGATCATGGCCGATCCGGCCTGGCGCCCAAGCCCGAAAGCGAAACTGCTGTGGGCGGTGCAGGCGGGGCTGGCATGGGCGCTGCCGTTGCTCGCGCTGCTCGTGTGG
This sequence comes from Nocardia lijiangensis NBRC 108240, assembly GCF_001613045.1. Classification (GTDB taxonomy): domain Bacteria; phylum Actinomycetota; class Actinomycetes; order Mycobacteriales; family Mycobacteriaceae; genus Nocardia; species Nocardia lijiangensis. The sequence goes on along the minus strand of NZ_BDBP01000038.1, from coordinate 68,918 downwards.
GCCGCGGTGGACTCACAACGCCGCGGCTGGCAGCTGACCGCGCTGGTGATCGGGCTGGTCTGGGCGGTGTTCAGCATCGCCGTCGTGCCGTGCTGGCGCTACGCCGTGCACCGGTGGGAGGTCACCGACGAGGCCGTGTACACCAGGGTCGGCTGGCTGACCCAGGAGAGCCGGGTCGCGCCGATCTCGCGGGTGCAGACGGTGGACACCGAACGCGGTCCGCTGGAACGGCTGCTCGGCCTGGCCACGGTGACGGTCACGACCGCCTCGTCGGCGGGCGCGGTGCAGATCACCGCGCTCGACCTGCCGGTCGCCGAGGCGACCGTCACGCGGCTGACCGACATCGCCGCCCGTCATCGCGGGGACGCGACATGACCGAACCGCTCGACGCCGGCACCGGACCGCCGTGGGCGCGCCTCGACCAGCGAATGCTGTTGGTGCACCCCGTCACCGAGGTGATCAGGTTCATCCCGGTGCTGATCGGTTCCGTCATCCTCGGCACCAGCAGCGGCAATCCCGTGTGGAGCATCATTCCGCTGGTGTTGATCGTCGGGTTCGCGCTCACCCGCTGGTTCACCACGACCTATCGGGTCGGACCGACCCACGTCGAGCTCCGCACCGGATTGCTGCAGCGCAGAGAACTCTCGGTGCCGCGCAGCCGGATCAGATCCGTGGACATCGAATCCGACCTGCTGCACCGGGCGCTGGGGCTCGCGGTGGTGGTCATCGGCACCGGACAGCAGGCCGACACCGGCGAGAAGTTCAAGCTCGACGCGCTCGACGCGCGGGTGGTGCCCGCGTTGCGCGCGGAGTTGCTCGCGCACACGGCGCGACCCGCCGCCGGGCCGGAGGTTCCGGCCGACGGCATCGCCGAGGACGAGGCGGCGAGCGCACGATCGACGGCACGGGAGATCGGGCACTGGCGGCCGCAGTGGGTGCGGTACGCGCCGCTCTCGCTCACCGGATTCGCCGTGATCGCGCCGGTGGTCGGCTTGGCCTTCCAGTACGGGCTCGGCGAGCGTTTGTTCGAGTCCGACGCCGCGCACGACATCGGGGAACGCGCCGCGACCGCCATCGTGCTCGTGACGCTCGGCCTGATCGCCGCGATCGTGCTCCTGGTCAGCCTCGCGGCCTGCACGCGCTACCTTGCCACGTATTTCGGCCTCCAGGTCCTGCACGACGGCCGCACCCTGCACCTGCGCCACGGCCTGTTCACCACCAGGCAGATCACCCTCGATCTGGCCCGTTTCCGCGGCGCCACCGTCAACGAGCCACTGCTGCTTCGCCTTTCGGGCGCCGCCGAACTCGAGGCCATCATGGTCGGCGAGAATCCGCGACAGAAGATCCTGCCGCAAGCCCCGCGCGCCGCGGTCGAACGCACGCTGGCGGAGCTGCTGGATCAGAGTGCGGGACGGAACGAACTCGCTCCCCTGGCGCAGATGTCCGCCCAGCTCACCCGCCACGGTCCCGTCGCGCGCCGCCGCCGCTACTTCCGTGCGCTGCTCCCCGTCGTCTTCCTCGCCTTCCTGGTGCTCGCCTTCTCCCTCGAAGGCCCCATTCCGCCCTGGTGGTGGTTGTTGCCCGGCATCACCGCGGTCATCGCGATCGCCCTGGCCGAAGACCGTTACCGAGGCCTCGGCCACACGGTCCTCCCCCGCACCGCCACCGCCCCCGCCTGGCTCATCACGCGCTCCGGCTCCCTCGACCGCGACCGCGATTGCCTCGAAGCCCCCGGCGTCATCGGCTGGACCGTCCGCCAATCCTTCTGGCAACGCCGCGCCGGCGTCGCCACCGTCATCGCCGCCACCGCCGCGGGCAAAAAGCACTACCGCATCCACGACATCCCGCTCCCCCAAGCCTGGCCCCTCATCGAAGCCGTCACCCCCGGCGCCCTCGGCAACCGCTGACCTCGCCCCTCACACACGCCGCATACGCGGCACAGCGCCACCGTCTGTGTAGAACGTTCGAAAGGTCTGTGGAAGCTGCGTCGACGTGTCGTTCGGGGCCGGTCGCGGCGGTGCGGCGTTGAATGTGGGGTGTGGTCGAGACCGGAGCGCGCGACGAGTCCCGGATCGCCGATCGGCGCGTGCGCCGGATGCAGCGCGGCGACGCGTACCGGCTCACCGCGTTCGGGGGGCTCGCGGCGCTGTCGCTGGACGCGCTGTCCAGCGTCGCCTACGGGCCGGAGGCCATCGTGCTGGTGCTCGTCGTGGCGGGCGCGGCGGCCGTGCAGTGGACGTTCCCGGTGGCGCTGGCGATCGCGGCGCTGTTGCTGGTGCTCGTCCTCTCCTACCGGCAGGTGATCGCGGCGCACCCGGACGGCGGCGGGTCGTACGCGGTGGCGAAGAAGGATCTCGGCCGGGGCGCGGCCCTGCTGGCCGCGGCGAGCCTGGTGGTCGACTACGTGCTGACGGTCGCGGTCAGCCTTTCGGCGGGCGCGGCGAGCCTGGCCAGTGCGTTTCCCGCGTTGCGCGACCAGGAGGAAGCCGTCGCGCTCACGGCGCTCACCCTCATCGCCGTGGTGAATCTGATCGGTGTGGCCGAGTCCGCCAGGGTGATGATGGGGCCGATGTTGCTGTTCGTCGGCTGCGTCCTCGGCGTCGTCGCGGTCGGTCTGTTGCGGCCGGAGCCGGTGGCCGTCGTCGGTGACGATCCCGGGCCGCTGGTTCCGCTCGAAGCGCTCGGAGTGTGGATGCTGCTCAAGGCTTTCGCCGCGGGCTGCGCGGCGCTGACCGGCGTGGAGGCGATCGCGAACGCGGTGCCGTCGTTCCGCGCGCCCGCCGTCCGGCGCGCCCAGCACACCGAGGTCGCGCTCGGCGTGCTGCTGTGCACCATGCTGCTGGGTCTGGCGCTGCTCATCCGGTTACACCACGTGGTGCCGCGCGAAGGCGTGACGATCCTGGCTCAGCTCGCCGCGAGCGCGTTCGGCACGGGGTGGCCGTTCTATGTGGTGAACGTGGTCGTCGCGGTGGCGCTCGGGCTCGCGGCCAACACGAGCTTCGGCGGATTGCCGGTGTTGCTCGCGCTGCTAGCGAAGGATCGCCGGATGCCCTCGCTGTTCGCGCTGCGCTCCGAGCGGCCGGTCTTCCGCTACGGCGTCACCGCGCTGGCCGTGACCGCGGGCGCGATTCTGATGGTGGTCGACGCCGACACGCACCGGCTGCTTCCGCTGTACGCGATCGGCGTCTTCATCGGCTTCACCATCAGCCAGTGGGGACTCGTCAGGCACTGGAAACGGCGACGCGGTCCGGGGTGGGCGCAACGCGCGGCGCTCAACGGGTTCGGCGCGGGCTTGACCGCCGTGGCCGCGGTGGTGTTGCTGGCCGAGAAGTTCACCGAAGGCGCGTGGCTGCTGCTGATCATCATCCCGTTGCTGATCACCTTGTTCGCCAGGACCGAGAACTACTACCGGACGGTGGCCGGGGAACTGCGCCTCGGCGAGATCCCGCCGCGCCCCGAGATCACGCCCGAGACAAGGGCTCTCATCATCGTCCCGGTGGTCGTCGTGAGCGAGGCGACCGCCCGCGCGCTCGCCGCGGCCCTGCGCATGCGTGGCGAGATCGTCGCCGTCGCCGCCGACATCGACCCCGCCACCACCAAACGCCTCAGCGCCCGCTGGAAGGAATGGGACCCCGGCGTCCCGCTCACCGTCCTGCCGTGCCCGCACCGCAGCCTGATCACCACCCTCGTCGGCTACGTCCGCAAACAATCCGCCGCCAACCGCGACGTCACCGTCCTGCTGGCCCACGTCGAAGCCCGCCACTGGTGGCACCGCCCCCTGCACAACCCCCGCGGCCCCGTCCTGGCGGCCGCACTCCGCGCCCGCACCGACGCCGTCATCGCCACTCTCCCCGTCCGCGTCGACTGACGGCCGCCTGGCGCCCTCGCAGAGCCACTGCACCCTACGCAGCCCTTGCTGCCCCTGCGAAGCGTGCAAACGGCCTGCGAACTCAGACCGCTCGGCTATCGGCCGCAGGGTTGCGGCCAGCTGTCCACCGGATGTCGACCCGTCCTCGCAGAGGCATTGCATTCCTCGCAGCGCTTGTAGCCTCTGCGAGGCGTACGAAGAGTCTGCGAAGTCAATCCTCGTGACGCCGACGAGGCATGCGCGGGCCGCCGAGTCAGTGGTGGGCGGGCCGGAGGTAGACGTAGGCCAGCGGTGGGACCAGCCCGCAGAGGAGCAGGAAGAGGGTGGGCCAGTCGCTGAGCAGCACGAGGTCGCCGCCGGGCCCGGCGACGGTGCACGCGAGGAAACCGAAGGTCCACGCGATGACCGGGAGCAGGGCGACGCGGGTGCTGTCGGTCAAGGTGCGCATGGCCGCGATCAGGACGACGTTCACACCGGCCGCGAGCAGAGCCGTCGCCGGGAAGGCGAACGCGCCGGAGGTGGAGGCGGCCGCGAGCGGCGCGGCCACCAACGTGGTCTCCTTGGCGGGCGGGAGATGCGAAGTGCCCAGGTACACGGGCAGATAGAGGACCTCGAAGACGAGGGTGAACAACCCGCTCAGGACAAGGACGGCCATCAGCGCCAGCCGTAGGGGCTCGGCGATCCACCCTCGATCATCGGTATGGGGCGCGTCCGCGCGCTTGTCGAGCGCCGTCACGGCACCGGCGGGTAGCCGAGGAGAGTCAGCAGGTGACTCTGCATGTCGACGAAGGCGTACAGCACCGACATGTACAGCTCGTGCTGGTGCTGCGCACCGGGGCGCAAGCTGTCCACGAAGGCCGAGATGGCGTTCTGGAGATCCCAGTTGTACACGCCCAGGAGTCTATGCCCCGTCGCCGCGACCCGGATCAATCGACCGGGATGTTCGCGACCACCGGGAACTCGCCCGTATAGCCGCGACGCTCCGCGGCGATGGCGAGCACCCGTTTGCGCGCGGCGAACCACCCGACCATCAGCGCCGGGACGATCAGCGCGATGGTCGCCACGGTCCAGGTGCCGACCGGATAGTCGAAGCCCGTGAGCGCGACGACGAAGAACAGGAAGACCAGCGTGATTATCCCTGTCCACGGCGCGCCGAACATCCGGAACGCGGGCCGGGTCACCCGGCCCTGCTCGGACCAGCGCCACAACTGCAACTGGCACAGCACGATCGTCGCCCAGGACGCGATGATGCCGAGCGAAGCCATGTTCAGCACGATCTCGAACGCCGAGTCGGGCACGATGCCGTTGAGCGCGATGCCGAACAGAGCGATCAGGCCGGTGAGCAGGATGCCGCCGTAGGGCACGCCGTTACGACCCATTACGCCGGTGAACTTGGGCGCGCTGCCGTTCATCGACATCGAACGCAGAATCCGGCCGGTCGAGTACAGGCCCGCGTTGAGGCTGGAGAAGGCAGCGGTGAGCACCACGATGTTCATCACGCTGCCGATGCCGGGCACGCCGAGCACGGTGAAGAAGGTGACGAACGGACTCTCCTTGGCCGTGTACGCGGTGTAGGGCAGCAGCAGGCCGAGCAGCACCAGCGAGCCGACGTAGAAGATCGCGATGCGAACGATCACCGAGTTGATGGCGCGCGGCATGATCTTCGCCGGGTCCTCGGTCTCCCCCGCCGCGGTGCCGACGAGTTCGACTGCGGCGTATGCGAAGACGACACCCGACACCACGACCACCAGCGGCAGCAGTCCGGTCGGGAAGAGTCCGCCGTGCTCGACGACCACCTCGGGCCCGGTCGGCGCGCCCTGCACGGTGAACCGCCCGAGCAGGAAGATCGTGCCGACAATGAGAAAGGCGCTCAGCGCGAACACCTTCACCAGCGCGGCCCAGAACTCCATCTCGCCGAACCACTTCACCGAGACCAGGTTGATCGACAGCACGAGAACCAGCGCGATCAACGCCAGCAACCACTGGGGAACATCGGTGAACCCGGACCAGTAGTGGAAGTACTGCGCGATCGCGGTGGTGTCGGCGATGCCGGTCATCGACCAGTTCAGGAAGTACATCCACCCGGCGACGAATGCCGCCTTCTCCCCGAAGAATTCGCGCGCGTAGGAGACGAAGGACCCGGAAGACGGCCGGTGCAGCACCAGTTCCCCGAGCGCGCGCAGGATCAGGAATGCGAAGAAACCGCAGACCGCGTAGACCAGGAACAGGCCGGGCCCCGCATTGGCCAGTCGGCCGCCCGCGCCGAGGAACAAGCCGGTACCAATGGCGCCACCGATGGCGATCATCTGCAGCTGGCGTGGCTTCAGGCTCTTGTGGTAGCCCTCGTCCTCGACGCTGAGGTGATTACGGTCGCTGACTGTCGTCATATGAACGTGGGTCCTTCGCGTAAATCGTCTTGTGGACGAAGGCACCCTACATGGCACGCACAGTGGCGCAGCAGACACCCAGCTATCGACAGCTATCAGTACCGATGACCAGTTCAGACAAGGCCGGCAAAGAGGTCGTGCTCGCGCCCGTCCGGACCGACCGGGCCCCGCTCGCCGCGGACCAGCACGTAGTGCTCCTCGGGCAGCACCGGCTGGGCGATGTCGTTGGAGAGCGCGAACTCCCGGCCGGAGGGCGCGACCGTCACCTGGGTGGCGTGCGCACGCAACGCGGCCCGCTTGGCGGCGAGCACATCGGACACCTCGACAGTGGTGGTGACGGTGTGACTCGGCACGCTCGCCAGCTCGCCCGCCGCGGGCAGCCGCCAGCCCCGCGGCAGCGCGCCGGGCAGACCGTCGACGGTGCGGCGGGCCAGCGCCTCGGTGTGCAGCCGCAGCATGTCGGCGTCGGTGACGGTCCAGTAGAGCTTGGGCACGTCCCAGCCACGCTCGGCCGCCTCGTGCACTGCGGCCGTGGTGATCTCGTGGGCCCTGATGTGATCGGGGTGGCCGTAGCCGCCGCGCGGGTCGTAGCCGATCACCACCCGCGGCCGCAGCTCGAGCAGGATCTCGACGAGCGCGTCCACCGCCTCGGGGCCGGAGCGCACGAACGCCCTGGGGTGCTCGGCCGACGGTGTGCCCGCCATCCCGGAATCCCGCCAGCGCCCCGCCCCGCCCAGGAAGCGCGGCGGCGCGGCGTCCAAAGCGGCCAGCGCCGTTGTCAATTCGAGGATGCGGTAGCCGCCGAGCTGGTCGGCGCGGTCCGCGGTCAGCTGGGCCCACCGCTCGCCGATCACCTCGCCCTCCTCGCCGAGGGTGCAGGTCACCACGGTGGCCGGGACGCCGCGACGGCGATAGTGCGCGATAGTGCCGCCGGTGGTGATGGATTCGTCGTCGGGGTGCGCGTGCACCAGCACGATGCCGCCGGGCCCGTCGGCTGTTGTCACGGGATCCTGCGCCACATCGCGGCATCGCCGAAGATGCCCACCTGAATGGCGCCGCTCAGTGACGCGCCGTCCACCCGCGGTCCCGCGGCGGCGACCTGGTTGTCCTGCACGATCGGCAGCACCGTGGCCAGCCCCCACAGCGCGGGCTCGGCCTCGTGGAGAACCTTGGGAACGTCGATACCGCGCAGCGCCGCGTCGATCGCGGGCTGCAACACCGGATCGCAGACGCCGGACAGGTTGCTCGGCGCGCGCCGGGCCGCCTCCACCGCGGCCTGCGTCTCGCCGTCGCCCGGACCGGGTTCGGGCGGCAGGCAGCTGTAGCGGGACGCCAGCACGTTGGCCGGATCCGCGCCCGCGACCTCCCAGCCGACGATGGCGTCCACGCCGCCCTCGACCAGTTCCTTGCCGTACAGCGCGTCGGCGGCGAGGCTGCGGACGCTGGCATCGATACCGGCGCTGCGCAATTGGTCGGCGGCTGTATTGGCCACCGCGAGCGCGGTCGCGTCACCGGTGACCGCACCGATCCGGAGCGAGAGCACCTTGCCGTTCTTCGCGATCGGCCGCGGCTGCGGCGCGGGCGAGGTCGGCGAGGCCACCAGCGGCGGTTCCGGCGCGCGGGCGAAACCCGCCTCGGCGAGCAGAGCGAACGCCTCCTCCGCGGAGGGCCGCGGCGGCGCAGTCGGCGCGTAGCCGGGATCCGAGGGCGTCAGGATCTGCGCGCGCACCGGTTCGACCCAGCCGCCGGTCTGCGCGCCGACAGTCGCCAGCAGCGCGGGATCGAGCAGCGCGAGCACCCCGCGCCGGACCCGCGGATCGCCGAGTTCGGTGATGCGCCCGTTCAAGACGAACTGGAGTTCCCGTGACTGCGGCATGATCGCGGTGCGCACCGAGGGGATCGCGGCCAGTTGCGCCTGGGTCGCGACACCGCCGTGCACGAGCGCCATCTGCGCGTCACCGGTGCGCAGCGATTCGGCCAGCTGCGCGGGAGTCCCGCCGCGGCGCAACAGAATCTGATCCGGCCCGGCAGGCGTGCCCCAGTAGCGGTCGTTGCGCTCCAGCAGGATCTCGTCGCGGCCCGGATCCACCGACTTGATCGCGAAGTTGCCGCCGGACACCGGGATTCCCTCGGCGAGACCGTTGGCGAAACCGCCCGGCTGATCCTTGATCAGGTGCGAGGGAAGCAGATTCGCGAACAGCTCGCGCCACGCGGGATACGGCTGGGTCAGCACGACGGTGACCGTCTTGCCGCCACCGGAGGAGTTCACGTCCGAGATCAACCGGTAGGCGGCCGAATCCGCGACACCGGGCTGAGTCAGCATCTGCTGCCACAGGAAACGGAAGTCCTCGGCGGCGATCGGCGCTCCGTCGGACCAGTTGGCCTGGTTGCGCAGCGTGTAGGTGATGGTGAACGGCTCCTGGCTGGTGACCTCGGCGGAGGTCACCAGCGCGGTGTCCGGCACCCAGTCGGTGACGCCGGGCACCGTGGGATTGCGCACCGGACGGAACGGACTCGGCAGCACCATCGAGCTCACCGCGGAGGTGGCGGGCGACTGATCGGAACGCAGATGCGGGTTGAACCCGATGCCGATGTCATCGATCCCCACCACGACGGTGTTCTTGCCCGGCTTGGCGGGCGTCGTCTTCGGGCTGTCCGTGCTCTCGATGGGCGGGGGCGGGTTCGCGGTGCATCCGGCGAGCACCGTCGCGGAGGCCGCCAAGAGAACCATCAGTGCACGCCGCGTCGCGCGTCGTCTTGCCCCCGTGCTCACGCTCGGCACTCTACTTCGCCCCGCCGCGGTTCGGCTACGCGGAACCGCCGCGCCAGTGCGCGGCGGTTCCGAAGTCCCGCGGTCGCCGATCCGTTCCCGCCGCACTACAGCGCGGCCCGGTCCCGCGCCTTCCGCCTGGACAGCTCACGGGCCCGCTCGTTCTGGCCGAGGACGACCTTGCGCACCCGGACCACCTCGGGGGTGACCTCGACGCATTCGTCGGCGGCGCAGAACTCCATCGCGCCCTCCAGGTCCAGCTGCAGCGGCTTGGCCAGGGTCTCGATCACGTCGGCGGTGGAGCTGCGCATATTGGTCAGCTTCTTCTCGCGGGTGACGTTGATGTCGAGATCCTCCGCGCGCGGGTTGAGGCCCACCACGTGGCCCTCGTAGGTGTCCGCGCCCGGCTCGACGAAGAACTGGCCGCGGTCGGCGAGCTGGATCATCGCGAACGGCGTCACCGAACCCGCGCGGTCGGAGACCAGCGAGCCGGTGTGGCGCGCCCGGATCTCGCCCGCCCACGGCGCGTAGCCGTGCGAGACGGCGTTGGCGATGCCGGTGCCGCGGGTCTCGGTGAGGAAGTCGGTGCGGAAGCCGATCAGGCCGCGCGAGGGGACGATGAATTCCATCCGCACCCAGCCCGCGGCGTGGTTGCTCATCTGGACCATCTTGCCCTTGCGGGCGGCGAGCAGCTGGGTGATCGCGCCGAGGTACTCCTCGGGGCAGTCGATGGTCAGCTCTTCGTAGGGCTCGTGCACCTTGCCGTCGACCTGCTTGGTGACCACCTGCGGCTTGCCGACGGTCAGCTCGAAGCCTTCACGGCGCATCTGCTCGACCAGGATGGCCAGCGCCAGCTCACCGCGGCCCTGCACCTCCCAGGCGTCCGGGCGGCCGATGTCGAGCACGCGCAGCGAGACGTTGCCGACCAACTCCTGGTCCAGGCGCGACTTCACCATGCGGGCGGTCAGCTTGTGGCCCTGCACCCGGCCGACAAGCGGCGAGGTGTTGGTGCCGATGGTGACCGAGATCGCAGGCTCGTCGACGGTGATGCGGGGCAGCGCGACCGGGTTGTCGATGTCGGCGAGGGTGTCGCCGATCATGATCTCCGGGATGCCCGCGATGGCGACGATGTCGCCCGCCACGGCCACCTCGCCGGGCTGCCGCTCGACGCCGATGGTCTGGAGCAGCTCGGTGATCTTGACGTGCTTGACGCCGTCGGCGTGCATCCACGCGACGTTCTGGCCCTTGCGCAGCTCGCCGTTGTGCACGCGCACCAGCGCGAGGCGGCCGAGGAAGGCCGAGGCGTCGAGGTTGGTGACGTGCGCCTGCAGCGGAGCGGTGGCATCGCCCTTGGGCGCCGGGATGCACTCCATCAGCACGTCGAACAGCGCGTCGAGGTTCTCCGCGTCGGGCGCGTTGCCGTTCTCGGGGCGCTCCTTGGAGGCCTTGCCCTCGCGGCCGGAGGCGTAGAGCACCGGCAGGTCGAGGGCCAGCTCGGCGGCCTCGGCGGCGGCGTCGTCCAGGTCGGAGGCCAAGTCGAGCAGCAGGTCGTGGCTCTCCTCGACGACCTCCTCGATGCGCGCGTCGGGGCGGTCGGTCTTGTTGACGACCAGGATCACCGGCAGCGACGCGGCCAGCGCCTTGCGCAGCACGAACCGGGTCTGCGGCAGCGGGCCCTCGGAGGCGTCCACCAGCAGCACGACACCGTCGACCATGGACAGACCGCGCTCGACCTCACCGCCGAAGTCGGCGTGGCCGGGGGTGTCGATGACGTTGATGACGGTGACCGAACCGTCCGGGTGGTGCCGGTGCACCGCGGTGTTCTTGGCGAGAATGGTGATGCCCTTCTCGCGTTCCAGGTCGCCGGAGTCCATGACCCGGTCGACGAGTTCGGCCCGCTCGGCGAACGCGCCGGACTGGCGCAGCATGGCGTCGACCAGCGTCGTCTTGCCGTGGTCGACGTGGGCCACGATGGCGACGTTGCGAAAATCGCGTGCAGACGACACGCCTGAATCCTCCTGCTGTTCGGTGTTGGTGCCGGCCGACCCCTGCAAACAGGTGGAGAATGGAAACTCACCGGGCATTGCGGCCAGCTACAGACTACCGGCAACCGGGTAGCCCCTCTGATTCAGGCGCTCGAGTAAGGGTATGCTAACCGTCGTGGGCAAGGTCAAAGCAAAGAAGGTTTCGAGTCTGAAACCCAAGAAGAAGTGCTGTCGGAAGAAGACGCGCTGCTTCAAATGCCCCGTCGTCATCATGCGGATGAAGAAGGCCGAGGCCGCTGGCGTCAGCGGCAAGGACCTGAAGAAGGCGCTGAAACAGGCTCGCGCCGCCTGAGTTCCGCACATTCCGGTGCACACCCGGCAAACGGGGTACAACCGGCTTATGAGCATCCCACTGCTATCCGACGCCGAGATCGCCGACGCGCTGACCGGACTGCCGAATTGGAGCAGGTCCGGCGACAACATCACCCGCACCATCAAGGCCGCCTCGTTTCCGGCGGGCATCGATTTGGTGCGCCGGGTCGCCGACGCGGCCGAGGCCGCGAACCATCACCCCGACATCGATGTTCGCTGGCGGAATGTGACGTTCACGCTGTCCACCCATGCCGTGGGCGGCCTGACCGCCTTGGATTTCGGCTTGGCCCGCGAGATCGACCTGCTCGCGTCGCGGTCCGAATAGCCGCCAATTGCACGCCGTGGAAGCCCGTACTCGGCGCTCGACACAGCCGCCCCGGGCTTCGTCACACGTGCGCGACGAAGCCGAGCTACGCCCGCGCGGAATCCGCCACCACGGCGCTCGCCGTCTCGTCACCCGACGGCGCGCGCCGCGCGCCGGACCAGATGATCCAGCCGAACAGGACGAGCACGCCGAGCACGTCCACCGCACCCAGCCAGGACAGCACACCGGGCCGGGAGATCTCCCAGATCGTCGGCTGGAAGAACGACAGCACCCACGGCACCCCGATCAACATGGTCACCAGCCAGTAGCCCGCCAGGATCCGCGCGCCCGGCGCCCGGCGCAGCGGACCGTAGACCAACCAGAGCACCGCCGGCAGCAACCAGACCCAGTGGTGTGACCACGAGATCGGCGAGATCAGCAGCCCGAACAGCTGCACGATCAACAGCGTGCCCATCCGGTCGTCCGGTTCCAGCGCCCGCCACGCGAAAAAGGCCAGCGCGGCGACCGTGAGCACCGCCGCGATCCACACCGGTCCGGACTCCACGTCGTGGCCGAGGATGCGGCTCAACGTCCCGCGCAGCGACTGATTCCACACCGAGCCGACCGGGCCGATCCGGTCCGCGTCGCCGAGCAGCGTGCCGAAGTAGCGCGTCGCCTCGTGGTTGTTGATGAGATAGCTGATGCCGACCGTCGCGCCGAAAACCACCGCGGACCACAGCGCGGTCCCCCAGCGCCGCCGCGCGACGAAGTAGAGCCCGGTGATCGCGGGCGTCAGCTTGATGCCGGCGATGACGCCGACCAACCCGCCCGACACCCACCATCGCGAGCTGCGCACCGCGAGCATGGCGCCGAGCACCAGGAAGACGTTGACCTGTCCGTAGTCGATCGTGGTGCGCACGGGCTCGAGCCAGACGCCGACCGTGGTCCAGCCGACCGCCGCTGCGCGCCAACCCGGTTCACGCAACCGCTGTTCGCCGACGATCAATTCCAGCGCGATCCAGACCACGCCGTACAGCGCCGCAACGGTGGCCAGCAGCCAGCCGACCGCGATCACCTTGAACGGCAGGAAATGCAGCGGGAAAAAGACCAGCGCGGCGAACGGCGGATAGGTGAACGGCAGCGGGAAATCCGGCGTCTTTTCCGCGTAGGTGAAGTCGTAGAGCCGATCGGTGAGCAGCGCCGCCGAACCGTCCACGTAGACGTGCAAGTCGACCAGATTCATCCCGTTGCGCGACACCAGCATCCACAGCAGCCGGGCCAGAACGGAAAGACCGAGCAGCAACACCGCCAGTCGCAGGTGGGCAGCGGCCGGACGCTGGTCCGACCGAGCGCTGTCTCGGTTCAAGTCGCGGGCTTTCGGGTCGGGGATGCGGTCACGGGCCGCGACCCGCCGGTGTCCGGTGTGTCGGCGGCAAATGCCGAAGGCTGCGACTAGATTAACCGGAGCGCCGATCGATCCCGTGCGCGATACGCAACACCCATAACATTTGCATCACCTTTCACATCGGCAACGCCCCGCCGCACTACCGTCTGGTAACACTGATCGTCCACAGCACAACGTGATAACGACCACCGCTGTACAACTTGGCGGTCGTGTCCTTAGAGTGACCCCCGAAACAACGTGTTATCACCCGTTGACCAGATGTACCCGAGGTTAAAGGACGGCTAGACCAGTGCTTCGCACCCGAGGATCGCGGATCGCATTGACCGCACTCGCCATGGCGGCGAGCGCTTCGCTCGCCGCGCCCGCCGCAGTAGCGGCACCGGCGCCCGCCCAAACCGCGGTTTCGCACAACGTTCCGATGGTGCCCGAGGGCGTCCCGGTCGACGCGATCGCCGCGCTCACCCCCGCCATCGTCGGCGCCATCGCAGGTCCGGCCAATGTCGCCGGACCGCAGTCCGCGATCCTCGACCAGGCACGCATCCTGCTCAACACCCTGAATCTGCCGCCGCAGATCAAGTCGACCCTGGAGCGGATCATCACGTTCCTGGACGGCAGCGGCGGCGGCGGTCCTCAGCTACCGCAGGACGGCCCGGTCATCGCGCAGTTCCTCTACCCGACCATCGGCAAGGGCTGCATCAGCGCGTCCGCCGACTCGGTGGGCACGGCGCTCGCCGTGGCGGGCCCGGCCACGCTGCCCCCGCCCGGCCCGGAGGCCGGTCAGACCGGATTCGTGTTCACCGCGCTCGGCACCAAGGCGCCGACGGCGGAGCAGAACCCGCCGATGACCGTGCAGTGGCTGAACCTCGACACCCGTCAGTCCGGCGTCGCGACGCTGACCGACCAGGCGAAGATCAACCCCGAGGGCCCGGCGACCCTGTCCGCGATCGTGAACACCGGCTACGGCCGGATCGTCGCGGTGGTCGGCGGCTCGCTCACCACCAAGGCGCCCGACGCAGAGCCGCGCACCTGCTCGTTCCTGCCGACGCTCGGATTCTTCACCGTCGGTTGATGTTTCGAAGCCCGGCCGGTCGTTCGCGACCGCCGGGCTTCGTCATGTCCGGGTCATCCCACGGGGCCGAGGCCCCAACACACCACGGGGCCCGGGCCCGACATACCACCGCAATCGCGGCGATAGTCCCCGGCTCAGTCCCCGTTGTGGTAGACCGAAAGCATGTCGACTGTCGAAGGAACGGTACGACCCCGCTCGATTCGGAGCAGGCGCTCGCGCCGATCAATCCTGTCCATCCGTTCCGAAGGCTCGATCCTGTCCATCGGGTCGGCCTATTCGATCCTCTCCATCGGCAGCGTCGGCTCGGTGCTCTCGATCGGGTCGGTCGGATCGTTCGCCTCGGTGATCTCCTCCGGCTCCTTCGCCAGCATCGGCTCGGCCCTGTCCGGCCTGTCGCGCTGGTCGCTGCTGTCCTGGATGGGCGATCACGAAGCGCCGGAGACGCGGCCGAACCTGCGCGTGGTCCCGGACGACGAACCGGACCTGCGCGTGGCCCCGATCTGCCACTGTCAGACGTAGGCCGCTCTCACCACTGCCCGTACTCGGGCTTCAGAATGTCGTTGAGGTCGACGCCGACGCCGTCGACGGCGCGCTTGTCGATCTCGAACTGGTGCAGGTGCGCAGCCGGGTGCACGAAACCCTTCGGGGTGCCCCAATTGTGCTGCCAGTACCAGGAACCCAGGCCCGCCACCCGCGCGAGTTCGATGGTCGGCGAGTTGGCGTAGACACCGACGTTCTGCTTGCCAAGCACCGATTCCCAGCCGAGCAGGTACGGCGCGATCATGGTCGCGAAGTCGACCGGGTTCGGGTTGTCATCGATCGAGGCGTAGATGGGCCTGCCTTCCGGGCCGCCCGCGGCAAGATGCAGTTGCAGTCCGCGCTCGGCGTGCTTCTTGCCCGCCTCCAGTCCGCCGCGCCAGTCGGCGGTCGGCCCCTTGCCGAACTGATAGCAGGACACTATCTTCAGCCCGGCCGCGGAGAGTTCCTCCACCTCGCGGGCGAGCAGCGGTTTGCCCACCATCCACTCCGCGCCGGGCCGCCGATCGGAGACGTACCGGATGACGCCGACGTGCCCGGCCTCGAGAATCGCCTCGGCCGAGGGCACACCGCCGGAGTAGTCGATCAAGGTGCCGAAAGTTCCGCTCGCCGCGGCGGGGCCTGCGGCGCCGGCCACGCCGAGCGCGGCGGCCGCGGCGGTGTAGGCGAACAACTTGCGTCGAGACAGATCCAGAGAACGCATCGCAGGACTCCTTCGCGCAACCCCCATTGGTTGGCAGCGTGCCCGGCGCACCTTCCCCAAGGCTCACACGCGCGCCGGGAGCCTCGAACGTCGACTCATTTCACCACATTTCACATGCGAACCGCTAGACCCATCGGACACACTTTTCCCATTCGCCACAGGGGTTACGCGTCAGGCGAGGCCGTCGATCCGTCCGGCCACATCGATGGTGCGCCCGGCGCTGTCGGCCAGCTGCTCGCGCACCACACCGGCGACCTGCGCGACCACCTGTTTCTTGATTCCGGCCAGCGCGCCGAGGGTGGCCGCGCGCACGCCCAGCGCCTTGAAATCCATCCGGATGTCCTCGGTCGCGAGCGGCGGCACGTCGATGACGATCAGCAGCGGGTCGGCCGCCCTGGCGATCAGCACCAGCGGGATCTCGACATCGGCGCGGTACTGGTTCGCCTTGAAGACCTGCACGGTGATGTCCAGGCCCACGGGCAGTGTCAGATCGAATGCGACGAGATCGTCCGGCCCCGCGGCCCGCTCGACCAGGCGCGGCTGCCGGATCGCGCCTTTCACGGTGACGGTGGCCCGGTCCTTCGGTCCGGCCTTCAGCGGCCCCACTTCGATCGGGCGCCCGGCCATCTTCTCGACCACCTCGAAGACCCGGTCCCGCGTCACGATGTGGGAGAAGAATCGGTGGCCGAACTCGCCGTAATCGATCCAGTCGAATTCCTCCTGCACGCGGTGCCGCGACGGCGTGCCCGCGACCATGGCCTCGACGTCGAAAACCCGTCCGCTCCTGGCCTGCGGCTCGGCCAGCATGCCGTTGACCCGGTTGGCGACCTCCCGCTGCACCAGTCCCGCGATCGGATCGAGCAGCCACTCCCAGGCCGACTCCACGGTCTGGGCGCGCAGCACGAAGCTCACGTCGCGGGTGGTGATGGGCGGGATGTCGATGACGATCAGCAGCGGGTCCGCGGTGCGCGCGTGCAGCGTCAGATCGATCTCGACGACCGCCTCCAACCGGAGTTTCTTTCCGCCGAGCCGCACCTTCACCGCGAGCGTCAGCGGCACCGTCACCTGGAAGACGACGTGCGGATCGTGGCGGAGCACCGTGGGGTCGCCGACCTTGCCCTCGGCGATGAATCCGGCGAGTCCGGGAGGTCCGATGGTGAACGGTCCGATGGCCATGCCCCGTCCGGCCATGGAGGCCACCGCGGCAACGATGCGCTCTTCGGTCACCGCGTGAGTGACGAAGCGTTCGCCGAAGTCGGCGTAGTCGATCCAGGACGGGTCGTTCGTCGTTTCTTCGGTCGGCTGCATCAGAGATTCCGAAACCCTCACCTTTCAACGGACAACCGACACGGTACGCGACGAAAGCTTCCGGAAAACCGAACGATCGGGGAACCCTGTCCTGCTGATGAGGGGGTAGCAGGACAGGGTCCGTGTGACAGCGCTGCCGGGCGCTGCCATCTCCATATTAGAACTCAGCGGGGGACGCGCCGAGCATCGCACTCGCCGAACGACACCGCCTGAGCGGCAATGATTCTCAGAATCGTCCGTAGCCGACGACGTCGTTCACCTCGGCCACCCGGAACCGGTGCAGGCGCACCTCGCCGAATTCGTTGCCGCCGATCGTGGTCACCTCGCCGTTCGCCGCCGTCAGCACGATGTTCGTGTGCTGGGTGAATTGGCTTTCCTGGCCGTAGAGCAGCACGTCGCCGGTACGCGGGCGGTACCCGCTGTCTGCGGGCACGAACCGGTCCGCTCCCGCGTAGTACTCCTGCAGGGTGTAGACGCCGGGAATCCGCCAGGACCCGGAGTTCGGATTCGACAGCGGCCGCCCCGCCTCCCGCATCGCCCAGCTCACGAAGTCGGCGCACCAGGGCTCGACGAGCCCTTCGGCGTACTTCGGTCCCCCGCCCGGGTCGGCGAACTCGCGCTCCAACACCTCGACCAGCCTGGCCTGGGCCGGATCGAGGGCGGACCGATCGATGGCGGGGAAGGCCGTGGGACTCTGGCCGACCACGGCCGGGTGATCGGAGCTCGTCGTCCGCCACCAGAGCACCCCCGCCGCGACAGCGGCGACGACCAACCCCAGCGCCAGCAACAGACCGAGCCGCGCCCGGGTTCTCTGCGGTACGGACACTCCGACCCCCCATCACTCTGAACGATCACTCATTCTTAGGACGAACGGCCGCCGCGAACGGTTCCCGGATCGCGCCCCAGATAACGCAGCAGTTCGGCGACCGCGTCGCCGTCCGGCGCACCGTCGACCACCGCGGCGTACGCGCCCCACTGGCGCAGCGGTTCCACGATCGCCGATTCCGGTCCGCCGCCCGGCGCGGGATTCACGGTGCGCGCCGCGGTCAGCAGCGCCCCGGCCAGCTCCTCGTCGAGCGGCGAGGCCTGGCCGGTGGCGACGGCGAGATCCCAGGCGTGCACCGCCGCGTCCAACGCGCACAGCACGGCCGCCACCGGGGTCGGGAGTGCGCCGTGCGGCAACGGGGTCGGCACCGTCGGGGTCTCGTCGGTGACCGTGGCCCACGCGACGGCGGTCTGGTCGATCGCGTCGCGCACCAGCACCGTGGCCGAGCCGTCGATCGTCCCGGACGGCGCGAAGGGGTTGTCGGCCGGGCCGTTCCCGACGCCGAGGAATTTCGCGTACGCGAGCTGATCACCCGCGGCGTGCTGAATCACCTGTGTCACATCCCATTCCGAGCACGGTGTGGGCAGGTGCCACTGGTCGTCGCGGATGCCGGCGACGACGTCGGCGAGCGCGCGATGTGCCGCGGCGAGGGTTTCGCGCCAGACGGCGGTGAGGGCGATATCGGTGTGCATGGCGGGCCTTTCGGATGTCCTCGGTGTTTCCGACTTCGAGCCTATGAGCCCATTAGGCTGCTTTCGTTCCTAATAGATCGGGAGATCTCCATGGCCGAGACCACGACCCGCGTCCTGCGCCTGCTCGCACTGCTCCAGGACCGCGCCTACTCCGGCCGCGAGCTGGCCGAACGGCTCGGCGTCACGGATCGCACGCTGCGCAACGACATTCACCGGTTACGCGAATTGGGCTATCCCGTGCACGCCGAGCGCGGCGCCATCGGCGGCTATCGGCTGGGGCGCGGCTCCACCATGCCTCCGCTGCTGCTCGACGACGACGAGGCCGTCGCGGTGGCCGTGGCGGTCGGACTGGCCGAGGACGGCGCGACCGGCATCGCCGACATCACCGAGCACGTCGGCCGCGCACTGGCCAAACTCGAGCAGATCCTGCCGAAACGCTTGCAGCGCAAGGTCACCGCGCTGCGCAGCGCCACCGCGATCGGGCCCGCGACCACCGGCTCGCGCGAGCCCGATGCGCCCGTGCCCGCCGAGGTGCTGACCGCCCTGGCGGGCGCGATCCGGGACGGCGCCGCAGTGCGGCTCGACATCCCCACCGCCGCAGCGGAATTCGATGACGCGATCGAGGCAGAGCCGTATCGCCTGATCAATTGGCAACGTCGCTGGTACCTGGTCGCCTACGTCCTCGACACCCACACCTGGCGTGCGATACCCATCGCCGGGGTGCGCCACGCGGCCACGACCGGCCGCCGCTTCGCAGGCCGCGCGCTGCCCGACGACGATCTCGTCGCCTTCGTCATGCGCCATGTCGCCAGCACCGGGTGGCGGGTGCACGCCCAGGTCACGGTGCTCGCCCCGGCCGAGGTCGTGGTCGCACGGATCAACCCCGCGGTCGGGGTGGTGGAGCCGGTCGACGCGCAGACCTGCCTGCTCCACACCGGCGCGGACGCGCTGGAGACCATCGCCATCTACCTGAGCATGCTGATGATGGACTTCCGCGTCGAGGGCCCGCCGGAACTCGTCACGCACCTGCGGACGCTGGCCCGCCGCTACGCCGACTCGGTCCGGGACGCGCCGTCCTGAGCGGTCAGTCCTTCTTGCCCATCGGGATACAGGCCGTCAGCGCGACGGCCACCACCGCGGCCGACATGGCGATGAAGAACGTGGTGTGGAAGCCATCGCGGGAAGGCAGCAGGTGCGCGCCGAGCGAGATCGTCATGTGCGCGAGCACCACGCTCATCACCGCGGAGGAGGTGGACGTGCCGATCGAGCGCATGAGGGAGTTGAGCCCGTTGGCGGCGGCCGTCTCGGTGATCGGCACGGCGCCCATGATCAGCGCGGGCATCGCCGCGTAGGCCAAACCGACACCGCCGGCGACGATTACGGCGGCGAGCATGATCTGCCAGACGCTGTTCATCAACAGCACCGCGCACAGGTAACCGACGCCGATGACCGTCGATCCGAGCATCAGTGTCAGCTTCGGCCCGCGCGCCGCGGACAGCCGCGCCGACACCGGCGAGAGCGCCATCATCACCAAACCGGTTGGCGCGAGGGCCAATCCGGCGTTCACCATGGACAGCCCGAAACCGTAGCCGGTCTCCTCCGGCGCCATCAGCAACTGTGGGAAGGTCAGCGACATGCCGTAGAGCGAGAAGCCGACGGCGATGGAGGCCAGGTTGGTGAACAGCACCCGCGGCCGCGCCGAGACCCGCAGGTCGACCAGGGGCGCGCGCTGCCGCAGTTCGAAGAAGCCCCAGCCGAGGAAGACCACCAGCGAGATCGCGAACAGCGTGAGGATCGAGGCGCTGGACCAACCCCAGTCCGCGCCCTTGGTGATCGCGATGAGCAGCGCCAGCAGACCGATCGAAAGGCCAACGGCTCCACCGAAATCGAAACGAGCCGGGGTACGCACCGGCGATTCCGGCACGAACAGGAAGACCAGCGCCGCACACAGCGCGCCCAGCACCGCCGAGCTCCAGAACAGCACGTGCCAGTCCGCGTTCTGTGCGATCGCCGCGGCCACCGGCAGGCCGATCGCGCCGCCGACGCCCAGCGTCGCGCTCATAATCGCCATGGCCGAACCGACCCGCTCGACCGGCAGTTCGTCGCGCATGATGCTGATGCCCAACGGAATCGCGCCGACCGCGGCGCCCTGCAGCGAGCGGCCGACGATCTCCGGCAGCAGCGAGGAGAAGCTCGCGCAGACCACCGAACCGGCGATGAGGGCGAGCAGGTTCACGAACAGCACGCGGCGCTTGCCGAACATGTCGCCGAGGCGACCGCTGATCGGCGTGAATACCGCGCCCGCCAGCAGGGTCGAGGTGATCACCCAGGACGCGTTCGACGCGGAGGTGCCGAGCAGCGTCGGCAGCGTGGGAATGATCGGGATGACCAGCGTCTGCATCAGCGAGACCACGACGCCGACCATGCCGAGCGTCGCGATGAGCAGGCCGGGACTCGGGCGACGCCCGGACTCGGCGTCCGTGACGGTCGTGGACGCGTCGGCAGCAAGGGACATGAATGTGCACGCTACACATCGTGTGTATGCTGCACAATTTGGTATCAGGGTGATCCAGGCGACATAGTGTGTGCCATGTCAGACCGGGAACCCGCCGACCACGCAGCGCTCTCGCGCCTCGTCTTCGAGCTCACCCTGCTCTCCCGGCACTTCCCCGCCTCGGTGCTGCGTCGCCCTGGCTTTCAGCTGGACCGCTCGGCTTTCTTGCTCCTCACCAGGCTCGAAATCGACCACCCGCTGACCCTGCGCGAACTCGCCGACGCCTTCCGCCTCGACATCTCCACCATCAACCGGCAGGTCGGCGCGATGCTCAAACAGGGCCTGGTAGAACGGGTCCCGGACCCAGAGGGCGGCATCGCCCGCAAGATCCGCGCCAGTGCCAAAGGATTGGACCTGCTCGCCGCCGACCGCGCCCAGAGCCACGACGGCATCGGGGCTGTGGTCGCCGAGTGGTCCGGGAAGGACGTCGATCAGCTGAGCGTGCTGGTCGCCCGCTTCAACGAGTCCATCGAACACATCGAGCACAACCCGTGGCCGCGCCCGCCCGCGGCGCGCTGACCGCGACACCCGACTTCGCCGAACCCGATGCACTGCGCCGCGGGGCCGTTAAGCTCCCGACGATGGGAGAACATCGGCCTTCCCGGCGCCTCGGCACGGTCCGCCCGAGCTGGTTCGCCTGGGACAACTATCTGATCGGCGTCATCGGCCTGGCCTTCGCCGTCGCCTTCGGCACGGCGGCCGCGATTCTCGCCGAAGCCGGGCACTATCCGCCCGCTCTCGCGGTCGCGGCATTCGCGCTGCTGTTCGCCGCGCCCGCCGCGGTGCAGGCGATCGGCGAACTGCTGGCCGGGCTGATGCTGGTCGGCATGCTGCTCGGCGCGATCGTGCTGCTACCCGCGTTACTGCTGAGCCCGACAGTGCGCCGCTGGGCGAAGCGGCGGTGGGTGCGCGCCACCGCCTGACCGGTCAGCCCGCGCGCGAATACACGCCCGGCGTGATGCCGTAGCAGCGACGGAACCAGCGGGTCAGGTGTGCTTGATCGGCGAAGCCCGCCGCCACCGCCGCCTCGGCGACCGGACGGCCCGCCGCGATCAGCCGCCGCGCCGCCCGCAGCCGCAGGATGCGTTGGTAATCGCTCGGCGCCAGACCGTAATTCGCGCGAAAGGCCCGGTAGAGCGCGAAGCGGCTGGCGCCCGTCGAAGTGACCAGATCGTCCATCGACAGCGTCTCCAGATAGCGCTCGTCCAGGACATCGCGCACGCGGCGCGCGATCGCGCTGTTGCTGCCGCCGATCGTCGTTCTGGTGCGGGGAGTGCGCGCGCCGCGCTGGACGAGCGCCGCCACCGTGGCGGATAGTGCCTCGTCCCTTGCCAATTCGGTGGCAGGCGAGGTCAGGCTCGCGTACAGCCTGCCGAGCGCGCCCGCCAGCAGCGGGTCGTGCAGCACGGGCTCGGCGAAAAGCGGCAGGCCCGCGGGGCGACCCGCACGGTCCGACAGCAGGTCGGTGATCAGCTCGGTGCCGATGTGCACGATCCGATAGGTGAAGCCCGCCTCGGTCGCGCTGTGCCCGTCGTGCGGCTCGTCCGGGTTGAAGGCCATCACCATGCCCGCCGCGCTGACCCGGGCCGCGCCCCGGCAGTCGAAACTCTGCGCGCCGAAGTCGGTGAGGCCGAACGAGTAGGTCTCGTGCGCGTGCGGGTGGTAGACGTGCCGCTCGAAGTGGGCACGCATCACCTCCACCGGGCGATCCGGCATCCGCCGATATTCGACCCATTCGCTCACCGCTCCATTCTGACCGCACCAGCGTTCAATCTTTCGGGCCGGGCCGCGCCGAGTATCGAATCCGTGCGTATCCGTGTGCTGTTGGTTCTGGTCATGGCCCTGTGGGGCAGCGCGTTCGCCTCGTCCAAGGCGGCCGTCGGCGATGTCCCGCACGAGGTGGCGGGCTTCCTGCGTTTCCTCATCGGCGCCCTCGTGCTGCTCGTCGTTCTGCGCGCGCCCCGGCTGCCCGCCGCGGAAGTGCCGCGTGTGGCGGGCGTCGGCATGGTCGGCGTGTTCGGCTACAACGCGCTGTTCTTCCTCGGCCTCTCCCTCGCCCCCGCCGCGGACGGCAGCGTGATCGTGCCGATGGCCGCGCCGGTCTGCACGGTCGCGGTCGGCCTGCTGCTCGGCCGCGTGCGGTTGTCCGGTGCGCGCTTGCTCGGGCTGGTGACCGCCGCAACCGGCGGCCTCGTGTTCTTCCTCGGCATCCCCGACACCGGTGACGCCCGCCTGCTCGGCGACCTCGCCTTTCTCGGCGCCGCGGCCTGCTGGTCGGCCTACACCCTGCTGGGCGCGCCGCTGCTGAGCCGGTTGCCCGCCGCCACCGTAACCGTCTACGCGACGGCCGCGGGCGCCACCGCCCTCGGCCTCCTCGCCGTCCCCGCATTCGCCGAAGTCCACTGGTCGGAGCTGGGCCTCGAATTCTGGCTCAACCAGGCGTATCTCGGCGCACTGCCGACCGCACTCGCCTACGTGCTGTACTACCGCGCGGTCGGCCAGGTCGGCCCCACCACCGCGACATCGGCCATGTTCCTCGTCCCGGCTTTCGGCTTGACGTGCGCATGGATACTGCTCGGGGAATCCATTGCCCCACTGCAAGCGGTCGGCGCGGGGTTGATGTTTATCGGCGCGTGGGTGAATACCCGTCCCGCAGTGAAAGATTCGACCAGCGATCGCACACCCTCGACGAGCGACTCCGCACTGCCGTCAATCGAATCCGTCTGAACCGCAGCCGAGTTTGCCAAATTGGCAAGCAATGTTGCCGGTTCAGCGGATCGCCTCGCATAGTCGTCGCAGGAGGTGGTCACGGTGACCGGTCAGTGGGAAGACAGCTATGACGTGGTGGTGGTCGGCGGCGGCGCCGCGGGATTGAACGGTGCGCTGATGCTCGGCCGATCGCGCCGCTCGGTGCTGGTCATCGACGCGGGCGCGCCGCGCAACGCTCCGGCGCAGGGCGTGCACGGCCTGCTGGCCAGGGAGGGGACGCCGCCCGCGGAGCTGCTGGCACGCGGTCGCGCCGAAGTGCGCGGGTACGGCGTCGAGCTCGTGTCGGGCGAAGTGCGCGGCGCGGATCGCGACGGCGCCGGGTTCGTCGTGACGCTCGCCGACGACCGCACCGTCCGCGCCCGCAGGCTGCTGGTCGCCACCGGCTTGGTCGATGAACTCCCCGACATCCCCGGCCTGCGGGAACGCTGGGGCCGGGACGTGGTGCACTGCCCGTACTGCCACGGCTGGGAGGTGCGCGATCGGGCCATCGGCGTGCTCGCCACGAGCCCCATGTCGCTGCACCAGGCGCTGCTGTTCCGGCAGCTGAGCGTCGACATCACGTTCTTCGCCCACACCACGTCGCCGACGCACGAGGAGAAGGTGCAGCTGGCCGCCCGCGGCATCGGGCTGGTGGAGGGCGAGGTCGCGAACCTGGAGATCGCAGGCGATCGCATCACCGGCGTGCGACTGAGCGACGGGACGGTGATCGAACGCGAGGTCGTCGCGGTCGGGTCGCGCGTGGTGGCGCGGGCCGATTTCCTCGCACCGCTCGGCCTGCGCCCCAGCGAACATCCCATGGGCGAGTTCATCGCCGCCGACCCGACCGGCCGCACGGAGGTCCCCGGCGTGTGGGTGGCGGGGAACGTCACCGACCTGGCCGCCCAGGTCGGCACAGCCGCGGCCGCGGGCGCCACGGCAGCCGGGCAGATCAACGCCGACCTCGTCGCCGAGGACACCCGAAACTCGGTCGCCGCCTACCAGTTCTCGGCCGACACCGAAGCCCGCCTGTGCGAGGCGGCGGCGGGCGATCGCCGTCACGGCCTGTGAACCACGAAAGGATCACCGTGTCCGAACAACTCGACCACGCGTTCCGGGAAGACCGCTACCGCCACTCGACAACCCCTCTCCCCCAACCCAATCCCCACCTCGACCCACGGCAGTCACCGAATCGAGCTCCACGACGCCGTGCTGGTGGCGAGAAAGGATCGCTGAGATCGGCGTCCATAGCTCCTTACTTCCGCGCCGAGAGCAGCATCGGCTCGTGCAGGTCGTAATACGTGACCTCACCCATCAGCCTGCTCTCCTCCTCGAGCAACGGCCGCAGATCGTCGGGGATCTCGATCTTCTCGTGTTCGCGAGCCTCGGCTTCGGACCTGAAATACACCGTCTCGACGTACCCGTCGGCACCGTAGGTCGCCAGCGTGCCACCGAGAATGTCCGGGCGCAGTTCGTGTAAACGATCACCGGTCTGCGCCTGCAGTTCGCGCATCCTGCGCCCATCGGTGGTATGGCCCTCCATGACCTGCACGAAGCCTGCCTCGTCGGAGCCACCGCCCATCCACTGCGTCACCTCAGGGCAGTCCATGAAGGTGACCGGCCCGTCGAAGCACTGCTCTGTCTCGGCCCACCACGCACCCTGCTCCGGACGCGCGCTGTTGCGCCGAGCCGCCTCCTCGGATTCGAAACGGGCGAGCGCGATGAATGTGCCGTCGTCACACAATCCGTACGTCGTGCCGAGATATCCGACAGCCCCCGGTTCCAGTTCCGCTGTCCACCGATCCATACACCGACTCAGCCGGTCGGCGTCGGACACTTTGCCTTGAATCACTTGGATGAACATCTTGTCCTCCTCGTGTGGAGCAATCGCTCCGCGAATGGCGCGGGTCGGCGCGTCGCGGTCCACCGAGCGTGTGCAACCGCACGGCCCGCGGACACCGCCGCCGCACCGTCAATCGTTCGCCGCCCGCCGGGCCCGCGCAAGTGCGGTCGACTCAGCAGTTGCACCTGCGAAACGACAACTTCACCCCGCACCCCGACCAGGCACGAGGTTGGCCCGATACGGCGCGCCATCGCCGTGACGAGTGGTGAATCGATCTCGCTGCGCCTGCGAGCGGAGTGCGCTGGTTCCGGCGGAACGACCTGGACGGGAACTGCCTCGTCCACTTCCTCGCGGCCGCCGCCGTGCCCAACCATGAAGCCCCCCAGCAATTCCCGTCATCGGCGACGCTCAGCGACCATCGGCAGGCGTGCACCCGGGCAGGTCGATCAGACCTCCAGTTCCTCCTCGATGCCCCTGAGGTGGTGCCTGGCCAGCGCGAGGTTGGACCGGCCGCGGTCAAGGGCGAGGTAGAGGAACAACCCCTTGGATTTGCGCCCGGTCATCGGCCGGATGATGTGGTACTGGCCGGAGAGGGTGATGAGGATGTCCTCGATGTCCTCCTTGAGGCCGAGCTGCTCCATGGTGCGCAGCTTGGCGCGCACCACCTCGGTGTTGCCCGCCGCGGCGACCTGGAGGTCCAAAGCCTTGGAGCTGCCGAGCATTCCGAGCGCCATGCCGCTGTTGTAGTCGACGACGGCGGCGCCGATCGCGCCGTCGATCACCATCATGTCCTTCAGTGCCAGATCGAGATTCGACATTTCATTCCTTTCGATGGGTGTGTGTCGCCCGGGCTCTGCCGGGCTTTTCCGCCATCGCCGCCAGATGGTCGACGATCGCGCGGGCCACCGGGCGCGACTCCAGATGGAGCCGGCCGACGTTCACTTCGGATTCGGCCAGCACGGTCAGCGAGGCCCAGCCCGCCGCGTAGATCACCACGTGCCCCTCGGTGCCGCGCACCACGACCTCGTGGAAACCGCCGCCGTTGGCGGTGGCGGACAGCCGGTACGACAGCGCGAGATGCGAAGCCGACAGCGCTGCCATTCCGTCGGGTTCGATGTGCGCGGGCAGGTCGTGCGCGATCAGTAGCCCGTCGCCGGACGCGACCAGCGCGCCGGTCAGCTGTGGCACCCGATCCCGCAGCATCTTCAGTTCCGCCAGCACCGCCGCGTTCGGTTCGGGTCCGGACATTGCCACCTTGGTCAACCTTCCCATCCATTCGCCGAGCATCTTCTTTCGCGCGGTCACGCAAGCTCCTCCAACGCCGCCCGCAGGCGGACCAGCACGTCGCGGTCGACGGGTTCCCACTGTTCCGCGGGCGGCGGCGGGGCGGTGCGCACCCGGCGGCGTAGGGGCGGGAGGGCGGGGTCCGAGGTCGCGAGGGCAGTCATGCGGGGCATCTCGGCACCGGCGGTGTGCACGGGGCCGGGCTCCGCGACCACAACGGGCTCTCCGGCCCACGGCCCAGCGGGCTCGTTGCCTCGGGGACCAGTCAGCCTGGGACGCTGCATGTTTCGTGACTCGGTGCGCGCGGCGGACCCCTCCTCGCGCGGCCCGCTGTACGGAGCGAACCCCGCGCCCCATCCGGAGTTCTGCCCACTGGGCTCGACGACACCGGGGCCGGGCGGCCTGATCAAGCCCGCCGCGGTCAATTTCCGCACCGCCTCGAGACAGCCGTAGGTGGTGCGGCCCAGGTCGCGGGCGATGCCCGTGACGCTGCGCCGGGTGTCGGCCGCCGCGAGCACCTCGGCCTGGCTCGCCGTGAGCACCACGTGCCGTCGCCGGACGCGGCGAACCGGAACGACCGGCGCCCGGTCGACCAGCTCCGCGGGCCACGGTCCGGACTCGGGATCACCGCGCCGCTCGCACTCGTGCACCAAGGCGCGCGGCGTGATGTGACAGACCGGGGCGAGCCAGTGCGGCGGCGCAGGACGGAACTCGGGTTCCGCGGGCGAAGCGAGCAGGAAGTAGGCGGCGTCGAAAACCGATAGGAGCGCAAGGGTTTCCAGCCTCGGCCGGGCCAGCACCTGCCCCGGATCCCCGGCGCCCGCCCGCTGCCAATCCTCCGCGGTCGCCACACCCGCCTCCACCACGAGCCGGTCCAGACCGGTCGTTCTGCGGCAATCGGCGGAGGCGATCACTCCGCCAGTGAGGTAGAACGCGCCGTCGCCCGCGCGTAGCACACCGGTGCTCCCTTCTTTTTCCAGCCGCCGCAGCTCGACGGCGAGTTCAACCACCATGACCGTCCTCGGCGAATTCCGTGAGAATCGCCCGCAGCTGATATCGCGCCATTGCCAGATTCCCGGTGTCACCGTCGCACAACACGTGCACGAAAAGCCGGCCGTCGAAGTCGCCGTCCACCAGATTCAACAAGTGAAATGCGCGGGTGCCGCACACGACGATCTCGGTGAGATCGTCACCGTCCCTGCCGGTGACCAACGCCGAGCAGCCGAGCACCGAGCGCACCACATCCGTTGTGGCCGCGGCATCTTCGTGCTGATCCACCAGATCGTGCTGCCCGGCCGCGGCGATCGCAAGGCCGCTCGCGCCGTCCACCATCGTCACGCTGCGCGCACCGGGAATGTCCATGATGCGTTTCAGGCAGCCCTCAATACCGATCACCGTGCCACCACTTGTCTGTGAGGGTTTTTGCGAGCCCGACGCTACACACGGCCGGGGATAGATGTACAGCTATCGCCGAGAAATTTCTCAGCACACAACGCATTTCCCCCGGATACGAGAAAAGAATACCCTCCGGTATTTCAAACCTACCGGTCATTAAGGGACTTTAGTCATTCCGTATTGCGTAATTGGGTTGCCCACAATGCGGAAGACTCGCTGTGCAGGGTTCACAGCGGAGCGCGCTACCACCGCCCGAACACGAGGGCGGCATGGCGGCGTTGTGCCCACCGAAACCGTAAAAGTTGTTGAGCGCGTACCTGATTGCGCCGTCACGAGGTCGGCCGTGAACGATGTCGAGGTCGATCTCGGGATCCCGGTTGTCGAGATTCGATGTGGGCGAGACGATTCCGTCGCGGATGCTCGACACCGTCAAGGCCGCATCGACCTTGCATGGTGCCGATCGGTTCAGCGCGGGGCGAGCAGAGCGGTGAACGCGCGCATGATGTCATCGACCAGTGTCGCGGTGTCGGTGCAGAGCTGCATCCTGCGCTTGTCGAGCTGGCCGTCGACCCCGAGCGAGGCCAGTCCGTGGGCCAGCGCCCACCACGCGACGGCGAGCGTGTCGGCGCGCTCAGCGGGCAGGAGGCCAGCGGCGACGCAGGCGGCGATCGTATCGGTGAGCACAGCGAAGGCGGCATCACCCACCTCGGCGGCATCGGGATGCTTCTCCGACTGGGACAGCTCGGGCCGGAACATCAGCCGGAAGTGTCCGGGATGGTTCCGGGCGAAACGCACATAGGCCTCGGCCAGGGCCGTGAGCTGGGCCATCGGAGTAGCCGCGGAGTCCCGGGCGGCGGCGAGATCGGCGGCCAGCCCGCGGAAACCCTCGACGGACAGCGCGGCGAGCAGAGCGGCGCGGTCGGCGAAATGGTGATAGGGGGCACCGCAGCTGACCCCGGCCTCGCGGGCCACCCGGCGCAGGCTGACCGCCGCCAGGCCCTCGGTCTCGATCAGCCGCAGGCAGGCCTCCAGCAGGGCACCGCGCAGCGCGCCGTGGTGGTAGCTGGTGCGTCTCACCTTCCACAGGGTAGGCGACCGGTCACCCCGAGCCCGCATTGGACAGCAAATGTATACAGTGCTTAGATGATCTTAACATCGTTCAGATGCGCTGGTTTCTCGAGAAGGATGAAGACATGAACACACGCGTACTCGTCACCGGCGCAACCGGATACGTCGCCGGTCACTGCATCGCCGAGCTCCTCGCGCACGGCTACACCGTGCGCGGCACCGTCCGGGACACCGCCTCGGCGCGGTCCCGCCCGCACCTGGCCGAGCACCTGCGCGACGGCCGGCTCGAACTCGTCATCGCCACGCTCGACAGCGACGCCGGCTGGGCCGAGGCCGTCGACGGCTGCGACTACGTCCTGCACGTGGCCTCACCTTTCCCGTCCACACCGCCCGCAAACGAGTCCGAGCTGATCGAACCGGCCGTGCAGGGCACGCTGCGGGTGCTGCGGGCCGCGGCCGCCGGTGACGTGCGCCGGGTGGTGCTGACCTCCTCGGTCGCCGCGGTGGCCTACGGGCACGATGTCGACAAGGCGCGCACCGAGGCGGACTGGTCGGTGGTGGACAAGGTGCCCGCCTACCAGAAGAGCAAGACCCTGGCCGAGCGCGCCGCCTGGGAGTTCGCCGAATCCCTGCCCACCGAACGGGGATTCGAGCTGGTCGCGGTGAACCCGGGCATGATCCTCGGCCCGGTGTTCGATACGCGGCTGTCCACCTCGCACGAGGCGGTGCGCAAACTGCTCGACGGTTCGGCGCCCGGCTCGGTCCGTACCGGTTGGGCGCCGGTGGATGTCCGCGATCTCGCCGTCGCGCACCGGCTGGCGATGGAACACCCCGACGCGCCGGGCAATCGCTACATCTGCGCGGACGATCCGCTGTGGATGGGCGACATGGCCCGGATCCTCGCGGACCAGTATGTGCCGCAAGGCTATTCGGTCCCGACACGGGTGGTGCCGAACTGGCTGGTGCGTGTGGTGGCGGTGTTCGACCGGACTGTCCGGCTGACCGTACCCGTGTTGGGCCGCACCGAATTCGTCAGTGCCGACAAGGCGCGCCGGGAGCTGGGCTGGACCATGCGCCCGATCGCGGAGACCCTCGCCGACACGGTCGACAGTCTCATCGAGCACGGTGTGGTGCGTTCGCGTCGGACTGCCACGGCACCGGTCGGCGTGTAGGAGGTCGCCGCTGCTGATCGCGACGGTGATCGCCAGCGCACGCACTCGGCGGCCATCCCTCGGCTAACGGTCGCCCGCAGTGGTTCGATATGTGATAGACCGCACATTTTGTGTCGTAGGTAGACCGTCGAAGGACTCGTATGCCGGACGCAAATGCCCCCATCGGTTTGGTACCGAACCTGTGCGCCCTGCACAGGGCTGTCGGCGCGCCGAACCCGGCGGAGGTAGAGATGCGGAGTCAGCTGCTCGCCATGCCTCTCCCGAAGAACACCGTCGACGACCTGATCAATGGCAGGCGGGCGCGGCCGACGTGGCGGACCGTCGAGCGGTTCGTCACGGTGTGCTCGAAGATCGGCGGCAAACGAGGCGTCCGGTTGCGACCGGAGTGGGGTGATATGCAGTGGTGGCGCCGTCTTCACGAAGCCGAACCCACTGCCCCGTCCCGCCCGGAATCGAGGACGGACGCGTATTGGGATGCCCGAGCGCGCGGCGTGGAGTCGGCCCACGTGCCAGGCACATACTTCACGGGCCGTCGCCGCGCGCTCACCGAACTCGCCGAGTGGCTCATCGCAGAACCCCGCCCAGGAGACAATGTGCGGGTCGTCAGCGGCGGTCCCGGGTCCGGAAAATCCGGTGTCCTCGCCCGGCTGGTCACGCGCTCCGACCCACTCTTCCGGCAGCAGCACCCGGCCGCGGCGGACGACCCCTTGTATGCACTGCCCGCCGGGGTGATCGACGTCGCGGCCTACGCCCGCGGGCTCGATTCCACCGAGATCGTGCAGGTACTGGCCGCCGGGTTCGGTTCGGCCGTTACCGATTTCGCCGCACTCGTCGACAGCCTCGCCGCACGCGGCACTCCGATGACGTTCGTCATCGACGGTCTCGACGAATCCACCGACCCCAAGCGCACCGCGACGGTGCTGCGCCGTTTGGGCTGCGATACAGCAGATTTCGGTGTGAGGTTGTTGATCGGGACCCGCCCCGGACATCAGCGCGCGTTGCAGCGCGCGCTCGGCGCAGGCGCCGACCGAACCGCCATCGACCTCGACGCCGCCTACCTCGACCGGGCCGACCTGGCGGAATATGTGCGCCGCCGGTTGATGTTCGAAGGTCTTCCAGCGGAACAGGTTCCGGTGCGCGACACCCCGTACCGGGGCCGTGATCAGCTCGCGGCGCGAGTCGCCGCACAGGTCGCCGACCGCGCCTATCCGTCCTTTCTGGTCGCTGCCCTCACCGCCGTCGGCCTCGTCCGCAGTGGCACCGTTGTCGACGTAGCGCAGGACGGGTGGGACAAGTTCCCCGCCACTGTCGCCGACGCCATGCGCGATTGCCTGGAACGGTTCCCCGCGCCGGACGCCGATCGGGTCGAGGACCTGTTGCGGCCACTGGCCTACACCCACGGCACCGGCTTGCCGCCGGGCGAACTCTGGTCGCTTCTGGCCTGCCGACTGGGCAGACCCGGACGTACGTACCGGGTCGAGGACATCGTCTGGTTGCTCGACACCGCTGCCGACTACCTGCTGGAAGCTACCGCCGACGACACCATCGGCGCGACATACCGGCTCTATCACCGGGCCCTCATCGACCACCTGCGCGAACAAGACCGCGCGCGCGGTGTGCCCGCCGAGCAATGGATCTACCGGCAGTTGCTCGACTCGGTACCCCGCACCCCGGCGGGGGACGCGGACTGGAACCGGACCGAACCCTACCTCCGTAAACACCTGGTCGACCATGCCGCCGCGACCGGGCAGCTCGGCGACCTCGTCGACGATCCCGGATTCCTGGTGGCGGCGGACCCGGCCACCCTCACATCCAGCCTGCGTCGCTCACCGCAGAACAACCATCCCGGCGCACGCACCTACCTCACCACCGCCCATCTCCTCGCCGACCCGGACGACCGGGCGTTCCAGCTCCAGCTGCATGCCGCGCGGCTCCATGAAGCCGTAGCAGAGCGTTGGTTCGCCGCCCTCACCGTCGATATCGTGCCCAGGCTCGCCTGGACGCGGGAATCCCGCTACACGCCGCACTACACGGTGGGTCGCCACACCAAATTGGTGCGCGCGGTGGCCGTCGGCGCGCTGGAGGGCCGTCCGGTGGTGGTCAGCGGCGGTGATGACGCAACGGTTCGGGTATGGGACTTGGCCACCGGCGCCTCGGTCGGAAATCCGCTCATCGGCCACACCGATTCCGTGCGCGCGGTGGCCCTCGGTGTGCTGGACGGCCGCCCTGTCGCGGTCAGCGGCGGTCCGGATCGCACGGTGCGGGTGTGGGACTTGGGCGACGGCGCCCCGGTGGGCGACCCCTCGATCGGCCGCACCTGCCTGTACGCAGAGAGCGCGGTCAGGGCGGTGGCCGCGGGGGAACTCGACGGACGATCGGTCGTGATCACCGGCGGCGATGACGCGAC
Organism: Nocardia lijiangensis NBRC 108240; assembly: GCF_001613045.1. Classification (GTDB taxonomy): domain Bacteria; phylum Actinomycetota; class Actinomycetes; order Mycobacteriales; family Mycobacteriaceae; genus Nocardia; species Nocardia lijiangensis. Next base: position 36,224 of record NZ_BDBP01000038.1, on the reverse strand, counting down.
GGTGCGGGTATGGAACCCGATTACGGGGACCCCGGTGGGTGCTCCGTTCACCGGTCACACCACGTACGTGGCAGCGGTGGCGCTCGGCGCGCTCGAGGGACGCCCGGTAGTGATCAGCGGCAGCGGGGACGCGACGGTGCGGGTCTGGGACTTCGCCACCGGAAACCAGCTCGGCCCTCCGCTGACGGGCCACACCGCCCCGGTGCGCGCGGTGGCGCTCGGCGCGCTCGAGGGACGCCCGGTGGTGATCAGCGGCGGTGAGGATGCCACGGTGCGGGTGTGGGATCTGTCCGGCGGCACGCCCGTCGGCCGGCCGTTCGGTCGCGCCAGGGAGGATCATCCGTTCGTCCGCATCGGGAAGATTTCGGCGGTGGCCTTCTGCGAGGTGAACGGCCGGCCAGTGGTCGTCAGCGGGGACGGCGATCAAATGGTCCGGGTGTGGGACCTTGCTACGGGCGCGCCGATGGGAGATCCGCTCACTGGACACGTCGGCACGTACGCCTGGGATGCGGATATGGCGGTGGCCGTCGGATCGGTCGACGGCCGTCCGGTCGTGGTCAGTGGCGGTGACGATGCGACCGTGCGGGTGTGGGATCTGGCCTCCGTCACCGGAGACGGTGACCCGCTCACCAGCGGACCCTGCGCGAGCGACTCGGGCGGAGTCCGTGCGGTGGCCCTCGGCGAACTCGCGGGTCGTCCGGTGGTGGTCAGCGGCGGACGGGATCACACGGTGCGGGTGTGGGATCTGGCAAACGGGTCGCCGATCGGTGATCCGTTCACCGGCCACACCGACGAGATTCGGGCGGTGGCAGTCGGCGCGCTCGACGGCCGCTCGGTCGTGGTCAGCGGCGGCCAGGACTGCACGGTGCGGGTGTGGGACCTGGTCACCGGGCATCCGATCGATGGTCCGCTGAGCGGGCACACCGGGTCGGTCGAGGCGGTGGCCCTCGGCACGATCGGTGGTCGAACGGTGGTGGTCAGCGGCAGTCTGGATTGCACGGTGCGGGTCTGGGACACGGCTGGCGGTTCGCCTGTCGGCGACCCGATGACCGGTCACGCCGGCCCGGTCGAAGCGTTGTCGGTCGGGGCGTTCGGTGGTCGAACGATGGTGGTCAGCGGCAGTCTGGATCGCACGGTGCGGGTGTGCGACTTGGCAACCGGCGCGCCGATCTGTGACCCGTTCACCGGCCACACCGGCCCGGTGGAAGCGGTGGCCCTAGGCACGATCGACGGCCGCCCCGTGGTGGTCAGCGGCGGCCGGGATCACACGGTGCGAGTCTGGGATCTGGCTACCGGCGCCGCTGTCGGTCATCCGCTTGTCGGTCACACCGACGAGGTTCGGGCGGTGGCTGTCGGGGCAGTCGACCGTCTGCCGGTCGTGGTCAGCGCAAGCAGAGACCGCACCGTGCGGGTGTGGGAGTTGACCACGGGCCGGAAGCCGCGAGTGATCCGTCTCAGCGTCAGCATTTCCTCGGTGACGCGGCCCGAGAACGGGCTTGTCGTCGCGGGGCATAGAGCGGGACTGACCGCTGTCTGCATCTGAACACCTCCGCGGCGATCGTGAATACCCTTGCGGTGCAGGATCGTTGGTGGTTCGCCCCGCTGTACCTCCGGTGGCGGTGGACACCGGAGGTGCAGCGGGCTGTCGCCGGTCAACTGTAGAAGGCGACGATCGAGTGGGCGGGGCCGCCGACTGCGGTCCAGGAGGTGCCGGACCCGCTGTAGCGGTAGACGGCCCCTCGGTCCGGGGTCAGCCCGAAGACCGTGTCACGGGTGACCGCGAACGAGGCCCCTGGACCGCCGATGGCTTCCCACTTGTCGGGTGTACCGAGGTACCGCCATATATCTCCGGACGGACTCGTGGCGAACAGCCCGTAGTCGCCGCCGTAGAGCTGGCTCGCCGCACCGCCGATCCTGGTCCAAGCCGTGCCGGACCCGGAGTAGCGGTGGACAGTCTTCCGGTCCGAGGCAAGCCGGTACACGCTCTCACGAGTGACCGCGAACGAAGCCCCACGCCCGCCCACGCGTTCCCACTTGTCGGGTGTGCCGAGGTACCGCCACAGATCCCCGGAAGGGTTCGTGGCGAACAGCCCGTAGTCGCCGCCGTAGAGCTGGCTCGCCGCACCACCGATCCTGGTCCAAGCCATGCCGGACCCGGAATAGCGGAATACGGCTGTCCGGTCCGGGGTCAGCCCGTAGACGCTGTCGCGAGTGACCACGAACGACGCCCCAGGCCAGCCCACGCGTTCCCACCTGTCGGGCGTACCGAGGTACCGCCACAGATCCCCAGCCGAGTTCGTGGCGAAGAGTCCATAGTCACCCCCGTACAGCCGGGTCACGGGTCCGCCGATCTTCGTCCAGGAGGTCCCGGAGCCGTTGTAGCGCGCCACAGCCGTCCGGTCCGGCGTGAGTGCGCACAGTCCGGAGGACTTTCTGCTCTTGAACGAGCCCGAAATCGTCCAATCGCCCTCGTTCCGCCACCGCTTGGTGATGTCGATGACCGGAGAGGCGAGCTCGGCGTGGCTGAATACCCATGCCTGAGTGCCGACATGGTCGTCGTTGTCACCGAACGTCGAGAACCAGGCCTTCTCGGCACCCGACATCGCGGACTTCACCGCGTCGACGACCTTTCCGTCCGCGGCGTCCTTGATGGCCTTCAACTTGGCGTCGATCTCGGCTTTGGTGGGCGCGGTCATCGCGTGCTTGAACTCGGCGGCCACTTCTTCGACACCCTCCGACACGGCTTCCACCAGTGCGGCGTACGCCTTCCGCGGGATGTCGGCAGGCCAGCCGTCCTCCTCCATCAGCACGACCACGACGCCCGCGAAGCCGGGCAGATCGTCCCCGACGATGCCCCGCAACGTCGGATCGAGGACGGGGATCGGCCTCAGGGTGCTCTCCCAGGTACCGAGTTCGGCGGGGATGCGCACATCATGGCCGGCGTCGACGGTCTTGCCGTCCTCGGATCGGTCGAGGTTCCCGTGGCGCCCGTTGCGCGACTCGACCACCGGTTTGCCCGAGAGCCCGCTTGCCGCGGATCGCACCGCAAAGCCGTGGCCATCGATCTTGAAGAAGACCGGCCACAGATACGGTGCGGCGTTCCCGAGGCCGTCGCCCTCGTCATGGCAGTGGAGGTTCTCCAGTGCGATCGTCAGGTTCAAGGTTGAGTGAGGCATTGTTCTGCTCCTTCGGTTGACGGAGCCGAGGGTTTCCCACTCCATCGATTCGGCCCCGGTGGTTGTCGCCCTTCCGGGTCGGCGTTTTTGCCTGATGCCCAATCAACCGCAGATCGGAAGCCCGTAGATCCGGTCCGGATCCGGACGAAACGGATCCGGACGAGCAGATTTCGTCGACCGCCGACGACGCGGGCGAGCAGACCAGCCGGGTCGCACCCGAACGACCGAACCCCCACCCGAGACCTTGGATGGGGGCTCAGTGGTGCTGGCTTCAGCTGTCGTACCCGGCGGTTCGGCGCCGCTTTGCGCGGTGGGCAAGCGCATCGATGATGCGTTCCCATGCCGGCGATGCCTCGGAGATCCGGGAAGAGACCAGCTTCAGATAGCCCGCCTGGCTGCTGTCCCGTTCGTGTTCGATCTCCCATGCGTCCAGGTCGTCGATGAGCTGATCCAGGCGTGGATCGTCCGGATCCCAGTCGACCGATTGATCGCAGGCGAGATACAGGCGCGTCGTCTCGGGATCGTCGAAGCCGGCGTTCTTCTCGCGTATCCGAAGCGGCATGGCGCGCGGGTCCAGTGCCTGCATCAGGATCCACGAGTCGCGCTCGAGTCGTACCCGCTGTTCGCTGACCCCGAGGCTGCGCATCCGGTTCAGGATGGCGACCACCTCCGGGGGCAGGACAAGTCTTTCGCCGCTTGCCAGTTCGGCGATCCGGCGGCGGTATTCGGTCAGCTGGTCGATCTTGCGCTGCAATTCGGTGTCGATGTCGGTGATGGCCGAGGCGAATTCGGTCGGCTGTGCATGCAGCAGCGCGCCGATACGGGCCAGCGGAACACCGGCATCGGCGAGGGTCCTGATCCGGATGAGATCCACCGCCGCTTGCGCGTTGTAGCGGCGGTAGCCGGAGGCATCACGCTCGGGCTCGGGCAACAGGCCGACGTGGTGATAGTGGCGAACGGTGCGAACAGTCACGCCGGCGGTCGCCGCGAGCTGACTGATCGTGAGCACCGTCCCCCTCGTCTTCGTGAAACGTGAATGTGCCGAGTCTAGGGGCGAGCCGCCAGGTCGACGACGTCGCGGACCGCCTTGACCACGGCATCGGGGCGGTCGAAGCAGAGCCGGTGGTGCACGGTGTCGGAGAGAATGCGCTGTTCGCCGTGCGAGACCGCGCTCACCAAGGCCGCATCCATTCGCCTCCTGCCGTCATGCATCTTCTGCAGCGTCTCCGCCTGCTGGGCGGGGTCGGTGCCCAGCACGCTGAGCGCGACCACCGGGACATCAGGAAGGTTCGGCCCTGCCCGCAGTTCGGTGGCCAGTTCGGTCAAATTGCTGCGCTCGGCGATGCCGACCCCGATCCATTCGTCGGTCTCCTTGGCCTCGATCAGCGCCCGCCGGACGTGCTCCGGGTAGTCCGCGAGCAACTCGGCACGCTCCTCGCGCAGGGCAGGGCGCAGCTGTCCGAGCTGCTCCAGATCAGTTCCCATCTGCTCGGCCGCGGCCAGCTGCATCGCGGGCGGCATGAAGTCGTCCCAGTCGCGGTGCAGACCGTCCAACCAGACCAGCCCGGCCACGTCCCGCGGGTACAGCTGCGCGAACCGATGCGCGTAGAAGCAGCCGAGCGAGTGGGGGGCGAGAATGTAGGGGGCGGGGATGTTCTGAGCTTTCAGCAGCTCGTGCAGTTCCACGGCGACCGCCGCGGCGGTGCGCGGCAGCGGGAGGGGATCGCTGTACCCCGTACCGCCCCGGTCGTACACCACGGCGGCGGTGAACTGCGAAACCTGTTGCTGGACACCGAAATAGTCCAGACCGACCGCGCTCGCGCCCGGCAGGAACACGACTGCCGGTCCGCCGCTGCCCGATCGATGCACGAAAATGCTGCGGCCGTCGATCTCCTGGAACCCGCCGACCGGCGGAGCGAGCCTCGCCGAGGAACTGCTGTTGTTCGTCATGCGACAAGGCTCCAACCCTTACGTAGCGTCAGGGTCAAGCTCGCCTGCGGCAGTACGGTGTCGACAGCCGCCGGACGGCCCGCAATGACGCCCGCCGCCATGGTCCCAGCAGGCCCCCTCCCACCGCCACCGCAACGAACCCTCGATCATGTTGACAGCAACACTGCTCGTACGCAGACTGCGCAGATGCGCTGGCACCGAATCGGCTGACTCCAGCGCCTTCCTGAGTCCTCAGTTCGGTCGGAGCAACTGCTTGTGAACAAAGACCCCTTACTGCTGTTGCACGGCGTGACGATGTCGGCCGCCGCCTGGGACGAAGTCGTTCCGCTGCTCGCCGACGAGTTCGAGCTCCTCGTGCCCACCGCCGCCGGGCACCGTGGAGGACCTCGCATCGAGGGCACGGCGACGATCGAGCACCTCACCGATGTCACCGAACAACTGCTCGACGAACGCGGCCTGAGCACGGTGCACATCGCCGGAAACTCGCTGGGGGGCTGGATCGGCATCGAACTCGCCCGCCGTGGACGCGCCCGCTCGGTCTGTGCACTGTCCCCGGCAGGATTCTGGACGCCCGGCACCCCCGACGAAACCACCGCCACCACCAAGCTCCGCCGCACGAAACGACTCGCAGACGCCGGACACAGAATCACCCCGGTGCTGCTGCGCTCGGCTGCCATCCGCAAACTGATCATGAATGATGTTGCGGTACACGGCGATCGCCTCACCAGAACCCAGGCGCTCGGCGCCGTACACGATCTCGTCGACTGCCCCGCCGCCTACGACATACTGAGCACCGACGAAAGCGTCGCCCCCCTGCCCACCCTGCCATGCCCCATCACACTTGCCTGGTCGGAGAAGGACCGCATCTTTCCACCCTCGGTGAACGGAGCGATCGCACGGGAACGCATCCCCGATGCGCGATACACAGAACTCCCCGGCGTCGGGCACGTCCCGATGATCGATGACCCGGCGCTGTGCGCGGCGACCATCCGCGCTACCGTCCGCACCTCCGGATAGAACGCTCGCACCGCACTACCCTGGGCTCCGGCTCGGCGGGCCGCACAAACGGCCCGCCCGGACCCGGCCCGGCTCGAACGGGGCTGCCTCCCTCTCCAGGGGTGGACGCGCCCATATAGCCGGTTATCGTGGATTCACCACGTGGGCGACGGCGCGCGAGCCTGGCTTCGGTGCTCGGTGCGACAGAGCAGGAAATGGCGGTTGAGGGAGAATACGGACGTGATCGACGCAATCAGGAAAAAGCTCAGAGATCAGCCCGGGGTACCGGCGATCGTGGCGCCGACGGGTGCCACGGCACTCGTCGGCGGCTAGCTCGATGTCGGACCGGGAAGGACCGGACCGGGGATCCCAGCCGGAGTCCGGCGGGACGAGGTTCGATGCGGTGGAACGGTTGCGCAGACGGCTGGAAGGTATGAAGTCTTCCGAGGCCGGTTCCTCCGAGGCGGGAGACGGCACGTCGAAGGTCACCCGGCTTCCGCGTCGACCGCGGCGAGTTTCAGAAGCCGACGACCATCCCCACCAACCTTGGCGTTCGGAAGGCTCCGTCTACGATCCTGCCCCGACCCGGCCCGTGCTGCGGTCAGAACTGCAGCTCGAGACAGGGGTGTGGCCGGTCGACCCCGGTGCCGCGCGGCACCCCGCCCCGGAGGATGCTCCGGGCAACACCGAGCATCACGGAAATGTCGTCGATCTCGCCGCATTGCGACGGAAACGAGCTGGTGACGATGCCCCGGCCGCCGCCATCCGGCGCATGCCCAGACCGCGCAGAATTGGACCCAAGGCGGGCGAGGGATCCGGCACCGACGGTGATCAGGACAGTGGCCGCAGCAGTGACCCCAATCGACCTGAAGACCTTTGAGCCGCTGACGTCTCTCTGGTGACCGAAGACATCGGGACGACACCCGGGCTGCATACGCCTACGTTCTGCGCGCCTCCGATGACTTCAGCTCGGCCGGCCCGCGACTGCACGGTGTGAGCTGCGGAAACACACTTGCGGCAGTGGGTTCAGGACGCCCTGGACGTTGAAGCCGAACTCGACCCCCTTGACATTCAATCGCTGCACGTCAATGCCTTGCTCACAGCTTGCCTCACGTTCCGTGAGCCGAATAACCTCTGGCCGCGAACGTGGCGGCTGACTCGGCTCTGAACGTCCTGTAATGGCTCCATTACCGCGTCAACATCTCCGCGGGATTCTCGAGCGTCGTTTCCGGCGGCGATGGGCCCCGCCCATGGCGCACCGCGGCAGATCGAGCGCGCCCGATCTGCCGCGGTGCTGCTGACCGCAGGGTGAGCACCCCAGCGATGTCGGCAACAACCTCGGGTACTACGACGAACTCCATCTAGCCCGCGTGCCGCGACGGTACGTCGGGCGTACCGCACGGCAGTTCAACGAAGGCCGCGTGTGATCGCGCTCGATCCTGCTCAGCGCACGACGTCGTAGACGAGCTTGGCCACTCCGTTGGAGTAAGTCGCGGAATCCCGCAGGCGCAGCTGCTGCTTGTCCCGGTCGGCCCTGCTGAACAGGCTCTTGCCCTCCCCCAGCAGCACCGGGAACACCAGCAGGTTGTACCGGTCGATCAGATCGGCGTCCGACAGACGCCTGGCCAGCTCGGCGCTGCCGTGGATGAAGATGGCGCCACTCTCGCTCTGCTTCAAAGCGGCGATGTCGTCGATCGACCGCAGGATCGTGATCGGACCCCATCCATCGATCACGGCGTCGTCGGTGAGGCTGGTCGACACCACGTACTTGGGAAGTTCCTTGTACGCGGCATGGTCGGCGGAGTCGCGCCAGAACGGGGCGAACGCCTCGTAGCTGCGCCGGCCGAACATCAGCGCGGTCGTGTCGGCGAGTTCTTCGCCCTTGAGCGAGTAGGCCTCGGGTACGAACTCGGTGTCCATCACCCAGCCGCCGCTGCGGTGCCCCTCCGCCTTGCCGCCCGGTGAGTCCACTACACCGTCCAGCGACATGAAGCCTGTATAGACCAGTTCACGTGTCAAAATTCCTCCTGAGATCTGAAAGCGGAGACCGCTGGTGACCGCCCGGGTACTGATCGCCCGGGTGGTCTGCACCCGGAGCGCCCGGGTACAGACCGCCCGGGCGATCACCGAAGACATCGCTGGTCGTTGGTGATCAGCGCGGGGCGAGGCGGTGCACGTCGGATTTGAAGGTAGTCGTCCCGAGCAATTCGAGGTGGGTGAGATCGGCGTAGCCCTCGTGTCGCCGACGAGCTATCAGGCCGGCCAGGTGAATTCGGGGTCGGTGATGTAGTCCTGGCGTCGAGCGTCCAGAGCCAGGGCGACCATCTGATGCGCGCTCGGGCCGATGATCTTGCGCAGCGGCGGGTTCGGGTCGTCGACGAGGTCCAGCAGGGCGGCGGCGGCGACTTCCGGTGCGGCTTCGACCCATTCGTCCTGGGCGGCCGGATCGGAGGCGGGTTCGGTCGCGGTTTTCTCGACGGCTGGCGGCAAGGCCGACATGTCTGGGTAGTCGCGCATGCCGAGGATGGATTCGCGGACAGCCGAATACGCCGGGATGCCCTCGGCGAACTTCATGCTCGACTTGGCCCAGTCGGTGTCGAAGCCACCCAGCTGGGCAAGGGTGACCTTGATGCCGAAGGGGCGCAGTTCGTCGGCGAGGGAGGCGCTGAAGCCCTCGAGGGCCCACTTGCTGGCGTTGTACATGCTGAACAGCGGCAGGGAACCGACCGCGCCGACCGTCGAGATCTGCACGATGTGGCCGGATGCCTGCGCGCGCAGGTTGGGGAGCGCGGCCTGCGAAACCCACAAGGCACCATAGAAATTGGTGTCCATCTGCTCACGGATCTGGGTTTCGGTCAGTTCCTCGAGCGCGCCGACGAGTCCGTAGCCTGCATTGTTGACGAGTACGTCGACGCGGCCGGTGACGTCGAATGCCTTGGCCACCGTGGCGAATACCTGATCGCGGTCGCGAACATCCAGCGGCAGCACCGTGAGTCGCTCAGTGGCGAGGTCGGACATGGTCTGCGGATCGCGGGCGGTCGCGACGACGGTGTCGCCGGCAGCCAGCGCCGCCACGGTGAACGCTCGGCCGAGACCGCGATTGGCGCCGGTGATGAACCAGGTTCTGGACAATGGAAATTCCTTTCGTCTGGAGATGGCAGGTGCCGTCAGCGCCCTGCGGATGCTGTTGCTTCCATAACCGTTTCGCGGACGGCCTCGGCGACCGCGCGGAAGTCCTTGCGCAGGATCTTGGAGTGGTTACTCGGGACCTTCGCGCTCACCCTCATGTTCGGGTTGCGGGCGAGCACCGGGTCGAGCGAGGCGCGCACATCCTCCATCTCCTCTTGGCCGCCACCGAGATTCGCACCCGTGGCGAGCACGTACCGCACCGGGTCGACGACCCGGTCGAGCACCGGCGCGATGGCGGCGACCAGCTCGTTGATCTCGATATTGACCTCGGCGTGCTCGTCGGCGCTCATCCTCGCGGCCATGCCGAGCGGGCGGGCAAGCGGGAGTACGAATCGCATGCGGCGGAACAGCTTTCGGATTCGTTCGCGGCCTTCCTCGCCGGTCAGGCCGTAGGGCATCGCACCGTCCACGCACACCACGCCCATGGCGCGGCCAGGGTTTCGCTCGGCCCAGTGCACCGCGGTTGTCGCGCCGTAGGACCAGCCCACCAGGATCGGCCGGTCGATCACCCCGCGGGCGGCCAGGACGGCGTCGACATCGCGCACACACGCCTCGAAGGAGTAGTCGGACGAGGTCTTCGACTTGCCCCGGGCCCGTTCGTCGAACGTGATGTGCCGGAAGCTGGTTCCGAGTTCGGCAATCATCGGCCGCCAGTGCGACTGGTCGGCGTAGGCGCCGTTGAGGTAGACGATGGCCTGGCCGGTGCCACCGGTGTCGGTCACCGCGAGCGCGGTGTCGTCGACGGGAACCATTCCGGTCCAGGCGGAAGTGATGGAGGGCGAGGTGGCGACGGTGTTCATCAGGGCGCTCCGTGTGCGTGAGGTGCGGTCTGCGGGGAGGGTGGACTTCGAGGCCGGATGGACGTTGCCGGTGCGTGCGCGGGTCATGTGCGCTCCTCCATTTCCGGAACGAGACGTTTCGTCTCGTTGATGAACAGAACTCTGCGCCATGACGGGCCCGTTTGTCAAGACGAGACGTATCGTCTTGCTAGAATCCATGTCATGACCGCCCAAACCCCTGCTCGCGCTCGCCGCCGCGAAAGCTCTCGCATCGCGATCCTCGACGCCACTCGCGACCTGCTCGGCGAGGTCCCGTACGCGAAACTGACGATTGAATCGATTGCCGCCCGGGCTGGCGTCGGCAAGCAGACCATCTACCGATGGTGGGAATCCAAGGGCGCCGTGGTCTTCGACGCGTTGTTGGCGGCGAGCGAGAGCGCCGAGGGAGCCGGAATCGAACTACCGGACTCCGGCGACCTGGCCAAGGACTTGAAAGCGGTACTACGCACCACCACGGCCGAATTCGCCGACCCATCGTTCAGCGCCCCGATCCGCGCCTTGATGATCGAGATCGTTGCCGACCCCGCCCTGGCCGCGCTGTATCAACAGAAGCTGCAACAGCCCACCCACGAAGCAATACGCACCCGCTTGCGCAGCGCCCAACGCGCCGGTCAACTACGCCCCGACGCCGACCTGAACCTCGTCATCGAGATGCTCTACGCCCCCCTGACCCACCGCTGGCTACTCCACTCGACCGCCCTCGACGACGCCTTCGCCGACAGCCTCGTCGACGGCGTCCTACACGGATTCGCCTAGGGTGCTTCATATATGAGATTTGCTGCGGGGTTCGGTCCGCCTCACCAGCCGCTAGGAGTGACTCTTCTCGCCACCAGTCTCGAGTAGCGCATACCTCGCCGCTCGAAAGGGTCCTAGACGTCGAAGCGGAACTCGACCCATTGACATCGGTCCCCGATCGGCACTCACAGAAGGTCGGCTGCCGCTGGTGAGCACTCGCGTCGACGCTCAAAATTGTTGCTTTGCAATCGATTATGCTGCCACGAGCCTGCGGGATGCGGAAGTCGTAGCGCCGTCGGCAGAAGCTGGACGGCAATTCAGCGCCTCGTCGGCGGCCGACCCCGTCCACGCGCTCTATGCCGATTATCAAGTGGTAGGCGCTGATCAACTCTGGGACCATCGGGTCAGCGTTCGACATTGATGCCGATGGAAGGAAATCGCGGATGACCACGCCGCGGCGGTACTGGATCGAATTCGACCCACAGCAGTGCTCCGACCCACGGTTCCGGCAGGGCGTCGGCGTGACTGGATTCGACGTACCGGATTGCCTGTCGATGGTGGCGAAGCTGTTCCCCGACGAACCGATGCCACCCGTGCACCGAATTACGGTCGACATCTCACTGGCCGAGCCACTGCCGGTGGGTACTCACTATCTCGGAGTCCCGGTGTGGCGCGGCGTGTGGTATCCACCCGTGAACCTCAAAACCGGGCCGACCGGCGCCATCGACCGAAGAGGCGCGCCTTCCGAATACCCGGCACCCGTCACAGCATCGGGCCGCCGAATGCGGGCCAGCGAGACACTGCACACGAAAACCACATGGTGGGACGAAATCCCGCATATCAATGGCCTGCTGTGGCCACTGGTGAACATGCACCACGCCGAGAACGGCCGCGGAATGCGGCTGAGCGCCCCAGCGCTGCGCGACACTTGCGCCACAGATCCGACTTACGGCGACATGGTGCGCGACGCTCTCGACTACATGATCGCGTGGCGCCCGACACCGGACGAATGGTTCGACCCGACCGAAACCAGGTTCGCCGATCAACGGGACCTGGACGAGTACCTGCGAGCCTTCCGCGACTACCTGTTCGGAACTCGCCCGGAGCCGATCTACCCGCCCGGCAGCGAACCGCTTTCACCCGAGGACGCGTACCTGCGAGCTATCCGCCGCTTGGTCATCACTCGCCCGGAGCCGATCGACCCTCCCAACAGCGGACGGCTTTCCCCTGACGCGGAATCACGGCTTCCCGAGGACGAATGAAACCCTCCGGAGTCCAAGACGTCCTGCATTGCTGCCCTACTTCTTCGCAGACGCTAATCCGCTTCGGAACTCGACCCCGTTGACATCGGGTAGCAACTATGCTGCCCAGACCACCGGGACGGACTGCTGAACCGCCGGGAAGCAGCCGAAATACCCTGCTGCGCAGTCACTTCGGCCCAGGTCCGCCGCGACCGCGCGTGAGCGGCCGCAGCACGAGTGGAGTTCCAGAGCCGAATAGCCTCTGCGACCCGATTTGTTCGGCACGTCCGTGCCGGAATTCTCGGAGCCGCGTAGGCGTCGTTGCGGCTGGCCGCAGGTGGCGCTGAACTGCTGGTTGGATGTTCAGTGGGGCATAGTCAGTGACGGCCGGAGAGTGCGGGGTCGTCCATGAGGTGTTCACGGCCCCATGCTTCCAAGGGGAGCAGGGCGTTGTTGAGCAGTTCGCCCAGCGGGGTCAGCGAGTATTCGACGCGTGGGACCACCTCGTCGTACACCTTGCGGTGGACGATCCCATCGGCCTCCAGCTCCCGCAGTTGCGTGGTGAGGACCTTCTCGGAGACACCCGGTACCTGGCGGCGTAATTCACCGAATCGGTGAGGGCGTTCGCTCAGCGGCCACAGGATCAGCATCTTCCACTTGCCGTTCAGTACCGAGAGGGCGGCGTCGAGCCCGCACGTGTACGCGCCCGGTCTGCGTGTGATCGGCACGACTACCCCTTCCACCTGCCTGTTCTCTTACCCGGAAGTACGTACCCACTTCCATGTGCGTACTTGATCGACCCGGATGCCTCGCCAAGAGTAGCCCTCATGTCCGATCACTCGAATAAGTCGCTCACTGTCCTCGGCCTCGGCGATATGGGCTCGGCCCTGGTCCGGTCTTGGCTCGCCGCCGGGTACGCCGTCACGGTCTGGAACCGCAGTGCCCGACCGGCTCCGGAAGGGGCCCTTGTCGCGTCCACCGCCGCTGAAGCCGTCACCGCGAACTCTCTCGTTGTTGTGTGTCTTCTCGACGACGCGTCGGTTCGCGCGACCCTGGACGGTATCGACCTGACCGGTCGGGACATCGTCAACCTGACCACCAGCACCCCGGCCGAGGCCCGCGGCCTGTCCGACTGGATCGCCGTGCGCGGCGGACGTTTCCTGGACGGCGGGATCATGGCCGTTCCGTCGATGATCGGTGTCGCCGACTCCGGCGGGTACGTCTTCTACAGCGGTTCGGCCGAGCTGCACGAGACCCACGCCGAGGCTTTGGCCGTACCCGCCGGTGTCACCTACGTCGGCGCCGACGCCGGGTTCGCAGCTCTTTACGATATCGCCCTGCTCAGCGCGATGTGGGGCATGTTCGCCGGCGCCGCGCACGCCTTCGCCTTGATAGGTCCGGAGGACATCTCGCCGGTGGAGTTCGCACCACTCCTGGTCGGCTACCAACAGGCGATGGCCGGATACGCATACGGCACCGCCGCGCAGCTGGCGAGCGGCGACTACACCGAGGGCGTCGAGTCGAACCTGGCGATGATGGTCACGACGAACGGGACGTTGCTGCGTACCGCCGCCGAGCAGGGCGTCAGCCCCGAACTTCTCACGCCCTTCATGGCACTGATGGAGCGCCGGGTCGCCGAGGGCGGCGGGAATGAGTCGAACACCGGCGTCGTGGACCTCCTGCGCCGCTAGCGGTCGCCCCGGCCGGAAGCCCTCCGGCATCACAATGACCATGCCATTCGCACCTGATGCGGCCGCCAGCGGTCTACCGGGTCATCGGGATCGCCGCCGGTGCGCGCAATTCGTTGTCGCCGTGAGTTGTTCATGCTCGGGTTGGACGCAGGTCAGCTGTTCCAGGTTCCAGCCCAGGTCGACACGCGCTGTAATGCCTGCGGGTTCAGGGTGTTCGCACGAGCGTGGACACGATCTCGGCTGCACCGATGAATTTTGTGTGGATCCGTCGTCGATACCTCTGGATACACCGACAGCGGTGGGTCAGAGCAGGAGCAAGCGATCCGGACGTGATCCGGGCGAGTGAGCAGGAGGCGCAGTGAGCGGTACCAGAGTGTTGGTGGCGGGGGCGAGCATCGCGGGGCCCGCGCTGGCCCACTGGCTGCGCCGGCGGGGGGCCGAGGTGACCGTGGTGGAGCGGGCCCCCGAGCTGCGTCCCGGTGGGCAGGCGGTGGACGCGCGGGGGGTTGCCAAGGAGGTCATCCGGCGGATGGGGCTGGACGCGGCGGTGCGCGCGGCCTGCACCGAGACCGCTGGCGCGTACACCGTGGACGTGGACGGGAACGTGCTGGAGACCTACCGTGCCGATGACGACGGCGGCGACGGGTTCATCTCGGAGATCGAGATCCTGCGCGGGGACCTGTCCCGGGTGCTCCACGACGACACCCGCGACGGTGTCGAGTACGTCTTCGGCGACCGGATCGCCGAGCTCACCCAGGACGCGGACGGGGTCGACGTGGCCTTCGCGGGCGGCGACCGGCGGCGCTTCGACCTGGTGGTCGGGGCGGACGGGCTGCACTCGGCGCTGCGAGCGATGGTCTTCGGGCCGCGCGAGCGGTTCGTCCGTCACCTCGGGCACGTGCTGGCCTTCTACACCGTGCCGAACGAGTTCGGGCTGGACCGCTGGCTGATCGATTACCAGGAATCCGGGCGCTCCGCCGGCCTGCGGCCCATCCCGGACGCCACCCGGGCGATGGCCATGTTCTCCTTCCCCTCGGCCGACCTCGACGTCGACTACCGCGACGTCGCGGCCCAGAAGCGGCTGCTGCGCGAGCGGATGGCCGGGCTGGGCTGGTTGACCCCGGACATCCTCGCGCACCTGGACGACACCCCGGACTTCTACCTCGACCAGGTCGCCCAGGTGGTGATGGACCGCTGGTCGAGCGGGCGGGTGGGGCTGCTCGGGGACGCGGCGTTCAGCTCGTCGCCGATGTCCGGGGCGGGCACCGGGCTGGCCCTGGTCGGTGCCTACCTGCTGGCCGGAGAGCTGGCCGCCGCCGGGTGGGACCCGGAAGCCGGGTTCGCCGGGTACGAGAGGCGGATGCGCTCGTTCGTCGAGGCCAACCAGGAGATCGGCCGGTTGAACGCGCGCAGCCGCGACGTCCCCGGGCCGGACGCCGAGCCGAGCATCGATTTCGACAGCGAATGGTTCACCGAGCTGATCGAGCGTGCGATCAACGGCGTCGAGCTGCCCGACTACGCAGGGGTGCCGGACTCCGGGGCCCCGGCCGGATCGCCGATCACCTCGTCGGCCAAGCCGTAGGTGTCACATAACGTGTCGAGCGGGACGACGCTTCGATAGGCCACCGCCGGACTACGTCCGCTCTATGCCGCATACCGCGCTGACCGAACCGGCCAACGCTTGACGCCGGCGAAACGACTGAGCCCCCACCCGGACACGGATGGGGGCTCAGCAGAGTCTCTACCAGCAGCGATACACGCGCTGCACTACTTCTTCGCAGGGCTCAGACGTTGAAGCGGAACTCGACGACGTCGCCGTCGCTCATGATGTAGTCCTTGCCTTCCATCCGCACCTTGCCCGCGGACTTGGCGGCCGCCATGGAGCCCGCGGCGACCAAGTCGATGAAGGCGACGATTTCGGCCTTGATGAAGCCGCGTTCGAAGTCGGTGTGGATGACGCCCGCGGCCTTGGGGGCGGTGTCGCCCTGGTGGATGGTCCAGGCGCGGGATTCTTTGGGGCCCGCGGTGAGGTAGGTCTGGAGGCCGAGGGTGTGGAAGCCGGCGCGGGCGAGAGCGTGCAGGCCGGGTTCGGTCTGGCCGATGGATTCGAGGAGTTCCATGGCGGATTCGGTGTCGAGCTCGAGGAGTTCGGCTTCCACCTTGGCGTCGAGGAAGACGGCGTCGGCGGGGGCGACGGAGGCCTTCAGCTCGGCGACCTTGGCCTCGTCGGTGAGGACGGACTCGTCGGCGTTGAAGACGTAGAGGAAAGGCTTGATGGTGAGCAGCGAAAGCTCTTTGAGCAGTTCGGTGTCCACCTGATCCTGCGCCGCGAAGAGGGTCTTGCCGCTGTTGAGGATCTCCTGGGCGGCCTTGGCCGCGTCGGCGACCGGCTTGCGGTCCTTCTTGACCTTGGCTTCCTTGTCCAGCCGCACGACGGCCTTCTCCAGGGTCTGCAGGTCGGCGAGGATGAGCTCGGTCTCGATGACCTCGATATCGGCGGAGGGGTCGACCCGGCCGTCGACGTGCACCACGTCGTCGTCGGCGAAGACGCGCACCACCTGGCAGATGGCGTCGGCCTCGCGGATGTTGGCGAGGAACTTGTTGCCGAGGCCCGCGCCCTCGGAGGCGCCCTTCACGATGCCCGCGATGTCGACGAAGGACACGGTGGCGGGCACGATGCGCTCGGAACCGAAGATCTCGGACAGCTTGTCCAGCCGCGGATCGGGCAGCGGGACCACGCCGACGTTCGGCTCGATGGTCGCGAACGGGTAGTTCGCGGCCAGCACGTCGTTCTTGGTCAGCGCGTTGAACAGCGTCGACTTTCCGACGTTGGGCAGGCCGACGATTCCGAGGGTGAGACTCACGAGGTAGAGAGTCTACGCGCCGCCTCGGACCGCCCGGCCAGCGCCATCGCCTCGGCATCCCGCACGGATCCGACCGGCCGCGGAGGGATCCCCGAGCCTGGCTCGCAGCGCTTCGAGCACGGGCCGACACATCTCCGGCCCGCATCCACGGCACTGCGCTGAGGCCGCTATGCGAAACCTCGTAGACGGCTCGACCAAGCGGCTGCAGCGAGCCGTTAGGGAATCAGAACAACCTTCCCGAGATTCCCGCGCCCCTCGATCACCGCGTGCGCCGCCGCCGCGTCCTCCAACGCGAATTCCCCGTGCACGACGGGCCGCACCTGCCCGGACGCGAAGTACTGCCACAGCTCCTGCCGCCAGTGCTCGTACACCGCCGGCGTCTCGCGCGCGACCCGCGCCATCTGGAAGCCGATCACCGATTTGGCGCCTGCCAGCAGGTCGTAGGCCTGGATGACGCCGCCGCCGGAGCTGTAGGCGACGAGACGTCCGCCGGGCGCGAGCGCGGCGAGGGCGGGGCCGAGCAGGTCACCGCCGACGGCATCGAGGACGTAGTCGACGGGCTCGCCCCACGGCTGCCCGTACACGACCACCTCGTCGGCACCGAGTGCGCGAAGGAACTCGCTCTTGGCGGGGTCGGAGACGGCGGCGACCACGCGCTTGGCTCCGCGCACCCGCGCCAGCTGCACGGCCAGATGTCCTACACCGCTTGCCGCGGCGGTGACCAGCGCGGATTCACCGGATTCCGGCTTCGCGGCGTCGAGCGCACCGAGCGCGACGAGCCCGCTGCGCACCAGCGCGACCGCGTCGACGGCGGAGGCGCCGTCGGGGATGGGCGACACCATTTCCTGACGCAGCAGGGCGTAGTCGGCGTAGCCGTGGCCGAAACACAGGCCGGTGACGCGGTAGCCGGGCGCGCAGTCGGTGACGCCCTCCCCCACCGCGATCACTTCGCCCGCGACCTCCCCGCCCAGCGGGACGGGTTCGGGCTGTTCGCGCACCTTGCGCACCACCGGCAGGGTCACGCCGATCGCGTGTACCTTCACCAGAAGTTCGCCGGGCCCGGGTACCGGTGTCTCCGCCGACTCCAGCTCGAGCACCTCGGGACCACCACTGCGCTCGTATCGGATTCGACGCATGACACCTCCATTCCTCATCTGAAGGCGTAACGGTAACTGGCTGGCAATCCGAACTCACAGACCCGAGGCCGCCCGTGTGCGCGATCTCACCGCACCCCGAACCGCGGCGTGTGCCACGTTCGCGCGCCCGAAGATCGGTGGGCGGACGACCCGCGCGGGCGTACCGTGACCCGTATGGAGCCGACCACGGAGGTGGTGACGGCCCGACCGGCGCCCGCGCTGGCGGCATTCATCGATCACTACCTCGGCTACCGGATGACGGGATACGCGCCCGGCCTGCACCGGGGCATGCCGTCGCGCCATCTCACGTTCATCGTCGCCATCGGCCCGGCCATCGATGTCGTCGCGCAGACCGATCCGGCCCAGCAGCCGCGCGACTACCGCTGTGTCCTCAGCGGATTGCAGGCGAGTTCGGCCGCCATCGCGCACGACGGGCATCAGGAGGGCGTGGCCATCGCGCTCACCCCGCTCGGCTGCCGGACGCTGTTCGGGCTGCCCGCCGCGGAGATCTGGAACACCTCGCTCGAATGCGCCGAGCTCGCGGGTCCGACCGGTGACGAGCTGTGGGAGCGGCTCCAGGGCGAGGCGCCGTGGTCGCGACGATTCGCCGTCTGCGACGAGATCCTCACCCGCATGTCCTGTCCCGACCGGCTCGTCACCCCCGAGCTCACCTGGGCGTGGCGGGCCGTGGTCGCCAGCGGCGGCACCGCGAGCATCGGTCCGCTGGCCGAGCGCATCGGCTGGACCCGTCAGCATCTGACCCGCAAGTTCGGCGCCGAGTTCGGGCTGAGCCCGAAGCTCGCCGCCCGCATCACCCGTTTCGAGCGGGCCAGGCGGATGCTCGAGCGCACGCCGTCGTTCGTCTCCATCGCCCAGGTCGCCGCGACCTGCGGATACTACGACCAGGCCCACTTGAATCGCGATTTCCTCGACCTCGCGGGGTGCAGCCCGACCACCTGGCTGGCCGAGGAGATTCCATCCGTCCAAGACGAGCCGGGGGTCGGAGGATGAGGCTGGAGTCATGACGAATCCCACGACAGCAAACACCACCACCCGCACCGCGATCTGGCCCTGCCTCGCCTTCCGCGACGCCAGGGCGATGACCGATTTCCTGGTGAACGCCTTCGGCTTCCAGGTCTCGGCCGTCTACGCCCGCGAGGACGATCCGTCGATCGTCGAGCACGGCGAGCTGCGCTGGCCACTCGGTGGCGGCATCATGTTCGGTTCCGCGAGCAAGGACGACACTCCGTTCGGTCAGCGCAAGCCCGGCAACGACTCGCTCTACATCGTCTGCGACAAGCCAGACGACCTCTTCGACCGCGCGACCGCCGCGGGCGCCGAGGTGGTGCGCGGCCTGCGCGACGAGGACTACGGTTCGCGTGGCTTCACCGTCCGCGATCCCGAGGGCAACCTCTGGAGCTTCGGCACCTACTGGGGCGAGTAACCCACCCCGCTCCCCCACGTCGGAAACCGATGCCGCACATCCGATCTCGCGCGGTCGCTACGGAGCTTCGGTGGCGGCGGCCCAGTAGGACGCCGCCGCCGCGCTTCGGCACCTCTTCCGCATCGGTTGCGTGACAGCAGCTTTCGTCACCGGCCACCGAGGCCGGACATGGCGATGCCGTGGATGAACGCCCGTTGACCGATCGCGTAGACGGCGAGCAGGGGCAGCAGGATGACGACGGCGGCCGCCATGAGCAACGGCCACTGCGAGTAGTACTGCCCTTGCAAGCGGACCAGCCCGAGGGTGACCGTCGCCAGCTCGTTGCGCTGGATCATGACCAGCGGCCAGAGGAAGTCGTTCCACACGGTGATCCAGGTGAGCACCGCGAGCACCATGAGAGCCGGGCGGGTGTGCGGGAGCAGCACGCGCCAGTACACCTGCCAGGTGGAACAGCCGTCGAGGATGGCGGCCTCCTCCAATTCCGTTGGCAGCGTGCGGAAGAACTGGCGCATCAGGTAGGTGCCGAAGGCGCTGCCGAACAGGCCGGGCACGATCATCGACCATGCCGTGTCCACCCAGCCGAAGGCGCGCATGAGCAGGAACTGCGGGATCACCGTGACGGTGAGCGGCACCATCAGCGTCGCGAGGTAGGCCAGGAACAACGTCTCTCTTCCGCGAAAACGCAAGCGCGCGAAGGCATATCCCGCCAGCGAACAGAAGAACACCTGCCCCGCGGTCACGCACGCCGCGTAGACGGTGGTGTTGAGCAGCATGCGGCCCATCGGCAGCAGCTCGAACACCCGGCCGAAGTTGGACCACTGCGGATCCGCGGGCAGCATGGTCGGCTCGGTGATCTCGCCGTCGCGTTTCAGCGAACCCGACAGCGCCCACAGGATCGGCGCCAGCGCACACCACGCGACGCCGACCAGCGCGGCGTAGATGCCGATGCCGCGTACCAACCTGCGTACGACCGCCCGGTCCACGCGACCGCGGGCTGCACGACCATCGAGTCGGGGTGGTCCCTGTCCGGCTGCCCGGCCTCCGGCAGATCGGGCGCTCGCCGCGGTCTTGCCCCTCCGGTGAAAGATCTTCTCGGCGTTCACAACTCGGTCTCCTCACGCCGAGACAGACGTAATTGAAGAACCGTCAGCACCAACAGGATCGCGAAGATCACCCAGGCCAGCGCGGAGGCGTAGCCCACCTCGTAGAACCCGAAGGCGTGCTGGAACAGCATGATCCCGAGCAGATAGGTGCCGGTCTCGGGACCGCCGCTGCCGCCGGTGAGCGCGTACGCCTGGTCGAAGGCCTGCACCGAGTTGATGACGGTGATCACGAAGACGAACGACAGCGGCCCGCGGATCAGCGGAAGCGTCACCGACCGGAAGCGCCGCACGGCG
Source organism: Nocardia lijiangensis NBRC 108240 (assembly GCF_001613045.1). Lineage (GTDB taxonomy): Bacteria > Actinomycetota > Actinomycetes > Mycobacteriales > Mycobacteriaceae > Nocardia > Nocardia lijiangensis. Next base: position 15,566 of record NZ_BDBP01000038.1, on the reverse strand, counting down.
CCCGCTCCATCGATCTTCGCCGCCTCGTACAGGGTTTCCGGCACGCCCTGCATGGCCGCCAGCAGGATGACGGTGGCGAACGGCACGCTCTTCCACACGGTCACGATGCTGAGCGAGACCAGCGCCCAGTCCGGGTCCGTCAGCCACGGCACCGGGTCGATGCCGAACCAGCCGAGCCCTATGTTGAGCAGCCCGTCGTCGGTGGTGAAGATGAACCGCCACACCACCGCCATCGCCACCGTCGACGCCACCAGCGGCAGGAATGCGATGGTGCGAAACAGGCCGATACCGGCCAGCTTTCGGTTCAGCACGGCCGCGACCACCAGCCCGATCGCCACCGTCGGCAGCACCGTCAGCACGGTGAACACCGCGGTATTGCGCAGTGCTATCAGGAACAGCGGATCGGAGCCGAACAGCCGACGATAGTTCGCTGTTCCGACGAACCGCGGCGGGCTGAACAGATCCCACGCGTGGAAGCTCAGATACAGCGAGAAGCCGAGCGGGAACAGCAGGAAGACCAGCACCGCGGCCAGATTCGGTGCGACGAACAACCATCCGGCCCGCTCCCGCCTGCGCGCCAGCCGTCCGGGCCGCGCCGTGCCCCTGCGCGATCCCCTCGTCTTGCGTTGCGGAATGGGCGTTCCCGCGTCGTCCAGCACCGCGTCGTCGACGGAGGTACTCATCGCGCCGCCAGCAACTCGTCGACGTCCGCGGCGAGCCGACCGCTCTCCGACTGCGCGGTCGCCGCACCCCGCAGCACCCGGTTCCCGCCCCGTTCGAGCAGCGCCGACACCTTGCCCCACATCGGCGTCACCGGCAGCGGACGCGAATTGGCCGGACCGTCGGTCATCACCTCCAGATTCCGGATCTCGCGGTGCGCCGCCGCGAATCCCGGTGTGGCCATAGCGGATTTCAGTACCGGCACGAACAGTCCGGACTCGGCGACGATGGCCTGCCCGACCGGTCCGGTCGCGAATTTCACGAACTCCCAAGCCTGTTCGATGCGCGGGCTGTCGGCGGCGATGGACAGGCCGGTGCAACCGACGTCGGTGATCGCCCCGGATCCGCCCTGTGGGCCGACCGGAAGCACGGTCAGATCGATGGGAACGCCGTCGTTGCCCGCGAATTCGGAGTACAGCCAGTGCCCGCCGAGCGCCATGGCCGCGCGACCGCGCCGGAACAAATCCGGTGCCGAAACCGACTGCTGGTCGGCGACTCTCGGCGCCACCCGGTGCCGCACCGCGAGATCGGCGTAGAACTGGAACCCCTCCGCGAAGCGCGGATCGCCGAGATTGGTGCGGGTCGGATTCACCGAGGGCGTGAACCATTCGGCGCCGTTGTTCATCCCGAAGCAGGCGGCCGAGAAGTACGGCACCCAGGCGTCGGCGAAACCCCACTGCCTGGTGCGCCCGTCGGCATCGCGGCGGGTGAGCGCGCGGGCGGCGGCGAGGAATTCGTCGAAACTCCACGCGTCGCGCCAGCGAACCGGCGGCGTCAGCCCGGCTTCGGCGAACAGCGCGCGGTTGTAATAGAGGAAGACGCCGGACCACTGCTCGGGCAGCGCGTACTGGCCGCCGCCGTAGGTGAAGGTGTCGTACAGCGTGGGAAAACTGTCGCGGCGCAATGCGGCGGCGTACTCGGGCTCCTTGTCCAGCAGCGTGCGCAGATCGAGCAGCACGCCGCGCTCGGCCAGCCCCGCGTAGAGCAGTTCCCAGGCCATCAGCACATCGGGGCATTTGCCGCCCGCGCAGTAGGTGAGCATCTGCTGCAACGGATCCGGACCCGACATGATGGTGCGCACCGGAATGTCCGGATGCCGCTTACGGAACTCGTCGATGATCCGCAGCCGGACTCGCGCCTCTTCGGGACGGGCCTGGAAGAAGAACGTCAGCGCGTCGTCGTCGGAACCGCACGCACCCGCCAGCAGCGGCGCGGCGAGCGCCGAGCCGAGCAGGGTGCGCCTGCGAATTCCGCGCGGCGCTGCGGTGGTCGGCCGCCCGAGGGCGCGCGCGGCCGGGCACGGCGCGGGCGAACGCGGGGTCGGATCCAGAACAGCCCTCCTCGGGGCGGACATGGAGTGTGACGAACAGCACCGCAGCATACGTCCGGCTATGAATAACGTGCGGGCCGACACACGAACAATATTTAACGGTCGCCCATCGATGGCCGGAATCCGCGCAACGACGATCGGCCATGGGCTACTTTGTCTCGTGTTTCAGCAAGATCCCGCACGTCGAGATCCTGCGCGTTTCACAGGAGAGTAGGCAGATGGCGACAATCGAATATCTGCGGACCGACCCCGACCTGCCGCCCGTCGGCGTGGTGGACAGGTCCCCGATAACCCCGGCGAAGAAGGCAATCTTCGCCGGAATCGCGATACTCGGCGCGGTCGCCTGGGCCATCCTCGCCATAGCGCGCGGAGAGGACGTCAACGCGGTCTGGATCGTGATCGCGGCGGTGAGCACCTACATCATCGCCTACCGCTTCTACGCGCGATTCATCGAGTGGAAGATCACCAAGCCGCGCGACGACCTCGCGACGCCCGCCGAAATCCTGGAGAACGGCAAGGATTTCATGCCGATGGATCGGCGGGTGCTCTACGGGCACCACTTCGCCGCCATCGCGGGCGCGGGTCCGCTGGTCGGTCCGGTGCTCGCCGCGCAGATGGGCTATCTGCCGGGCACCATCTGGATCGTGGTCGGCGTCTGTCTGGCCGGTGCGGTGCAGGACTACCTGGTGCTGTGGGCCTCCACCAAGCGGCGCGGGCGCAGCCTCGGGCAGATGGCGCGTGACGAACTCGGCGCGGTCGGCGGCATCGCGGCCATCGTGGCGATTCTCGTGATCATGATGATCCTGCTCGCGGTGCTCGCGCTGGTCGTGGTGAACGCGCTCGGCGAGAGCCCGTGGGGCGTCTTCTCCATCGCGATGACCATCCCGATCGCCCTGTTCATGGGCGTCTACCTGCGGTTCCTGCGGCCCGGCAAGGTCGGCGAGGTGTCCGCGATCGGCATCGCGCTACTGCTGCTCGCCATCGTCTCCGGCGGCTGGGTGTCCGAAACCGAGTGGGGCGCCGACTGGTTCACGCTGTCGCGGACCACCATTGCCTGGTTGCTGATCGCCTACGGCTTCCTGGCCTCGGTGCTGCCGGTCTGGCTGCTGCTCGCCCCGCGCGACTACTTGTCCACGTTCATGAAGATCGGCACCATCGGCCTGCTCGCGGTCGGCATCCTCATCACCATGCCGGTGCTGAAGGCGCCCGCGATCTCCGACTTCGCCTCCACCGGCACCGGTCCGGCCTTTGCGGGCAGCCTGTTCCCGTTCCTGTTCATCACCATCGCCTGCGGCGCGCTCTCCGGATTCCACGCGCTCGTCTCCTCCGGCACCACGCCCAAGCTGCTGGAGAAGGAATCGCACGCGCGGATGATCGGCTACGGCGGCATGCTGATGGAGTCGTTCGTCGCCGTGATGGCCATCATCACCGCCTCGATCATCGACCAGCACCTGTACTTCGGCATGAACGCGCCGCTCGGCCTGACCGGCGGCACCCCGGAAAAGGCTGCCGCCTACACCAATTCGCTCGGCCTTGCCGGTCCGCCCGCCACGCCCGAGACCTACTCCGGCGCCGCCGCGGACGTGGGCGAGAACAGCATCATCTCGCGCACCGGCGGCGCGCCGACCCTGGCGGTCGGCATCTCCGAGGTGTTCCACCAGTTCCTCGGCGGCGAAAGCATGAAGTCGTTCTGGTACCACTTCGCGATCATGTTCGAGGCGCTGTTCATCCTGACCACGATCGACGCGGGCACCCGTGTGGCGCGGTTCATGACTTCGGACGCGCTGGGCAACTTCGGCGGCCCGCTGAGCAAGTTCAAGGATCCGTCCTGGCGGGTCGGTGCGTGGCTGTGCTCGTTCGTCGTGGTCGCGGCGTGGGGTTCCATCCTGCTGATGGGCGTCACCGATCCGCTCGGCGGCATCAACGCGCTCTACCCGCTGTTCGGTATCGCCAACCAGTTGCTGGCCGCCGTCGCGCTGACCGTCGTGATGACCATCATCGTGAAGAAGGGCCTGGCGAAATGGGCCTGGATTCCGGGCATTCCGCTCGCCTGGGACCTGCTCGTGACGATGACCGCGTCCTGGCAGAAGATCTTCTCCGACGATCCGAAGCTGGGCTACTGGAAGCAGCACAGCCTCTGCCAGCAGGCGCAGGAAGCCGGGAAGCTCTGCCTGACGGCGAAGACGCCGGAGGACGTCGAGACCGTCATCCGCAACACCTTCATCCAGGGCACGCTCTCGATCGTGTTCGCGGTGCTGGTGCTGATCGTCGCGGTGGTCGGGGCGCTGGTGTGCTTCCGTGCCTGGCGCTCCGGCGGTGGTGAGACCACCGAGTCGCCGGAGGAGCCGTCGAAGATCTTCGCGCCGAGCGGGTTCGTCGCCACCGCGACGGAGAAGGCCGTGCAGAAGGAATGGGACGAGCTGATCGCCACGGGCAAGGTGCGCGCACCCGGCGCGGCCCACGCGCAGGGCGCGGCCAAGGCGGAAGCGCCCGCGTAATGGGCGAATCGCTCGCGTCGCGGGAGGGCAGGTCAGCGCGACCGGCCCTCCCGCGGCGTGCGTTCGACGCGGTGCGCGGGGTCGTCTGGTGGTTCAGCTCCATCCTCGGCGGCCAGGACTACCAGCGGTATGTGGCCCATCTGCGGCGCACCCACCCGGGCTGCCCGATCCCCACCGAGCGCCAATACTGGCGCGACCGCCACGCCGAAGCAGACCGCAGCCCCACCAACCGCTGCTGCTGATCCACCACCTGCCACAGACCGTCCGCACGCTTCACACGCGCTGTGCCTGTGTGAGGCGTGTGGACGGTCTGTGGCGCCGGGAGCCGGCCTGGCGATAGTGTCTGATTTCCGCTAGCACGGGGCGGCGACGGGTGACATTGTGGAATGCGTGACGATCACGGCGTTGGATTTCGAGCAGTGCTATCGGGCGGTATCGACGCGCGACTCGCGCTTCGACGGTCAGTTCTTCACGGCGGTGCGTACCACCGGAATCTATTGCCGCCCTTCGTGTCCGGCGATCACCCCGAAGCGGGCGAATGTCAGCTTCCTGCCGACGGCGGCCGCGGCGCAGCACGCGGGTTTCCGTGCGTGCCGCCGCTGCCTGCCGGATGCGGCGCCCGGCTCGCCACTGTGGAACACCAGGGCCGATCTGGCGGCCAGGGCCATGCGGCTGATCGGCGACGGCGTCATCGAGCGGGGCGGGGTGCCCGCGCTGGCCGCCACCCTCGGCTATTCCCAGCGCCAGCTCACCCGGGTGCTCACCACCGAACTCGGGGCCGGTCCGCTTGCGCTGGCCAGAGCGCACCGCGCACACACCGCGCGCCTGCTCATCCAGACCACCGCGATGCCGATGTCGGATATCGCGTTCGCGGCGGGCTTCGCCAGCATCCGGCAGTTCAACGACACCGTGCGCGAGGTGTTCGCGGTCAGCCCGACCACCATGCGCACCGAGTCACAGCGCGCGCGCAAAGACCCGGCACAGCCCGCGCCGACCGCGAACGGCACACTCTCGCTTCGCCTTCCGTACCGGGAGCCGATGGACCGCGCCTGGCTGGAGTGGTTCCTCTCCGCGCACGTGGCGCCCGGCATGGAGCTGTGGGAAGACCGCGTCTACACCAGGAATCTGCGCACGCCGCACGGACACGCGACAGCCCGGCTCGGCTTCCGCGGCGATCACGTGCGCGCGGAGCTGGCACTGCACGACATGCGCGATCTCGCGCCGACCGTCGCGCGGCTGCGTCACCTGCTCGATCTGGACGCCGATCCGGTCGGCATCGACGAGGTGCTCGGCGCGGACGCGATGGCCGCGTTCGCAAGCAGCGCACCTCGCGCATCCGCAGGCCGGGCCGTGGACGCCTTCGACGACGAGGACGCGCGCCGGGTGCGCACCGCCACCCTGCCCGATGCGGGCAGTGCGCCCGCCACGGTCGGCGCGGGCATGTCGCGCACCGGTGCCGATCGGGTGCTGTTCACCCCGGGCATCCGAGTGCCCGGATGCCTGGACGGCCCGGAACTGTTGCTGCGCACGATGATCGGTCAGCAGATCTCGGTGTCGGCCGCGGCGACACACACGGCCCGGTTGGTGGAGGCGCTCGGCGATCCCGTCGAGGGGCCGGTGCCGCGACTGTTCCCGACCCCGGCCGTCATCGCCGAGCGGGGCGCCGAGGTGCTGACCGGCCCGGCGCGGCGCATCCGCTCGATCGTCGCCGCCGCGGCCGCGATCGCGGCGGGCGATCTGCAGCTGCATCCCGGACGCACCGCGGCCGAGCTGCGCCGCGATCTGCTCGCCTTGGACGGCGTCGGACCGTGGACCGCCGACTACGTGATCATGCGGCTGCTGGCCGACCCCGATATCTTGCTCGACACCGACCTGGTCGTCCGGCAGGGCGCAGACCTGCTCGGCATCGACCTGAGCACGACTGCACGCTGGGCGCCGTGGCGCTCCTATCTGTCCATGCACCTGTGGAAGACCGCGCTGAGCAGACGCGCCGCAGCACCCAAGCGACCCGCCCGCTCGGCACGCAAGACCAACTGACACCCCTGCCGCATCGAAAGCGAGCACACCATGAGCATCGAATCGACCCGCGCCGCCGGCTTCGCCGTCGTCGACACCCCCATCGGCCCGTTCACGGCGATCGCCGACGACGAGGGCGCGGTGCTGGCTTCCGGCTGGACCGCCGACGCGGAGAACCTGCGCCTGCTGATCCATCCGACGCTGCGCCCCACCGCACTGCGCCAACGGGATTCGCTCGGCGCCGTCACGGAGGCCGTCCTCGCCTATCACCGCGGGGACGTGCACGCCATCGATGACGTTCCGGTGCGCCAGCGGTCCGGGGAGTTCCTCATGCACGCCTGGGATGTGCTGCGCAAGGTGCCCGCGGGCGATCCGGTGACCTACACCGAGTTCGCCGCCATCTCCGGACGGCCGGAGGCGACCCGCGCCGCGGCCAATGCGTGCGCGCGCAATGCGGCGGCGTTGTTCGTGCCGTGCCACCGGGTGTTGCGGATCGGCGGGGCGCTGGGCGGGTTCCGCTGGGGGCTGGACGTCAAGAGGTGGTTGCTCGATCACGAAGCGTGAGGTTTTCGCCGGGCTCGTACGCGCCGGTCACCCACTCGGGGTGACCGGCGCGTTCACGTTTTGCGGGAACGAAACGGGCAGAGCAATGGCGTTGCCTACCGCGCGTCGGACATGCCGCGCCTGCGGGTGGTGCACGCGCCGCTGACAGTCATCGGGCGATCGTCCGCACTTCCGGCCGGTCGCTGCCGAAAAAAGGCGCCGCTGCAATGACAGCATTGACTAGAGTTCAACTCTAGTGACATTCTCACTAGAGTTGAACTCTAGTGAGAGGATGGCCAATGGCCGAGAGAGTCTTCGACCGCCGAGACCGGCTGGTCCTGCTGCTGATCACCGTCGTGGAACTGGTGGTCTTTCTCGACACCACGGTGCTGAACGTGGCACTGCCCGCCATCGGCGCGGACCTCGGACTCGGCGAGGCCGGGCTCGGCTGGGTCACCAACGCGTACCTGCTGGCGTTCGGCGGGTTCATGCTGCTCGGCGGGCGCGCCGCCGACCTGATCGGACCGCGCCGGGTATTCACCGGCGGGTTGGTCGTGTTCACCGCCGCGTCGGCGCTGGCGGGCTTCGCCGATTCCGCCGCGCTGCTCATCGCGGCGCGCGCCCTCCAGGGCGTCGGGGCCGCGGTGCTGATTCCGGCCCAACTCGCCCTGCTCACCGCAAGTTTCACCGCGCAGGCGGCCAGGAACCGGGCCTTCGGGGTGTGGAGCGCGATGGGCGCGGCGGGCGCGGCGATCGGCACCGCGGTGGGCGGACCGCTCACCGACGCGTTCGGCTGGCCCTCGATCTTCCTGGTCAACGTTCCCGTCGGGCTCGTCGCGCTCGCCGGCGTCCGGCTGCTACCACCCGACTCCGCGCGTCCCGCCGAAGGGGTGCGCCGACTCGACATTCCCGGCGCCATCACCGGAACGACGGCGCTGCTGCTCATCGGCTATGCGATCGGCGCGCTCGGCACAACCGGCACCCGTGCGATCGCGGCCGGTCTGCTCGCCCTCGGGCTGGCGCTGCTCGCCGCCTTCGTGGTCGTCGAAGCGCGCAGCCCGCACCCACTGATGCCGTTGCGGCTCTTCACGATTCGCCAGGTGAGCGGCTCGGCGGTGGTGAACGCCCTGGTCGGCGCGGCACACGTGCCCACCTTCGCGCTGCTCGCGCTGTATTTGCAGAACACCCAGGACTACAGCCCGACCCGCTCCGGCCTGGCGGTGCTCCCGGTCGCGGTGGTCAACATCCTCGCCTCCCGCACCGTCATCCCCTACCTCATGGACCGTCTCGGCGCAGCGCGCGTGCTGGCGCTCGGCCTCGGACTCCAAGCCCTGGCCATGGGCTGGTTCGCCCGCCTCCCCGAGCACGCCGACTACCCGATCGACATCCTCCCCGGCGCGATCCTGCTCGGCATCGGCCTCCCCGCCGCCTTCGTCGGCGTCACCGCCCCCGCTGTCACCTCGGTCGACACCGCCGACGCAGGCATCGCCGCGGGGATCGTCAACACCGCCCAACGCGTCGGCTCCGGCCTCGGCGTCACCGCCCTGCTCCTCCTCGCCGACCTGATCACCACACGCGCCACCACACCCCCCGACACCGCCTACCGCACCGGCCTCACCGCAGCCTTCGCCACCGCCGCCACCTTGGCCACCCTCGGCGTCCTCTTCACCCTCACCCTTCTGCGGACGACAACAACCGCGCCGTCGGCCGATCCCGAAAGAGCGGAGGCTTCAGCGCCTGCCGAGCGTTAGGACCACCCCGCGGGCTCAGGCGACGGTGGTGTGGAGGTGGGAGCCGGTGCGTCCGCGGAGGACGTGGAGGCGGCTGGGGATGCGCTGGCGCATTTCGTCGACGTGGCTGACGAGGCCGACGACGCGGCCGCCCGCGCGGAGTTCGTCCAGGACGCCCATGACGGCGTCGAGGGTGTCGGCGTCCAGACCGCCGAAGCCCTCGTCGATGAAGAGGGTGTCCAGGACGAGGCCGCCGGATTCGGCGGCGACGGTGTCGGCCAGGCCGAGCGCCAGCGAGAGGGACGCCATGAAGGTCTCGCCACCGGAGAGGGTCTTGGCGGGGCGCACGGCGCCGGTGTAGTCGTCGCGAATGTCGAGGCCGAGGCCACCGCGTCTGCCGCGTGGGCCTGCCTTGTCGGAGTGCACGAATTCGTAACGGCCGCCGGACATTCGGCGCAGCCGCACCGATCCGGCGAGAGCCACCTCTTCGAGGCGGGCGGCGAGCACGTAGGAGCGCAGCGACATGCGCCGGTTGTTCTCGCCGCGTCCAGCGACCACGTCGGCGAGTCCGGCCAGCTCTTCGTGGGTGCGCTGCAGCGGCGCGATCCGGTCCACCCCGGTCCACAGCTGACCACCGAGTTCCTCGAGCAGCTGCACCCGCCGTCCCGCCTCGGCCTGGGCGGCGACGGCCGCGTTCAGCCGGGCCTGCGACTCGGCGAGCTTGCACTCCAACTCCGCGGGATCGCCGAGTTCGGTGGTGGCGGCGGCTTGGATCTCGGGTTCGGCGAGCACCTTCTCGGCGTGCGCGCGGGCGTGCTCGGCGGCGACGAGTTCCGCGTCGATTTCCTGCTGCCGCTGCGGGGTTCGCGAGGCGGCGTTGACGACGCGCGCGTAAGCGGTGAGCAACGCGACGTCGTCGCGGGCGGCATCCGCGCCGAGCGGCTCTTCCGGAACGAAGCCCGCTGCGCGCGCGAGACTTTCGACCCGATCCGCGACCACGGTGACCTGCTCCCGCGCGGTGGCCGCCGCGGTGCGTGCGGCACGCAGCGCGGTCGCGTCGGTGACGAGTCCGTTCAGCCGGGCGCGGCGGCGATCGATGGTTTCGTCGGCGCCCGCGGCGGCGCGCAGGCGGTCGGTGAGTTCGTCGAGGCGGGCGACCGACGCGGCGATGCGGGTGACGACGGTGCTGCCGCCCGCCTCGGTCGCGCGCAGGTCGTCGTGCAGGCGGGTTTCCGCGGTGCGCAGCCGGGACAGTTCGGCGGTCGATCCGTCGACCAGCGCGGCGAGTTCGGCGGCGTCCTCGTAGCGGTGGGTCGCCGAGCGCAGAGCGGCCGCGAGCTCGACGCGGTCGGCGTCGCCGCCGCGGGCGGCCAGCGCCTCGATCTCGCGTTCCAGACCGGTGATTCGGGCATGAACGCGGTCGCGGTTCTCCTCGGCGGTGCGCTCACTGGCTACCGCCGCGTCCTCGGCGTCCTTGGAGACCGCGCTCGGCGCGGGCTTTGCCGGTGCCGGATGCTCCGCCGCGCCGCACACCGTGCACGGTTCCCCCTCGACCAGCTGACCCGCGAGTTCGGCGGCCATGCCCGCAAGGCGGCGCTCCCGGAGGTCGAGCACGCGTTCCTTGGCGTCGTTGTGGACGGTCCGCGCGCTCTCGAATTCGATCCGGGCGCGATCCAGATCCGTTCTGCGACCGGCCAATTCGACGGCGGCGGTGGCGGCGGCCTGGAGTCGTTCGCACTCGGCGGTCAGCGACGGCAGCGTGGCGGCGGCCTCGCCCGCCTCACGGACCCTGGCCTCGGCCGCGGCGATCGTCGCAGGCAGACGCGCACGCCGCGCGGTCAGCTCGGTCATCCGTTCGGTCAGCGCGGCGGACTCGGTGCGCAGCTCGGCGACTTCCCGCCGCAGCCGGTCGGCGGCAGCGGCATCGGACCGCACCTCGTCGAGCGCACCGATCTGGGCACTCCAGCGACGAACGACGGCGTCGAGATCGGCGTCCGCACGAATCGCCGGACTCGGTTCGTCCGCACCGGAATCCTCGTCCGCACCAGCATTTTCCGGTGCCACCAGCTCCGCACCGCCGAGATCGGCCGCCGCGGGCTCGAGCAGCGCGCCCGCCAGTCGCGCCGCGACCGCATCCGCCTCGCCCTCGCGACGACGCGAGGTCATGACCGCGGCGCGCGCCTCGTCGATGGCCTCGGTGACCGGCTGGGCCCGGCGGGCGGCTTCGAGCTCCTCGCGCAGCGTGACGCGGTGATCGGCGCTCGCGGCGTAGTGGTCGAGCTGACCGCGGGCGGCCGTCGTCCGGCGCTTCAGCTCCGTGAGCCGCCGCTGTTCGTCGGCGAACTTGCGCAGCTCGGACGAATCCGCTTGGCAGCGTTCGGCTTCCGCGGTCGCTTCGGTCAAGTCGGTGCGGGCGGTGGCGAGCAGATCCTGCGACCAGCCAACGGCCTCCAACACGCCGACCGACTCCGTCACGCTCAGGCCCGCGGCGCCGCGAATCTGCGCGATCAGCCGTTCGATGCCCTGCCTGCGCGACTCCAGTTCGGTCGCCGAGGTGCGGCGCTTGTCCGCGAGCCAGTGCTCGGCGGTGCCGAAACGTTCGGTGTCGAAGAGCTTTTCGAGCAGCTTCTCGCGATCCTCGTTGTCGGCCCGCAGAAAACGCGCGAAATCGCCCTGGGGAAGCAGCACCACCTGGAAGAACTGGTCGGCGCTCATGCCGAGCAGGCGGATGATCTCGTCGCCGATATCGGGGATGCGCGAGAGGTTCTCGCCGCGCCCGTCCAACCAGGTCAGCGTGGCCTTGGGCGGATCGGTGCGCATACCGGTGCCGCGCAGCTTGGGCCGCTCGAACTCAGGAATCCTGGTGAGCCGCAGGCGTCGCCCGCCCAGCGTCGCCTCCAGCACGACCTGGGGCGGCGTCTGTTCCGGCGCGTGATCGGAATGCAGGCGCTTGCTTTCCCCGCGCGCGCCAGGAACTCGGCCGTAGAGGGCGAAGGCGATCGCGTCCAGCACGGTCGTCTTGCCCGCGCCGGTCTGACCGTGCAACAGGAACAGCCCGTCCGCGCCGAGCGCGTCGAAGTCGACGACCGTGGTGTCGGCGAACGGGCCGAACGCGGTCATCTCCAGCCGGTGCAGTCTCATGCGCCGACCTCGCGCCACACCCTCCGCACGGACCCGCGCCACTCATTCAACGCAGACCCGCGCCATCCACCCAGCGCAAACCCGCGCCATCCACCCAGCGCAAACCCGCGCCATTCGCCCAGCGCAAACCTGCGCCATCGGCCCAGCGCAAACCTGCGCCATCGGCCCAGCGCAGACCCGCGCACTGCATTCCGCGCGATCATGCGCTCAGCTCGCCGGAGAGCGAATGCTCGGCGGGCACTGTGGACACCCGTTCGGGTTCGGCCACGGCGGCGGCCAGTGCCCGCTCGATCCACTTCATCTCCCCCTCGCTCGGCGCGCCGCGCACGTCGGTGAGGAAGCTCTGTGCTACTTCGGTGTCGCGGCGGCCGTGCACTCGCTCACGGTAATGCAGCTCCGGGTTGCCGCCGGGGCGCACCCATTCCACGTGCACGGCGTGCGGGAAGCGCTCGCGCAGTTTGCGTAGCGCGTCGATCGGGCGGGCCTGGTCGACGAGGGTCGCCGACACGTAATGGTCGACGGCCGCGTTGTGCGCCGGATCCGCGAGCAGTTCGTCCAGCGTTCCGGTGAGGCGGCTCAGCCCGCGCACCACCGGCAGGTCGCGGCGCTGCACGGCGGACAGCCCGTCCGCGTCGAGGTCGACGATCCACACCGCCTTGCGGTGCGAACTCTCCGCGAACGAGTACGGCAGCGGCGAGCCCGAATAGCGCACCGACCCGGACAGCGTCTGCGGCGAGTGCAGGTGGCCGAGCGCCACGTAGTCGATGCCGTCGAACTCCGCGAGCGGCACCGTCTCCACCCCGCCGACCGAGATGGACCGCTCCGAACCGGTCGACTCGCCGCCGACGACGAACGCGTGCGCGAGCACCACTGCGCGCGCACCCGGCCGTCCCGCGAGATCGGCGCGAATCCGGCCCATAGCCGCCGCCAGGATCTCGGCGTGCGAACGCGCCTGCGGGACACCGAGTTCGGCGCGGGTGATCTCCGGCTCCAGATACGGGATGCCGTAGCAGGCCACCTCGCCGTGCTCGTCGGCCAGCACGACCGGCCGATCGGCGTCGGCGACGGTGGTGCGCAGATACAGCCCGCCCGCCGCGGCGAAACTCGCGCCGGCGCCGAGCCGCGCGGGCGAATCGTGATTGCCCGAGGTCGCGACGATCACCGCGCCCGCGTCGCGAATCGCCTCGAAACCCCGGTTGCACACCGCGATCGCGTCCGCGCTCGGGATCGACCGGTCGTACAGGTCGCCGGGCACGACCACCACGTCCACCGACTCGGCCGCCACCAACTCCGCGATGGCAGCCAGCGAACGTGCCTGATCGGCAAGCAGATCGACGCCGTGAAAGGTACGCCCGATGTGCCAATCCGAGGTGTGCAACATCCGCATGGCCAGAAACCGTAGAGCCATCCACCGACAGGGTTCAATTTGCCGCGCCTGCGGCGCGGCGTGTTCGCGGCCCTCATGTCTCGCGTCCGGGTGGTCGAGACTCGCGACTGCGTCGCATGCGCTTCGACCACCCGGACGCGAGACGGCCGCGAACGGGCTCGTCAGGCTCGCCCTCGAAGCGGCTGGGAAGGTGCGTTGCTTGCGTGTGGTTCAACGCCCGGCGGCCGACGATCCCCGCACGGGTGCTGCCTGATTGCTCGGATGTCGGTGGCGTACGGCACCATCTGCGCTATGACCGCACCGATGCTCGTCGCACTGTTGCTGGTATTCGCCGCTGGAGTCGGAATGGGCTGGTTGGGGCATACCGCGAGGGCTGGGCAGCGGGCCGCCGTCGCGGAGGCGAGACTGGCGGCCGCCACCGACAACGAGCATTTGCTACGGCAGTCGCTGCACGCCGCGAACGAGGATGCGGCGCGCAGGCATTCGCACGCCGTCGGCGCGATGGTGGAGCCGCTGCGCGAGGCGGTCGGTGCGCTGAACCAGCACATCCAGCAGGTCGAACACCATCGCATCAACGCGTACTCGGGCCTGCGCGAGCAGGTGGCGAACATGCAGCGCACCTCGCATCAGCTCTCCAGCCAGACCGGTCAGCTGGTCGCGGCGCTGCGGGCGCCACAGGTGCGCGGGCGCTGGGGCGAGATCCAGCTGGAGCGCGTGGTGGAACTGGCCGGGATGACCAAGCACTGCGACTTCGCCACGCAGGTGAGCAAAGCGGTGCGCGGCGACGGCGGGCCGGACCGCATCGGTTCGGTGCGGCCGGACCTGGTCGTGTACCTGGCCGGGGGCCGGCACATCGTGGTCGACGCCAAGGTGCCGTTCACCGCCTACCTCGACGCCAGCACCGCCGAGGACCCCGACGTGCGCGCCGACCTGCTGGTGCGGCACGCCAAGCAGCTGCGGGCGCACGTCGACCAGCTGGCCGACAAGGCGTACTGGGCGGCCTTCGATCCCGCGCCGGAGTTCGTCGTGCTGTTCGTGCCCGGCGACCCGTTCCTGGACGCCGCGCTCACCACGGATTCGGGATTGCTGGAACACGCGTTCGGCCGCAACGTGATCCTCGCCACTCCGACGACGCTGATCGCCCTGCTGCGCACGGTGGCGTTCGGGTGGCGGCAGGAGGCCGTGTCCCGGGATATGGCGACGGTTCAGCAACTGGGCAGAGAGCTGTCGGCGCGACTCGGCATGACCGGCAGGCACCTGGACCGGCTCGGCGCCCAGCTCGGCAAGGCGGTGGACGCTTTCAATTACGCTGTCGCCTCGGTCGAGTCGCGGGTCATGGTCACCGCGCGCAAACTGCACGAGCTCGAGATAGCCGAACAGGAGGCGCCTGCGATCCAGCGGGTGGACTCCCGCCCGCGTGCCGTGGGGTTCGCCGACGCCGACGATTGAGAGCGTCCTTCCGCCTGCCAGTTAACGGGGCAACGGCCCCGCCGTAACCCCACCGAACGGTGCGGCAGTTAGTGTTCATGACGTGGCTGCTACCCAACGTGTGCGATCCCGGGTGCCCGCGCCGCAACGTTCGGTCCTGCCCTCGGTGCCGGGAGTCCCGGCCTGGGCGGCAGTCCTGATCGCGGTCGCGTGCACGTTGCTGGGGTTCCTGATCGATGCCAGCGGCGACAGCGTCGAGCTCACCGCCAGCTTCGCCACGCTGTATGTCGCCGGCTGTGTCGCCGCGGTGCTCGCCGTGCGGTTCCGCGGGCTGTTCACCGCGATGGTCCTGCCACCGCTATTGCTCTTCCTCGCGGTTCCGCTGGCCTATCAGCAACTGACCGGACGGATCTCGACCGGACTCAAGGACATCCTGCTGAACCTGGCCATCCCGCTGGTGAACCGGTTCCCGACGATGATCCTCGCCACCGCGCTGGTGCTGGCCATCGGCGGCCTGCGCATCGTGGCGGCCAAGCGGGAGTCGGCAGCGGATCAGTCCACGGAGGCCCGCCGCGGTTCGAGTTGGGGACGCACCGCGAAGCGCGGCGACGAGAAGGCACCCGCCGAGCCTGCGCGCCGTCGCCTGCGGCGACCGGAGCCGGAAGCGGACGAGGATCCGGTGACCGACAAGTACGA
This sequence comes from Nocardia lijiangensis NBRC 108240, assembly GCF_001613045.1. GTDB lineage: Bacteria > Actinomycetota > Actinomycetes > Mycobacteriales > Mycobacteriaceae > Nocardia > Nocardia lijiangensis. Next base: position 77 of record NZ_BDBP01000038.1, on the reverse strand, counting down.
ACCGCCGCGTCCCGGCGGTCGTCCGTCGAAGAACGTCGCCGACGCGCCGCCCCGGGTCGGCGCGAGCGGGCGCGGTC